>NZ_JALJEA010000005.1:0-392904 GCF_023242405.1 Pseudomonas sp. MWU12-3088
TATCCGCTTTCGATCGAGAAGATCGAAACGTCAAAAGAGCCAAACATCACCACTCTTTCAACTCCTCCCAGGCTTCGATGAACTGAAGCAACCCGCTATCGAAACCTACATAACTCATTGAATCTCAAGGAGTTTTCCGTTTCGACTGCGCCGGAAGTGGGGCGAATTATAGGCCTCCAGAATCTGCCGTCAACCCCTATTTTCATAAATCTGTCACATCGGTCAAAAAAGCCCGAAAACAAGAAGGCCGACCTTAAAAGGTCGGCCTTCTTTGCAGTGCCCTTCTACTTACAAGCTAGGGAATGCGAATTGCGAGGCTTCATGACTCGCACGTTGCGGCCAGCGCTGGGTGATCGCCTTGCGACGGGTGTAGAAGCGCACACCATCCGGACCATAGGCATGCAGGTCACCGAACAGCGAACGCTTCCAGCCGCCGAAGCTGTGGTAAGCCACCGGCACCGGCAGCGGCACGTTGACACCGACCATGCCGACTTCGATCTCGTCGCAGAACAGACGCGCCGCTTCACCGTCACGAGTAAAGATGCAGGTGCCGTTGCCGTATTCGTGATCGTTGATCAGTTGCATCGCCTCTTCCAGGCTGTTCACCCGAACGATGCACAGTACCGGCCCGAAGATCTCTTCTTTATAGATGCGCATCTCGGGGGTGACGTTGTCGAACAGGCAGCCGCCGAGGAAGAAGCCTTCTTCATGACCGGCAACGCTCAAACCACGACCATCGACCACCAGGGTCGCGCCCGCCGCCACGCCGTCTTCGACATAGCCGCTGACCTTGTCGCGAGCCTGACCGGTAACCAGCGGCCCCATGTCCAGACCGCAAGAAGTGCCGGCACCGATTTTCAGCGCCTTGATCTGTGGAACCAGTTTCGCCACCAGTGCATCGGCTACCTGGTCACCCACACACACCGCTACCGAAATCGCCATGCAGCGCTCGCCACAGGAACCGTAAGCCGCGCCCATCAGTGCGCTGACCGCATTGTCCAGATCCGCATCCGGCATCAGCACCGCGTGGTTCTTCGCGCCACCCAGTGCCTGCACGCGCTTGCCGCGCTTGGTGCCTTCGGCATAGATGTATTCGGCAATAGGCGTCGAGCCTACAAAACTCAGCGCTTTGACTTCCGGCGCTTCGATCAGCGCGTCCACCGCAGTCTTGTCACCGTGCACTACGCTCAGCACGCCTTTCGGCAGGCCAGCTTCCAGCAGCAGTTGCGCGATCAGCAGGGTCGAACTCGGATCACGCTCGGACGGCTTCAGGATGAAGCAGTTACCGCAGACGATCGCCAGCGGATACATCCACAGCGGCACCATGGCCGGGAAGTTGAACGGGGTGATGCCGGCCACTACGCCCAGCGGCTGGAAGTCCGACCAGGCATCGATGTTCGGGCCGACGTTGCGGCTGTACTCGCCCTTGAGGATTTCCGGCGCAGCACAGGCGAACTCGACGTTCTCGATACCACGCTTCAGTTCACCGGCAGCGTCTTCCAGGGTCTTGCCGTGCTCTTCGCTGATCAATTGCGAGATGCGCGCTTCGTTCTGCTCCAGCAGTTGCTTGAAGCGGAACATGACCTGGGCACGTTTGGCCGGTGGCGTGTTGCGCCAGGCCGGGAACGCAGCCTTGGCGGCATCGATGGCTTTCTGGATGGTTTCCTGACTGGCCAGCGGCAGCTTGTGGATAGCCTGACCGGTGGACGGATTGAACACATCGACCGCGCGACCGTTCTCGGTCACCAGTTCGCCATTGATCAAATGCGGGATAACGCTCATCGAAAACTCCTGAATTCTTGTGCGCAGACGCCCGCAAGGGACGCCTGCTATTTGCGTAGCTATATAGAAGGAAAAATCAGTCGAGCTTGTTCAGCACTTCGCCGACCGCGTCGAACAGACGATCAAGGTCTTGCGGCTTGCTGTTGAAGGTTGGGCCGAACTGCAGGGTGTCACCGCCGAAGCGCACGTAGAACCCGGCTTTCCACAACGCCATGCCGGCTTCGAACGGACGCACGATAGCGTCGCCGTCACGGCCCGCAATCTGGATCGCACCGGCCAGGCCGTAGTTGCGAATGTCGATGACGTTCTTCGCACCTTTCAGGCCGTGCAGGGCGTTTTCGAAATGCGGTGCGACTTCGGCCACGCTCTGTACCAGGTTTTCCTTTTGCAGCAGGTCGAGTGCTGCCAGGCCTGCGGCGCAAGCCACCGGGTGCGCGGAATAGGTGTAACCGTGCGGGAATTCCACGGCGTATTCCGGTGTCGGCTGATTCATGAACGTCTGGTAGATCTCGGAACTGGCAATCACCGCGCCCATCGGAATCGCGCCGTTGGTGACTTGCTTGGCGATGCACATCAGGTCCGGGGTCACGCCGAAGGTGGTGGCGCCGAACATGGTGCCGGTACGGCCGAAACCGGTGATCACTTCGTCGAACACCAGCAGAATGTTGTGTTGATCGCAGATCTCGCGCAGACGCTTCAGATAACCCTGTGGTGGAACCAGCACGCCAGCGGAACCGGCCAGAGGCTCAACGAACACCGCGGCGATGTTCGAAGCGTCGTGCAACTCGATCAGCTTCAGCAGCTCATCGGCCAGCGCGATACCACCCTGCTCCGGCATGCCACGGGAGAAGGCATTGCTCGCCAGCAGAGTGTGCGGCAGGTGATCGACATCCATCATCGCCTGACCGAACAGCTTGCGGTTGCCGTTGACACCACCGAGGCTGGTGCCGGCGATGTTCACGCCGTGGTAGCCACGGGCACGGCCGATCATTTTGGTTTTGGTCGACTGGCCTTTCAAGCGCCAGTAGGCACGGACCATTTTCACTGCGGTATCGGCGCACTCGGAGCCGGAGTCAGTGAAGAACACGTGGTTCAGGTTGCCCGGGGTCAGATCGGTGATTTTCTCGGCCAGCTGGAACGACAGCGGGTGACCGTACTGGAAGCCCGGCGAGTAATCGAGGGTGCCCAACTGCTTGGCCACCGCTTCCTGGATTTCCTTGCGGGTATGCCCGGCGCCGCAGGTCCACAGACCGGACAGCGAGTCGTACACCTTGCGGCCCTTGTCGTCGATCAGCCAACTGCCCTCGGCACCGACGATCAGACGCGGGTCGCGCTGGAAGTTGCGGTTGGCGGTGTACGGCATCCAGTGCGCGTCCAGCTTCAGTTGGCTGGCCAGTGGCGACGACGCGTTTTCAGGCATGTTCATCGGGCAAAACCTCGCAGGGCAATAAGCTTCAGGGAGATAAAAGTCGTTGTTGCAGCTAAGTTGCCACGCCGATAAAGTCGGTGAAATCCAACTTTTCTAACCTTCAGTTAGAACCTTGCTAAACAATGAGAACAACAAGATGAGCAGCCGCCGCCCCGATCCGCTGGCACAGGTCAGTGACTTTGATATTCGCCTGCTGCGGATTTTTCGCAGCGTTGTGGACTGCGGTGGCTTCTCGGCGGCGGAAACCGTGCTTGGCATCGGGCGCTCGGCAATCAGCCAGCAGATGAGCGATCTGGAACAACGCCTCGGCCTGCGCCTTTGCCAGCGCGGGCGCGCCGGTTTCTCCCTGACCGAAGAAGGTCGCGAGGTCTATCAATCGGCGTTGCAGCTTTTAAGTGCACTGGAAAGTTTCCGCACCGAGGTCAACGGTCTGCACCAGCACTTGCGCGGCGAATTGATCATCGGCCTGACCGACAACCTCGTCACCCTGCCCCACATGCGCATCACCCACGCGCTCGCGCAGTTGAAAGAGCGCGGGCCGGACGTGCAGATCCAGATCCGCATGATCGCCCCCAACGAAGTCGAACAAGGTGTGCTCGACGGTCGCCTGCACGTCGGCGTGGTACCGCAGGCCAGTGCGCTGTCGGGACTGGAATATCAGCCGCTGTACAGCGAACGCTCGCTGCTTTATTGCGCGGTCGGCCATCCGCTGTTTTATGTGGATGACAAACAACTGGACGACGAACGCTTGAACAGCCAGGACGCCATCGCACCGACCTTCCGTTTGCCGGCGGAGATCCAGGCGCACTATCAGGCGCTCAATTGCACCGCCAGCGCCTCCGACCGCGAAGGCATGGCATTCCTGATTCTGACCGGGCGTTACATCGGTTATCTGCCGGATCACTACGCCAGTCTCTGGGTACAACAGGGGCGGTTGCGTGCGCTCAAGGCCAACACACGGTTCTATGATTTGAGCCTGGCCTCGGTCACCCGCAAGGGCCGGCGTCCGCATCTGGTGCTGGAAAGCTTTCTCGAAAGCCTCGCCGCGACCCGCTGATGACCGGCGTTTTATTGCCCGGGGCTTGTCGCAGGCCGATGGTTGCGCTATCAACGCAACTGGTTGCACCCCACAGACAAACCCGGAAGTGCCTATGACCTTTGAAGTCCCCGCTCACGGCGGCAAACCTGCCAGCCGCATTCGTCAGAAGAACGAAGAGACCATCATCAAAGCCGCCGAAGACGAGTTCGCCCGTCACGGGTTCAAAGGCACCAGCATGAACACCATCGCCACCAAGGCCGGGTTGCCCAAGGCGAATCTGCATTACTACTTCACCAACAAGCTCGGGTTGTACGTGGCGGTACTGAGCAACATCCTCGAACTGTGGGACAGCACCTTCAACACCCTGACGACCGAGGACGATCCGGCCGAAGCGCTGACCCGCTACATCCGCGCGAAAATGGAATTTTCCCGCCGTCAGCCACAAGCGTCGCGAATCTTCGCGATGGAAGTGATCAGCGGCGGCGAATGCCTCACCGAGTATTTCAACCAGGACTACCGCGCCTGGTTTCAGGGCCGGGCCGCCGTATTCCAGTCGTGGATCGATGCCGGCAAGATGGATCCGGTGGATCCGGTACACCTGATCTTCCTGCTGTGGGGCAGCACCCAGCATTACGCCGACTTCGCCACGCAGATCTGCCGGGTCAGCGGTCGCAGCAAGTTGACCAAACAAGACATGGAAGACGCCGGCAACAATCTGATCCGCATCATTCTCAAGGGCTGCGGCCTCACTCCTTCTCTATAAGACGTTTATGCCATTTACCCTCAGCGGCTTCTGCGAGTTCCGCGAAGAGATTCGCAAAAGCCGTTTCATCACCTTCGCCGCGCCGATCGGCAGCCCTGCCGAGGCGCAAGCCTTCATCGAGCAGCACAGCGACTTGAACGCTTCGCACAATTGCTGGGCCTGGAAACTTGGCGACCAGTACCGCAGCAACGACGACGGTGAACCGGGCGGCACCGCCGGACGGCCGATTCTCGCGGCCATCGAGGCGCAGGATTGTGATCAGGTCGCGGTGCTGGTGATCCGCTGGTACGGCGGCATTCAACTGGGCACCGGCGGCCTGGCCCGAGCCTATGGCGGCGGCGCCAACAAGTGCCTGCAAGCCGCGCCGAAAATCGAATTGATCAGCCGCGTGCCCCTGCGTTGTGCCTGCGGGTTTGCCGAGTTGGCGTTGGTGAAATTGCGGGTGGCGGATCTTGGCGGTCTTGTTGTGGAAGAAAACTTCACCGCCAATGGCGTCGAATTGCAGCTGGCAGTGGGTGAGGAGCAGATTCCATTGCTGCAAAACCAGCTGGCCGATCTCAGCCGTGGGCGCATCCTGCTTCAACGCTGAATACCTGCAATATTTCGGGGCACGAGCAAATTCCCATATTCCAAAGAGTTGCCCACATCACCTGTGCACCCGACTGTGGATAACCTGAGCACACACCGCTGTAACCCTTCTGTCACGTGGCTTTGCGCGATTTGTACACTTTTCGCCCAAAGCACATAAAAAAAGTTTAATTCCAAGTAAAAACAATCAGTTAGATCTGTTTATCTCCATTGGGAGATAGCACCGGTGCGCTTATGCCAAGGTTGTCCGATTGCGCACAAATACTGTGGAGCAACCTGTGGATAACCCGTTCATGACTCACGTAGCCGCAGGTGCAGCTTGGCTCCGGCGGGATTGCTCGTTTTTTAACCAGAATTTCACGAACAAAACTGGAGCCTGATCAAAGGCTTTGCGCTGAATTGGTGCTGCGAATCGGAGCAGTTCTGCCTTCATGGCTCTACCTGAAGGGGCGCCGGGCAAACGCTTGAAGGGTTCCTGACTCAATGGCCAGGAAATTGCTTTATCCACAGGCACAACTCCAAGCAAGCCGAGCCTGTCATGCCCAACGCTACGCCTACGCCGCGCCTGCAGCTGCGCCGCATCAGCAAACGCTACCCCAACTGTCTGGCCAACGATGCCATCGACCTGAGCATCGCCCCCGGTGAAATCCACGCGCTGCTTGGTGAAAACGGCGCGGGCAAAAGCACGCTGATGAAGATCATCTACGGCGCCACCCAGGCCGACGCGGGCGAAATGCTCTGGCAAGGGCAACCGGTGAACATGCGCAACCCGGCGCAGGCCCGGCAGTTGGGAATCGGCATGGTGTTTCAGCATTTCTCGCTGTTCGAAACCCTGACCGTGGCGCAGAACATTGCGCTGGCGATGGGCACCGCCGCCGGGACGCCGAAACAGCTTGAACCGAAAATCCGCGAAGTGTCCCGTCGTTATGGCATGGCGCTGGAACCGGAACGACTTGTCCACAGCCTGTCGATCGGCGAGCGCCAGCGGGTAGAGATCGTGCGGTGCCTGATGCAGGAGATTCGCCTGCTGATCCTCGACGAACCCACCTCGGTGCTCACGCCGCAGGAAGCCGATGATCTGTTCATCACCCTGCGTCGACTGGCGGCCGAGGGCTGCAGCATTCTTTTCATCAGCCACAAACTTGGCGAGGTGCGCGCCTTGTGCCACAGCGCCACGGTTCTGCGCGGCGGTCGGGTGGCAGGGCATTGCGTACCGGCGCAATGCTCCGACCAGCAACTGGCGCAACTGATGGTCGGCGAGTCGGCGGCGCTGATCGGTGAGTACCCGAAAGCCAGTGGCGGCGCGACATTTTTGCAGGTCAGCGGATTGAACTGGCATAACCCCGATCCGTTCGGCTGTTCGTTGACCGACATCGACTTGCAGGTGCGCAGCGGTGAAATCGTCGGCATCGCCGGCGTGGCCGGCAATGGTCAGGATGAGTTACTGGCCTTGCTCAGCGGCGAACAGACGCTGCTCCGCGACGCAGCGCAAACCATCTGCTTCCAAGAACGCCCCGTCGCCGATCTGCGCCCGGATGCACGCCGCAAACTCGGCCTGGCTTTCGTCCCCGCCGAGCGTCTCGGTCACGGCGCGGTCCCGGAGTTGAGCCTGGCGGACAACGCCCTGCTCACAGCCTTTCAGCAAGGGCTGGTCAGCCACGGTTTGATCGAGCGCAACAAAGTCGAATCACTCGCCCAGGCGATCATCCAGCGCTTCGGAGTAAAAACCCCGGACACCCAAACTGCCGCTCGCAGTTTGTCCGGCGGCAACCTGCAGAAATTCATCCTCGGCCGGGAAATCCTCCAGCAGCCGAAACTGCTGATCGCCGCGCACCCGACCTGGGGCGTGGATGTCGGCGCGGCGGCGGTGATTCATCGCGCCCTGATCGCCCTGCGCGATGCCGGCGCGGCGATCCTGGTGATTTCCGAAGACCTCGATGAGCTGTTCCAGATCAGTGATCGCCTCGGTGCGCTATGCGGCGGGCGGATTTCGGCGCTGCAAGACACGGCGCAAACACGGATCAGCGATGTCGGTGGCTGGATGGCCGGCCAGTTCCACAGCCCTCAACCTCAACCCGCTGCGGTTTAACGGAGTTTTTCATGCTGCTTTCCCTCGAACCCCGTGGCCGGCAATCGCGCCTGATGTTGTGGTGCTCGCCGTTGTTGGCCGCGGTGCTGACCCTCGGCTGTGGCTCGTTGCTGTTCATCGCCCTCGGTCATGACCCCCAGCAAACCTTGCACACCTTGCTGATCGCGCCCGTCAGCGATTTGTATGGCGTCTCCGAATTATTGGTCAAGGCGTTGCCGATCCTGCTCTGCGCGCTGGGTCTGGCGGTGGCCTATCAGGCACGGATCTGGAACATCGGCGCCGAAGGCCAGTTGTTGCTCGGTGCATTGGCCGGCAGTGCGCTGGCGGTGAACATCATCGACATGCAAAGCCGCTGGGCACTGGTGCTGATCCTGCTCACCGGCACCCTCGCCGGCGCCGCGTGGGCCGGGCTCACCGCCTGGCTGCGCACGCGCTTCAACGCCAATGAAATCCTCACCAGCATCATGCTCAATTACATCGCGCTGAACCTGTTGCTGTTCTGCGTCCACGGGCCGTTGAAGGACCCGGCCGGGTACAACTTTCCCGAGTCGGCAATGTTCGGCGACGCCAGCCGCCTGCCGTTGTTGATGCAGGATGGTCGGGTTCACGCCGGGGTGTATTTCGCCCTGCTCGCGCTGGTGGCGGTGTGGGTGTTGTTGCAGAAAAGCTTCGTCGGCTTTCAGATCAAAGTGCTCGGGCTGGATAAACGCGCGGCAGGATTTGCCGGGTTTCGCGAGAAGCGTCTGATCTGGCTCGCGCTGCTGATCAGCGGAGGATTGGCGGGACTTGCCGGTGTTTGCGAAGTCACCGGGCCGATCGGGCAACTGGTGCCGCAGGTCTCGCCGGGCTACGGCTATGCGGCGATCACCGTGGCGTTTCTCGGGCGGCTCAATCCCGTCGGGATTCTGTTTTCCAGCCTGTTGATGGCACTGCTGTACATCGGTGGCGAAAGCGCGCAGATGACGCTGAACCTGCCGCAGGCGATCACCCAGTTGTTCCAGGGAATGATGCTGTTTTTCCTGCTGGCCTGTGACGTGCTGATCCTCTACCGGCCACGCCTGAACCTGCGCTGGGCCCGGCGCACTTCAACCACCGCCGTAACCGCCGGAGCGCTGTGATGGATATCGATCTGCTGAGCAATGTTTTCTACGCCATGGTGCGTTGCGGCACACCGCTGTTGCTGGTGGCGCTGGGTGAATTGATTTGCGAGAAGAGCGGCGTGCTCAACCTCGGACAGGAAGGGATGATGCTGTTTGGTGCGGTGATCGGTTTCATCGTCGCGTTCAACAGCGGCAACCTGTGGCTCGGCGTGGTTATGTCGATGCTCGCCGGGATGTTGCTGTCATCGCTGTTTGCGCTGGTGGCACTGGTGTTCAACGCCAATCAGGTGGCGACCGGGCTGGCACTGACAATTTTTGGCGTGGGTCTGTCGACCTTTGTCGGCGCGGCATGGGTCGGCAAACCGCTGGCGGGATTCGAGCCGCTGGCGATTCCATTCTTGAGTGACATCCCGCTGATCGGCCGCATGCTGTTTGCCCAGGATCTGCTGGTATACCTGTCGTTCGCGCTGTTTGCGCTGGTGGCCTGGGTGATCGTGAAAAGCCGTGTCGGGCTGATCATTCAAGCGGTCGGCGAGAATCCCGATGCAGCCAGTGCCATGGGCCTGCCCGTGCTGACCGTGCGTACGCTGGCCGTATTGTTCGGCGGCGCGATGGCCGGACTGGCCGGGGCTTATCTTTCACTGGCGTACACGCCGATGTGGGCCGAGAACATGACCGCCGGACGCGGTTGGATCGCCCTCGCGCTGGTGGTGTTCGCCAGTTGGCGGGTGTGGCGGTTGTTGCTCGGGGCCTATCTGTTCGGCCTCGCCAGCATCCTGCACCTGGTGGCGCAGGGGTTGGGGCTGGCGATTCCATCGAGTCTGCTGGCAATACTGCCGTACGTCGCGACCATCCTGGTGCTGGTGTTGTTGTCGCGGGATGCAGTGCGTACGCGGTTGTATGCGCCGGTGTCACTGGGCCAGCCGTGGCAGGCCGGATACTGAGGGGCTTTTAACAGGCAACACTTGTGCAATACCCCACGCCAGTTCGAAGACCAGGAAACCCGCCAGCAACGAACTGGCGCCGTGGGCCAGGGCATACGCCTGCCATGCGGCGAACAGAAACCGCGCCACCGCGTCATAGCGTCCATAAACCTGCTGCGGATCACGAATCCGCAGCACCGCCCACACGCAAACCACCGAGCCCAGCAGGTTCGCCATCAACAGGTGCACAGGTTCGAACGGCGGCAGCTCACCGGGCAGGTTCAGCGCCTGACTCAGCGCCGTCAAAACCCCATGCAGCGCGGCAAAACTCCACGGCGTGGCAAACGCCGCCGTCACGATCAAGTCATACCAGGCACTGCCACGCACCACGTTGCGATACTGCGTTGAAGTCCACATCGTCCTTGCTCCGAAAATTCAGGGAGCAACCACGGTAAAGCCTGGAGTATGCTCCAGGGTCAAACACTTTCGAGATGTCCTTGATGCGCATCGGTGAATTGGCCCGGAGCTGCGATGTCAGCCGTGACACGCTGCGTTTCTACGAGGAGCGCGGATTGATCGCGGCACAACGCAGCGCCAACGGCTATCGCGACTATCCGCCGGAGATGGTGCAACTGGTACTGTACATCAAGACGGCGCAGCGTCTGGGCTTTACTCTCGGCGAGATTGGCAGCAGCGTTGGCGCGCTGTGGCAATCGCCGGATCCGGACACCGCCGTCACGCAATTGCTGCAAGACAAGCTCAAGCTGATCGAAACCCGCATGGCCGAACTCGGCGAGCTGCGCCACGAATTGCAGCAACGGCTCGGTCAACGCTGTCCATTGAACCCGTGATCTTTCAACTTTCAAGGAAAGCCAATCATGTCCGCACTTAATCCTGCCAAGCACGCACTGATCATCGGCGCCTCCCGGGGCCTGGGCCTGGGACTGGTGAAAACCCTGCTGGCCGATGGCTGGCAAGTCACCGCCACGGTTCGCAACCCTGCGAACGCCGAAGCGCTGAAAGCACTGGGCAACGTGCAGATCGAAAAACTCGACATGGACGACCAGCAAGCGGTGATCGCCCTGAGCCAGCAGCTCAAGGGCGAGACCTTCGACCTGCTGTTCGTCAACGCCGGGGTCAAAGGCCCTGACGTGCAGACGCCGGGCGGCGCGACGCTGGCGGAAGTCGGCCAGCTGTTCTTCACCAACGCCGTGGCGCCGATCAATCTGGCCCAACGCTTCGTCGGGCAGATCCGTGACGGCAGCGGCGTGCTGGCGTTCATGAGTTCGGTGCTCGGCAGCGTGACCATGCCCGACGCGCCGGAACTGGCGCTGTACAAGGCCAGTAAAGCGGCGCTGAACTCGATGACCAACAGCTTTGTCACCCAGTTGGGCGAGCAGAAACTCACCGTGCTGTCGCTGCATCCGGGCTGGGTGAAAACCGACATGGGCGGCGAAGGCGCCGACATCGACGTGGAAACCAGCACCCGTGGCCTGGTGGATCAGGTGGACGCATTTGCCGGCAAGGGTGGCCATCACTTCGTGAACTACAAGGGTGAAACCATTCCCTGGTAAGCACTGGCCCCTGTGGGAGCCTGCTCCCACAGGGTTATCCCGGTGTCTGGTCGGGTTGTGCTTGCCCGTCGCAACATTTTGTTCGAAACTCCGCACCTCGTCCTTCGCGGCGACCCTGGATCAGCAGACAGGGCAACACTGAGCTGGCAACCCTGAACCCAACTTTCAGAGGAGCCGGCCACAATGCCTGCGACCCGTATCTGGTTAAAAAATCCCCTCGCCATTTTCACGGCCAACGGTCTCGATGCCCGTGGCGGTCTGGTGCTGCAAGACGGTGTGATCACCGAAGTGCTCGGCGCCGGCCAGCAACCTTCCGCCCCATGCAATGAAGTGTTCGACGCCCGTGAACACGTGATCCTGCCGGGCCTGATCAACACCCATCACCACTTCTATCAGACCCTGACCCGCGCCTGGGCGCCGGTGGTCAATCAGCCGTTGTTCCCGTGGCTGAAAACCCTGTACCCGGTCTGGGCGCGCCTGACGCCTGAAAAACTCGCCCTCGCCACCAAAGTCGCGTTGGCCGAGTTGCTGTTGTCGGGCTGCACCACCGCCGCCGACCATCACTACCTGTTCCCGGATGGCCTGGAAAACGCCATCGACGTGCAAGTCGAAACCGTGCGCGAACTGGGCATGCGCGCCATGCTCACCCGCGGTTCGATGAGCCTCGGCGAGAAGGACGGCGGCCTGCCTCCGCAGCAGACCGTACAGGAAGGTCAGGTGATTCTCGACGACAGCCAGCGGCTGATTCACGAGTACCACGAACGTGGCGACGGCGCGCAAATCCAGATCGCCCTGGCGCCGTGCTCGCCGTTCTCGGTGACCCCGGAAATCATGTCCGCCAGCGCCGAACTGGCGAACAAACTCGATGTGCGTCTGCACACTCACCTTGCCGAAACCCTCGACGAAGAAGATTTCTGCCTGCAACGTTTTGGCCTGCGCACCGTGGATTATCTGGACAGCGTCGGCTGGCTCGGCCCGCGCACCTGGCTGGCCCATGGCATTCATTTCAACCCGGACGAAATCGCCCGCCTCGGCGCGGCCGGCACCGGTATCTGCCATTGCCCGAGCTCGAACATGCGCCTGGCCTCCGGCATCTGCCCGAGCATCGAACTGACCGATGCCGGCGCATTGTTCGGTATCGGTGTGGATGGTTCGGCGTCCAACGATGCGTCGAACATGATCCTCGAAGCCCGCCAGGCCCTGTACATCCAGCGCCTGCGTTATGGTGCCGAGAAGATCACCCCGGAGCGTGTGCTGGGCTGGGCGACCAAGGGCTCGGCGAGTCTGCTGGGTCGTACCGATATCGGTGAGCTGGCGGTGGGCAAGCAGGCGGATCTGGCGTTGTTCAAGCTGGATGAACTGCGCTTCTCCGGCAGTCATGATCCGATTTCGGCATTGCTGTTGTGCGGCGCGGACCGTGCGGATCGGGTGATGGTCGGCGGCAAGTGGCGTGTGGTTGACGGGCAGGTTGAAGGACTGGACCTCAAAGGCCTGATTGCCGATCACAGTCAGGCGGCTAGGCAGTTGATCGCCGGTTCCTGATCCCCCCGTTGGTTAAACCTGTGGGAGCTAGCCTGCTAGCGATAGCGATCTGTCAGTAAACAGAGATGTTGGCTGATGTACCGTAATCGCTAGCAGGCTAGCTCCCACAGTGGTTTCTGGTGGGCTCAAAGTCCGAGCAGCGACAACATGATGAACGTCGCAAACAACACAAAGTGGGTCATGCCCTCGATGGCATTGGTTTCCCCGTCATTAAGGTTGATCGCGCTGACGATCAGCGTGATGAAGATCATCACCGTCTGCACCGGCGTCATCGCCATCTGAAACGGCTGCCCCGTATAGAGCGCCATCGCCTCCATCACCGGCACGGTCAGGATCACCGTCGACAACGACGCGCCCATCGCAATGTTGACCACCGACTGCATACGGTTGGCCAACGCTGCGCGCAACGCGGTCAGAATCTCCGGCGCTGCCGAGATCGCCGCCACCAGAATCGCCGTGATCACCGGCGGTGCGCCCGTCCCTTCCAGGCCCAGATCGAGGGTCTTGGACATCACCTCGGCCAGTGCACCGATCACCACCACACCGAACACCAGAATGGCGATCGACAGCGGCAGATTGACCTTTTCCGGCTCCTCCTCCGGCGGCTGTTTCTTGCGGCGTTTATCCGGGTAGCTGTAGCTGAAAAAATAACTGTGCGGCCCGACCTGCATCCGCAGGAACAACGCGTAAAGCACTACCATCGCGCCGATGGTGAACGCCGAATAGATTTTCCAGTTGGCCTCGGGAATGAACTCCGGCACCACCATCGACACGCCCATCGCGGTGAGGATCATCACGCTGTAACTGCGGGCAGAATCGTCGTTGTAGGACTGCTCGCCATGCTTGATCCCGCCCATCAATGCCGCGAGGCCGAGGATGCCGTTGATGTCGAGCATCACCGCCGAATAGATCGTGTCGCGCACCAGCGTGGCGGAGGCTTCGTTGCTCATCATGATCGCCAGGATCACCACTTCCACCAGCACGGCAGCGAGGGTCAGGATCATTGTGCCGTACGGGTCGCCGACTTTTTCCGCGAGCAGTTCGGCTTGATGGGCGACGCGCATCGAGGCAGCGACGATGAACGCGATCAGCACCAGCCCGGCCGTCAGGGCGACGACCTGGCCGCTGTGCAGCAACCAGTGCTCCAGCGGATACGCAACGACGGCCGCGATCAGGGCCAGCAGCAGAAAGCTTTCTTGCTTGAGGATCGTGAGCATGGCGGGCCTTCGGTTGCCGGGGGCGAATGAGTTACTGACTGCGAAGCGGCGCTGATGGTTCGTTACACCTTAGCGCACCAGTGGATAGCGTCTCTTTACAGACATGCACTTTTTCGGCCCGGCCGGCCTCATCGCGAGCAAGCTCGCTCCCACAGGGATCGCGGCGTTTTTGTGGGAGCGGGCTTGCCCGCGATGGGCGCGCCTCGGGTTCGAGCCGGATTGTTGTCCGCTTGGTCAGCCTTTTGCATTGCCCTCCCCACACACAACAAAAGGGAGTTCGCGTTCATGCAAAAACGTCCATTGCAGAAACTGCTGTGCATCGCCATGGGCCTCGGCCTCAGCCTGGGCGCCAGTGCCGCCGATCCACTGAAAGTCGGTTTCGTCTACATCGGCCCCATCGGCGACCACGGCTGGACGTATCAGCATGAACAGGGGCGCAAGGCGCTGGCGGAAAAACTCGGCACGCAGATCACCACCAACTACGTGGAAAACGTCGCCGAGGGCGCCGACGCCGAGCGGGTGATCCGCAACATGGCCAAGGACAACTACGACCTGATCTTCACCACCTCCTTCGGCTACATGAACCCGACGGTAAAAGTCGCCAAACAGTTCCCCAAGGTGACCTTCGAACACGCCACCGGCTACAAGCAGGACAAGAACCTCGGCACCTATCTGGCGCGCACCTACGAAGGTCGATATGTCGGCGGTTTCCTCGCGGCGAAAATGACCAAAACCAAGAAGATCGGCTACGTCGCTTCGTTCCCGATCCCGGAAGTGATCCGTGACATCAACGCCATCCAGCTGGCCCTGAACAAGTACAACCCCGGCACCGAGATCAAAGTGGTGTGGGTCAACTCGTGGTTCGACCCGGGCAAGGAAGCCGACGCCGCCAACGCGTTGATCGACCAGGGCGTGGACGTGGTGTTCCAGCACACCGACAGCCCGGCACCGATCCAGGCCGCCGAACGGCGTGGCGTGTACGCCGTGGGCTACGCTTCGGACATGGCGCACTTCGGGCCAAAAGCGGTGCTGACCTCGATCGTCAACGACTGGGCGCCGCACTACATTCAGGCGACCCAGAGCGTGATCGACCACAACTGGAAATCCCAGGACTACTGGGGCGGGTTGAAGGAAGGCACGGTCGAACTGCCGATCAGCGATCTGGTGCCGGCACCGGTGAAGGCCGAAGCCGAGCAGATCATCGCCGACATCAAGAGCGGCACCCTGCAGCCGTTCACCGGGCCGATCAAGGATCAGGCCGGGGTCGAGAAAATCCCGGCGGGCAAGAGCGCGACCAACGTGGAACTGGCGTCGATGAACTATTACGTCGAAGGCATGAAGGCCGAGATGCCGAAGTAATCCTGGTTCCACCACCACTTCCCTGTGGGAGCGGGCTTGCTCCCACAGTTGGATTTCTGCGTATTCAAGGATTGTGTATGGATCAGCTTCCAATCATCGACATCAGCCCGCTTTACTCCAAAGACCACAACGCCTGGCCCGCCGTCGCCGAACAGATCGACCACGCCTGCCGCGAATGGGGCTTCTTCTATATCAAGGGTCATCCGATTTCTGCGCAGCGCATCAAATCCCTGCTCGATCACGCCCGGCACTTCTTCGCGCTGCCAACAGCGGAAAAACTCAAGATCGACATCACCCGGACCGTCCACCATCGCGGCTACGGCGCCATCGCCACCGAACAACTGGACCCGGACAAGCCCAGCGACCTCAAGGAAACCTTCGACATGGGCCTGCACCTGCCGGCCGATCATCCCGACGTGCTGGCGAAAAAACCCTTGCGCGGCCCCAACCGTCACCCGGCCATTGCCGGCTGGGAAACGCTGATGGAGCAGCACTACCGCGACATGCAGGCCCTGGCACAAACCCTGCTGCGGGCCATGACATTGGCACTCGGCATCGAACGTGATTTCTTCGATACACGCTTCAACGAGCCGGTCAGCGTGCTGCGAATGATCCACTACCCGCCGCGCCACACCGCCAGTTCCGCCGAACAGCAAGGTGCCGGTGCACACACCGA
This sequence comes from Pseudomonas sp. MWU12-3088, assembly GCF_023242405.1. Taxonomy (NCBI): domain Bacteria; kingdom Pseudomonadati; phylum Pseudomonadota; class Gammaproteobacteria; order Pseudomonadales; family Pseudomonadaceae; genus Pseudomonas; species Pseudomonas sp. MWU12-3088. The sequence goes on from NZ_JALJEA010000005.1 coordinate 16,082, forward strand.
TTACGGCTGCATCACGCTGTTGTATCAGGATGCCGCCGGCGGTTTGCAGGTGAAAAACGTCAAAGGCCAGTGGATCGACGCACCGCCGATTGAAGGCACGTTCGTGGTCAACCTCGGCGACATGATGGCGCGCTGGAGCAACGACCGTTATCGCTCGACCCCGCATCGGGTGATCAGCCCGCTCGGCGTGGATCGCTATTCGATGCCGTTCTTCGCCGAGCCGCATCCGGACACGCGTATCGAATGCCTGCCCGGTTGCCAGGACGACCGGCATCCGGCGAAATATCCGACCACCACCTGCGCCGAATTCCTGCTGTCGCGCTTCGCCGATACCTACGCCTATCGACGGGAGCAGGAAGCGGTGTGATGGATCGGTTGGTCAGGTTTTGCCAATTGTTTCGGCGCGCATCTGTAGAATGCCGTCATTGCACCTGATGAGAAAAGAATATGTACGACTGGCTCAACGCCCTGCCCAAGGCCGAACTGCACCTGCACCTCGAAGGCTCGCTGGAGCCCGAGCTGCTGTTCGCCCTGGCCGAACGCAACAAGATCGCCCTGCCGTGGAGCGACGTCGAAACCCTGCGCAAGGCTTACGCCTTCAACAACCTGCAGGAATTCCTCGACCTGTATTACCAGGGCGCCGACGTGCTGCGCACCTCCCAGGATTTCTATGACCTGACCTGGGCTTACCTGCTGCGCTGCAAAGAACAGAACGTGATCCACACCGAGCCGTTCTTCGATCCGCAGACCCACACCGACCGTGGCATCCCGTTCGAAGTGGTGCTCAACGGCATCGCCGCCGCCCTGAAGGATGGCGAGCAGCAACTGGGCATCACCAGTGGTTTGATCCTGAGCTTCCTGCGCCACCTGAGCGAAGACGAAGCGCAGAAAACCCTCGACCAGGCGCTGCCGTTTCGTGATGCGTTTGTCGCCGTGGGTCTGGACAGCTCCGAGATGGGTCACCCGCCGAGCAAGTTCCAGCGTGTGTTCGACCGTGCCCGTCACGAGGGCTTCCTGACCGTCGCCCACGCCGGTGAAGAAGGCCCGCCGGAGTACATCTGGGAAGCCATCGACCTGCTGAAAATCCAGCGTATCGACCATGGTGTGCGCGCCATCGAAGACGAGCGCCTGATGCAGCGGATCATCGACGAGCAGATCCCGCTGACCGTGTGCCCGCTGTCGAACACCAAGCTCTGTGTGTTCGATCACATGTCGCAGCACAACATCCTCGACATGCTCGAGCGCGGCGTGAAGGTCACGGTGAACTCCGATGACCCGGCGTACTTCGGCGGTTATGTCACCGAGAACTTCCATGCGCTGCACGAACATCTGGGCATGACCCAGGATCAGGCCAAGCGCCTGGCGCAGAACAGCCTGGATGCACGGTTGGTAAAACCATAAGCAACAGCGCATAACCAATGTGGGAGCGAGCTTGCTCGCGAATAGGGTCCGTCATTCAACGAAGATGTTGTTTGATACACCACTTTCGCGAGCAAGCTCGCTCCCACAGTTGGTTTAGGGTTCAGCCAATAACTTCTGCTTCGGTCAGTTCCTCCAAAGTTTTACCCCGCGTCTCCATCCCGAACAGCCACACCACCCCCGCCGCCACCGCAAAGCACAACGCCCCCAGTGCAAACACCCCGCCCTGCCCGGTAATCGGAAACACCAGCCCGGTGACCAACGGCCCGAGCAGCGAGCCCACGCGCCCGATGGCCGAGGCGAACCCCGAGCCCGTCGCCCGTGCCGACGTCGGGTACAACTCAGGCGTGTAGGTGTAGAGCACCGCCCACATGCCGAACAGGAAAAACTGCATCAACAGGCCCGTGCCGATCAGCAACCCGACATTGCCGCCGAACACCGCACTCTGGCCATACAGAAACGCCATCACCCCGCCGCCGAGCAGCGTGATGATGCACACCGGTTTGCGCCCCCAGCGCTCCACCAGCCACGCCGCCATCAGAAACCCGGGAATCCCGCCGAGGGAAATCAGCACCGTGTAATACACCGACTGAGTCACCGCAAACCCCGACTGTTGCAGCAACGCGCTGAGCCAGGAGGTCAGGCCGTAGAATCCGAGCAGCGCAAAGAACCACAGGCTCCAGATCATCATCGTGCGCTGGCGGTACAGCGGCGACCAGATCTGGCCGAGGGCCGACAGGAAATTGCCCGGTGGCGTGATCACCCGAGGCAGGCGAACCGGCTCCGGCAACGCGGCCCCGCCGAGCGACTTCCGCACCCGATCCTCGATCCCGCACAACACCTTGTCCGCCGCTTCATGCTTGCCCGCCTGCTCCAGCCAGCGCGGCGATTCGGGAATGAAAAAGCGGATCGCCAGCACAAACACCGCGGGCACCGCCAGCACCAGAAAAATGTCGCGCCAGCCAATCAGCGGCAGCAGGAAATACGACAGCACCCCGGCGGCGACAAACCCCAACGGCCAGAAACCGTCCATCAAGGCAATGTAACGCCCGCGACGCTTGGCCGGTATCAGCTCCGACAGCATCGACTGGGCAATCGGAAACTCCATGCCCATGCCGATCCCCAGCAGGATGCGAAACAGCGTCAGACTCTCGACCGTTTGTGCGGTGGAACACAGGTAACTGGCCAGCCCCCACAACACGATGCTCCACTGAAACACCGGTTTGCGACCGAAACGATCGGCCAGCAGCCCGGAAAGCGACGCCCCCAGCACCATGCCGAAAAAACTCGAACTGGCCAGCAGACCGGCTTCGGCGCTGCTCAGGCCGAATTCGGTTTTGATCGAGCCGAGCAGGAAGGTCATCATCGCCAGATCCATGGAGTCGAAGAAAAACGCCAGGGCGATGATGATGAAAATGATCCGGTGATAACCGCTGACCGGCAGGCGTTCCAGTCGATCCGCCGCGCTGAAGCTTCCCGTGTCCATGCCACCTCCTCCATCCGAAATGTCTGCGGATCGAGTGTGCGCGATAGCCGTTCAGCCTTTGTGCCAGATGCGACCTGTTCGCAGCCGTAGACGACGCCAGTCATCCGGCCAATGGAGCAAAGCGCTCTACAATGCCATTTCCAGCTCGGTCTCCCGTGCGAATCGATGAATTTCCCGCTGTCCCGCCGCCGTCAGTTGCAGGGCGCGGGAGTCGTTGGGCAGCGTCAACCAGCCGGACTGCATGAACAGCTGCAACAACGCCGCGCCCAGCGAGCCGCCCATGTGCGGGCGCCGCTCGCTCCAGTCCGGGCACGCACAGGCGACCTGTGCGTTACGGTGGGCCAGCGCCTGGATGAAGACCCCGCGACTGGCCAATTGTGTCGCTCCTTTGTGGGTGACCACCACCCGATGTTCGAGCTGTTCGATCCAGCCGGCATCGAGCAGGCGCTGGTACAGGTCGGCCGCCAGCGTACCGCCCAGATGGTCGTCGCAAAAACGCGCACGCAGCAGGGAAGAGGGTGCGGACTGGGGTCTGGCGATGGGTGTGGCGCGTTTGAAGACATCGGGAATTTCCCGCGGGGCACTGGCGAGCGTAGCGCTGGCCAAAGCCTCGATGGCCGCGCCGATTTCCGGAGCCGCCAGGCGAAAGAAGCGCTTGCGCCCGCGAGCCTCGACCTTCAACAGACCACCAGCGGACAAGCGCCCCAGATGCGCACTGGCCGATGAGGGCGACAGCCCCGCCAGCAGCGCCAGTTCCTCGGTCTGCCGGGCCGAACCATCCATCAGTGCCCACATCATCGCGCTGCGTTTGGGATCGGCCAGCAACGTGGCGATCTGGCTGATGCAAGGTGCATGTTCCATGTATTCACTCCCTGTTGAATCGTATCGTCTACTGCTCAGAGACATCTTGACCAGTAATCAGTCGTCGGCCAAGCCGCGCAAAAACGCCTTGATCCGAGGCAAGGCAACACACTGCCACCCGGTATTCGCAGTACTCGACACGACCGTCACCGCTACCCGGCCGGTGTCAGTCCGATCATGCCTGTGCCTTCGTGCGGGTGCAGGCTTCAGGCGAGCGCTAGTATAAGCGGGTTGCCCGCAGCGTCCTGCGCCGGAGCAGGTCCATCTGGTGATTGTTCCTGACAGAAATTTCGCTTTTTGCCTGCGACTAATGGTCAATCTGCGGAAAAGCGGGAAATCGGCTACTCAATTCCGCGCAACGGCTGGCGAGCATCTCCCTCAACAGGTTCACCGGCTTACTCAATTGTGCGCGATGGGCGCACAGCAGATTCAGCGGAGCCCGCTCGCAGAGCAGCCCCGGCAGCAGCACTTTCAATCGCCCCGCAAGAACATCCCCGGCCACATCCAGCCAGGATTTGTAAGCGATGCCCGCCCCTGCGACGGCCCATAAACGCACCACATCGGCGTCATCACTGAAGCGGTCGCCACTGACGGTCAGGCCGACTTCGCGTTTGCCGTCATGAAAGCTCCAGTGGTCGTGCACCCGACTGCCCAGCATGTACAACAGGCAATTGTGCTGCGCGAGCTGCTCCAGTTGCGTCGGCTCGCCATGTTTCGCCAGATAGCCGGGAGAGGCGCACAGCACCCGCCGGTTTTGCGCGGCGATCGGCAACGCGACCAGACTGGAGTCTTCCGGTTCGCCGTAGCGCAAGGCGATGTCCACCGGTTGGCGAAACAGGTCGGCAATGCGGTCGCCCAGCAGCAGACGCACGGTCAGTTTCGGGTGTTCGCGCTGAAACTCATCGAGCCACGGCAGCAGCAGGTTGCGTCCGAAATCCGAGGGCGCCGACAACTGCAGAATCCCGCTGACCTGATCCTGACCGCTGGCCAGCAGACGACGCCCTTCATCCAGATTGCTCAGCGCCGCCCGGGCGTATTCGAGGAAGCCTTCGCCCTCGGACGTCAGCCGCAGACTGCGGGTGGAACGCGCCAGAAGCCGTGCGCCGAGCTGTTGCTCGATACGCTTGAGTGCCGCGCTGGCCACGGCGGCGGACATGTCCATCACCCGGGCCGCCGCCGACAGACTGCCCAGATCCGCCGCCCGGACAAACAACTGCAAGTCATCGAAACGCAGCATTCCAGCCTCGATTATCAAAAAAATATTGAAAGAGACTGCTCTTTTAGCCGGTTTTATCTCGCGTAGAAATAGCCAATCATGCCTTCCATCGAATTCATCCCGTTCCGGAGTCGACCATGTCTCAGCCCTTCACCGCTATCGCCACCCTGATCGCCAAACCTGGCCAGCAAAACGCCCTCGAACAGCACCTGCGTGCATTGATCGAACCGACCCGCGCCGAAGCCGGTTGCGGTCAATACGATCTGCACCAGGACCTGGCCAACCCGCTGGCCTTCTACATGATCGAACAGTGGGCCAGCGACGAAGCCCTGCAGGCCCACGACGACAGTGCGCATATCCAGCATTTCCGCAGCAAGGCCGAGGCGTTCCTCGAACACTTCGAGCTCAAGCGTCTGCGCGCCATCGCCTGAATCCTTCCTTCAAGCACTTTTCGGAGTCATCCATGAAAGCCATCGCCTATTACGCATCTCTGCCCATCAGCGACGAAAAATCCCTGCAAGACATCGAACTGCCGGAGCCGGTGGCCGGCCCCCGCGACCTGCTGGTGGAAGTCAAAGCGATTTCGGTCAACCCGGTCGACACCAAGGTCCGCCAGAACGTCGCGCCGGAAGGCGGTGCCGCCAAAGTGCTGGGCTGGGACGTGGCCGGTGTGGTCAAGTCGGTCGGCAGTGAAGTGACGCTGTTCAAGGCCGGCGACAAGGTGTTCTACGCCGGTTCCATCGCCCGGGCCGGAGGCAACAGCGAACTGCACGTTGTCGATGAGCGGATCGTCGGCCATATGCCGAAAACCCTCGGTTTTGCCGAAGCCGCCGCCCTGCCGCTGACCGCCATCACCGCGTGGGAGCTGTTGTTCGAACGTCTGCAGATTCGCGAAGGTAACACTGACGAAGGACAGAGCCTGTTGATCGTCGGCGCGGCTGGCGGTGTGGGTTCGATCCTGACCCAACTGGCCAGCCAGTTGACCGGGCTCAAAGTGATCGGCACCGCCTCCCGTCCGCAAACCCGCGATTGGGTGAGCGAACTGGGCGCCGACCTGGTGATCGATCACAGCCAGCCGTTGAGCGAAGAACTGAAGCGCGCCGGCATCGACCACGTGACCCACGTCGCCAGCCTGACCCAGACCGATCAGCATCTGGACCAACTGGTCGAGGCCCTGGCGCCGCAAGGCAAACTGGCGCTGATCGATGACCCGAAGTCGCTGGACGTGACCAAGCTCAAGCGCAAGAGCCTGTCGCTGCACTGGGAGTTCATGTACACCCGCTCGCTGTTCGAAACGCCGGACATGATCGAGCAGCACAAACTGCTCAACCGGGTGGCCGAGCTGATCGATGCCGGGACGTTGAAGACCACGGTGGGTGAACACTTCGGCAAGATCAACGCGAGCAACCTGCGTCGGGCCCATGAATTGCTGGAAAGCGGCAAGGCCAAGGGGAAAATTGTTTTAGAAAGTTTCTAAAACTCCGGAGGCCGCAGTCTTCGTCAGCGCCAGAAGTGGCTGACTCGGGGGCTGCGGTCACTTTTTGCCGTCAGTCAGATGCTTGACCCTTGTCACAATTGCGATCGTATTCGGGTCTACAATCGAAACCTCTGCGATGCAATCTTTTACGTACGGGAGGTCAGCAATGAAGATCCTGATAAAAGAAGTGGCAAAGTCCCAATGGCAAGTTCGCCTTGACCAGCACGCCGTGACATTCCGCAGTGAAGCCGAAGCCCGGGCCTTCACCCGCACCCTCGAAGCGCGTCTGCACGCGCCCCATCAGATTCCCGACATTACCCAGCAACGCGCTGTCGGCTGAGTTTCTTCCGTTCAGACTTCGGCCTGCGCCTTTGCCAGCGCCCGGGCATTCTGCATGCGCCGGGTGAGCATCGCCGCGCTGACCACCAACAGACCGCACAGGCTGATGACCATGGCCATCGGCACGGCGGTGCCGTCGTGCAAGACTCCCACCAGCGCCGAGGCACCGGCGGCGACGCTGAATTGCATGCACCCGAGCAATGCCGAAGCACTGCCGGCACGAGCGCCCTGGCCGTTCATCGCACTCGCCGCCGCATTGGGGCTGATGCAGCCAAGACTCGCCACGCAAATGAACAATGGAATCAGCAGCGGCCACAGGGCCTCGGTGTGCAGGGTACTGACCGCGAGCAATGTCAGCCCGGCACCGAAGTAGACCCAGACCGCCCGCGACAACAGAAACGCCGGGCCGCGCTTGGCCAACAGTCGCGCATTGATCTGCGCCACCAGAATGAAGCCCGCCGCGTTGGTGCCGAACAGCCAGCCGAAATGCTCGGGCGGAACGCCGTACAGCTTGATGAAAATGAAGGGGGAGCCGGCAATGTAGGCAAACATCCCGGCGATGGCGATGCCACCGGTCAGGGCATGGCCCATGTAGATCGGGTCGGTCAGCAGGCGACCGTACTGCCGCAGTGCACCGGACAGTGGCTGACGCGGAACATGGGCCGGCAGACTTTCCGGCAGGCCGAGGGCAACCGCCAGACCGGCCATGGCACTGAAGCCGGTCAGCACCAGGAAGATCGACTGCCAACCCGTGGTGTTGACCAGCAGACCGCCGAGCATCGGCGCCAGGATCGGTGCCAGACCCATCACCAGCATCAGTTGCGAAAAGACCTTCGCCGATCCCACGGCATCGCATTTGTCGGCGACCACCGCCCGGCCAATCACCATCCCCGCACAACCGCCCAGTGCCTGAACGAATCGCGCACCGATCAGCCATTCCAGATTCGGCGCATAAGCGCAGGCCAATGACGCCAGGGTGAACAGCACCAGGCCGGTGAGCAATGGAATCCGCCGTCCGAAACGGTCCGCCACCGGCCCGTAGGCCAGTTGACCGATGGACAATCCAAAGAAGTAAGCCGACAAAGTCAGCTGGACGTGTTTCTCATCGGTGCCGAACGCCAGCGCCATGGAGGGAAATGCGGGGAGATAGAAGTCGATCGCCAGCGGACCGAAAGCGGTCAAGGCACCGAGAATCAGAATGGTACGGAAGTTCATCAGGCGTCCAGGTTTGGCAGACAGTTGGGCGGGCACTTTGGTAAAGAGTGCAGCCCGACAGTCTAGCCGCGCGAGGGCGCCTTGAACAATCCGGTAGCTCGCTAACTATTAAAAAGTTCAGGCGAGTCTGATGGCGTAGCCTTCTTCGCTGATCGCCTCGATCACTTGTTCGGCGCTCAACGCACTTTCGACACCGACTTCCTTCGCCGCCAGATCGACCCGCACGCTGGCCGCCGGATCCTTGCTCTGCACCGCCTGGGTAACGGCCTTGACGCAGTGACCGCAGGACATGCCTTCAACACTGAACACTTGCATGGAATGACTCCTTTGAGTGAGGTTGCCCGCAGTGTCGAGCTTGCCACGATGGCAAGGTCAAGTTCTGTAAATAACTGCCGGGCTGGCAATCGGCGCCGCGCTCGGCCAAGCTGCGTGCATCCATGACATCAATTCAGGAGATTCAGCCATGCGCTGGTCAGCTTTCAGCCTGTTTGGCCTACTCAGCTTCTTTGCCTGCCTGCCCCAGGCCAACGCAACCGGCGAGGATTACGCCGTTCTGATCATCTCCCGCGAGCGTCTGGAAGTGCCGACCTCCTGCGAGATCGGCGTGTACATCCAGGACCAATTGGCCGGGCGGCTGCTTCAGGAACAGACCACATCGTTCAATCTGCCCTACGGCAAAGTTTCCATTCGTCTGAAACTGGAGCCAAGCCAGATGCCGGGCTGCAAGCCGGGGATGCTGGCACCGCCGGCGCAGGAAATCACGCTCAAGGCCGGCAGTGTGGTGAAGTACCGGATCGCGTCCAACGATCAAAGGGGACTGTACCTGCGGCCAGCCGCGCTCGAATACTGAGCCAGGGCCCGAAAAGGGGGAGCCTGCCGACTCCCCCTTTTTTTGGCCTTGACCTTGCCAGCATGGCAAGGTTGATCCTGTAGGCATCCACTACAGGGAGTACGACCGATGTCCGATTCCATCACGTTCGATCTGCCCATCAGCGGCATGACCTGCGCCAGTTGCGCCGGCCGCGTCGAGCGCGCCTTGAGCAAAGTCAGTGGCGCCAGTGCCGTCAGCGTCAACCTCGCCACCGAACAGGCCCGGGTGCAGGCCCCCGGCGACAGCCTGCCGGCGCTGATGGAAGCGGTTGAGCGCGCCGGTTACAGCGTGCCGCAGCAAACCGTGGAATTGAACATCGACGGCATGACCTGCGCCTCCTGCGTCGGCCGCGTTGAGCGTGCCCTGAACAAGGTTCCGGGAGTGAAAAGCGTCAGCGTCAACCTCGCCAACGAACGCGCTCACCTCGAGCTGCTCGGCGCAGTCGACCCGCAAACCCTGATCGCAGCCGTAAGCAAGGCCGGTTATTCGGCCAGCCTCTTCGAACTGGAGCACCCGCAAACCGACAATCGCCAGCAACGCCTGAACCACGAGCGCTGGGCGCTGATCTGCGCCATCGCCCTCGCCTTGCCGCTGGTGCTGCCGATGCTGCTGCAACCGTTCGGTATTCACTGGATGCTCCCGGCCTGGGCGCAATTCGCCCTCGCCACCCCGGTGCAATTCATCTTCGGTGCACGTTTTTATGTGGCCGCGTGGAAGGCCGTGCGCGCCGGGGCCGGCAACATGGATTTGCTGGTGGCCCTCGGCACCAGCGCCGGTTACGGCTTGAGTCTCTATGAATGGGCCACGACCACCGAGGGCATGCCGCATCTGTATTTCGAAGCCTCGGCGGTGGTCATCGCGCTGGTGCTGCTCGGCAAGTACCTGGAAAGCCGCGCCAAACGCCAGACCGCCAGCGCCATCCGCGCACTGGAAGCGCTGCGGCCGGAGCGGGCGATTCAGGTCATCGATGGCCGTGAACAGGACGTCGCCATCAGCGCCCTGCGCCTCGGCGATCTCGTATTGGTCAAACCCGGTGAACGCTTTCCGGTGGACGGCGAGGTGCTGGAAGGCCAGAGCCACGCCGACGAAGCACTGATCAGCGGCGAAAGCCTGCCGGTGCCCAAGCAACCAGGCGACAAGGTCACCGGTGGCGCGATCAACGGTGAAGGCCGCCTGCTCGTGCGTACCACGGCGCTCGGTGCGGAAAGCGTACTGGCGCGGATCATCCGCCTGGTCGAAGACGCTCAGGCCGCGAAGGCGCCGATCCAGAAACTGGTGGATAAAGTCAGTCAGGTGTTCGTGCCGACGGTTCTGCTGCTGGCCCTGGCCACGCTGATCGGCTGGTGGCTGTATGGCGCGCCGCTGGAAACCGCGTTGATCAACGCCGTCGCGGTGCTGGTGATCGCCTGCCCCTGCGCTCTTGGTCTGGCGACACCGACCGCGATCATGGCCGGCACCGGCGTCGCCGCTCGTCACGGGATTCTGATCAAGGATGCCGAAGCACTGGAGCGTGCCCACGAAGTCAGCGCCGTGGTGTTCGACAAGACCGGCACCCTGACCTCCGGCACCCCGCGCATCGCGCATTTCAGTGCGATCGACAGTGATGAGAACGCCCTGCTGACAGCGGCTGGCGCACTGCAACGCGGCAGCGAGCACCCGCTGGCCAAAGCGGTGTTGGATGCCTGCGCCGAGCGCAATCTGGCGGTGCCGGATGTCAGCGACAGCCAGTCCCTGACCGGTCGTGGCATCGCCGGCCATCTCGACGGTCGACGCCTGGCGCTGGGCAATCGTCGGCTGCTGGAAGAAACCGGTCTGGACGCCGGCACGTTGGCGGAGTCCGCCAAGGCCTGGGAAACAGAAGGTCGCACACTGTCCTGGCTGATCGAACAAAGCCCCGAACCCCGAGTGCTCGGCCTGTTCGCCTTCGGCGACACCCTCAAGCCCGGCGCGCTGCATGCGGTGCAACAACTGGCTGCGCGACATATCCACAGTCACCTGCTGACCGGCGACAACCGAGGCAGTGCCCGGGTGGTGGCCGAAGCGCTGGGCATCGAAAGCGTCCACGCCGAAGTGCTGCCCGCGGACAAGGCCGCCACCGTCGCCGAACTGAAGAAAACCGGGGTCGTGGCCATGGTCGGCGACGGCATCAACGACGCCCCCGCGCTGGCCGCAGCGGACATCGGCATCGCCATGGGTGGCGGCACCGACGTGGCCATGCACGCCGCCGGTATCACCCTGATGCGCGGCGATCCGCGACTGGTGCCGGCAGCGCTGGAGATCAGCCGCAAGACTTACGCGAAGATCCGCCAGAACCTGTTCTGGGCCTTCGTCTACAACCTGATCGGCATTCCGTTGGCGGCGTTCGGCTTGCTCAATCCGGTACTGGCCGGCGCGGCGATGGCCCTGTCGAGCGTCAGTGTGGTGAGCAATGCGCTACTGTTGAAAACCTGGAAACCCGAGGATCTGGAGGACAACCGATGAACATCGGCCAAGCGGCCCGCCACAGTGGCCTGAGCGCGAAGATGATCCGTTATTACGAGTCGATCGGCCTGCTCAAGGCCGCCCATCGCACCGACAGCGGCTATCGCGTTTACGGCGACGATGACCTGCATACCCTGGCGTTCATCAAGCGCTCCCGGGACCTGGGTTTTTCGCTGGAGGAAGTCGGCAAACTGCTGACTCTCTGGCAGGACCGCCAGCGCGCCAGCGCCGATGTGAAGGCCCTGGCCCGCCAGCACATCGACGAGCTGAATCAGAAGATCCGCGAACTCGGCGAGCTGCGCGACACCCTGCAGGACCTGGTGGAACACTGCAACGGCGACCACCGCCCGGACTGCCCGATCCTCAAGGAGCTGGCGTCGGGCTGCTGCGCGCAACCCGCCCGCGCCTGAGCAACAGAATCTTCATCGACAGCACAGTGGCGAGGGGAATGCCGTGGAACAGCAGTACCACGGCACCCGGCGTCCACCAGTTGTAGAACGGTGCGGCGATCAGCATGCCGACGCCGAACCCGGTCATCTGCAACAGCGTCAGGAAGCTGAAGATCGGCAGGCGCAGGGGCTCCGGTTCCCGTTGCAGCCGTGACATCAGACCCACTTCCGAGAATCCGTCACCCAGTCCGGCCGGCAGCGAAAACAGCAACAGCCCGATGATGCTGTGCTGCTGGAACATCAGAATGAAACCGCAGGACATCAACAACACCCCGCCAAAGTACCTGCGCTCAAGATGGATGTTTTCAGAGCCATTCAAGCGACTGGCAATTCGCGCGCCCAGCAATTTGCCGCTGGCCCACACCGCGAGCATCAGGCCCAGCGTGGTGCTCGCAGAATCCGGCGTAAGCAGTTTGGAAATGATCGGAAAACCTACGTTGTGCGCAGCGCTGCCGAGGGTGTCGGCCATGGTCACCGCCAGCATTGCGGCCACCACCGGGGCGCTGCGCAGGCCTTGCAGCAACGCCGACCATTCACCCTGTTTAGCGCTGGATTCGGCCACCGGCTCCGCTGCGCTGAATCGCAGCGGCGCAATCAACACTGCCGCCAGCAGATAGGTCAGCGCGTTCAGCCCGAACACCGTTTCAAAGCCAAACCCCGCGACCAGCAGCCCGGACACCAGACTGCCGCCAACCATTGCCATGGAAGAGGCGGACGTGATCCACGCATTGGTCTTGAGCAACTGCGCCGGTTCGATCAATCGCGGCAACTGGCTGTTGAGGCCGATGGCGAACATCGAGTTGCCGAAACCCAGACCGAACGCGATCAGCGGCAGCAACAGCGCCTGTTGGCTGACCGGCACGATCAGCAACAACCCGAGCACAACGGCGCGCAGCAGATCGAAGGCAATCAATGGCAAACGACCGCTGCATCGGCGATAGAACGCGGTGCCGATCAGGCTGGCGAAAATCCCGCCGCCCACGCGACTGGCCAGGAAGATCCCGACGCTCATGGCGCTGTTGCTCAGCAGGTAGACATAAGTGGCCAGCGCCACCATGTTCAGGAAAGCGCCGAAATCGGAAATCAGCCGCGCCGTGATGATCAGCCGGGCATTGCGGGAGGTGGCGGTCACAATCAATCCTTGAATGTGTAAAACCCGGCCGGAGCCGGGTTTTGTTTTTCAGATGCTCACTGCATCCACGGTGGCGGAGGCGGTTCGTCGGACTTGCCTTTCGGCGCATCCTCTGCCGCCCGGATCGCTTGCTTGCGCTCCTCGTCCAGACGCGCCGCTTCGATCTCGCGCAGCACCCCGCCGACATCGGCCAGGTCCTCGGGATCGTCGAACTCGCCGGTCAGCACGCTGGCCGGGTGCAACGTACCCGCTTCGTACAACGCCCACATTTCCTTGGCGTACCGGGTCTTCTTCAACTCCGGGGCGAAGCGGCCGAAGTACGACGCCATGTTGCCGACATCACGTTCGAGCATGCTGAACGCGTGGTTGTTGCCGGCGGCGTCCACCGCTTGCGGCAGGTCGATGATGACCGGGCCGGTCGGCGTCAGCAGCACGTTGAACTCCGAGAGGTCACCGTGCACCAGACCGGTACACAACATCAGCACGATCTGCGAAATCAGGAACGCGTGGTATTCGCGGGCCTGATCCGGCTCCAGCACCACGTCGTTCAGACGCGGCGCGGCATCGCCGTATTCATCGGCCACCAGTTCCATCAGCAGCACGCCTTCGAGGAAGTCGTACGGCTTGGGCACCCGCACCCCGGCGTTGGCCAGGCGGAACAGCGCCGCGACTTCGGCGTTCTGCCAGGCGTCTTCGGCTTCCTTGCGCCCGAACTTGGACCCCTTGGCCATCGCCCGGGCCTGCCGGCTGTTGCGAACCTTGCGGCCTTCCTGATACTCGGCCGCCTGGCGGAAACTGCGTTTGTTCGCCTCCTTGTAGACCTTTGCGCAACGTAACTGATTGCCGCAGCGCACCACATAAACAGCTGCTTCTTTGCCACTCATCAGTGGACGCAGCACTTCGTCGACCAGACCGTCCTCGATCAGGGGTTCAATGCGTTTTGGAGTCTTCATCAGCTTTTATTGTGGGTCCTTTATTGCCAAACACGCGAATGTCACTCGTTATACGGCAATCCCCGCATCACGGGGAAGGGTTGCCGACCTGTGAACCTGTGGATGCACACACTGTGCCGGATCAAATACGTCAATCCACCGCTCTTGTATCGACCGCTGCGAATCATAGCCGAGCCTGTCGAACTTGTTGGCGCAAGGACTTGAGGGCATTTGCGACAGAATCTGACATCCAGCTTCGTTCCTTTCGTAAGAATTTTCTCTTACAGCCTCAATTTCCCTCTTCGGCAGCCGAAGTCCTCAGAGACAGAGGAATTTGTCCGACAATCGTTCCAAAAAACTTCGATGTCGCACTCAAGGAGTGGAGTAGAAAACAACGTTTTTCGGCTGCCAAAAAACCGCGAGTCATCTGCACTGCGTGGGCCTACAAGAAAATCTGGAGCGCGGATGAACATCAAACAGAAGTTGACCTGGGCGTTTGCAATCATCGCCTGCTTGCCCGTGGTGCTGGTCGCCACCCTGGTGGTACTGAACCTGCGCAGCGATGCCCGGGAAGGATTTGTCGACAGCAGCGGGCGCGAGATCCGTCAGGTCAGCAATGCCATGCAGCTGTTCTTCGACGGCATCAGCCAGAACGTCGATTACCTGGCGGCGCAACCGCTGGTCCAGAGCGCCGATGGCAGCGTAAGAAGCCGCATGAGCGCCAACGCCGACGACACCCGCGACGGTGAAATCGACAAGCAGCTGTTTGCCCTGTTCGAAAGCCTGGCCAAATCCCATCCGGCCTATTCCTATGTCTCCTATGGCCTGAACAGCGGCGGCTACGCGTTCTGGCCGGGCGACCCGAAAATGTCCAACTACGATCCGCGCACGCGCCCGTGGTACAAGACCGCCATGGCCAACCCGGGCAAGACCCTGCGCACCGAAGCCTACTACTGGGCCGGCGACGATGCGGTGCTGGTCAGTACCGTGCGCGCGGTGGCCAACCAGTTGGGCGCCCAGGGCGGCGTGGTCAACATCGACGTTTCGCTCAAGCAGCTCACCGAAATCGTCAAACAGATCAAACTGGGCGAAACCGGCTACCTGATGCTGATGGAAAACAGCGGCACGGTACTGGTCGATCCGAAACAGCCCGAGCACAACTTCAAACGCCTCGACAGCCTCGGTGAGGGCTACGCGCAACTGGCCAAGGCCGGCAAAGGGCTGGTGGAAGTCGAGCTCAACGGCGAGCGCTACATGGCCAACGTCTGGCCGTCGGAGCAACTGGGCTGGACCTTTATCGGCCTGATCAAACAGAACGACGTGATGAGCTCGGCCACCCAGTTGACCTGGTTGATCGCAATCATCGCTGCCGTGCTGGCGGTGATCTTCGCCGTGGTCGGCGCCAGTTTCGCCAGCCTGATCGTGCGGCCGATCCGCAGCGTAGCCAGCGGTCTGGAAGGCATCGCCCAGGGTGAAGGCGACCTGACCAAGAACCTCGACATCCGTGGCAGCGACGAAACCGCGCAGCTGGCGAGCTGGTTCAACCAGTTCCTCACCGCGATCCGCAGCCTGATCCAGCACATCGGCGGCGCCGCCGGGAAAATCCTCGCCACGTCGCAGAGTTCGACCCGGGTTTCCGGCGACATGGCCGAAGCCGCCGGTCGCCAGCGCGAAGCCGTGGACATGGTCTCGACCGCGTTCCACGAAATGGTCGCCACCGCCAACGAAGTCGCCCGTTCGTGCAGCCAGGCAGCGGAGTCGGCCGACAGCGGCCAGCGCCAGGCCCGCGAAGGTCAGCAGCAGATCGATGCGGCGGTGCACAGCGTCGATCAACTGAGCCAGGAGCTGGAACAGTCGGCGCAATCGATGCAGCAACTGGAACGCGACAGCAACGATATCCAATCGATCCTCGGCACCATCCGCTCCATCGCCGAACAGACCAACCTGCTGGCGCTCAACGCCGCCATCGAGGCGGCGCGGGCCGGTGAGCAAGGGCGTGGTTTTGCGGTGGTAGCCGATGAGGTTCGTGCGCTGGCCAAACGCACGGCGGATTCGACGGCGGAAATCGACGGGCTGCTGGGCAACCTCGCCAAGCGCACCAGCGCCGTGACCCAGCAGATGCGTGCCAGCCTCGATGTGTCGCAGCAATCAGTGGCGCGCATCGGTGAGGCGCGGGAAAGCTTTGGCCAGATCCGTGAATCGGTGGATGTGATTCGCGACATGAACACCCAGATTGCTACGGCGGCCGAAGAGCAGCATCAGGTGGCCGAGGACATCAATCGGCATATCAGCCAGATTCATGGTGATGCGCAACTGGTGGCCGAACTGGCGAATTCGGCGCGGCTGGATTCTCAGAGTCTGGCGGGGTTGTCGAATGAGCTGGATGGGTTGGTGCGACGGTTCCGTACCTGAGTAACCTTTGGAATTTCCTCTCCCTTTGGGAGAGGAAATTCCTGTTCTTTCAGCGCTCGATGATCGCCGTCACACCCTGTCCGCCAGCCGCACAAATCGAAATTAACCCCCGCCCCCGCCCCGCCGCATCCAGCAACTTCGCCATGTTGGCCACAATCCGCCCGCCCGTAGCGGCAAACGGGTGCCCTGCCGCCAGCGAGCTGCCCTTGACGTTCAAGCGGCTGCGATCAATCGAGCCAAGCGGCGCGTCCAGCCCCAGCCGGGTCTTGCAGTATTCCGGATCTTCCCAGGCCTTCAGCGTGCACAACACTTGCGCGGCAAATGCCTCGTGGATTTCGTAGTAGTCGAAGTCCTGCAAGGTCAGCCCATTGCGCGCCAGCAAGCGTGGCACCGCATACACCGGAGCCATCAGCAGCCCTTCCGCCCCGTTGACGAAATCCACCGCCGCCGCTTCGCCATCCCGCAGATACGCGAGGATCGGCAAACCACGCTCCTTTGCCCATTCTTCGCTACCGAGCAACACCACCGACGCGCCATCGGTCAGTGGCGTGGAGTTGCCGGCGGTCAGCGTGCCATTGGCGCTTTTCTCGAAGGCCGGTTTCAGGGTCGCGAGTTTTTCCAGGGTCAGGTCCGGGCGCAGGTTGTTGTCGCGGGTCAGGCCGAGGAACGGTGTCATCAGGTCGTTGTGCCAGCCCTCGCTGTAGGACGCGGCGAGTTTGTGGTGGCTTTCGAGTGCCAGTTGATCCTGCTCTTCGCGAGGGATGTTCCAGGTCTGCGCCATCAGCTCGCAGTGCTGGCCCATCGACAGGCCGGTACGCGGTTCGCCGTTGCGCGGGAATTCGGGGATCAGGTGTTTCGGACGCAATTGCAGGAAGGTCTTGAGCTTTTCGCCGGTGGTCTTGGCGCGGTTGGCTTGCAGAAGGATCTTGCGCAGGCCTTCGCTGACGCTGATCGGCGCATCCGACGTGGTGTCGACACCGCCGGCAATGCCGCAATCGATCTGCCCGAGGGCGATCTTGTTCGCCACCAGCAGCGCCGCTTCCAGGCCGGTGCCGCAGGCCTGCTGGATGTCATAGGCAGGTGTAGCAGGCGACAAGCGCGAGCCCAGCACGCATTCGCGGGTCAGGTTCATATCCCGTGACAATTTCAGCACCGCCCCCGCGACCACTTCGCCCATGCGCTGGCCGTGCAGGTTGTAGCGTTCGATCAGGCCTTCCAGGGCAGCGGTGAGCATCACCTGATTGCTCGCGGTGGCGTACGGGCCGTTGGAACGGGCGAACGGAATGCGGTTGCCACCAATGATCGCGACGCGGCGCAGCTGACTCATGAAAAACTCCTTGTGAAATATCCAGTCTGAAAATCGGGCACTGAAAATCCCGCCGAGCCCCAAAAACACCGGGGGCAAACTACTCTGCTGTTCTAGCGTAGGCCTAAATGTGTGGATCGAACGATTGATTGCCCTTCGCAGTCCACACTTTGAACCCCATCTTCTGGAGAGCGTTCCATGTCTGACCGCTATATCGACTTCGCCAACTCGTCCATCGGCCACCGTCTGGTCGGGGCCCTGGGCCTGCCGTCGCCGGTGCGTCTGGAACGCTGGCAGGCCGGGCGCCTGCGGCCGGTGGAGGGCGCGCTGCTGATCGGCGGCGGGCCGCTGGCCGAACGGGTCAGCGCCTTCGCCAACCGGCTGACCGATGCCATTTATCGCTACGGCGACCAGCCTGCGTCCGCCACGCAGTGGATTCCCGGCCATGGTCCGAAACTCAAGGCTGTGGTGTTCGACGCCAGCGATCTGCAGCACACCGACCAGCTCAAACAGCTGCGCGAGTTCTTCCAGCCGTTGATGAAGAACCTCGACAACAGCGCACATCTGGTGATCCTCGGCCGCGCCCCGGAAACCCTGCGCGAACCGTTTGCCGCCAGCGCACAGCGCGCACTTGAGGGTTTTTCCCGCTCGCTGGCCAAGGAATTGCGCAGCGGCGGCACGCTGCAATTGATCTACGTGGGCGAAGGCGCCGAGGATCAGCTCGAAGGGCCGCTGCGGTTTTTCCTCTCGCCGAAAAGCGCGTTCGTCTCCGGGCAAGTGATTCGTCTGAACCCTTGCGCCACACCAGTGACCGACTGGACGCGCCCGCTGGCCGGGCGCAAGGCGCTAGTCACCGGCGCGGCGCGGGGCATCGGTGCCTCTATCGCCGAAACCCTGGCCCGTGACGGCGCCGAGGTGATCCTGCTTGACGTACCACCAGCGAAAACCGATCTCGAAGCCCTGGCCGCGCGCCTCGGCGGCCGCGCCATCACCCTCGACATCTGCGCCGAAGACGCTGCCGCGCAACTGATCGAACAGTTGCCGGACGGCCTCGACATTCTGGTGCACAACGCCGGCATCACCCGCGACAAGACCCTGGCCAACATGACGCCCGAGTTCTGGGACGCGGTGCTGGCGGTCAATCTCAACGCACCGCAGGTACTGACCAAAGCCCTGCTCGACAGCGGCACTTTGCGTGATAACGCACGAGTGATTCTGCTGGCCTCCATCAGCGGCATCGCCGGCAATCGCGGGCAGACCAATTACGCCGCGAGCAAGGCCGGGCTGATCGGGCTGGCCCAGGCCTGGGCTCCAACACTGCTGGAACGTGGCATCAGCATCAACGCCGTGGCGCCAGGCTTCATTGAAACCCAGATGACCGCGCACATTCCCTTCGGCCTGCGTGAGGCCGGCCGGCGCATGAGTTCGCTGGGCCAGGGCGGCCTGCCGCAAGACGTTGCCGAAGCGGTAGCGTGGCTGGCGCAACCGGGCACCGGCGCGTTCACCGGGCAGGCGCTGCGGGTCTGTGGACAAAGTGTTCTGGGGGCTTAGGCATGAGCATCGAATGGCACACGCTGCACCGGGAGCCGAGTCTACCGGGGTTGTATGTCCGGGCGGCGACCCGGCGCAAAATCACCGGCATCACCTTGCCCGAGAGCGGTTTGCGCTGCTGGGTCGACGTCGACGGCAAACGCCTGGCGGCCTATCGCAAGGTCTGCGGTTTCGCCGATGACGGACTGCTGCCGCCGACGTATCCACACGTCCTGGCGTTTGCGCTGCAGATGCAATTGCTCACGGCGAAGGACTTTCCGTTTCCGTTGCTGGGATTGATCCATCTGAGCAACCGCATTCGCGTACTGCGGCCGATGGGCGGGATCAGTCGCGCACAGGTCAGCGTTCGGGTGCACAACCTGCAACCCCATCCGAAAGGCGCGACGTTCGACCTGCTCACCACCCTCGACGATCAGCTCGGCCCGCTATGGGAAGCCGAAAGCCGGATGCTCTGTCGCGGCGTGAAGCTTGAGGGCGAAGCGCTCGAACAGGCGTGGGAACCTGCGCTGCCACTGATGCAGGTGGCGCAATGGAAAGCCCCGGCAGACATCGGCCGGCAGTACGCCAAAGTCTCCGGCGACTACAACCCGATCCACCTGAGCGCGGCCAGTGCAAAGCTGTTCGGGTTCCCCACCGCCATTGCCCATGGCCTGTGGAACAAGGCCCGTACGTTGGCGGCGCTGGCGGATCATCTGCCCCGGGCCAATCTGGAAGTCACCGTGCATTTTCGCAAGCCGGTGCGCCTGCCGAGCGAAGTATCGCTGTTCGCCAGTGCGGCGGGTTCCAGTGGTGAACTGCGCCTGATCGGTGCCGGGGATCTGGAACACATGGTCGGCAACTGGCAACCGGTTGCCTGAGATACGCCGCATCGGCCGCTCTCCCGTCCCTGGCGGGAGGCGGACCACAGCGGCGGAACATGATTAATTGTGTGTATATAACTTAAGTTTTTACCCCCGCCACCCGCCCGCAAGTCAAACATCAAGCCTTGATTCTCAAGGCTTTTTTTTGCGCGTTTATATCCTCGGCATTAGTCGTTAAGCAGCAGGTTCACCGATCTATATAAAGGCGTTAATACCAAGTCGAGAATGGTGTGGATTCAGCCTTGCGATTGATATGGGCACAACGGGCGAAGGCATTGCCGACGACAGAATCGGCGGGCCATCGAAGACAACGAACGTTGTGACAGGTGCAAGGAATTACCATCATGAAAACCCAAGTGTGGTGCAAATCGGCAACAGCACTGGCATTGATTCTCTCCCTCGGCCTGGCCGGTTGCAGCAGCGGCGGTGGCGGTCATCACAGCAGCTCCAGCAGCTCGACTCCGGACAGCTCCACCGCCGGCACTGGCGGAACCAGCGGCAGCGGCGGTACGACCGGGACCGGCGGTACTGCCGGAACGGGCGGAACGGGTGGAACAGGTGGCACCGGCACCACGGACCCGACCAATCCGACTAATCCAACGAATCCAACCAACCCGACGGATCCGACCAACCCCACCAACCCGAGCACTCCGACGCCACTGGTCACCTCGACCCTGGTGCAGGACGTCGGCACCACCGTTGCCGGCGTCGGCAGCGGCGTCGGTCAGGTCGGTGATTCCCTCAGTAGCGTGCCAGTCGTCGGCGGTGTCGTGCAAAGCGCCGCCAGGACTGCCGGCAACGTGGTCACCACATTGGGCGACGGCGTGGCCAACGGCCTCGGCAAACTCGGCACCACCGACAACGGCCTGGGCGTCACCGCCTCGGCGGTCGGCGGCGTGGTGCAGGATGTCGGCAACGGCGTATCGGACCTGAGCGGCAAACTGGCCACCGCCACCGGCAGCGTTCCCGTGGTCGGCGGTGTGGTCACCAAAGTTGCGCCGTTGCTCAACGGGGTAGGTGAAAAAGTCACCATGCTCGGCGACACCCTGAGCACGGCCACAACCACCGGCCCACTCGGCTCGGTGACCAAAGACGTCGGCAACGGCCTCGTACCGGTGATCGCCATGGTCGAAAGCACCACCGACAAACTGGGCAGCGCGACCGGCCTGGGTAATCCCGTGAACGGCCTGCTGCAGAAAGTCGGCAGCACCGTCGACGGCGTGGGCGACAACGTCACCGCAGCCGGCAATGGCAACGCACTGACCAACACCGTCGGCGGCGCATTGAGCAACGTCGGCACTGCCGTCGGCAAGGCCGGCGGGCTGATTGACAACGGCACCGGATCGGGCACCGGTGTGGGTGGCGGGCTCGGTGGCGGCCTTGGCAACAATGGCCTGCTGCAAACCGTCGGCGGCGCCGTAGTCAACGTCGGTTCCGGCCTGAGTGCCGGCAATGGCACCCTCGGCGCACCGGGCGGCGTGCTGGCCTCGGCCGGCAACACCGTGGCTTCGCTCAACACCGTGCTCGGCGGCTCTGGCTCGCCGATCACCAGTCCTACCGCACCGCTGGCCAGTCTGGGCAGCGGCGTCGGTGGCGCCCTCGCGCCAGTCACCGGCGCCGTCACCAACCTGACCCAGAACGTCGGCAGCGCCACCGGTCTCGGTGCTCCGGTCGCCGGCATCACCAGCCAGGTCGGCGGTGCGGTGGGTAATCTCGGTGGCGCGATCGCCGCCACCAACAACCCGGTCACCACCGCCGTCGGTGGCCTGGTCAGCAACGTGGGCGGTACCGTGGCGGCGGTCGGCGGGCTGGTCAACGGTGGCGCATCCACCGGGGGTACCGGCACTGGCGTCGGTGGCGGTCTGGGCGGTGTGCTCGGTGGCCTGACCGGCGCGCTGGGCGGCAACAAACGCTGAATTGCACCTGGCCGATTCGACGGCCGCACCTACAGCGCCTACGCTTGGTTGAAGGCGGAAGATTCCCGTGAGTCTTCCGCTTTTTTTCTCAGGAAAACCCTGCCCGGTGCTGCGGTTTGAACATGGAGTGTCCTATGCGCGTAATGGCATCCCTGCTGTTGCTCAGTCTCAGTTCCACCGCCCTCGCCGACACCCTTCCCAGCTTTCTCAACAGTAACGAAACCATCCGCAACCTGCCGGTGCCGAACCTGCCTGCCGACGCCTACCGGCCGAGCGCGGCGCCGCTGCAGGTCCCGGAGCCAGGTGCCGCGGCTGCCGAGCCGTTGATGATGGGCACGAAGATCAACCTGAAAACCGTGCAGATCGAAGGCGGCACGATCTACCCGCTGAACGAGCTGGCAGAGATCTACAAACCGCTGATCGGCCATGAGTCCAGCCTGGCCGACCTGATCGAAGCCACCCGCAATATCACCCGACGCTACCAGAATGACGGCTATCTGCTGTCCTACGCCTTCCTGCCGAAACAGAATTTCGATAACGGTGTGGCGCGCGTGGTGCTGGTGGAAGGCTATGTGCGGGATGTGCAGGTGCAGGGCGATGTGGGCCGGGTCAAGGGACTGCTCGACAGACTGGCGGCGAAAATCCAGGCTGAACGTCCTCTGACCCGCAAGACCTTCGAACGCTACACCACACTGATGACGCGCATTCCCGGCGTCACGATCCAGGCCCAGGTGCCGCCGCCGGGGACCACCGATGGCGCGACCACGCTGGTCGCCCAGGCCAGCCGCAAACCCTTCACCAGTTCCCTGAGTACCACCGAAGACAACCGCAAGGGTACTCAGGCCCTGCTCGGTGTGAGCAGCAACTCACAGACGTCGATGGGCGAACAGCTGACGCTCAGCGGGCTGTTTCCACCGGGAAAGGATCACGAGCATTACTACCGTCTGGACTACAGCCAGTTCCTCGACGCCGAAGGCACGCAACTGAATCTGTCCGCCTCGCGCTACCGTGCCGACCCCGGCACCAACGTCGCGCTGGACAATGGCCTGGAACTCAAGCCCCACCGCGAGAACGACCGGTACTCGGTCGGCTTCAGCCTGCCGCTGATTGCCGCCTCGAACGAACTGCTGACTGCCGGAGCGCGCCTGTACGCGGTCAACGACAAGACCCGCTATAACGTGATCGGCTATCCGTTGAGTGTCGAGGAGCGTACCGACATCCGCGCCCTCGCCTTCGAAAGCGACTGGCGCAAGGCCGACGCCCGCCAGTTGCGGATTCTCAGCGGCGGCATCTATCAAGGGCTGGACAGCATGGGGGCGCACACCAACAACAGCGCCATCGATCTGAACTTCCTGCGCCTGCGTCTTTCCGGGGTGCAGAGCGACAAGTTCTTCGATAACTGGCAAGGCGTGCTGTCCGGCGCGCTGTACTGGACCGACGACACCCTGCCCGACAGCGAACGCGCGGTGTTCGGCGGGCAGAACTTCGGCCGTGGCTACCCGGACGATCAGGCGTCCGGCGACAAGGGCTGGGGCGTGGCTTACGAGGTCAACTACAGCTTCAATCGTGACGGCAACTGGGTGCGCATCCTGCAACCCTACGTTGTGCTCGACCGCTCCCGCAGCTGGTTCAACCAGTTGCCGGTGCAGGCCAACAGCCTGTCATCGGCAGCCGTGGGCCTCAGATTTGGCGACGCCAAGTACTACAACATCGCCCTGGAAGCGGCCAAACCCATGTCGGATGAAGCGCTGGATACCTACAACCGCCGGCCGCGCTACAGCATCAGTTTCAGCTATCAGCTGTAGCCCGGCCGGCTGTGCGGTCAGAAGGCGTAACGCACTTTTGCGGTGAAACCGTCAGCGTTGAACCCGCTGGCGGTCACGTAGTTGTACGACCCGCCGACACTCCACGGGCCCATGCGATAGTTGGCGCCCAGACCCAGCTCATAGCTGTCGCGAACCGGTGTCGTGCCCCGGCTGGTGAAGGAATCACCGCCCAGCACGAACGAGGAAGTGGTCGCGGTCCTGTCACCAATGACGTCATGCCAGGCCATGAGTTTCGCTTCCGGTTCGAGGCTGCCCGAGCCCATGGCGAACGCTGCGGCCAGGCGCGCGCCGGCACCGACTTCACCCACTTCGTAGCGTTGGCTGCCGACATTCAGCGAGGCCGAACTGCCCTTCTCGCGATAGCTGTCCATGCTCACATTGGCGTAACGCGCGCCGACCTGCGGCTCAAGCACCACGTCCGGCATCAGGCGCACGGTGTAACCGGCCAGCGCGCCGACACCGAACACATTGCTGTCGTAGTCACCCTTGGCCCGGGTACCGGCGATGTAGCGCTTTGATTCGTTGTCATTCCAGCCGTACATCAGCGACGTATCGGCGAACCAGTTGTCGTGGGTCCAGTTGCCGTACAGGGTCAGGGCATGCCCGGTGACCCTGGTCTTGTTGCCGCGATCGGATTTCACGTCGGTGTCGAGGTAGCTGTACGCCAGACCGACCGCCATGTCGGCATTCAACTGGCCATCGGCGCCGACGGCGATACCATGGCTGTCGGCGTCATAACCGCTGACACCGCGACGCTGATCCTGGCTGGCGTCGCTGTTCAACGCTTGCAGCCAGACGCCTTTTTCCATCGAAGCTGCCGTATCGCGGGCGCGACTGGAGCGCTCGTTGATCACACCTGAAACCAGCGTCTGGCTGTTGGTGGCGGCATGAATCACCCCACGGCTGACATCGGGACTGAGGGTTTCGGACAGCCGCGCCAGTTGTGCGTCGCTACTGGCGTTGGCGAATGCCTGGAACACCGGATCCTGCTCGTCGAGCCGGGACAGCAGACCCGACACCCGGCCCACTGCCGTGGCCGCGTTGCGACTGCCGCCTGCCACGAGGGTGTTTTGCGCCAACACCTCTTCGGACTTGTTCGTCACCACCGACGTGATGTCGTTGCCCACGACGCCGAAACTTTTCACGTCCAGCAACGCGGAGGTGGAGGTCACGGTCAGGTTGTTGCCGCCGATCAGATTGCCCGAGCTGATCAGGGTGTATTTCGTGCCGCCCGGGGTCACGCGGAAATCACTGGAGCGCGCCAGCAGACGCAATGTCGCGCCTGGTGCGATATCGGTGGTACCGGTGACTTTCAGCACCGGCAACGCCGGGTTGGTGTCGTTGCCCAGATACATCTCCAGCACCGAGTTGGGTTCTTCCATGTCGAAGTCGCCGATGATCGTGGTGTGCGGCTTCATCAGGGTCAGCGTGCCTTCCTCGATGGTGACGTAGCCGGACTTGATGGTCGAGCCGTCGAAGGTTGCATCACCGTCGATGCTGACACCCGCCAGTCCCAGCAAGTCACCTTTGACTGCACCGCCATAGAACTTGAAGTACGTGACTCCGTCGTCGACCTGAATCGCCGCGCGGCCCCCTTCAATCAACCCGTTCCCCTGATAGATCGTCAATGGAACGCCGACAGCCTGACCGCTGATGTGAACACCCGTGGACTCACCGACGATCGTGCCGTAGTTCACCAGATTGAAGCTGCCGGCAGGACCGCTGGAGGTCGCCCCTTCGAACACCAGTGCTTCGGCATCGGAACCACTGGCGCGAATGGTGCCGGTGTTGCTGACGGAGCCACTCAGACTCGCCCCGTCCAGCAGAATCCCCAAGGCATCAGTGCCACTGGCACTGATTGTGCCACTGTTGCTCAGTCCGCCCATGGCGGTGTGCACCATCATCACGCCACTGGCACTCGCGCCGGAAACGTCGATACTGCCGGAGTTGACCAGGCTTTCACCCAGCGTACTGCCAATATCGGAAATACCGACGGAGCTCCCTGACCCCGGTAGCCCGTTGACGATGATCGAACCCTGGTTGATCAGGCTGTACTTGATTTTGCTCGGCACTGCCCCGGCAGTGGACAGCGAGATGCCCATGCCATGATTGGCCCCGTCTATGCGGATAGTGCCGTTATTGCGCAACTGGTCGGCCGCCAGTCCCGTGAACTGTGCACCATAGGTCAAGGTCGACGGCGAACCGGGGGCGATGGTCCCGTTGCCGTTCAAATCGACCAGCCCGTAGTTCTGCAGGTTGCTGTTCAACGGCCCGCCGCTCAGGTCGTAGTTCAGACTGGCGCCGGCGGCGGTAACAACGGAGGTGTGCAGCGTGGCTGTAGTGATGGAAAGCGCCAGGAGCGAGTGGCGCAAGCGAGCAGTATTCAAACGAGATTCCCTTCCAAAACATGAAAAACAGTTTCAGCAGGGTTCATACATTCATTCAGGCATCCCTACCGAACCCACCAGGGCGTCTGGTCTGGGCGCGGCGAATGTACACGAGCCATCATTTAGACACCATCAAAATGTCAAATGAACGGCGTCATAAGTCTGGCACTGGAACGAGCCAGGACAACGCTCAGGAAACGTTGGCCTTCGGCTTGGGGAAAAGATTGTCCAGGGTTTCCAGCAGCCGCACGTGATAGATCGGCTTGCGGAACAGGTCGAGCACCTGCAGGCGCAGCATGTCGCTGACGTCTTCCATGTCCGCATGCCCCGACGTCACGATCACCGGCAGGTGCTGGCGCGAGGTGTGTTCGCGCAGGCGTTTGATCAGCGACATGCCGCTCTCTTCGGGCATGCGCAGGTCGGTGATCACCAGGGCGATGTCGGGATGGCGGGTCAGATGATGCAGGGCGAGCTTCACCGAGGTCGCGGTATGACAGACGAAGCCCTCGCCCTCCAGCAACTCCGCCAACTCCAGCAATGCGTCCTCTTCATCGTCAACCAGAAGCAACTGTTGGCGGGGCAGTGAAGAAGCAGTCATTGGTCAATCCCTGAGAAGCTGAAGGTGGAACCGAGTGTAGTGCGAGATTTGCCACCCATCGAGTCAGGGCAACTGCGTCGGCGCAGTCTGTGCCGTACCGCCAAGGGCCACGAGGATGTTGTTGAAGATCGCCAGCACCTTGGCGCCTACCGGCGTCACGAACACCACAACCACAATGGCAACCATTGCCACCACAATTGCGTACTCGATGGCCGACGCGGCTTCAGTGCTTGCCAGGAGCGACCGGGCACGCATCATCAGGTATTCGAAGAGCATGGACATTCTCCTTCATGCCCGGGATTTTCCGGGCACCGGAAAGCCAATGATCGGGGCAATGCCTGAACGCTCCTGCTCGGAAGCAGACAGGCATCGACAGAGGGAGAGAGCGTCCGGTCAAGGAATGCCGGGCTTGGTCGGGGCAGTGCCGCCGAGCGAGGTCAGGATCGCGCTGAAAATATTGAAGACCTTGGTGCCCATTGGCGTCACGAACACCACGACCACCACCGCCACCATCGCCACCACGATCGCGTACTCGATAGCCGAAGCCCCTTCCTCACTCTTGAAAAACAAACGGGCCCTGGCCAACAGATAATCGAGAATCATACGTCCACTCCTTTGCGCCCATGGCGCCGATGTCGCGACAGCGGCAAAGCTTCCACCGTGCTATCTGAGCATTGTCAACAAAGCCCCCGTCAACAACTGTAAGAACGGATTAATCACAAAGGATTAACCGCTTCGTCGTTCCCCGGATTTCGACTGCTAATTGGCCAACACTCATACTTTCGTAGGTTATTTGCCGGCCAGTAATGGCGTTTTGGCTTGTTTCAGCTAGCGTGGAAATAGCGAAATAGTTGGATGTTCATAGCTGCCTGATTGCGATGTTCCCTTGGTTGGAAGTGCGGGCTGGTAGTGCAGCAGGAAAGGGAGAGCCGTCATGAACAGTCGTGTCACCATGGGTCTTGCCGCCGTGCTTCTGCTGGGGGCCATCGTTGTCGGCTACTGGGGCCTGGTGCTCAGCCGGCAACCGGCGCCGGTTGCCGAGGCACCCGCGCCGGCAGTGGTCACAGTGGAAAAGACCGTCGCCGCCGCCGAAGACCAGACCCGCCAGCCTGTGGTGGTGCTGGTGCATGATGCCCCGCCATTCACCCCCCTCACCGCCGCCGACCTGGCCATCGAAAAACTGCGCAGCGCCCCCGCCGGCAGCCTGAGTGAAATTGACCAGGCCGTGGGCCGCACACCGTGGCGTCACCTGAGTGCCGGCACCTGGCTCAACGCTGAAAGCTTCGAAGCCGGCGGCGCGCTGGCGCGCATGATCCACAGCGACGAGCGCGCACTGGCGGTGTCGGTGGATGAAGTCATCGGTGCCGCCGGGCAACTGATGCCCGGCGATTACGTCGATGTGTTGCTCTACCTGCGCCAGGACGCCAGCAACCCGCAACAGTCGGCGCAGATTGTGGTGCCGGCGATGCGCGTACTCGGCGTCGGCGAACAATACGGTCTGACCAACGACGGTCAGCCGGCCACGCCTGCGCTGAGCGCCGACGACAAGCTCAAACAGGATCAACGCCGGATCACCGCGCGCACCGTGGTGCTGGCGGTGCCGGAACAACTGCTGAGCCGGATGATGCTCGCCACCCAGGTCGGCACCTTGCGCCTGGCCGTGCGCAGCAGTGAGGAACAGCGCCTGGCCAAATACTGGGCCGGCGAAAACCAGGCACCGGACAAACTGGTGGCCGCCAACAGCCAACTCTTCCAGTTCACCCAGCTTGCGCTGGGCGCTGCGCCGAAAGTCCCGTCCAGCGGCGAGCACAGCGGTGCAACGCGTCCGGCGGTGGAAGTGATTCGCGGCAATCAGATCACCCAACAGAACCCATGACAGAGCAAGGATCCAAGTGCATGCAGAGTCGTTTCTGGCCGACCTTCAATCCCCTGCTCCGGGCCTTGCTGTTGACGGGACTGTCGATCAATGCCGCCCAGGCGGCCACCGGCAACTGCTCGGCCCTGAGCCGTTTGCCGCCGGTAATCGAAGTCAATGAAGGCTGGCAAAAGGATCTGCAATCGCCGGTGGCAATCACCCGTCTGGCTATCGGCGATCCGAAAATCGCCGACGTGCACGCCACCGGCAACTCGTCGTTCCTGCTCACGGGCGTAGCCCCCGGCGCCACCAGTCTGATGGTCTGGACCGGCTGCTCCAGCGAGCCGCGCCAGAGCATGGTATTTGTCCAGGGTGCTGCCACGAACGCTCTCACCGGCGCCGGCCCGTTGCCTTCAGATGACGCGCAGCTGCCTTCGCAGGTACAGACCGACATTCGTTTCGTTGAAGTCAGCCGCACCAAACTCAAGCAGGCCTCGGCCAAGCTGATCGGCACCCGCGGCAACTTCCTGTTCGGCTCCCCCGGGACGCTGCCGCCCATCGATGGCGTGCCGCAGCCGCGACTGCCGGTGGACAACTCGCTGTTCAACTTCTCGTGGATCGGCGGCAACACCATGGCGATCATCAACGCCCTTGAAGGCAGCGGCTTCGCCTACACCCTGGCGCGGCCCAGCCTGGTGGCGCTGAACGGGCAGAGCGCAAGTTTCCTTGCCGGTGGCCAGATCCCGATTCCGGTCCCCAGCTCCGGCAGCGACAGCGTGTCCATCGAATACAAGGAGTTCGGCATCCGCCTGACCCTGACGCCGACCATCATCAGCCACGACCGCATCGCCCTGAAGGTCGCGCCGGAAGTCAGCGAGCTGGACTTCAGCAATGCGGTGCAGATCGCCGGCACCACGGTGCCGGCCCTGACCATCCGCCGCACCGACACCAGCATCTCCCTGGCCGATGGCGAGAGCTTTGTCATCAGCGGCTTGATCAGCACCACCAACAGCTCCCAGGTCGACAAGTTTCCGGGGCTGGGCGATATCCCGGTGCTCGGGGCGTTTTTCAAAAGCTCGCAGATCAAGCGCGAAGAGCGTGAACTGTTGATGATCGTCACCCCGCATCTGGTGCGTCCACTGTCGGCGGAAGCGCAACTGCCGTCGCTGCCGGGAGAAAAACTGCGCAACTACGACCCGAACTTCTATCGCATGTTCTTTATGGAAAACGGCAACTTCGACAAGCGCAGCGGGTTGTCCCAATGAGCCAGAGCCTGAGCCAGACCTTTCTCGCCATCACCCGCAACAGCACCGATCTGGAGTGGCTGCAAAGCGCGCTCGCGCCGCTGGGGCAAGTGGTCAGCGCCGGTACCGGCAGCCTCGATGAATTGCTCGCGCTGGTGGATGTCACCTTCGCCAGCCTGGTGTTCGTCGGCCTCGACCGAGAACACGTAGTAGCCCAGAGCGCGCTGATCGAAGGCGCGCTGGAGGCCAAGCCGATGCTGGCAATCGTCGCCCTCGGCGACGGCATGGACAATCAGTTGGTACTCAACGCCATGCGCGCCGGGGCACGGGATTTTGTCGCCTACGGTTCGCGCTCCAGCGAAGTCGCGGGGCTGGTGCGCCGCCTGAGCAAACGCATGCCGCCGGTGACCCACAACACGCAACTGGGTGGCCTGACGGTCCTGTACGGCGTGCAGAGCAGTTCCGACGGCGCGCTGTTGTCCAACCATATGGCGCTGGTGGTGCAAAAGAGCGGGCAACAGACGCTGCTGCTGGACCTTGGCCTGCCCCGTGGCGACAGTCTGGCGCTGCTGGGGCTGGAGAGCTCGTTCCACTTCGGCGATGCCTTGCGCCACTTGCGCAGGCTCGATGCGACGTTGATCGACAGCGCCTTCACCAGCGCCGAATCCGGGCTGCGGATTCTCGCGTACGCCGACAATGACGAGCCGCTGGAAAGCACCAGCGCTGCCGAGCTGTACATGTTGCTCAGTGCCTTGCGCCAGCACTTCCAGCACATTGTCGTGAACCTCACCGGCCAGCCTGACAGCGAAGCCCTGCGCACCTTTGTCAGCCATTGCGACAAGCTGATCTGGTACACCGACCAGAACGTCCTCAATTGCCGGCGCAATCTGGCAATGTTCAACCTGTGGCGGGAAAAAGGCATGAAGCTCGATCACGGACGGCTGTTGGTCGACCGCTATCTGAGCAACGTCGCGCCGGATGCGGACACCCTCGGCAAGACCTTCAATCTGGAAGTGATCGCCGTGCTGGCACTGAGCCCGGAGCTGCGCCTGAATGCCAAGAACCAGGGCGTCAGCCTGTTCGAACTGGCCCCCCGGGAAAAACTCACCCAGAGCCTGCGGGCGCTTGGCGAACGACTGGCCAAACGCTCCGAAGGCCTGGCCAAACCCAAGGTCACCTGGTTCGACCGGTTGCGGGGCAGCTCATGAGCCCGGAAAAACTCTTCGGCGCCCCGGCTCGCGGTCAGTCGGGCAACACCGACCACGAAGGCCTGAAACTGGTCCTGCATCGCTACATCATCGATGCCATCGAAGAGTCGGGGAAAAACCTGCTGGAAGGTTCGCGGCAGTTGCTGGCGCAATTCGTCACCGACAAGGTCGCCGAATACATCGCCCGTCTGCACCTGGCGATTTCCCGTTACGAGATGGAGCGGCTGGCGGAAGAAATCGTCGATGAGCTGACCGGTTTCGGCCCCCTGGAAGTGTTGCTGCGCGACAGCGCCGTGACCGAGATCCTGGTCAACGGCCCGCACCGGGTGTTCATCGAGCGTGACGGCGTGCTGCACCAGAGCGACCTGCGCTTCATCGATGCCCATCACGTCGAACGGGTCATGCAGCGCATTCTCGCGCCGCTCGGGCGAAGGCTCGACGAGTCTTCGCCGATGGTCGATGCGCGCCTGCCCGACGGCAGCCGGGTCAACGCAATCATCCCGCCGATTGCCCTCGACGGGCCGTGTCTGTCGATCCGGAAATTCCGCAAGGACATGCTCAAGAGCAGCGACCTGATCGCCATGCAGACCATCGACCTGGCGATCTTCGATTGCTTCCAGGAGGCCGTGGGCAAACGCTGCAACATCCTGATCAGCGGCGGCACCGGTACCGGCAAGACTACGTTGCTGAACATTCTCAGTCAGTTGATCAACCCCCATGAACGGCTGGTGACCATCGAGGACGTCGCCGAACTGCAACTCGGCCACCCGCACGTGGTGCGCCTGGAAACCCGGCCGCCGAACGCCGAGGGCCATGGCGAGGTCAAGGCCAGCGATCTGATCCGCAACGCCCTGCGGATGCGCCCGGACCGGATCATCCTCGGCGAGATCCGTGGCGTCGAAGTGCTCGACGTGCTCACGGCGATGAACACCGGCCACGACGGTTCGATGAGCACGGTCCACGCCAACAATGCCCAGGATGCGTTGCTGCGTCTGGAAACCCTGGTCGGCCTGACCGGTCGCACGGTGGCCGAGCGCACGTTGCGGCAAATGATCTGTGCCGCACTCGACATGATCATCCAGTTGACCCGCATGCCCGACGGCCGCCGCTGCGTGAGCGAGGTGGTGGAAGTGGTCGGCGTGCGCGAAGACATCTACGTCACCAACACTTTGTTCCGCCTCGATCGACGCACCGGGTTCGGCTTCCTGCGCGAAGCGGTCAATCCGGCCGGCGACAAGTTGCGGCACGAGTCGAGCCTGGGCTGAGCGCATGGAGCTTTCGTCATGATCGGGCCGGTGATTCTCATCGTCATTTGCCTGATGCTGCTGGGGCTGTCGATTCGCCTGTTCCTGCATGGCGTGCGCAAGACCGCCAACGAACGGGTGCTCACGCGACTGGCTGCCGGGCAACCGCAGACAGCGCCCGGCAAAACTACGTGGACGGGGCTTGAACGCATGTTCCTGCGGGCCGGCCTGGGCCGTCCCGGCGAGCGTCTGGGACTGTGGCTGGCGTTATGGGCCATCGCGATGATGCTGGGTTACCTGACCGCCGAGTGGATCGGCCTGCTGATCATGATGCTGGCGCCACCCCTGGTGTTGCGCCTGTACATCGCGTGGCTGTATCGCCGCCGGCTCAACCGCATGATCGAGCAACTGCCGCAGTTGCTGGACCACACAGTGCGCAGCCTCAAATCCGGGCGCACCCTGAACGATGCCGTGCTGGGTGGCATCGACTCCAGCGAGGATCCGCTGAAGACCGCGATGGGCCGCGTGCAGCGCAACGTGCAACTGGGGGTGAACCTGCCAGATGCGGTGAGCGACTTCGCCGAGCTCTACGAACAGGACGAACTGCGCATGTTCGCCCTGGGCCTGAAGGTCAATCACCGCTACGGCGGCAATGCCAGCGAGCTGCTGGAAAACCTGATCAAGCTGATCCGCGAACGCGATCAGGGCGCCCGCCAGCTGCGCGCCCTGACCGGCGAAACCCGTCTGACCGCGTGGGTGCTGGGATCGCTGCCGGTGATCATCGTCAGCTACTTCATGCTGACCAATCCCGGTTACATGCTCGGCATGTGGAAAGACCCCGGCGGCCAGACCATGCTGATCATCGCGGTGGTGTTGCAGGTCATCGGCAGCCTGGCGCTGTGGCGCATGTTGAGGAGTGTCTGAGATGGTGATCCTGGCCAGTCTCATGCTGCTCGGGGCACTGTTGCTGGTCGGCAACCATTTGCTGACCGAGCGTCGCCGGGTGCGTCAGGTCAACCAGCGCCTGCAGGGCCATCTGGTGCGCGAGAACCAATTGCGCACTTTGTTGCGAGCGCTGGGCAACAGCCGGTTCGGCCAGCGTTCGGTGAGCATGGACAGCGAAACCCAGACCCTGCTCAACCGTCTCGGCTGGCGCCGCGCCAGTGAGCGCTCGCTGTTCGCCGCGTGCCAGATCGGCACGCCGTTACTGGCACTGGGCATCGGTTTGTTTCTGCAGGAAGTGTTCTTTCCCCAGGCGCCCAAGGGCTGGCTGGTGCCGATGTTCGCCACCGGCACCGGTTACCTGCTGCCCAAGCGCTTGTTGGCGTATGCCGCCGCCCGGCGGCAAAAAATCATTTCGGTGGAAGTTTCGACGTTCATTCCTCTGCTGCGCATCCTGTTCGAGTCCGGCATGGCGGTCGAACAGGCACTGCGCGTGTTGAGCATCGAGGGGCAGAAACTGCTGCCGGAACTGACCAGCGAATTGCGCCTGATCCTCGCCCGCGTCGACTCGGGGCTGGAGCTCGGGCAGGAACTGAACAAGGCGGCAGTGATGCTGGCGGTGGATGAGTTCACCGACACCTGCGTGATCCTGCAACAACTGATTCAACAGGGCGGCGGCGCGATGAAATCGCTGCTGGCGCTCAAACAGCTGCTGGATGACCGACGCCTGACGCGCTTGCAGGAATACATCTCGAAGATGTCGGCGAAGATGTCGGTGGTCATGATGCTGTTCCTGTTTCCGGCCTTGCTGATCGTACTGGCAGGCCCCGGATTTACCGCAATCACCCGGGCGTTTGCGTCCTGACATGGAGAGCGTTTGATGAAAGCACTGATGGTGGTGGCAAGCCTGTTGCTGCTGGGCGGTTGCGCAACCGATGGTCAGGCGCCGTGGACCGCCATGCTGGCGCCCACCAGTTGCAGCAAGCTGAGCGCCGAGCAGGAGCTGTCGCTGAATCTGGTGGACGATCTGGCCAATGACGGCAAGCTGCACGCCAGCCTGGCCAACCTGCAGGGCCTGCCCGACAACCTCGTGGAGGTACGTCTGCGCAAGGCCAAGGTCTATCGTCTGCTGGGGCGCAGCGAAGCCGAACCCCTGTATCGCGGCCTGCTCGGCACTTGCCTGAGCGCCGACGCCGAACACGGTCTGGGTCAGCTGTACGCCGCCCGTGGCGATAACGGTCAGGCCCAGGCTCATCTGCAACGGGCCGTTCGACTGGCGCCGACCAATGAAAACATCCACAACGATCTGGGCGTGGTGTACCTCAACCAGTTGCGGCTCGAAGACGCGCGCTTCGAGTTCCTCACGGCCATCGAGCTCAAGCAGAACAATCAATTGGCGACGCTGAACCTGATCACCTTGCTGATCTACCAGAACAACTGGCAGCAGGCCGCCGAAATCGTCAGTCGCGCGCACCTGACCCCGGAACAGTTCACCGACGCTCAGGAGCGGGCGGAAAAACTCAAGTCCCCGATCAAGGCAAAACCTGCCACCGGCAATCAGGTCGCGGTGGCGACTGACCCGCAACCGGCGACGATCAAGTGACCTTCAAGGAGGCGCCATGAACCGCTTCAAGAAATTGTGCTGTCTGGGTCTGTTGAGCCTGCCCTTGAGTGCGCAGGCCATCGACGCCGGCCCCGCCTCGGCCCAGCAGCAGGAAACCGAAGGCTGGCTGTTGCTGCAAAGCCGCAACAAGGCCGCCTCTCCCGATCCGCAGGCGGCCACGGCCACCGAGCGTGAACTGGCCATGCAGCGCTGGCTGAAGAAATACAAATATGACATCCCCGATTTCTATGACCCCGATGCCGGGGGCAAGATCGAGAGGAAGAACTGACGTCCCTGGCCGCGCGATGGCGGCCAGGCACAACGGACTAGTGCGCGGTCACCCGCTGCCGCAACGCCGCAGCACTTGGCGAAAGCGCCAGCGCGAGTTGAGTGCGGTTGTGCATGTGGGTCAGGCGCAGCACCTGCGAGACGTAAAGCTTGACGGTGTTTTCAGTGATGCCCAACTCGCAGGCGATCTGGTAATTGGTCTGCCCCTTGCCCACCAGACGCGCCACGTCCAGTTGCCGCGGTGACAACTGATTGAAGATGGCCGGGATCTCCAGCGCGTCGGTGTCACCGGATGCCTGCTCACTGACGGGAGCCGGCCCGCGGCGCACCTTGTCCAGATCCTGATACAGATCATCGATGGACGACGACAGGTCCTGCAGCTTCTGATTCAAGTGCCCCAGTTGCAGGGTTTTCTGCCGCTCCTGGAGCACCGTCTCCTGACGCTGCAGGCCTTCGAGCAGTTCGTCGAGGTTGACCGGTTTCTGGTAGTAGTCGGCAATCCCGGCGCGCAACGCCTTGATCACATCCTGCTTGTCGGCGCGGCCGGTGAGCATGATCGCTTCGAACACCCGCGCCTTGCCGGCCTGTCGCTGCAGTTCCTGCACCAACTGAATGCCGTCGAGGTCCGGCATGTGCAGATCGCACAGCACCAGACCGATCGCCGGATCCTCGGCAAAACGCTCGACGGCCTCTTTGCCGGACCCGCAGGGGACACAGCGATAGCCGTTGCTCTCGAGGAACTCACAGAGTTCCTCGACGATCAGCGCCTGATCATCGACAACGAGGACTTTTACCGCAGATGTAAGCTTGTTCACGTGCCACTCCATGCCCGGGCCAAAACTGACCATTCCTGTACTGTCAGCCGTTGGCCGTATAACCAGTACCTTTGAAAGTAGACGCACTTTCCGACTATGTACATAAGACTAGTGGCGTTTGGCGACTAATGGATCCAAGGTAGTACAAGCAGGAAACCGATCAGCACGAACGGCGCAAATGGCAGCTTTTTTGACATGGATGGCGCCATATATCGAAGACGATGTCTAAGCCTTTGACTCATATGCAGCCAGACTCTTGGCGCCAGCAGGATCCAGACGACGCTTGCGACGCCGGCGCCGATAAAAATCCCGAGCAACGACAGACCGTCCGTCGCAAGACCGAGGGCTGTCATTAATTTCACATCGCCGGCCCCCATTCGTCCCATGAAATACCCCGGCAGGGTGAACGCCAGCGCCACCAGACAGGCCCAGCCGCCCTGCTCCGCTGCAGCCCCCGTCCAGGTCGTTCCGAAATACAGCAGATAAACCAGTGCCAGGGCGCCAACGCCCAACGTCATGACGTTGGCGATCCTTCGTTGCCGGGCATCCTGGGCCGCACACAAGGTCAACCAGATCAGAAGAACAAGGCTTTGCATCCGGTAAAAACCGTCCGTTTTGGCTGAATGATTCTATGCTGATACTACGCAGTGACTGTCAGGGTAGACGCACGGATGAAAACCGGCTCTCGGAAGGCGCAAAAAGGCGCGGTGGCGATCGAATTCGCCCTGGTGTTCGTGATCTTTTTCGCGGTGTTTTACGGCCTGGTCAGCTATGCCCTGCCGTTCGTGCTGATGCAGACGTTCAATCAGGCCACCGCTGAAGCGGTTCGTCGCAGCGTGGCGGTCGATCCCACGACACCCAACTACTCGACAGTTGTCGTCAACACCGCCAACGCCGCCCTGACCCAGCAGTTTTCAGGCCTGCCCAGCGCCCTGAACGTGGTGGTCGGCGTGGACACTTCAGCGATCTATGACACGACGCAAGGTACGCTCACCGTCAGCGTCAATTACCCCGTCAGCAAACTCAATCAGGTCATTCCGTTTCTGGTGTTGCCGGGCGTCGGCGCCGTCCCCAGCCTGCCCACCAACCTGACCGCCAGCTCGAGCCTGAAATTTTGACGTCCGGGGACAATCTGTTCGGCCGCCTGCTCAAGCGCGCGCCGCTGGCCGGCGACCTGCCGGACGTGCTCGGTTCCCCCGCGACGGGCCTGCACCTGTACCTCGATGGCGACGGCGCCGTGTTGCAGATGGCCGGCCCCTTGCGTCTGTTGCTGGCACAGCAGATGCCCCATGACAAACCGTTGCCGCTGCAAGATTTACTGCTACCCCACAGCACCCTGGCGATCGAAGGCCGGCCACAGGAATGGCAGGGGCTGCTGCTGGACCTGGATTTCCCCGGCCTGGGCGAACAGACCCTGCACCTGCGCGGCTGGGCCCAGCCTCTGGGCAACGGCTGGCTGCTGCAACTGATCG
This sequence comes from Pseudomonas sp. MWU12-3088, assembly GCF_023242405.1. Taxonomy (NCBI): domain Bacteria; kingdom Pseudomonadati; phylum Pseudomonadota; class Gammaproteobacteria; order Pseudomonadales; family Pseudomonadaceae; genus Pseudomonas; species Pseudomonas sp. MWU12-3088. The sequence continues at coordinate 53,487 of NZ_JALJEA010000005.1, forward strand.
ACATTGCCGACCTCTTGTCCGAACGCCAGCAAGCCCATCAGCGCGAGGCGTGCCAAGGGATTGCCGGGCAGATCAGCAAGCAGTTGCGCAGTTGCAGCCTGGGACGACTGCCGATGGTCGTCAGCGATCAACTGCAGATCATCGCCCAACGCTGGCAGATCCCCTGTGTGGCGCTCGCCTTGCTCAATGAGCAGGAACAGGTGTGGCAGGTTCACTGCCAGTTCCACGCCCACGACGCACCCGCGCTGTGGCACGACGGCCAACGCCTCGGCACGCCGCTGGACAGCCTCAATGGCACCGGTCCGCAACGCCTCGGCGCGCATTACGGCCAGTATGAACATTCACGGGTGCAGGGGCTGTTCGGCAACGCCGAGGGTTTCGCCGTGCCCTACAGCGACGATCGAGGCGTCATGGCGTGGTTGCTCTGCGGCTTTTACGCCGTCGACAAGACCGCGCCCTATCTGACCGACCGTGACTGGCTGATGCTGGCCGGCGCACTGGCGGGGCCGTTGCTCGGGCGTTTGCGTGAGCAGCAGCATCAGCTGCAACTGGAGCGCCTCGAGTCGTTGCAGACATTGCTGGGCACCGGCTGGTGGGAAATCGGCAGCAGTGGCGAACACATTCAGCTGGCGCCGACGCTGGCCGTCACCCTGCAACAGGACAGCTCGACGCTGACCCTGGAACACTGGCTGAACCTGATCCACCCCGCTGACCGCGAAGAAGTGCGCAGCCGCCTGCAAGCCTTGCAGATGCATGGCGAAATCCTCGATCTGTGCGTACGCCTGCATCCTCGCGACGCCAGTCAGTCGCCGGCGTGGTATCGCCTTCAGGGGCAGGTCAGCGGCACCGGCGATCACCGTCGGCTGGCGGGCTTCATGCTGGACATCAGCGACATCAAGAACCAGCAGCAACTGGCCGCTGCGGCCCATGCGCGACTGGACAACCTGATCGCCAGCTCGCCGGCGGTCATCTATGTCCAGCACTACGTCGAAGGCGCATTGCTGCCGGCGTTTTTCAGCGCCAGTCTGCAGCCGTTGCTGGGCTGGAGCCTGGAAGACTGCGATGCCGGTGCGTTGGTGGAGCGGATCCACCCGGATGACCGGGCGCTGTATTTCGAACGCACCCGGCAGTTGTTGCGCGAAGGTTCGGTACGCGCCCGCTATCGCCTGCGCGACAGTCGCGGCGATTACCACTGGCTGCTCGACGAAGCCCGGCTCCTGCGCAACGACCTCGGGCTGCCGGTGGAGGCCGTCGGCTTGTGGCTGGATGTCACTGAAGCGACGCTGGCCGCCGAACAGGTCAGACAGAGTGAAGAGCGCTACCGGATTCTGGTGGAAGACTCGCCGGCGATGATCTGCCGTTATCGCCCGGACCTGATCCTGACCTTCGGCAACCAGCCGCTGGCGAAGTATCTGGAATGCGCGCCCGAAGATTTACCCGGGGTCAATCTGGGCAGCTGGATGTCGGACGTACAACGCGCAGACTTCGTCGAGCGTCTGGCGTTGTTGACCCCGGAGTCCCCCGTCAGCACCGCCGAAATCAATCTGCAATTGCCGGGTCGTGAGCATGCGTGGTGGGTGTGGTCGGATCGCGGCGTGTTCGATGAGCGCGGGACACTGATCGAAGTGCAAGCCGTTGGCCGCGACAACACCGAAGTGCGCCGCTCCCAGCAGCAGCTTACCCAGAGCGCGAAAATGGCCACCCTCGGCGAAATGGCCACAGGCCTGGCCCATGAAATCAACCAGCCGCTGAACGTCATGCGCATGGCCATCGTCAACGTGCAGAAGCGCCTGAGCAACGGCGATGTGCAGATCGACTACCTGACCGACAAACTCAACCGCATCGACGCCCAGGTCCAGCGCGCCGCGAAAGTGGTGGATCACATGCGGGTGTTCGGCCGCCGTTCGGAAATCGAACAGCAACTGTTCAACCCGGCGAGCGCCATCGAAGGCACGCTGTCGTTGCTGGCTGAAGGCATGCGCGGCAAAGGCGTCGACTTGCGCATCAGCGAGACGGCTTTTGTCGTCCAGGTGCGCGGTTACGTCGATCAACTGGAGCAGGTGCTGATCAACCTGATGGTCAATGCCCGGGATGCGTTGCTGGGCAAGCGCGAGTCCGAGTCAGGCTTCAAACCGTGGATTTCGATTTACGCCGAACGGGATGAAGAAAAGGTGCGGCTGTGGGTCGAGGACAACGGCGGCGGCATTGATCCGCGTCTGCTGGAGCGGATTTTCGAACCGTTCTTCACCACCAAACCGGTGGGCGTCGGCACCGGTCTGGGGTTGTCGGTAAGTTACGGAATCATCGAGAACATGGGCGGCCATCTGAGTGTGCGCAATTCGGCGGAAGGCGCACGGTTCTGCATCGAACTGCCGATCGCCCCCGATGACTAGATGACGAGATACGCCTTGCCGGTCTGGCCACAGGTCATGTTGGCGCCGACGTCCACGTCCATCAAATTGATTCCCAACCCGTTGAGCAAGTTATTCAGCAGCGGGTCGAGCAATGGGCTGACCAGATTGGTGATCAGCGGTTGCAGAATTGTCGTGACACCGCTGATCAGGCTGGCAACGCCGGTGATGATCGCCCCCAGCGGGTTGCTGCCCTGGGGTTTGTAGACGATCAGGTTGATCCCCGCCAACGTGCTCGCCAGGCTGTTAACGATATTGCTGGTAGGCGCAGCGGAAATCACGCTCGGCGGCTGTTTCAGGTTGGGTGGCGTGGGGAACGGCGTGCCGCTGGAAAACACCAGATCCTGAGTGTTCTGCGCCACGCTGGTGTTGACCATGATCGCGATGCCGCCGGCGCCGTATTGCACGTGGGTGCTTTCGTCACAACTGCCGATCGCCAGAATCTTGTGGCAGGTCACGGTGCCCAGATCCACCAGCGGCAACGGGGTGACCGTCGGTTCGGCAGAGGACGAAAAAGCGTTGGTCGGATCAATCTTGCCCACCTTGAGATCGGCAACGGAGGTGATGGTATGGGCCGTCAGGCTCTTGGTCCCGGTATTGCCGGTGGGGCAGCTGTAATCGGTGACGTAACTGATGGCGCCGCCGGCATCGAGGCTGATGTCGATTTCCGGCGATGGCAGCAGCAACGGGTCCAATTGCTGGCAACCGGCGCCGAGCAGGCAACCCACCGAATTCAGGGTGGCGACCAGGTTCAGACTGAGCAACGCATTGAGTGTCGGGGTCAGGGTTCCGACCAGTCCCAGCACGGCGTTGGTCAAACCGGTCACCCCAGACAACACCGGCAGATTCACCGAAAGCATCGTGCGGATCTGCGCGGTACGCACGTAAATCCGGTTCGGCCCGGTGGGGTTTGCCTTGGCCAGTGCCGGATCGCCGATGGCGGAAAACTGCGGCGGCTCGATGACCTTGACCCGCACCGTGACATTCGCCAGCCCCAGCACGCTGATCGGCAGGGTGGCGGCCACCGCGCTGTTGCTGTTGGCCAGCTGGATCACGCCCTGGATCAGTTGCAGCAGTTGCAGATTGGCGTCGAGCCCGGCCGCCGTGGTGCCGGTCTGCAGCTGCAGGATATCGCCCAGTTTCAGCGGCGCGGCATTGATCGCCGCCACTTGCAGTTGCCCCAGCGCGGTAATCACGTCGGCGGTTGCGCCATTGAGCTGGACCACCGTAATCGCGGCCTGGATCAATTGCGTCACGGTGGTCTGGGTATTGAGCAACTGGGTGTAATTGCCGGCGGCGACGTTGAGGTTGATTGCCAGTTGATTCAGATAGCTGAGCAGGTTGATGTCGGTGTTGAGCAGGCCGTTCCAGCCCACCGCCGTCAGATTCACACTGCCGCCCAGCAGGCCGGAGACCAGCGGGTTGAGGATGCTCGACTGGGCGGTGCTGATGTTGGCCAGGTTGCTGCGGATATTCAGCTGGGCCACGGTGGGCTGGGGTTGCGCGGCCACGGCCGAGGCATAGAGCACGGTGTTCAGGCTCAACGGTGTGCCACTGAAAAGTGACTGCACGCCGCCGGCAAAACTGGTGGTCACTGTGTGGTTGGCCGCGACCTTGACCGCCACCGCCTGGGTGGCGTCCACGCTGAACGTGCGCAAACCGCTGGAGGCCGTTATCAGCGTGCCGCAGTCGACCACCAGCACGTTATTTGCGTCCGTGACAAAACCGTTGCGTGTCGCACTTTGCCCCGCGTAACTGGCCGCCGTGAGGCCCGGCAGACAATTGCCGCCACGGCTGACCGCTTCCAGCGCCGCGTTATCCACCAGCCGCTGCAACTTGCGCTGCTCCATGTACAGACGGCCGGTGTCCACCACCAGCAACATCAGGATCAGCGCGAGGCTGAGGGTCGCGGCCGCCATCAAACCGATGGCCCCGCGCTGTCGGGCGGGGCCGCGACACTGCGAAAGACGCGACATGGCGCACTCCTTTGTCGGCACACGGCCGGGCGCAAGCTCCATTGGTGGATGTCAGTGTAGACGCGGCGCATCGACACTGCTGGCAACGCGCCAGCCGCTTCTCCATAAAAAACGGGAGCCATTGGCTCCCGTTTTTGTGCGCCGGCTCAGCGCGGAGGGTAGTTCGACAGAATCCGCGTCACCGTTTCATGGATGGCGCTGCTGCGATCCGCCGGATTCGGCGTGCGACTGAGCATCTGCTCGTCGCTGCCGCGCCACACCAGTTTGCCGTCCTTGCCGTCGAGCAGATCGATCTGGATCGTCGCGACCTTGTAGGTGATGTTGCGGGTTTCGTTGTACATCGGAGCGCCCCAGTAACCGTTCCACGGGCCACCCCAACCACCGCCATAGTTGGTGGTGACCTGTTGCTGGCGATCCTCGACGATCAGGTAGGTCTGCACATTCAAGTCACCTTTGGTGCCCGCAGCGGCCGGGCGCAGGCCGCGCTGATCCAGTTGATCGGCGACGGACTGGCGAATCCGCTGTTCGGTCAGGTCGCTCTTGATCCGTGGGTCGTCGGGGCGGTATTGCAGGGCGGGTTCTTTCCAGCTCCAGCTGCGGTAGGCGGCAAAGTCGCGGCTGGCGTCAAAGTCATGATTGACCTGGTTGGCGGCGCAGGCACTGAGCAGCGTGGCCATGGCCAGTAAAACAAAACGGCGGAACATGGTTTTTCTCCGGTGGAAAACATGAACCTGAGGGAGCTTCCGGTTCACGGGAAGCTAACTGGGAGGATACGCCGACATGGCCTTTTCGACAGCCTCCCGGATCGCATCGGCCCGGTCACTCTGATTGCCCTGAGTGCCGGTTTCGGCGCTGGCACTCCAGACCGGCTGGCCGGTGCCGGCGTCAAACAGATCGACCCGTACCACCACGACCTGCTCCTGATAGGTTCGGACAATCGGGACCGTGTTGTACATCCCGTAACCCCGACCGTAACGGTCATAGCCGCCGTATCCGCCGTAGTAACCGTAATCGTCCTGGACCTGGCGCAAGCGGGTTTCCAGACTCAGGTTGGCGCTGACGAACAAGTCGGCCGGACGATTGTCATGCAGAGGTCGCAAGCCGCGCTGGTCCAGCGCACTGCTGACCGCCTCGGCCACTTGTGCCGAATCCGCCCAGGCACTGCCGGGTGGCAGGCGTCCGTTGAGCCACGCCCAACTGCGGTAGCGCCCGTAATCCCGTGGCGGCGCCGGGTATGCGCTGCGGTCGAAGGTGGTTGCGGCTTGCGGTGGCGCCGGCGGCAACGGCCGCGACTGCGCCACATAAGGGTTGCTGCCCTGGCACGCGGCCAACCCCAGACAGATCAGCAATAACCCGGAATGACCTTTCATTTCATGCTCCGATCAGATCGGCCGGCAGATCCAGTGCAAGTAGCGCCCAAGCCCGGCGAAGCTTGGGTGACGACGGTGGGCGAGCTCCATCTCGAGCAAATCAATCAACTCGGCACGGGCCTGGAATTCCACCGGCATGTAATCGTGGAAAACCCGGATCCCGCTCTGGGTTTCGACCTGCCACAACCCTTCGAGTTGCGTGGCCAGTTCCCGTGGATCGAGCGGCTGCTGCGGGGTCAGGCTCTGCTTTTCGCCGGCCATGTCGTTCCTGCGCATTTTCTTGAAATGGCCTTTTAGCAGGTTGCGATAGACCAGCGCATCACGGTTGTAGAACGCCAGCGACAGCCAGCCGCCGGGCTTGGTCAGTTGATGCAGCACCGGCAGGATCGCGTGGGGTTCGGCCAGCCATTCGAGCACGGCGTGGCAGATCACCACGTCATAGGGATCGGTGAGTTGACCGAGCAGTTCCTGCCAAGGCGCCTGAATGAACGTTGCGGTCTGCCCGGCGTCGGCAAAGCGCTGGCGTGCGCCTTCGAGCATCGGCTCGGCTGGCTCGGTAAAGGTCACGTCGTGCCCGCGCTCGGCCAGCCACAGCGACATGTGGCCCAGGCCGCCACCGATGTCCAGCACCCGCAACGGACGATCCGGCAAGGCTTCGGCAAGATCGGCCTGCAACACCGCGAGGCGGATCGCGCCTTTGGCACCGCCGTAGATCTTTTCGGCGAAACGGGTCGCCAACTGATCGAAATGACGGTCACTCATCAGCTGAACCGCCGTTCGCTGTCGGCGAGCTTGCTGCGCACCACTTCATTCATGTCCAGACCCAGCTCGCTGCACAGCAGCAACAGATAGAGGACGATGTCACCGACTTCCTGGCCGGCGTGGGCCAGCTTGTCCGCCGGCAGTTCGCGGGACTGGTCTTCGGTCAGCCACTGGAAGATTTCCACCAGCTCGGACATTTCCACGCTGGCGGCCATGGCCAGGTTTTTCGGGCTGTGAAATTGCCGCCAGTCATTGCGGTCGCGAATGGCGTGCAGGCGTTCGGTCAGTTCAACAAGGTTCATCGGGTTCTCCTGAAGGCGTATAGCTTCGGGGGGATGCCGCGCGAAGGCAAGGGGCAGCCACCACCCGGCAAACCCTCTATGCTTGCAGGGAACTCGGCCGCCCCCGGCGCGGCCCAAGGCTCAGCTCTTTCATCAGGATGCAAACATGCAGGTAGAAAGCTTTTTCGAATGGCTGGGCCAGGCGCTCGGCTCGATCATCCGTTTCATCGTCGACGGCCTGAGCGGCCTGTTCAATCTGTTGAGCCATGCCGGCGGCAACTTCGTCGACGGGCTGGCGAAGGCCCTGGGCATGGACACTTCGATCATCAGCATCATCGCGCTGATCGTCGGCCTGATGCTGCTGTGGTCGGCGATCCGCGCCTTCATGAATGCGTCGATCATTGCCGGGATCATCTGGCTGCTGCTGGGACTGTGGCTGCTGAGCTGGATCATTCACTGACACCTCCCGCTACAATGCCGCTCCCCAAGGAGCCCGCATGTCCAACCTGATCGCCGACTGGCGCGACCGCCCGACTCATCGCCGGGTCTGGGCCCTCGCCGCCCCCATGATCCTTTCCAACATTTCCGTGCCGCTGGTGGCGCTGGTCGACAGCACCGTCATCGGTCACCTGCCTCACGCCCATCAGTTGGGCGCGGTGGCGGTCGGGGCCAGCCTGTACACCGTGCTGGCCTGGGCCATGGGTTTCCTGCGCATGGGCACCACCGGGTTCGCCGCGCAGGCGGCCGGGCGCAGCGATGGTGCGGCGCTGCGGCAAATCCTGCTGCAGGGTTTGTTGCTGGCGATGGGGCTGGCGTTGCTGCTGGGAGCGGTGGGCGTGCCGCTGAGCGGGGTCGCCCTGCACTTCATGCAACCGTCGCCGGAACTCAATCAACTGACTCGCGACTTCTTCCACACCCGCCTGTTCGGCCTACCGGCGGCGCTGGCCAGTTATGCGCTGGTCGGCTGGTTCCTCGGCACCCAGAATGCCCGGGCGCCGCTGGCGATTCTGCTGACGACCAACCTGATCAACATCGTGCTGAACCTGTGGTTCGTCATCGGTCTGGACTGGGGCGTGGTCGGTTCGGCCCGGGCCTCGGTGGTCGCCGAATGGTGCGGCGCCCTGCTCGGCCTGGCGCTCACCCGCAAGGCCTTGCACGCTTACCCCGGGCAAATCGTCTGGGCGGCATTGAAGGTGTGGCAGAGCTGGCGGCCGCTGCTGGGGGTCAACCGCGACATCTTCATCCGCAGTCTGGCGCTGCAATCGGTGTTTTTCCTGATCACCGTACAAGGCGCGCGACTGGGTGACGCTACGGTCGCGGCCAATGCGCTACTGCTCAACGGCCTGCTGTTGACCGCCCATGCGCTGGACGGTCTGGCCCACGCGGTCGAGGCCTTGTGCGGGCATGCCATCGGCGCTCGCGATCGTCTTGCGTTGCGTCGTTCGCTGGTAGTGGCCGGCGGCTGGTCGTTGCTGGCGAGCCTGGGTTTTGCTGCGTTGTTTTTGTTCGCCGGGCATCTGTTCATCGAGATGCAGACCGACATTCAGAGCGTGCGCGAAACCGCGTTCATCTATCTGCCCTACCTCGCCGTGCTGCCGTTGATTGCGGTGTGGAGCTACATGCTCGACGGCCTGTTCATCGGCGCCACTCGCGCCCGGGAAATGCGCAACGGCATGTTGCTGACGGTCGCTCTGCTGCTGCCGATTGCCTGGGCATTGAGCGGGCTGGGCAATCACGGCCTGTGGATATCTTTCCTGCTGTTCATGGTGCTGCGCAGCCTGACCCTCGGCACATTGGCGTGGCGGTTGCGGCGCAACGACGGCTGGTTTGCCGGTGCCGCTCACTGAGGCGGCGTGTGCCGGATGAAGGCGACAACCTGATCCAGCACCGGCGCCAGCCAACGTAATGGCCGAGACATTGTCGCCACCAGCGTCGCGTGGTTGGGCCGGGCGTAGTACAGATCCTGTACCGGCACGCCGGCCTCGCGCAGTGTTCGCGCCAGGCCGCCGGTATTTCGGATCGGATCAACCAGACTGTCGCGGCTCGCGGCAATCAGCAGCGCTGGTGGCGCGCCGTGGCCGACATGCCGGATCGACTGCGATTGCGGCGGCGAGTCCGGCCAGAAAAACACCGGGCGCACCTCGGGGTTCTTGATCGGCAGGAAATCGTAAGGCCCGGCCAGGCCGATCCAGCCACTCAGGTCGGTGGGGGACATTCCGACCGCGCCCAGCAGGCGCGAATCCAGCGCCAGCATCGATGCGTTGTAGGCCCCGGAACTGTGTCCCATCAGGTACAGCCGCCGGGGATTGCCGGAATATTCGTGGATGTTGGCCTTGGTCCACGCGACGGCGCGGGCTCCGTCCTCGAGAAACAACGGATAACGCACCTGCGGGTACAACCGATAGTCCGCCACCACCGTCACGATGCCCCGGGAGGCCAGCGCCTCGCCGACAAACCGGTAATCGCCACGCTCGCCGCTGTTCCAGCTGCCGCCATAGAAAAACACCACCACCGGGGCGTTTTCAAGCAGATGGCGCGGCACATAGACATCGAGCTTCTGACGCGGATCCTCTCCATAGGCGATGCCTGCGGTTTTGACGTAACTACCGTCCGGTGTCAGGCCGTTGAGCATTTTCAGCGGCGAACAAGCACTGAGCAGCAACAGCAAGAAACCGGCAGGGACCGCGCAAAACCAATGCCGTAAAGAGTGGGCCATGCGCGCGAAACCTCGTGTCAGGGTGGGTCGTTCTGCCAGCGGCGACGCAGATGTTCGAGCCGCTCTTGCTGGGTCAACCCTTGTGGCGGTTGCAGCAGTTCTGCACGCGGATGCAGCAAGCGTAGCCACAACCAGTCGTCCAGCACGGCCCGCTCGCTGAAACCCAAAGTCAGGCCTTGTTCAACGTGGGAGCACAGCGTGCGGTAATCGGTTCCCGTCGATTGGCTCCAGCGCCAGATATGCTGTTCCAGCAGGCAGCGATGCAGGCGCTCGCGTTGATGACGGGTCAGCCCCTGTTCAATCTCCAGTGGCTCTACGTCCAGGCCCGGATTACGCAGCTGTTGCCAGCCCAGACTGCCGCTCGCCCGATCGGCCCAGGTACCGCCGAACCAGCGCAGCCAGTTGATCGGCCCGAGCCAGCAGCTCAATTGACGAGCATCGCAGGCGTCGAAAAAGTAGCTGGCTGTCTGCCGGTCGTAGTAATTGAGCAGCGCACGATGATTCAGGCCCACAGAAACCGTCAGCATCCGCTGTAAATGCGCACGCAACGATTCGATCGTGGCATCGCTGCCCAGCAACAGCCCGCACCAGGTGTGCGGGTCGGTGTGACACAACGCCGACAGCACCGGGCAATCGCGCAGATCGATCAACAACGGCCCTTGCTCGCACACGGGCTGAAACTCCGTACCGTCAAACAGCCGCAAACTCGGCAGGCCAGCGATTTCCTGGCGCAACACGCTCAACGCCTGTGGAGCGTGCACGGCATCCAGCAAAAGCCATTGCGCACGCTGCCCCGGTACCTTGCCGCTCATCGTCCATCGCCAGGGCTGAGTCCGGCGACCAGCCGGCAGCTGCAGACCGTCTCCCGACAGTGCCGGTAGCTGCCGCCACCCGGCATCAGGCACAACAGCAGCAAAGGCTCGCGCGCACTCAGCCATGGCGCCAGGCCTTCACTTGCCAGGGTATCGGGCAACGACGGCGGTTCATCATCCTTATGGTTCTCGGCGATTGCCGTCGGCTGCAGAACACCACTGATCACCGGTTGCTCGGGATCGCCTTCGAGAAAGCTCACCACCACCTCGACGCCTTCATGCAATGACGTCAGCGTCGTATCCGCCAACGCGGGGGCCAATGGCAGCCAGCAGTGGCTGGGTTTTGCCCCTTCGCCCTGATAGAGCCAGTCGAACTGCACCGCGACCGGCCGCGAGCGATCCGGTTGCGGCTCGTCGACCGCCACCACCCAGGCCCGCTGCAGACTGCCCATGCGCAATACCGGACGTTCGACGACCGGTTCACACGCCTTCAGGTGCTCGGCGACACAGAGGCGGTTACTGTAGGAGGGCTCGAGCATCTGATCGGCGCAGTGCTCGATACGGGTCAACAGCCAGTGGGTGTCGCACTCTGCAAACGGCTGCGGGGACAAACTCAGCCACCGACCGCAACGCAGGGTCGGCACATCGGAATGTCCCTGCGCCGTCCGGGAACGCACGGCTGTCTCAGAAGCCCCGCTGACTTGCTCTCGAATCAGCCAGCGGCGCACCGCTGGTGCGGAAGCCTGAGCATCGAACAGCAACTCCCCCGCTCGCGGCAACCGCGCCAGGTCGTCGCCAAACACCAGACAATGACTTTCGCGCCCATGCTCGAAGTGATAGTGGATCTGCGACTGCGCGCACAGACGCTGTACCAGTTGCAGGTCCGATTCACCGTATTGAGCACAGAACCTGCGGGGCGGATGATCGGCGTGCAATTCGAACCGGCGCTGATGGCCGGTGATGCCGTGCTCCCTGAGCACCTGATCGAGAATCTGCGGTACCGATCGGCCACTGAACATTCGCTGGCTATGGCGCAGCCCCAGACAACTCAGTTTCGGACCCAGCCGTGCCCGGCACAACCTGGCGCCATGGCCGTGCTCGTTCTGGACGAGACTCTGTAATTGTCCGTGCACCCCATTGCCAGAAGGCCCGAAGCACAGGCGTGCCGGGCGATACAACAGACCGGCAAGGTCGAGATGAGGATCGTCGATCAATAGATCGATTTCGAACGCAAAAGGCTCGCTGATTGCCTCGCAACCGGTAAAGGCCAGGACTTCGAGGGGAGCGGACAGACCCGCGACATCGAGACGAAACGACGACTCGTCGACTGGATCGAACATGGGCGATTCTCTACAGGAGGGGCGGCCGGGGATTCTCGCCGAGAGCCATGGCCGAGTAGAGAGCCGAAGTACAAATTAGGAAATGGCCTACGCGAAAAGCAGACGACATCACTTTTCTTGTGAAGATGAAGGTCATTTCGCTGGCAGAAAAAGAGAAGTCGCATCAGGTCATCCGAAACTTCCGCTGCGCGCGGAACAATTTCAGACAACCTGATGGGTTCGGAACCTGACGTCAGGAAGACAGGTAGGAGGAACGGGTCAGACCCAGGCGCAATGCATCGAGGAACTGGGTGCGCTCGCTGGCGCTGATGCGGGCACTGGCGCACTTGTCGCGGTAGTGGGTCATCAGCTCTTCCGGCGACAGGTGCACATAACGCAGCATGTCTTCGATGGTGTCGTGGGTTTCGATCCCGGCGTGGTACACGCTGCCGTCGGCGTTCTGGTAGATGTTCACCGAGTCGGTGTCACCGAACAGGTTGTGCATGTCGCCGAGGATTTCCTGATAGGCGCCGACCAGGAACACGCCCAGCAAGTAGTCTTCACCTTCGTTCAGCCCGTGCACCGGCAGGCTGGTCTCGATGCTCTGCTCGTCGACGTACTGGTTGATCTTGCCGTCGGAGTCACAGGTCAGATCCTGCAGCACCGCACGACGCAGTGGCTCTTCGTCGAGACGGTGCAGCGGGATGATCGGCAGCACCTGATCGATCGCCCAGGTGTCCGGCAGGCTCTGGAACACCGAGAAGTTGCAGATGTACTTGTCGGCCAGCTTGTCGTTGAGTTCGTCCAGCACCTGACGGTGCGAACGCTGACGCGCCTTCAGCGAGTTGTGCAGGCGACGGCACACGGCGAAGTAGCACTGCTCGGCCAGGGCTTTCTCGGCCAGGGTCAGCTTGCCGTCGGCGTACTGGGCCGCCACGTCGCTCATGTAGTGGGTGGCGCGCCAGTAGGTTTCGGTGACCATTTCGATGTCGGTCGGGCCGAGCAGGTCAACCAGCCACTGCACGGTTTCCGGCAGCGCTTCCTTGTTCTCGATCTGCGGCACGTCGTCGTTGTGTTTCTCGACGTCGGTCACCTGCACCACCAGCATCGCGTGGTGGGCGGTCAGCGAACGGCCGCTCTCGGAGAAGATGTGCGGATGCGGCAGGCTCTGCGCGTCGCAGAACTCCTTGAGCATGCCGACCACGACACCGGCGTAGTCATCCATGTCGTAGTTGATCGAACTGGCGTTGCGCGAGTGAGTACCGTCGTAGTCCACACCCAGACCGCCACCGACGTCGATGTGATCGACCGGCAGACCGAGGTTGCGCAGCTCGCCGTAGTAACGGATCGCTTCCTTGAAGCCATGCTGGTAGTCGGCCAGGTTGGCGATCTGCGAGCCCATGTGGAAGTGCAACAGACGGATGCCCTGATCCAGACCCGCCGCGCGGAAACGCTCGACCACCGACAGCAGTTGCGCCGCCGACAGACCGAACTTGGATTTCTCGCCGCCGGTATCCGCCCACTTCGACGAGGCCAGCGACGACAGGCGCACGCGCAGGCCGACCTGTGGCTTGACCCGCAGCGATGCGGCTTCTTCGATCACCAGACCGACTTCGGATTCTTTCTCGATCACGATGAACACGTTGTGGCCGAGCTTCTGGCCCATCAGCGCCAGACGGATGAACTCGCGATCCTTGTAACCGTTGCAGACGATGGTGCCGCCCTTCGGCGCCAGCGCCAACACGGCCAGCAGCTCAGGCTTGGAGCCGGCTTCCAGACCGATGGAGACGTTCTGGGTGGCGATGATGTTTTCGATCACCGCTTCCTGCTGGTTGACCTTGATCGGGTACAGCGCGGTGTATTTGCTCTGGTATTCCAGACGCTCGATGTTCGAGTCGAAAGCACCGGTCAGCTGACGCACGCGGTCTTGCAGGATGTCGGGGAAACGCACCAGCAGCGGCAACGACAGGCCGCTCTTGCGCAACTGGTCGACTTGTTCGAACAGATCGATAGGCGAGCTGCTCGGGCCGTTCGGACGAACTTCGACGCGACCGGCGTCATTGATCGCGAAATACCCGGCCCCCCAATGGCGAATCCCGTAAACACTGCGGCTGTCCGCAACTGTCCATTGGCTGCCATCGTCTTTGCGTGTGCGTCGTACGGACATCGAAGTCCCCTATAAAGAAGTCATAGTGCGTCGCCTGATTGCAGGCCGGCGCAGTCTAAAGAATGAAAATGACGGTTCGTCAGCGGGGCGGTAGACCGCGCTGACAGCGTTGAGTTTAGAAACCGGTCATGAACAGGCTCTGTGAAAACCATGGAGACGACGCCGGGACTGACGAGCATCAGAGCCGGATCAAGCCGCTGGTGGTTTTCACAGAGGCTGCTAGCCGCCGGACTTCTTCGCCTTGAAACCGTGCCTGGTCAACTCGGCCAAGAGTAGCTCGACATGATCGCCCTGGATCTCGATGACCCCGTCTTTCAACGCACCGCCGGTGCCGCAACGTTTCTTCAACGTTGTCGCCAGCTCTTTGAGTGCGTCTTCGGCCAGGGGCACGCCGGTGATGGTGGTCACCGTTTTGCCGCCACGACCTTTGCTCTCGCGACGTACGCGGGCAATGCCGTCGCCGGCCGGGATCACGGTTTGTCTGCAGATACAGGCGTCCACCGGTTTACTGCATTCCGGGCAATGACGACCTGCGTCGGTGGAAAATACCAGGCCGCCCAGGGCGGCGAAGGATGCGGCTTTTTTGGCCACCGGCAATCCTCTCGGGAGGACAAAGACTGATCGCAGCCTTGGGCAAGGCTATCGACCGCGAAGCCCCACTCAGGCAGGGGCAGCGCTACTGCACCGGTTGCTCCTGTAAAGCAGGCCGGCACAGCTTGAAAAGGTCGCGCAGTGTAACGGCAAAAACGCCGATTGCTAAGTGCCAATCGGCGCCAATTTATGAGTTCTTTGCGACGTCGCTTCGTTGAGCCTTCAGATAACGCTTCAAGGCCGCCAGAGAGTCCGGACAATAAGGCTTTTGCTCGATTTCCAGCATCACCTGATCGACCGGAATGAAGCGTGCTTCGAGCACCTCTTCCGGCTGCAGGATCAGCGGCCCGTCCCATACCGCCGAGAACGCCGAACACCACAGGCGATTGCCGGGATCCTCGAAGTAGAAATGGTCGTGGGCCGTCAGCTCGACGCCGCTCACCCCCAACTCTTCTTCCAGCTCACGGGCCGCCGACTCGGCGTAGGTCTCGTTCGCCTGCACCATGCCGCCCGCCGCCACGTCCCAATACCCGGGATAAATGGCTTTACTCAGGGTCCGTCGATGGACACAGAGCTCACCGGCAGAGTTGAACAGCATGATGTAGGTGCCGCGCCCGATCAGCCCGCGCTCGCGCAAGTCGGAACGGACAAGGGATCCGAGCAGGTTGTCCTGCTCGTCGACCCAGGCGATCTGTTCGGCATCCGAGGCGGCGCGGTGGGCCGCCTCTCTGGCGTTGTCGCTCATGACTCAGCCTTGATTGAGCAGTTGACGAAGATCGATCACGGCGGCGTTGGCCCGGGAAATATAGTTGGCCATCACCAGCGAGTGGTTGGCCAGAATGCCGAAACCGCTGCCATTGAGGATCATCGGGCTCCAGACGGTTTCCTGGGAAGCCTCCAGCTCACGGATGATCTGACGCACGCTGACCGTAGCGTTCTTCTTCGCCAGGACGTCGGCGAAGTCGACTTCGATGGCCCGCAGCAGGTGCGACAGCGCCCAGGCCTGGCCACGGGCTTCATAGAACACGTTGTCGATCTGCATCCACGGGGTCTCGACGACTTCTTCGTCGACCTGCGGCACTTCACCCACAGCCGGCACTTCGGTTTTCAACGCTGTGTTCAGTTTGACGCGACCGACACTGGCCGACAGCCGTTGCGACAGCGAACCGAGACGCGTACCGACGTCGCCCAGCCAGTTGTTCAGGTTGTCGGCGCGGGCGTAGAACAGCGCATTCTTTTGCGTCGGGTCAGACAGGCGTGCCTGATAACGGCTCAGGGAGTTGATGCCTTCCTGGTATTCCGACTCACTGGACGGCAGGATCCAGCTCTTGTTGTCGAAGTTGAAGCGCGGCTCGGCCTTGGCCAGATCGGCGTCTTCAGCCGATTGCGACTGCGAACGGGCGAAGTCCTTGCGCAAGGCACGGGTCAGGTCGCGCACCTGGACCAGCACGCCATATTCCCAGCTCGGCATGTTGTCCATCCACAGGCCCGGCGGGAAGCGGTCGTTGGAAATGTAACCGCCCGGCTTGTTCAGCAGGGTGCCGGCGACGGTCTTGAGGGTCTCGACGGTGGTGTAGCCGACCACCATCTGCTTGCCTTCCTTCTCGGCGGCCAGCTGGGCGTTCTGCGCCACGGGGAACAGGGCCGGCTCCTCGCTCCAGTACCAGCCAAGGGCGATGGTCACCAACAGGTAAATACCGACCAGCGTGGCCAGCGCTCGGCTGAACAACAGGCCGCCCACATAGCTGCGGGTGGCGGATTTCGGCTCGGCGGCACGTTCGGGCGCGCTGCCCGCGCGATTCTTCCAGTCCAGCATGGCGATATCCTTTCAATCTTGGGTTCAACGGTTCGACAGCAACCATACAACAACGTGCCTCTGCCCCGCACCCGTGAATAATGACAGGCGGTGAAGCTTCAGAACCGATTCCGGCAGCTAAGGGATTCCCTGATACGCCTCGCCCCGAAAAATCCTTGTCGACGGGAACGGAAAAAATCGTGAATCCCCGGATGTCAGCTTCTCTCCAGCAGCAAAACCTGATCTGCGGATTGCCACGCGACGCCCTGTTCACGGGGGTGTTCCCGACGAGCGGGTTCGAATTGAAACCCTATGGTCACAAACTGAATGGTGACGTACCGCAGATTATTGACGTACGACACTCATGTAACCGGAAAGAGGTGCTAGCATAGAGCCACCAGTCGATCTCAGCATGCACCCTAACTAGTAGTCAGGATATGACCGAGCCAGAAGACCCCAGCCGTGAGCGCCTCAAGCACCACTTTGCCCAGCGGGTAATTCATCAGGCACGTCAGATTCTTGAGATATGGCAGCGCCTGCAACGCAGTGAGTGGTCCACTGCCGACCTCGCCGAACTGAGCGAGGCCAATTTGCGCCTGCTGCGTTTTGCCGAGCGCTTCGAACAGCCCGAGCACACCCAACTCGCCCACCACATCAGCCAGTCGCTGGAAGCGGTGGATGCCAATCGCGGGCGCCTGAGCAGCGGCCTGATCACCGACCTCAACCGTTTGATGCAGCGCTTGTCGCGTACCGGCCTGCGCCATGGCGATCAGCTCGACCAGACCTTTCTGCCGCCCCTGCGCAAACCGATCTACGTGATGCTGCAGGATCACGACCGCGCCGAACGACTGGCCAAACAGCTTGAGTTTTTTGGCCTCAGTGCTCAGGCGCTGGACAGTGTGTCGGCGTTCCGCTCGTCGATGGTCGAGCGCCTGCCGGCGGCCATCGTCATGGACGTGGACTTCAGCGGCGCCGGCGTCGGCCTGAAACTCGCCGCCGAAGCCCAGCAAGGTCTGGAAGAACCGTTGCCATTGCTGTTCTTCAGCCTGCACGAAACCGACACCCCGACCCGTCTCGCCGCCGTGCGCGCCGGCGGTCAGGAGTTCCTCACCGGCACGCTCGAAGCCTCGAGCCTGCTGGAAAAAATCGAAGTCCTGACCTGCGTCGCCCAGTACGAGCCTTATAAAGTGCTGATCATCGACGACTCCCGCGCCCAGGCGATGCACACCGAGCGCCTGCTCAACAGTGCAGGGATCGTCACCCGCACGCTGATCGAGCCGATTCAGGCGATGGCCGAGCTGGCGGACTTCCAGCCGGACCTGATCATCCTCGACATGTACATGCCGGCCTGTACCGGGACCGAACTGGCCAAGGTCATCCGTCACAACGACCGTTATGTCAGCGTGCCGATCATTTACCTGTCGGCCGAAGACGACCTGGACAAGCAGCTCGACGCCATGAGCGAAGGCGGCGACGACTTCCTGACCAAACCGATCAAGCCGCGTCACCTGATCACCACGGTGCGCAACCGCGCTGCCCGTGCGCGCAATCTCAAGGCGCGGATGGTTCGCGACAGCCTCACCGGCCTGTACAACCACACGCACATCCTGCAATTGCTGGAAGACTGCTCGTTCCGCGCCCGCCGCGAAAACAAGCCGCTGAGTTTTGCGATGCTCGACATCGACCACTTCAAACGGGTCAACGACAGCCATGGCCACCCCATGGGCGACCGGGTGATCAAGAGCCTCGCGCTGTTCCTCAAGCAGCGTCTGCGCAAGACCGATTTCATCGGCCGTTACGGCGGCGAAGAGTTCGCCATCGTCATGCCCGACACCGATATAGAAGCCGCGCACAAAGTGCTCGACGAAATCCGTCAGCGCTTCGCCGAAATCCATTACCCGGCCCAGCCACAGGATTTGTGGTGCACCTTCAGCGCCGGGGTGGTGGAGATGCACGACGATTCCGACAGCCTGATGATGGCCAGCCAGGCCGACGAGGCGCTGTACCGCGCCAAGGGTGAAGGCCGCAATCGGGTGCAGACCGCGCGGGACTCAAAGCAAAGTGCCACTTTTTCACCGGAATCCACCGATTCGGTCATAACCCTGTAACAGAACCGCAATAAATTCAGGCGCTTACCATTACTGCCGTTGGTAGCCGTCATGCGCCTGAAGTTGCTCACCAATCTCAACACGCTGTTGCTGGTCGCCGTCTGCGTGGCCCTCGGCGCCACGCTCTGGTGGTCGCAAAAAGCCCTCGAACGTCCGTATCTGTTGATGGAGCGCTACCTCGGGCTGTCCCAGCAATTTCAGAATGAAGTCGCGCGCAACGTCGAGGACTACCTCGGTAGCGGCGATGCTCTGCGCCTGAGCAGTGCCAGCCAGGCCATCGACAGCCTGCAGAAAGAACTCGGCGAACTGCCACCGGCGCTGGCCGAAACGCTGCGTCCGAGCCTGTCGGGCCTCGAAGAATTCAGCAAGACCGACCTCCTCGCTGCCGGCAAACTGGCCGGTGATCCCCAAGCCTTGCTCTTGCAGGCGGAGCGCGAACTGAGCGCCAGCCTCGATCAGCTCAGCACTTATGCCGGCGGCAACGTGGCATACATGACACCGCTGCTCGCCGCGTCTCAGCATTTGGGCAAGCTGTCGCTGGCCCGGGACAAACTGGTCAGCAGCGGGCGCAGTGAACTGGCTGCCGATGTCGAGCGCGAGGTCAGCAACATCCGCACCCAGGCTCAGGCAATCGATGCCCTGCCCCTGCTCGGTGTAGTCGCCAGCAGTGAATCCGGCAGCGACGATTTCGCCTCGATGATGGGTATCGAAAGCACTGAAAAGGCAGTCGCCGAAGACGCCGGCGTAGGCCTCAAACGCGACCTCAACAGTTTGCTCAATCGCTACCCGGCCGAACTGGCACGTACCCGCGACCAGATCCAGAAACGCACCGACCTCAGCACCGCGACCCACCAGAAAATCGCCGCCGTGCAACAAGCCATCGCCGGACTCGAACCGGTGGTACGCGCCCAGCACGGGCAAATCCAGAGCGAAGTGCGCCTGATGCAAGGCGTGATGATCGGCCTGATCCTGCTGATCGCCCTGCTGATCGACACCCTGCAGCGACGCCTGGCCCGCACCCTGACCAATCTCGCCCCTGCCCTTTCGACCTGGGCCGAAGGCGACTTCAGCCGCGACATCCATCTGGGCAAGACCAACCGCGAGCTGCACGACATCGAAGCCTCGCTCAATCGCCTGCGTGCCTATCTGGTGGATCTGGTCGGGACGATTCGCGGCAACGCCGAACAAGTGGCGGGCAGCAGCCGCACCCTCGCCGAACTGAGCAACGACCTGCACAGCGGCGCCGAACATCAGGCCGGCGATACCGCACTGATCCGCGACTCCCTCAGCGAACTTGAAGCAACCATCCAGCAAGTGGCCGGCGACGCGCGTCAGGCTGCGGATGCCAGCCATCACGCGGGACAGGCTGTCGAACATGGGCAAAAAGTCATCGGCCTGAGCCTCACCGGCCTGCATGCACTGGTAGAAGAAGTGCAAGGCAACGCGCAAATGATCGAGCATCTGGCCGAAGAGTCGGCCACCATCGGCGGCGTACTGACAGTGATCCGCTCGATTGCCGATCAGACGAACCTGCTGGCGCTGAACGCGGCGATCGAGGCCGCCCGCGCCGGGGAAATGGGTCGTGGTTTTGCCGTGGTGGCCGAAGAAGTCCGCTCACTGGCACAACGCACCGCCGGCGCCACCGCAGAAATCCAGACCTTGATCGCCGGCCTGCAAACCGCCGCCCGACAATCGGTCGAAGGCATGCGCGCCCAGGTCGAACACGCCGAAGCCACGGCCAATCAGGCGCAATCGGCGGACGGTGCGCTGGACAAAATCGTCGGCGCAATCCAGACCATTTCCGACACGGCGGTGCGCATTGCCGATGTCACGGCGCAGCAAAGCGGCGCGGTCAGCGAAATCCGCGATCACAGCGAACGGATTCACCAATTGGGTGGGGATAACCTGCTGCGCATCGGTGAAGGACGCGAACAGGGGGAGAATCTGCTGGTATTGGGCGGGCAACTGCATACAGCGGTTCAGGCATTCCGCGTCTGATCGCGATTGTGCCGGGTTTGGCGGTGTGAATGACCGGATCTGATCACTCAGTCACATATTTCGCGCAAACATCGGAGATCGTGCTGGCTATTGCAGAGAACTGGACAGTCACAAAGTCTTTGCGGCATAGTCGCCGGGTTCTGACGAGGCTCACCCATAACAAGGAACACGCAGATGGCAACGCTACTGGTGCTGCACGGCCCCAACCTGAACCTGCTCGGCACCCGGGAACCCGGGACCTACGGGTCGACCACCCTGGCGCAGATCAATCAGGATCTGGAACGCCGCGCTCGCGAAGCCGGCCATCATCTGCTGCATCTGCAAAGCAATGCCGAGTACGAATTGATCGACCGTATCCATGCCGCGCGCAGCGAAGGCGTGGACTTCATACTTATCAATCCGGCAGCTTTTACGCACACAAGTGTCGCATTACGTGACGCGCTGCTGGGAGTGAGCATCCCATTCATCGAAGTGCATTTGTCCAACGTGCACAAACGCGAACCTTTCCGCCATCACTCTTACTTCTCCGACGTAGCGGTGGGAGTGATCTGCGGCCTTGGCGCCAGCGGTTACCGACTGGCCCTGGAGGCTGCACTAGAGCAGCTTGAACAACAAGCTATACGCCCCTGACCGACCCTTGGGAGTTGATGATTCATGGATATCCGTAAAGTTAAGAAACTGATCGAATTGCTGGAAGAGTCCGGCATCGACGAGCTCGAGATCAAGGAAGGCGAAGAGTCCGTACGCATCAGCCGCCACAGCAAGACCCCGGCGCAGCAGTACTACGCTCCGGCTCCGATGCAGGCTCCGGCCGCTGCACCTGCCGCTGCTGCCGCTCCGGTTGCCGCCGCAGCCGCTGCTCCAGCTGCCGCTGCTGCTCCAGCGCTGAACGGCACCGTTGCCCGTTCGCCGATGGTCGGCACCTTCTATCGCAAATCTTCGCCAACCTCGCCGTCTTTCGTTGAAGTCGGCCAGACCGTGAAGAAAGGCGACACCCTGTGCATCGTCGAAGCCATGAAGATGATGAACCACATCGAAGCTGAAACCAGCGGTGTGATCGAGTCCATCCTCGTCGAAGACGGCCAGCCGGTTGAGTACGACCAACCGCTGTTCACCATCGTTTGAACTGCGGAGAGCCTTTGATGACTGCGAAGTTGGAAAAAGTTCTGATCGCTAACCGCGGTGAGATCGCCCTGCGGATTCTGCGTGCCTGCAAAGAGATGGGCATCAAGACCGTCGCCGTTTACTCCAAGGCCGACAAAGAGCTGATGCACCTGGGTCTGGCAGACGAATCCGTCTGCATCGGCCCGGCTTCTGCCGCGCACTCCTACCTGCACATCCCGGCAATCATTGCGGCTGCTGAAGTGACTGGCGCTACCGCCATTCACCCAGGCTACGGTTTCCTCGCGGAAAACGCCGACTTTGCCGAGCAGGTCGAGAACTCCGGTTTCGCTTTCATCGGCCCGAAAGCCGAGACCATTCGCCTGATGGGCGACAAGGTATCGGCCAAGCACGCGATGATCGAAGCGGGCGTTCCAACCGTTCCAGGCTCCGACGGCCCTCTGCCGGAAGACGAAGAAACGGCGCTGCGCATCGGTCGTGAAGTCGGCTACCCGGTGATCATCAAGGCCGCCGGCGGCGGTGGTGGTCGCGGCATGCGCGTGGTGCACAAGGAAGAAGACCTGATCGCCTCGGCGAAACTGACCCGCTCCGAAGCTGGCGCGGCGTTCGGCAACCCGATGGTCTATCTGGAAAAATTCCTGACCAACCCTCGTCACGTCGAAGTGCAGGTGCTGTCCGACGGCCAGGGCAACGCCATCCATCTGGGTGACCGTGACTGCTCGCTGCAGCGCCGCCACCAGAAGGTTCTCGAAGAAGCGCCGGCACCGGGCATCGACGAGAACGCACGCAAGGAAGTCCTGGCTCGCTGCGTCAAGGCGTGCATCGACATCGGCTACCGTGGCGCCGGTACTTTCGAGTTCCTGTACGAGAACGGTCGTTTCTACTTCATCGAAATGAACACTCGTGTTCAGGTGGAGCACCCGGTTTCGGAAATGGTCACCGGTATCGACATCGTCAAGGAGATGCTCAGCATCGCCGCCGGCAACAAGCTGTCGTTCACTCAGGATGACGTGGTTATCCGCGGTCACTCGCTGGAATGCCGGATCAACGCTGAAGATCCAAAGACCTTCATGCCGAGCCCGGGTACGGTCAAGCATTTCCACGCTCCAGGCGGCAACGGCGTTCGCGTCGATTCGCACCTGTACAGCGGTTATGCGGTTCCGCCGAACTACGACTCGCTGATCGGCAAGCTGATCACTTACGGCGCCACCCGCGACGAAGCCATGGCACGCATGCGCAATGCCCTGGACGAAATCGTGGTTGACGGGATCAAGACCAACATCCCGCTGCACCGTGATCTGACCCGCGACGAAGGCTTCTGCAAAGGGGGCGTGAACATTCACTACCTCGAGCACAAGCTGGCTGGCGACAAGCACTAAGCTCAAGCCCGCACATGACAAGGCCGCCTTCGGGCGGCCTTGTTGTTTCTGCAGGTTTCATCTGCTCACACATTCCCCGCTCCCACAAAACCGTCGCGCTCGCGTAAACTTGCGCGCTTCTCGCAGGCCGCTAGGCTGCAATCAATCTTTTTCACAGGTGCCCGCCATGCCTTGGCTGCAAGTCCGTCTCGCCATCAGCCCAGAACAAGCCGAAACCTACGAAGACGCTTTCCTTGAAGTGGGCGCCGTTTCGGTGACCTTCATGGACGCCGAAGATCAGCCGATCTTCGAACCGGAACTCAATACCACCCCGCTGTGGGCGCACACCCACCTGCTGGCCCTGTTCGAGGGCGGCACCGAAGCCGCCCCGGTACTGGCCCATCTGGAACTGCTGACCGGCAGCCCTCTGCCCGAGCATCACAGCGAAGTCATCGAAGACCAGGACTGGGAACGCAGCTGGATGGATGGTTTCCAGCCGATGCAATTCGGCCAGCGCCTGTGGATCGTGCCGAGCTGGCATGCCGCGCCGCAACCTGACGCGGTCAACCTGCTGCTGGATCCGGGCCTGGCCTTCGGTACCGGCACCCACCCGACCACCGCCCTGTGCCTGGAATGGCTGGACGGTCAGGACCTGAAAGACTGCAACGTGCTGGACTTCGGCTGCGGCTCGGGGATTCTGGCCATTGCCGCCCTGCTGCTCGGCGCGAAAGAAGCGGTCGGCACCGACATCGACGTGCAGGCGCTTGAAGCTTCCCGCGACAACGCCGGTCGCAACGGCATTGCCGACGAGCTGTTCCCGCTGTATCTGCCGGAAGACCTGCCGCAAGTCAAAGCCGATGTGCTGGTGGCCAACATCCTGGCCGGCCCGCTGGTTTCGCTGGCACCGCAACTGTCTGGGCTGGTCAAGTCCGGCGGCCGTCTGGCGCTGTCCGGGATCCTCGCCGAACAGGGCGAAGAAGTCGCCGCCGCCTACGCGCAGGACTTCGATCTCGATCCAATTGCCAATCGCGACGGCTGGGTGCGCATCACTGGCCGTCGGCGCTAGAATGACCGCCTGCTCAATCCGGATCGCCGCATGACCGACAGCTTCGTCACCCAGTGCCCGCATTGCCAAACCAGTTTCCGCGTCAGCCACACTCAATTGAGCGTGGCCCGCGGGGTGGTTCGTTGCGGCTCCTGCCTGCAAGTGTTCAACGCCGCCAAACAGCTGCTTGAGCAACGCGCAGGCAAGGAAGCAGTCACGCCAGTGGCGCCACCAGCCATTGTCGAACCGGCACCGGTTACTGAAGCTCCGGTCGTCGCGAAACTACCCGAGCCAATCGAACCACCCGAACCTCGCGCCATCAGCCAGAAGCAGTGGAGCGCGGCCGAGCTCGATCTCGACAGCCTTGATCTGGACGAAGAACTGGCCCGCCTCGAGCAGCGGGAAATCCAGCCGACCACCGAATTCGGCCGTGCACGCGAGGAATCCCTCAGTGCTCGCCGCGACAGCCATGAACCGGAAGAAGAGCCATGGTCAGGCAGCCTGTTCAGCGAACCGGCGGACGAGCGGACCTTCGAGCCTGAACACACAGCCGAAACGGTCGATTTCGAACCGGTGAAACCGGAACGCACCGAGCCTTCGCTGTCGCTGGAACCGGTAGACCTCGACGA
This sequence comes from Pseudomonas sp. MWU12-3088, assembly GCF_023242405.1. NCBI lineage: Bacteria > Pseudomonadati > Pseudomonadota > Gammaproteobacteria > Pseudomonadales > Pseudomonadaceae > Pseudomonas > Pseudomonas sp. MWU12-3088. The sequence continues at coordinate 77,947 of NZ_JALJEA010000005.1, forward strand.
CGAGCCTCCCATTCCGCAACTGCGCCTGCACGATCCGATCGATCCTTCCGCCCGCCATGAGCGCCTGTCGGCCAGCGAAGACGTCGATGACGATTTGCCTGCACTCGAACCTCCACGCAAAAAGCGCGAACGTGACGAACCCGGCGTGCGCGCCGAGGTTTTGCAGGACCTGACCGACGATCCGTTGCAACTGGACTGGCAAAAACGCCGCTCGCCCTGGGGCCGACGTCTGCTGTGGCTGTTGCTGGTAATGCTGGCTGCCGCCGGTCTCGCCGGCCAGTACATCGCCTATCACTTCGACGAACTGGCCCGCCAGGACCAGTACCGCCCATGGTTTCAGCAACTATGCCCGCAGGTCGGCTGCACGGTGCCGTCCAAGGTCGATATCGCCAAGATCAAGAGCAGCAACCTGGTGGTGCGCAGCCACCCGGAATTCAGCGGTGCACTGGTGGTGGACGCGATCATTTACAACCGCGCCCCGTTCTCGCAACCGTTTCCGCTGCTGGAGTTGCGCTTTGCCGACCTCAACGGCCACCTGATCGCCAGTCGCCGATTCAAACCCGGTGAATACCTCAACGGCGATCTCGAGGGCATGGCGGAAATGCCTCCGCAAACGCCCATCCACATCGCGCTGGACATCCTCGATCCGGGACCGAAAGCGGTGAACTACAGTCTGAGTTTCCACTCCCCCGAGTGAAACACTTCACCGCTCCAGGATTGACGGCAGTTTTCTGACTTTGCCCTGCGCGACCAAACCGCAGGCAATAACGAAATGACTGTTCAGATTTTGTTCAATTCAGCCTTTATCCAGTCATCGAGAGCGGGTATCATGCCAACCCTTTTTCGAACTCTCATGATCCGGCCCCACTTCAGGGAAGTCCTATGTCGGCGGTACGCATCGGCCCATATACATTGCAGAACGGCTTGATCCTCGCCCCCATGGCGGGTGTCACCGACCAGCCCTTTCGTCAGTTGTGCAAGCGATTGGGCGCAGGGCTTGTAGTCTCGGAAATGGTCACCAGCGACATGAGCCTGTGGAACACCCGCAAGTCGCGCATGCGCATGATCCACGAAGGCGATCCCGAGCCACGCTCGGTGCAGATCGCAGGTGGTGACGCGCAGATGCTGGCGGATGCAGCCCGCGCCAACGTCGAACTGGGCGCACAGATTATCGACATCAACATGGGTTGCCCGGCGAAGAAGGTCTGCAACAAGGCTGCCGGCTCCGCGTTGTTGAAGGATGAAGCACTGGTTACCGAGATCCTGCACGCCGTGGTGGCTGCGGTTGATGTGCCGGTAACCCTGAAGATCCGCACCGGATGGGATCGCGACAACAAGAACGGCCTGACCGTGGCGAAGATCGCCGAGCAGGCCGGGATCACGGCGCTGGCGGTGCATGGCCGCACCCGCGCCGACCTGTACACCGGCGAAGCCGAGTACGACACCATTGCCGCGATCAAGCAGGCGGTGTCGATTCCGGTCTTTGCCAACGGCGACATCGTATCGCCGGAAAAGGCCCGCTACGTGCTCGACGCGACCGGTGCCGATGGCCTGTTGATCGGCCGGGCTGCCCAGGGGCGGCCGTGGATTTTTCGTGAGATCGAACACTTCCTGCGTACCGGTGAAAAACTGCCGGCGCCGGAGCTGTCCGAGGTGGAACGCATTCTGCTTGAGCATCTGGCTGCCCTCCACGCCTTTTATGGGGACGTGATGGGCGTACGCATTGCCCGAAAGCATGTGGGCTGGTATCTCGCAACCTTGCCGGGCGCCAAGGAGTTCCGCGCCCGTTTCAATCGTTTGGATGGTACGGAAACACAATGCGCCAACGTTCGGGAGTTCTTCGCCGAACGTTACAAGAGCCTGACAGGGGACGGAGAAGGGGTGGCCGCATGACGATGATGACCGAGACTTTAGTGAGTGGAACAACACCCGTGAGCGACAACGTGAATTTGAAACAGCACCTCAATACCCCGAGCGAAGAAGGCCAGACCCTTCGCGGGAGTGTCGAGAAGGCGCTGCACAATTATTTCGCCCACCTTGAGGGCGCAGCCGTCACGGACGTGTACAACCTGGTGCTCTCCGAAGTCGAGGCTCCCCTGCTCGAAAGCGTGATGAACTACGTCAAGGGCAACCAGACCAAGGCCAGCGAGCTGCTCGGACTCAACCGCGGCACGCTGCGCAAGAAACTCAAGCAGTACGATCTGCTGTAAGCATTCAATCCAACCAGAAAGGCGCCCGCGTAAAACCGGTCGCCTTTTTTGCTGACTTCCCTTGCTTTTGATGGAAATTGAGATGACCGACCAGACTACCCGCCTGCCGATCCGCCGCGCCTTGATCAGTGTTTCCGACAAGACCGGGATCCTCGAATTCGCCAGGGAGCTGGAAGCCCTGGGCGTGGAAATCCTTTCCACCGGCGGGACCTTCAAACTGCTGCAGGACAACGGCGTGGCCGCAGTGGAAGTCGCGGATTACACCGGTTTCGCAGAAATGATGGACGGTCGGGTGAAAACCCTGCACCCGAAAATCCACGGCGGGATCCTCGGTCGTCGCGGTATCGATGACGCCATCATGAACGAGCACGGCATCAAGCCGATCGATCTGGTAGCCGTCAACCTGTACCCGTTCGAAGCCACCATCAGCAAGCCAGGCTGCGACCTGCCGACCGCCATCGAGAACATCGACATCGGCGGCCCGACCATGGTCCGTTCGGCGGCGAAAAACCACAAAGACGTGGCCATCGTGGTGAATGCCAGCGATTACGCCAACGTCCTGGTAAACCTCAAGGCCGGCGGCCTGACCTACGCTCAGCGTTTCGACCTGATGCTCAAGGCGTTCGAACACACCGCCGCCTACGACGGCATGATCGCCAACTACATGGGCACCGTGAACCAGGCCGCCGAAACCCTGAGCACTGAAGGCCGCAGCGAATTCCCGCGCACCTTCAACAGCCAGTTCATCAAGGCCCAGGAAATGCGCTACGGCGAGAACCCGCACCAGAGCGCGGCGTTCTACGTTGAGGCCAAGCCTGCCGAAGTCGGTATCGCCACCGCGACCCAACTGCAAGGCAAGGAGCTGTCGTACAACAACGTGGCCGACACCGACGCCGCGCTGGAATGTGTGAAGAGCTTCGTCAAACCGGCCTGCGTGATCGTCAAGCACGCCAACCCGTGCGGCGTGGCCGTGAGCCCGGACGCCGAAGGCGGCATCCGTCAGGCCTACGAACTGGCCTACGCCACCGACACCGAATCGGCGTTCGGCGGCATCATCGCCTTCAACCGTGAACTGGATGCCGAGACCGCCAAGGCGATCGTCGAGCGTCAGTTCGTTGAAGTGATCATTGCGCCAAGCGTCAGCGCAGAAGCTCGCGAAATCGTTGCGGCAAAGGCCAATGTGCGCCTGCTGGCCTGCGGCGAGTGGTCGGCGGATCGCGTTCCGGCCTGGGACTACAAGCGCGTCAATGGCGGCCTGCTGGTCCAGAGCCGCGACATCGGCATGATCGGCGCCGATGACCTGAAAGTGGTGACCAAGCGCGCCCCGACCGAACAGGAAATCCACGACCTGATCTTCGCCTGGAAAGTGGCCAAGTTCGTCAAATCCAACGCCATCGTCTACGCCAAGAACCGTCAGACCATCGGTGTCGGCGCCGGCCAGATGAGCCGCGTGAACTCGGCGCGTATCGCTGCGATCAAGGCTGAGCACGCCGGTCTGCAAGTTGCCGGTTCGGTGATGGCATCCGATGCGTTCTTCCCGTTCCGCGACGGCCTGGACAATGCGGCCAAGGTCGGTATCACTGCGGTTATCCAGCCGGGCGGCTCGATGCGTGATGCTGAAGTGATTGCCGCTGCCGATGAAGCCGGTATTGCGATGGTGTTCACCGGCATGCGTCATTTCCGTCACTAAGTACACGATCCACTGTGGGAGCGGGCTTGCCCGCGAAGACGGCGGCACATTCACTTCAGATGTGACTGACACAACCGCTTTCGCGAGCAGGCTCGCTCCCACAGAAAAGCGCCCCAGCGGCGCTCAACAGAATTAGCGTCATCCGAGGTTTTTGAAATGAATGTTTTGATCATTGGCAGCGGTGGCCGCGAACACGCCCTGGCCTGGAAAGTGGCTCAGGATCCGCGCGTGCAGAAAGTTTTCGTCGCTCCGGGCAACGCCGGTACCGCGATTGAAGCCAAGTGCGAAAACGTCGCCATCGACGTGCTGGCCCTCGAGCAACTGGCTGACTTCGCCGAGAAGAACGTCTCCCTGACCATCGTCGGCCCGGAAGTCCCGCTGGTTGCCGGCGTCGTCGATCTGTTCCGCTCCCGTGGCCTGGACTGCTTCGGTCCGACCGCAGGTGCCGCGCAGCTGGAAGGCTCGAAAGCTTTCACCAAGGACTTCCTGGCTCGCCACAAGATCCCGACCGCCGACTACCAGAACTTCACCGAGATCGAGCCGGCCCTGGCTTATCTGCGTGAAAAAGGCGCACCGATCGTGATCAAGGCCGACGGCCTGGCCGCCGGTAAAGGCGTGATCGTCGCCATGACCCTGGCCGAAGCCGAAGACGCCGTGCGCGACATGCTCGCCGGCAATGCGTTCGGCGACGCCGGTTCCCGCGTCGTGATCGAAGAGTTCCTCGACGGCGAAGAAGCCAGCTTCATCGTCATGGTCGACGGCAAGAACGTCCTGCCGATGGCCACCAGCCAGGACCACAAACGCGTCGGCGACGGCGACAGCGGCCCGAACACCGGCGGCATGGGTGCCTACTCCCCTGCCCCGGTAGTCACCGCCGACGTGCACCAGCGCGTGATGGACCAGGTGATCTGGCCGACCGTGCGCGGCATGGCTGACGAAGGCAACGTCTACACCGGCTTCCTGTACGCCGGTCTGATGATCGACAAGGCCGGCAATCCGAAAGTCATCGAGTTCAACTGCCGTTTCGGCGATCCGGAAACCCAACCGGTGATGCTGCGCCTGCAGTCGAGCCTGGTGCTGCTGGTCGAAGCGGCCCTGGCCCAGGCACTGGATAAAGTCGAAGCGCAGTGGGATCCACGTCCGAGCGTCGGCATCGTGCTGGCGGCCGGCGGTTACCCGGGCGACTACGCCAAAGGCGCGCCGATCAACGGTCTGGACGCAGCCGCCGCACTGGAAGGCAAGGTCTTCCACGCCGGCACCGCGCTCAAGGACGGCAACGTTGTGACGGCCGGTGGTCGGGTGCTCTGCGCTACCGCCATGGGCGCCAGCGTGGGTGCCGCCCAGGAGCAGGCCTACAAGCTGGCCAAGGCCATCGACTGGGAAGGCTGCTTCTACCGCACCGACATCGGCTACCGCGCCATCGCCCGTGAACGCGGCGAAACCCGCTAATAAGCTACGCTGTGTTTCCGGCAAGGGCCCTTGGTCCTTGCCGGGCTGTTCCGACGCTGCGCATCGTTATATTCTGGCATCAACCTACGAAGGGATTTCGCCGTGCGCTGGCTCAGGATTGCCATAGGTTTCACCGTCACACTGTTGACCTTGCTCTGCATGCTCCCGGCCCAGGCCGCGCAAGGCAGTGGCTGGTCGGTATTGCTCGACGATCAGGGCAACCTCCAGCTGAGCGACATCCGCTCCGCCCGCTACACCAATCAATTCAGCCCCATCGAGCTTGACCGCCTCACCGCGGCCGAACCCGACGGCGCTTTGTGGCTGCGCTTCAGACTGGCGCCCGGCAAGCACGAACAAGTGCTGCGGATCTTCGCCCCCGACCTGTCGCATCTCAATCTGTACGTGCTCGACGGCGACCGGCTGATCGAACAGCGGGAAACCGGCACCACGCAGGCTCAGGTCGAACGGCCGCTGCCCAGCAGCGACTTCCTGTTGCCGTTGCCGCAAAGTGACAAGTCCCTCGACGTCTACCTGCGACTGGTCTCCGACCACCAGTTGCGTCCGTACATCACCCTGCAATCGGCGGTGATGGGCGCGGCCAACCATAACCAGACGCTGATCTACGGTTTGCTGTTCGGCTGCCTCGCCATGCTGATCCTGCACAACCTGATCCGCTACGCCTACACCCGTTCACGCAGCAGCCTGTGGCTGGCGGTGTGTGAAGGCCTGCTCAGCCTGAGCCTGTTGCTGTTGCTCAACCTGGCCGGCCCCTGGCTGCCGAACTGGCATGCAATCCAGACCCCTGGCGCCTACCTGGCCCTGCTGCTGACCGCGCCTGCCGGCCTGATGTTCGCCTACCGCTTCTTTGCCCCGCTCGGCCCTCATCCGCTGAACAAGCTGCTGCTGGGCGACATTCTGTTCATCGTGATCTGCAGCCTGCTGCTGCTGTTCGTCAACACCCTGCCGCTGAACATCATCACCTACGCGCTGGTGGCCCTGGCCGGACTGAGCATGTTGCTGGTGGCGTTCTATCACTGGCAGAAAGGCTACCGCCCTGCCCGGCTGTTCGTCGCCGCGATGGTGGTGTTCAACATCGGCACACTGATCATCCTCCCGGCGTTGCTGGGGCTGACCCTGGTGGCGCCGCAGGGCCTGATCATGACCCTGATGGGTTTCATCTGCATCAGTGGCCTGCTGATGAGCATCGCCCTGGGCGAACGCCAGCGCAGCATCACCGAAAGCCGCTTCAGCATCAGCCGCGACCTCGCCGCGAGCAACGCCGAGATCAATGCCAAGGCCGAGTTCCTGGCCAAGATCAGCCACGAGATCCGCACCCCGATGAACGGAGTGCTGGGCATGACCGAACTGCTGCTCGGCACGCCGCTGTCGGTCAAACAGCGCGACTATGTGCAGACCATTCACAGCGCCGGCAACGAACTGCTGACCCTGATCAACGAGATCCTCGACATCTCCCGGCTCGAGTCCGGGCAGATCGAGCTGGATGACGTGCAGTTCGACCTCAACGCACTGATCGACGACTGCCTGAGCATCTATCGCGCCAAGGCCGAGCAGCAGAACGTCGAGCTGATCAGCTTCATCCAGCCACAAGTGCCACGGGTCATCAGTGGCGACCCGACCCGTCTGCGTCAGACGCTGCTGAGCCTGCTGGAAAACGCCCTGAAGAAAACCGAAGAAGGCGAAGTGCTGGTGGTCGTCGCCCTCGATGAGCGCAGCACCAAACCGCGCCTGCGCATTGCCGTGCAGGACAGCGGCCAGCCGATGGACCAGGAAGAACGCGACGCGCTGATGCACGCCGAGCTGCACAGCAAGCACTTCCTGTCGGCCAACCGGTTGGGCGGCAACCTCGGGCTGGTAATCGCACGGCAACTGATTCGTCTGATGCACGGAGAGTTCGGCATCAAGAGCGGCGCCACCCAGGGCAGCACGCTGTGGCTGACCCTGCCGCTGGATCCCGACCGCCTGGAGCACCCGACCTCCGATCTCGACAGTCCGCTGCAAGGCGCGCGGGTACTGGTGGTCGACGACAACGACACCTGCCGCAAAGTGCTGGTGCAGCAGTGCAGCGCCTGGGGCCTGAACGTCAGTGCGGTGCCGTCGGGCAAGGAAGCGCTGGCCCTGCTGCGCACCAAGGCGCACCTGCGCGACTATTTCGACGTGGTCCTGCTGGACCAGAACATGCCTGGCATGACCGGCATGCAACTGGCCGCCAAGATCAAGGAAGACCCGAGCCTGAACCACGATATCCTGCTGATCATGCTCACCGGCATCAGCAATGCGCCGAGCAAGATCATCGCGCGCAATTCGGGGATCAAACGCATCCTGGCCAAACCGGTGGCCGGCTACACGCTCAAGACCACGCTGGCCGACGAACTGAACCAGCGCAACCGTGGCCAGGCGGTGTTCCAGCCTCAAGCCGCCGGCCCGGCCACGGCCGTCAAGGTCCCGAGCGATTTCCGCATTCTGGTCGCCGAAGACAACACGATTTCCACCAAGGTGATCCGTGGCATGCTCGGCAAGCTCAACCTGCAGCCGGACACCGCCAGCAATGGCGAAGAAGCCTTGCAGGCCATGAAGGCCCAGCGCTATGACCTGGTGCTGATGGATTGCGAAATGCCGATCCTCGATGGCTTCTCCGCCACCCAGCAACTGCGGGCCTGGGAAGTCGGCAATCAGCGTATCCGTACGCCGATCGTCGCACTGACCGCGCACATCCTCGCCGAACACAAGGAGCGTGCGCGCCAGGCCGGCATGGACGGGCACATGGCCAAACCGGTGGAACTGTCGCAACTGCGCGAGCTGATCGAGCACTGGGTGGCCCAGCGTGATCAGCAAAATCGCAGTACCGCACGGACGTCTTGATCAGCGTTCGACACCGACTTCCACCCCTGGCTTCCCGGGCATTGGCCGGATCAGTCCAGCGAACGGTTCCAGGCGTTTTTCCAGCACGCTTCGGATCGGGTCGTTGAGTGCGGCGGACATATCCGCCTGGAAAAACTTCTGTTCGACGACACCCTGCACCTCCGCCGATGTGAAGACCCTGGAAAACGGATTGACTGTACCGCCCTCGGAAGACTTCAGGGTGATATACACCGCGTTCAGACGAGGCCCCGGTTGCGCAACGACGACCAGAAAACGAAGCAGGTCAACCGTCCCGGCCTCGCCTTTCGCGGCCGGTACAGGTTGCTGGATCCTTTCCCGAAGTAACCCGATCAGCGGATCTGCCGCCGGCAAACCGGCAATGTCCTGCAGTACCGGCAGCCATTCACGGGCGTCGACACCATCAAGCGACTTCTCCAGCAGCAGGGTCATCCAGTCCATGGCCGACGCCGTGGCGTCCACCGGCGGGGCGAAGGTGTCCCATGCCACTTTCCGCTGCAACCAACTGTCTTTCAAAACTTGCTGCCAGATCGAATACCAATCGACCTGGCTGGATTGAAGCCATTTCCGGGTAGCTGCCAATTGTGCAAACAAGACGGAGTGCTGAACGTCTTGCTGTTCCTGGGCGGACATTCCTGACGGCAGCAAAACCAGTGCTCCCGCATTGGCATAAGCCAAGTATTGCGTATTCATCCATACCTCCGGCACAGGGAATAGATGGCGTTGTTTCACACCGCCATCTATTTTTATTGAATCAGATTTCCCACTCACTGATTTGTTTGACCGCACGATCACCCAACTTTCCAGCGATAATGGCGCGTGTCCTCTCAATAATTGACGGCACCATGGTCATATGCGACTCACCACGATACAGATCCACGGAGCTGCTATCCCAATTAACGAACAGCACCTTGGTCTGATTGGTACGATTGATAAATCGAACAGAACCCAATGTCAAAATAACTTCCTGGCCATCGGCTTCAAGACAAGAGCCCACGGCAAAACCGCCAGTGCCTTTTTCTTTAATGTTCTGATCGAATACTTTCAGTGGTTTATCCGAGCTCTGCAGCGAGGCCATCGCATCGGCAGCCACTTTTAGCAGCAGTGCCGAAGTCGGCCCGGGAACCGCCGCCGCAGCGACTGCCGAGCTCAGGATTTTCAGGGCCAACTGGTCCATGGTGAAGCTTTTACCCGAGGCGCTGGTCGAGTCGTAGTAACGCTTCAGGACGATCCAGCCAGCGTCCTGCATGACTTGGAGGAAGATTTGATACCACTCCTTGCCCTGATTATCGGCGGGGTATTTCTTGTTCGCCGCCAGCGATGCAAACAGATAAGTATTGAGCACATCTGCACGATTCTGATCGGACATCCCCGAAACAAAAGACAGAATCGCATCACCCACAACCGAAGCCCGGCTCGGTTCTTCAATATCAAAAGCCATCACAGCGGGAGCACTGCGAGAATTGATAATGATCTTTTCAGGCGTTACATCATAAGCACTTAGACGTTCCAGGCGATCGGCGACGGTAACAACAGCATTATTTTCCATTACTTATTTCCTTGGTTTATTTTTTCAGCGAACCCTTCCTGAGCCCGCAAAACAAAACTACACAGCAGAAAACCAACTAACAAGCCAACAACCATTACCAATAGATAACAACAAAAAGTCACAACAGCACTCGCCTTAAAACAAACAACAGCAACTTCAAAACTTCCACTCACTTATCCATAACGATCTTGCCCACAGACTGTGCGGCGCCTGATAGACTCCTTTCAACTTCCGCCCGCGCGAGTTCTAACCATGCTCCATGTGTTGTTCAGCGTTTACCTGAAGATGCTGGTGCTCTACAGCCCGTTCTTCGTGTTGTCCTGCTTCATCAGCCTGACCCGGGGTTATTCGCGCAAGGAACAACGGCGCCTGGCCTGGAAAGTGGCAATCGCCACCCTGGTATCGAGCGTCTTGCTGTATCTGTTCGGGCGGGTGATTTTCGACGTGTTCGGTATCACCGTGGATGCTTTCCGCATCGGCGCCGGCAGCGTGCTGTTCATTTCGGCGCTGGGCATGGCCCAGGGCAAGTCGGCGGTGCAGGCCGACAATGTGCAGCAGGACGTGACTATCGTCCCGCTGACCATCCCGCTGACGGTCGGCCCCGGCACCATCGGTGCGCTGCTGGTGATGGGCGTCAGCCAGCCGCACTGGGATGACAAGCTGATCGCAATCATGAGTATCGCCCTGGCCAGTTTTACCGTCGGCGTGGTGTTGTATCTGTCGAATCGGATCGAGCGGATTCTTGGCGATCAGGGATTGCAGATCGTCAGCCGCCTGATGGGCCTGTTTGTCTGCGCGCTGGCGGCGCAGATCATTTTCACCGGGGTGAAAGGTTATCTTGGCTGACCTGCTACCACTGAAATGAAAAGCGGCTCCGAAGAGCCGCTTTTTTATGCCTCAAGTATTGGGTTTCTCGCCATACCAGCGCGGGGTGTACACCCAGTCGCCACCGCTGGCCCGGGGGAAAGTACAGGTCATGGAAGACCCGACCAGCACCATCGTGCGCATGTCCACCTGATCCGGTGTCAGCGCACCCAATGTCGTCACCCGCAGCGTCTGCCCCGGCCTACCGATATCACGGCCCAGCACCACCGGTGTTTGCGGCGCACGGTGCTGCGCGACGATTTCCAGCGCGCGCCCCAATTGCCAAGGACGGGCACGGGAGATCGGGTTGTAGAACGCCAGCGCCAGATCCGCCTCGGCGGCCAGATCCAGACGCTTTTCGATGATCGACCAAGGCTTGAGGTTGTCCGACAGGGACATCACGCAGAAGTCGTGCCCCAGCGGTGCACCGGCCTGAGCGGCGGTGGCGAGTGACGCGGAAACACCCGGAAGGATCTCCAGATCGACGCTGTGCCAGGCCGGATCCGTCGACTCGTGCAGCGCTTCGAGCACCGCCGCCGCCATGGCGAACACGCCCGGATCGCCAGACGAAACCACGATCACCGAACGGCCCTCGGCGGCCAGCCTGAAAGCATGGCGGGCACGCTGCATTTCTTCGCGGTTGTCGGTGCAGTGCTGCACCTGGTCATCGCGAAACGGGCCGGCCATGCGCACATAGGTTTCGTAGCCGAGAACGTCGGTGGCTCGAGCGAGTTCGGCTTTCACCGCCGGCACCATCAGCTCCGCCGCACCTGGGCCGAGGCCGATGACAGCCAGACGTCCGCGCGGGCGACCGATCTGCGAAACATCCAGCGGTTTTTCGGCCACGGCGATGGCAAAGTCGTGGGATGTTGTGATGATTCGAGCGTCGGGGACTGCATGGTTTGCCAGCTCCGCGATGTCACTCGCTGACGCAACAAAGCGCAGCGGCACCGCCAGTTCAAGCGCCGCTTCACGCAATGCCGGGCTGGCCATCTGAACATCGGCCGCCACCAGACAGGCCAGCGATTGAATCGCCACACCAGCCTGCAGCAACGCACCGCGTATCGCGCCCGGCAGATCGGCCACATCGGCACCGACTGCCACCGCCACACTGCGCGGATAAATCAGCAACTCACTGGCGCTCGCCACACGGGCATCACTGCCGACATGAATCGAGCGCTGTGCCTGTGGATCTTCCGGCAGCTGCGCCTGAGCCAGCCAAGGTGCGGCGCCATCGATGCGCACGCTGTGGCCGGCGAGCAGATCGGAGACAAAGCGTTTGCCTTGCTCCAGATCGCCGAGGGCATAACCGCCGGGCGGGTTGAGCAGGCAGGTGCCGAAGCGCAATTCGCCACTGGTGGTGATCGCCGCCGCCACTTCAAGCGCAGCCGCGATCTCGCGGGCCATGACATTCACACCGCCCAGACCACCGAGCAGCGGCACTACGGCACTGCCGTTTTCAGCCACGGCGAGCACCGGTGGCTCGACGCCTTTTTCCAGCAACAGCGGCGCCAGTGTGCGGATGACGATACCCGCCGCGCACAGGGCAATGATCGGCGTGTCCTGTTGATACAACTCGCGCAGGGTTGCGCCGAACTCGCTGTAAGTCAGGTCGGCGCCTTCGACGCGCCCTTTCAGTCCGTGAACCTGCGCGGCCGGATAGACCTGTTGAAGGCGACGAGCCGTGGCCAGCGCGCCCTGGCCCAGGATGACGATGGCCGGTGTGGAATGGTTCATCAGCCTTGCCACCGTTCGCCGGGAACAATGATCAGCGAGAAGTACGGCGACGACATCGGCTCGACCTCATCCAGCGGCACGATCTTCTGATTGGCCATGGTTGCGCGCTCGACGTACAGCGCACGCTCGGCCAGGCCCAGCTCTGCCAATACGTCGCGCACCTTCGGAAAGTTGCGCCCCAGCTTCATGATCACCGCCGCGTCGGCATCCGCCAGACGGCGCTTGAGTTCATCGTGAGGCAACACGCCGGACAGCACCGACAGGCTCTGATTGCGATACACCAGCGGCGCGCCCAGCACCGAAGCGCCGCCAAGCATCGAACAGACGCCCGGCACCACTTCGGCTTCGTAACGGCTGGCGAGGCGGTCGTGCAGATACATGTAGGAGCCGTAGAAGAACGGATCTCCTTCACAGATCACCGCCACGTCGCGACCGGCATCCAGATGCGCAGCCACTTCCTCTGCCGCGTCATCGTAGAAATCGCTGATCACTTGCTCGTAGGACAGCGGCGCCGGCAGCACTTCGGTGGTCACCGGGTACACCAGCGGCAGCAGGTTCTGCGCGTCCTGCAGGTGCGCCTCGATGATGCCGAATGCGTTGCCCTTCTTGCCCTTGGCCACGAAGTACGCCACCACGGGCGATTCGCGCAGCAGGCGCAGGGCCTTGACGGTAATCAGTTCCGGATCACCGGGGCCGACGCCCAAGCCGATCAAACGTCCCTTGGCCTGCATCATTCGATCTCCGTAGCGAGGGCATTGACTGCAGCGGCGGCCATGGCACTGCCGCCGAGACGGCCCTGCATGATCACGAACGGCACGCCACGGCTGTTGGCGGCCAGTTCGGCCTTGGACTCGGCAGCACCGACGAAGCCTACCGGGAAGCCGAGGATCAGCGCCGGTTTCGGAGCGCCGGCGTCGAGCATTTCCAGCAGATAGAACAGCGCGGTCGGCGCATTGCCGATCACCACCACGCTGCCTTCCAGATGCGGACGCCACAGTTCCAGAGCGGCAGCGGAACGAGTATTGCCCAGCTCGCGCGCCAGCTCCGGCACGCTGTCATCGCGCAGGGTGCAGATCACTTCATTGTTGGCCGGCAGGCGCGCACGGGTCACGCCCTCGGAAACCATCCGCGCATCGCACAGAATCGGCGCGCCGGAGGCCAGCGCATCGCGCCCGGCCTTGCCCGCGCCCTCGGAAAATTGCAGCCCGTCGATGGCCTCGACCATGCCGCAGGCGTGGATCACCCGCACGGCGAGTTTTTCCAGGTCGGCCGGGATGCGAGCCAGGTTGGCCTCGCTGCGAATGATCGCGAAGGAGTTGCGATAGATCTCCTGACCGTCGCGGATGTAATCAAGCATCAAGGGGGCTCCGTGAGCGGGCGGCGAGCAGGGTCGCGGCCGCTTCGATAGTAAGGTTGTGAGCGTGCAGCGCGCCGAAACCGGGCTGTGCTGCATCGCGAAAATAGAGATCGTAGTGACCGGGAGCGACCGCCAGCAGAGTCACTGCAGCCCGGTGCGCGGCGGCGCAGGAACGCGGGCAGCCGGACAGGTGCACCTCCACGGCGTGTGGCAACAGCTCAGCCAGAAGGCGGGCATCGTGTTTGGTGTCGGCCAGGCCTTTGCCGCAGCCGTTGGAACCGGTGCAGGCGATCAGGTGTGACAGCGGATTTTCGGACTGGGTCAGCAGGTTCAGATTGCCCAGAGCATCGAGCACATGAACAGCATCCGCTTCCCGAACATTGGGCAACAGCAGGCTTTGCCATGGGGTGAAACGCAGGCTGCCATCGCCAAAGGTTCTGGCCAATTGTGCGACACCACGCAGCATGGCCGGATCGAGACGACCGAGCACCGGTGCGGCACCGACATACACCTGACCCGCCGATTGCTGAGGATGAGCGCCGAGGTGCAAACCTTCCGGCACGGCCTCACGCTGCCAGTCGCCAACGCTTTGCAGACTGATCCGCTGACCGAGCTTTTCCAGGAACACCGGCGCCGGGCATTCATCCAGCAGATGACGCATCCGCGTCTGCTCCGGTCGGGCCAGCTCCAGGAACAGCTCCAGCACCGCGACCACCAGCGCATGTCCGTCCGAAAGCAGCACGGCAGCCAGCGGACGATCCGTCGGGCAACCCGCCAGGCCGAACGCCAACAACGTGTTTTCACCGCTTTTGAATGCCGACAACCACAGGTCATGGGGATGTTCGAGCATCGCCAGTGCTTCACCGCCGTCCAGTTGCACGGCGAACTTGGCGCTCAGTTCATGGAAGCGCGGATGGCTTTGCAGGGTCTCGAGGATCTGTCCGGCCAATGGTCGAGTGTCGAAGCGCATCTGCCGGTCGATGCCGGCGGCCGGGCTGAGCATCAGGTTGCGCACATCGTCGCCCGCTGCGGTTCGCGGCCCGAGCCCGGCGGCCAGCAGGCTGTCGATCAGCACAGCGGACTGGTCGCCGATGCCTCGGATCTGCAGATTGCCCCGGTTGGTCGCCTCGATCGCCCCGCTGGCGAACCGCTCGGCGGCATTGGCCACAGCATCGGCCTGATCGGCCGTGATCGAACCGCCATCAAGCTTGATCCGGCAGATACCGCCATCCAGCGCCTGGACGATACGTAGCAACCCCGGGCAGGCCGAGGGGCGAATAGCTGTGGATATCGGGCGTTCGTTCAAGGGATGACCGGCTGACGGGCAGCGCCAGGATGGGCGAAAGGTCGCCATTATGCCTGCTTTGCCCGAGTGCATGAAAATGCCTGCCGGTCGGATTCCCTGGAACCGGGGAATTCCCTCGTCGAGCGGACCTACAACTCATGGTCCTCGAAATTGAACGACATGTTTTTGATCGCCTTTTCGACACTGGCCCGACGTGCCTCCAGAACCCGGCGACTGATCACGAGCCGCCGCGCTCTGATATCCAGCTGATTCATGGCTTGGGATATGTCCCAGAACAAATATCGGGTATTGAGGCTCGACTTGATGAATCTGACGTGTGTCACGACCAGCTCCATATCACCGGCGGGGTTATAGCTGACCGGTACGATCTTCAGGTCGAACGCCTTGCCGCTGAGCCCCCTGGTCTTTTCCAGCAGATCGACTCGTTGCTCAAGCGTCGCAAGTCCTGCCTCCACCCCCGCGACCTGCTCTTGTTCGAGCAACGACGTCGCCGCCCTCATCCAGGCCTGCTTCACGCTTCCCGAAAACTGCGGCTGGACATACTCCACCGCAGGCTGGTCACGATTCCAGCCGTGGGACCACAGGACATCGGCGTAATAATCGATCCAGCGCCCCGGTTGCGTTTCGCTGCTGTACGTACTGTCTGCCTGCTTCTTTGCCAGATAGGTGCAGTTCAATGCAAAGTCGTAATCCGTTCGGGACTGTCCCTGCAGGCCCGTCAGCAATATATCCCCTACCAGGGTTGCCTGATGAGCAAGCAGCCCTGCGTTCATATCCATATCCATATGCATTCCCGCCAATCCTGGCTTTGGTTCAAGTTCATCCGAACCCTAACAGGCATATCGAATCCGACAACCGCCTTACAGCAACGGGAAGTTTCAGTGGCCGACAACGGCCGCCGCGCTATCATGCCGACCTGATACGCGCACAATAATTGAGGAACAGCATGACGGCCTGGCTGACGGTAGTAGGAATCGGTGAAGACGGCTTCAAGGGCCTGGGCAAGAATGCCCGGCGCGCCTTGATGGGCGCCTCGCGGATCATCGGCGGTCAGCGTCAGCTCGATCTGTTGCCGGTGTGCATAAGTGGCGAGCGCCAGTTGTGGCCGAGCCCGTTTTCCCTGGCTCCGGTGCTCGAGCGCCGTGGCGAAGCGGTGTGTGTGCTGGCCAGTGGTGATCCGATGTTCTACGGCGTTGGCGCAAGTCTGGCGCGGCAGGTCTCGGACGCAGAGATGCTGGTGCTGCCGGCGCCGTCCTCGTGTTCGCTGGCGGCCGCCCGGCTGGGCTGGCCGTTGCAGGATGTCAGCATTCTTTCGCTGGTGGCCCGCCCGCTGGCGGCCCTCAATGGTCAGTTGTCCAGCGGCGTGCGCCTGTTGCTGTTGAGCAATGACGGCCAGAGCCCGGCCGCCGTTGCGGCATTGCTGCGCGAGCGTGGATTCGGTGCCAGTCGCCTGAGCGCTCTGGAGCATCTGGGCGGTAGCGCCGAACGCCGGATCGATGGCACCGCCAATGACTGGAACGACCCGGCCATTGCCGATCTCAACGTGATCGCCATCGAGTGCCTCGCCGATCCGCAGACACCGCGCCTGTCGCGCTTGGCCGGCCTGCCGGACTCGGCCTTCAAACATGACGGTCAACTGACCAAGCGTGACGTGCGCGCCATCACCCTCGCCCGCCTCGCCCCGACACCCGGCGAACTGCTGTGGGACGTCGGCGCCGGCAGCGGTTCGATCGGCATTGAATGGATGCGCGCTCACCCGAGTTGCCGCGCCCTGGCCATCGAGGCCGATGACGGCCGACAGCAGTTGATTGAACACAACCGCGACGCACTGGGCGTACCCGGCCTGCAACTGATTCGCGGCAGTGCCCCGCAGGCCCTCGCCGGGCTGGAACGTCCGGATGCGATTTTCATCGGCGGCGGCGTGACCCGCGAAGGCGTACTCGACACTTGCTGGGAACAACTCAAACCGGGCGGGCGACTGGTCGCCAACGCCGTGACCCTGCAAAGCGAAATGACTTTGATGAGCTGGCGCGAACGCTACGGCGGCGAACTGACCCGCATCCACATCGCCCAGACGCAGCCGCTGGGCGAGTTCGACACCTGGCGCCAGGCGTTGCCGATCACCCTGCTCGATCTGGTCAAACCCCTCGATGCGTGACGAAACCGCCGAACAACCCGCGCCCCTGCGCAGCGGCCTGACCACCGGCAGCTGCGCCACCGCCACCAGCCTCGCCGCCGCGCGCCTGCTGCTTGGCGGTGTAGTGGCGGACGCAGTGCAAATCGTGTTGCCCAAAGGCAAGCAGGTGCAGATGCGCCTGGAGTTCTGCCGGCTGACCGAGAACGGCGCCGAAGCCGGAACCATCAAGGACGCCGGCGACGACCCGGACGTGACACACGGCGCCCTGCTCTATTCCCGCGTGCAGCTGATGGCCGAGCCGGGCATCCGCTTCATCGCCGGCAAAGGCGTCGGCACCGTCACTCGGCCGGGGCTGGTGCTGGGCGTCGGCGAGCCGGCGATCAACCCGGTGCCGCGCAAGATGATCAGCGATCACCTGACCCTGCTCGCCGAAGAATCCGGCTATCGCGGCGGCTTCGAGGTGACGGTCAACGTCGAGGGCGGCGAAGCTCTGGCATTGAAAACCATGAACCCGCGCCTGGGGATTCTCGGCGGTCTGTCGATCCTCGGCACCAGCGGCATCGTCCGGCCGTTTTCCTGCGCGGCGTACATCGCCTCGATCCATCAAGGCATCGACGTGGCGAAAACCAACGGCTACCTGCACATCGCCGCCTGCACCGGCAACGCCAGCGAAGACACCATGCGCCGGGTCTACGACCTGCCGGAAATCGCCCTGATCGAAATGGGCGACTTCGTCGGCGCGGTGCTCAAGCATCTGCGCAAAGTCCCTGTGGATAAACTCAGCCTGTGCGGCGGCTTCGGCAAGATCAGCAAACTGGCGGCCGGGCACATGGATCTGCACTCGCGCCATTCGAGCATCGACCTGCCGCAACTGGCCGAATGGGCGGCAGCGATTGGCGCCGACGACACCTTGCAGCAAGCCATCCGCGAGGCGAACACCAGTCAGCAGGCGCTGGCGATGGCCAGCGCGGCGGGCGTTGCCCTGGGTGATGAAGTTTGCCGTCATGCCCTGGAATTCGCCCGCAGCGTGGTGCCGGCGCAGGTGCAGGTCGAGGTGTTTGCGATTGATCGTCAGGGCGGCATCGTCGGCCATGCGGGGGCTTTTGCATGAAACGGATTCTGTTGCTGGGCGGCGTGACTGAAGCATTGGCCATCGCGCGCACTTTGGGGCCGGAACACATTTACAGCCTTGCTGGCGTCGGCCGTGTGCCGACTGATCTGACGTGTCAGGTGCGCGTCGGCGGCTACGGCGGTGCCGAAGGGCTGGCGCAGTTCATTCGCGATGAAGGCATCACACTGCTGCTCGACGCCACCCACCCCTACGCCGCACAAATCAGCCACAACGCCGCCACCGCCGCGCAACTTACCGGCATCCCCTGCTGGGCCCTGCGTCGCCCGGCGTGGCAACCTCAACCGGGCGATGACTGGCGCGAAGTCGCCGACTGGGCCGAACTGATCACAGCCCTCGCTCCCTTCCACCGTCCCCTGTTCACCCTCGGCCGCGAACCGCTGCAACACCTCGATGAAATCCCCGCGCACCAGTTCTGGACCCTGCGCGCCCTCGACGTCTACCCCGGCAACGAACGCTGCGAAGTCATCGGTGCCCGTGGGCCGTTTCTGCTGGAGGATGAGCGAGCGCTGTTCGAACGCCGGCAGATCGACGTGCTGATCAGCAAGAACAGCGGTAGCACCGCAACCGAGCCGAAACTGGACGTGGCGCGGGAGCTTGGGGTGCCGGTGATGGTGTTGAAGCGGCCGGAGTTGGCGGGGGTTGATCGGGAGTTTTCGACGGTTGATGAAGCCATCAACGCACTCACCATCAACTTACCGCCTTGAGCCTTTTGCGCTCTTGAGTACGCCTTCGCGGGCAAGCCCGCGATGGCGCCGGCTCTCACAACGAAAAACTTGAGTCCTACCAGTCAATCGGACGCTACGCACAACAACTTAAAGCCCGACTGACTGCCAGCAGCCTCCTCCCGAGCATACATTTTGCAATATCAACCTGCTTCGGGACGCGATTCCAATGTTCGAAAAATCCACCCGCTTCGACGCTGCAGAATTTCTTAAAACGCCCGAGGAAATGGCGGCTTACCTGGACGCTTGTTTTGACGAAGATGCTGGCGACGGCGTTCTCATCCGTGCAGCACTGAATGACATTGCCCGCGCCCAAGGCATGACCCAGGTTGCACGAGATGCAGGGCTGGGTCGCGAAAGCCTTTATAAAGCGCTGAGCAGCACTGGAAATCCGGAATTCGCGACTATCATGAAAGTCATGAAGGCACTGGGTTTGCGGTTACATGCAGTAGCAGGCTGAATCCTCTGCGACACCAAACCGCATGACGCTTTTTTACTTATCGGCCCTGATCAGGCTAAATAGCCGCGCCTGATCGCCCACCCTACGGACCTGTCCCATGACCCGACACCGGCTCGCATTTGCCTGGATCGCCTGCTTCGCAGTGCTGTTCAACATGCTCGCCATGCCGTTGACGGGAGCGATGGCGCAGGCGGCGCAGACGCCGGCCGAGCAGTTGCTGTGGAGCAGTTTCTGCACCGGCAGCGGCACGAAGATGGTGGCGATCGACATCGGCAGCCTCGATCAGAAAGCACCGCAAAGCGGTGACAATCATTCGACCATGCAGCATTGCTGGTGCTGTTCCGGATCGGCGCCCGTGGTGGCGTTGCCGGGGCATTCGCCGCAGCTGTATTTCGCCCGATACGAAAGCAATCGCAGTGTGGCGCCCGCCTTGCTGCAAACCCCGACACCGCGCCAGCAATGGCCGAGCCTCAATCCCCGCGCGTCCCCTCTGGTTTGATTTGTTCCCGCATTTGACCTGCGTTTCAAATCGTTCTGGAGAACTGCCATGTTGAACAAATTCATCGTCATCGCTGCGCTGTTGCTGCCTGCGTGCTTCGCCCATGCCCACGAATACAAGGCCGGCGAGCTGGAAATTGCCCACCCGTGGTCGCAGGAACTGCCGCCGAACGCGCCGACGGTTGCCGCGTATTTCATCATTCACAACGGCGGCAAAACCGCTGACCGCCTGCTGAGTGTCGACTCGCCCATCGCTTCAAAAGCCGAGCTGCACGAACACGTGATGCAGGGCGACCTGATGAAGATGCAACAGGTGCCGAACGTGGCGATCCCGGCCGGCGAGAACGTGACCTTCGCGCCGATGGCCTATCACGTGATGCTGATGAATCCGACTGACCGCAGCCTGCTGACCGACGGCAAGCGCTTCCCGCTGACGATGCACTTCGAGAAGGCCGGTGACGTGACCGTCGAAGTCGCCGTGCAAAAGAAACCACCGCAGGACATGCCGGAACACGCGCACGCCCAATAACCGTTCCGGCAGACTCCGCCCGTGCGCCCGCGCAGCGCCGGGGCATCCATGCAACGCCGTCAGACCGAACGACTGACACGCGGCAGCTGGATCGCCCTGTTCGCCATGTTGATGATTTTCATCGGCCCGCTGATTTCTCAGTCGATGCCGATGGATCAGCACGCCTCGACTTCCATGCCCATGGACATGTCGATGGCCATGGCGGGCATGGATCATTCCGCCCATGAAGCGAAACCCTCGGCCGAGCACTGCCCGCCGCAATCCTCGCACCATGTGCTGTGGGAAAAATGCGGTTATTGCAGCCTGCTGTTCAACTGCCCGGCGCTGACCGGCGGCGGCAGTTTTGCGACGTTCAGCATTCCCCACGTCAACACCTTCACCCCTCCCTCCCCGCGTCTGGGCCATGCCCGGCAGACCTTCTTCCCCGGCGCCCGCAGCCGCGCCCCACCCGTCGCAGCGTAAACACCCACCTCTGATTGCACACGGTCGAGAAGACAGCTTCAGGCTGCCGGCCGTGTCGTTTACGACTGTTTGATGGAAATTGTCATGTCCAGGTTTTCTGCTGTCCCACGCTCGGGTTCTGCCCCGGCGTCCTTCGCCCTGAACGAATCGCGCATCCGTTTCAGGCACGCTACCGCCGTCCTTTGCGGCGTCCTGCTGTCCCCGCTGGTCCACGCCGATGAACATGCCGGCCACACTGAAGAACTGAGCCCGACGGTAATCACCGCCATCGCCCCGAGCTCCCCTCTGACCATCGTCACCAACCCGAAAGACCCGCGCCAACCGGTGCCCGCCAGCGATGGCGGCGACTACCTGAAGACCATTCCAGGCTTCGCATTGGTACGCAACGGCGGCACCAACGGCGATCCGGTGCTGCGCGGCATGTTCGGTTCGCGCCTGAACATCCTCACCAACGGCAGCATGATGCTCGGTGCCTGCCCCGGCCGGATGGACGCGCCGACTTCGTATATCTCGCCCGAGACCTACGACAAACTCACCGTGATCAAAGGCCCGCAAACCGTACTCTACGGACCGGGCGCATCGGCCGGCACGGTCCTGTTCGACCGCGAGCCGGAAAGCTTCGGCGAACTCGGCACCCGGGTGAATGCCAGCGTGCTGGCGGGCTCCAACGGACGTTTCGACAAAGTCGTCGATGCCGCTGCCGGTGGGCCATTGGGCTACGTGCGGGTGATCGGCAACACCGCACATTCCGACGACTACCGCGACGGCAACAACGACACCGTTGCCTCACGCTACGACAAGTGGAACGGCGATGTGGCGCTAGGCTGGACCCCGGACGCCGACACCCTGATCGAACTGACCGCCGGCAAGGGCGACGGCGAAGCGCGCTACGCCGGACGCGGCATGGACGGCTCGCAGTTCCTGCGGGAAAGCCTCGGCCTGCGCTTCGAAAAATCCAACATCAGCGATGTGCTGGAGAAGCTCGAAGCGCAGGTCTACTACAACTACGCCGACCACGTGATGGACAACTACACCCTGCGCACGCCATCCGGCACCGGGATGATGGCAGGTCCCATGGCGTCCAACGTCGACCGCCGCACCCTCGGCGCGCGGATCAAGGCCACCTGGCGCTGGGCCGATATCCAGCTGATCACCGGCCTCGATGCGCAGACCAACGAACACCGTCAGCGCAGCGGCATGGGCATCGATACCTACAAGGATCAGCCGTACACCAAGGACGCCGACTTCCATAACTATGGGGTGTTCAGCGAAATGACCTGGTACGCCGCCGACCGTGACCGGCTGATCACCGGCGCCCGGGTCGACCGCGCCTCGGCCAAGGACTATCGGCAGACCACCGGATCGGGAATGATGTCCCGCCCGAACCCGACCGCTGGCGATACTCGCGCCGACACCCTGCCGAGCGGCTTCGTGCGTTACGAGCATGATCTGGCCGACAGCCCGACCACACTCTACGCCGGCCTCGGCCACGCACAGCGGTTCCCGGATTACTGGGAGCTGTTTTCGCCCAAGTCCGGCCCGGCGGGTTCGGTCAATGCGTTCGATTCGATCAAACCGGAAAAAACCACTCAGCTCGACTTCGGCGTGAACTACAAGGACGCCGACCTCGAAGCCTGGGCCTCGGGCTACATCGGCGTGGTGCGCGACTACATCCTGTTCGACTACACCCCGACGATGATGGGCATGAGCACCTCCCGCGCCGAGAACATCGACGCGCGGATCATGGGCGGTGAACTCGGTGCCGCTTACAAACTCACCGACAACTGGAAAGCCGATGCGACCCTGGCCTACGCCTGGGGCAAGAACAGCAGCGACGGCAAGGCCTTGCCGCAGATGCCGCCGCTGGATGCACGCTTCGGCCTGACCTACAGCGAAGACAACTGGAGCGCCGGAGCACTGTGGAGAGTGGTTGCCGCGCAAAACCGGATCGACCAGAACAAGGGCAACGTGGTCGGCAAGGATTACGACAAGAGTTCGGGCTTCGGCGTGTTCTCGCTCAACGGTGCCTACCGGATCAACAAGAACTGGAAGGTCAGTACCGGGGTCGACAACCTGTTCGGCAAGGCTTACGCCGAACATCTCAACCTGGCGGGCAACGCCGGGTTCGGCTACCCGGCCAACGACCCGCAAGCCATCAATGAGCCGGGGCGCACGCTCTGGACCAAGGTGGACATGAGTTTCTAACCCTCAAGGGCACTCGCTCCCGTTGAGGGAGCGAGTGCCAACAGACAACTAGAAGATCCAAGCCAAGCGGAGCACTCGTGATGAAACAGCCCAAACCGAATTTCTACAACCTGGCCTGGCGTTGGCATTTCTATGCCGGATTGTTCGTCGCGCCATTCATGGTGATGCTGGCCCTGACCGGCATCATTTACCTGTTCAAACCGCAGCTCGATTCGCTGATGTACAGCAGCCTGCTGAACGTCCCGGCCGGGCATCACACCGTACCGGCCGATGACCTGCTGCAAAAGGTCAAAAGCGCTTATCCACAAGGCCAGGTCACCCAGTACCTGCCGCCCGCGAACGCCGAACGCAGCGCGCAATTCGTGGTGAAAAATGCCGGCCATGAGCTGAACGTGTTTGTCGATCCGTACCACGGCGACATCCTCGGCGAGCAGGATGCCAAGCAGAACCTGCAAGCACTCGCCCGGGCCATCCACGGCGAATTGATGATCGGCACCGTCGGTGACCGACTGATCGAACTGGCCGCCGGCTGGGGCGTGGTGCTGGTGGTGTCCGGGGTTTTCCTGTGGTGGCCGCGCGGTCAGGCGGCCGGGATTCTGTGGCCACGTCTGAACAGTCGCGGTCGTGTGCTGTGGCGTGACCTGCATGCCGTTACCGGATTCTGGGGCGCGGCGTTGCTGCTGGTGATGTTGCTCAGCGGCATGACCTGGACCGGATTCTGGGGCAAGCAGTACGCCCAGGTGTGGAACGTGTTCCCGGCGGCGATGTGGAACAATGTGCCGACCTCCGACGTCGAGGCCGGCAGCCTCAACAACGCCGCCCGCCAGACCGTACCGTGGGCCATGGAAAATACCCCGATGCCGATGTCCGGCGACCACGCCGAACACATGGCCCACGGCGGCATGCAACACGGCCCCGCCGCGCCGGCCATCAGCCTGCAGGACGTACAGAACATCGCCATCGAACGCAAGGTCGAGCCGGGCTACAGCATCACCCTGCCGACCACCGCCACCGGCGTGTTCACCATCGCCGTGTTCGCCGACGACCCGCGCAACGACGCCACGCTGCATGTCGATCAGTACACCGGCAAGGTGTTGGCCGACGTGCGATTCGAGCACTACGGCGCCGTGGCCCGGGCCACGGAAATCGGCGTGATGCTCCATGAAGGCAAGATGTTCGGCACCTTTAACCAGATCATCGTGCTGCTGATCTGCCTGATGATCCTGCTCAGTGCCGTCAGCGGCGTGGTGATCTGGTGGAAGCGTCGGCCACAGGGCAAGTTCGGCGTACCACCGCTGCGCCACGATCTGCCGAAGTGGAAAACCGGGGTGGCGATCATGCTGGTGCTGGCGGTGGTGTTTCCGCTGGTGGGCGCTTCGCTGGTGGTGGTGTGGTTGCTGGATCGGCTGCTGTTGTCGCGTCTGGGCCGGCAAACTGAATCTGCCTCAACTTCATCATGAAACAGGCGAGATGCGCGACCTAGACAGATCTTTAAACTGCCGGGGCTTAAACTCCGGCAATTTTTAGTGTTACTGTATAACGCTAATTGCTGCTCTGCCCGCAGCCATGCATGGTCATGAGCCTGCGGGCTTTTCATTTGAAGAAGTGATTCACCGCCCCGATGAACAAGTACCTCTTGTCCAGCCTCTGCCTGTTCGCCCTGAACAACAGTGCCCACGCCGAAAACGCCGCGCTGACGCTGCCCACCGGCACCATCACCGCCCTGGCCAATGACGATCCAACTGTCAGCCTGACCACGCCGACCAGCGCCGGCTCGCGTCTGAACCTCAGCGCCATGGAAACCCCGGCCAGCGTCGAAAGCCTGAGCGGCGAGCAAGTCCGCGCCCGTGGTGATCGCAGCGTGCAGGACGCGGTGTCGCGCAGCACCGGCATCAGCCGCACCGGCACGCCGGGCGATGGCGGCACCTCGTTGCAGGCCCGGGGTTTTACCGGGCAGAGTTCGGTGATGCAGTTGTATGACGGCAACCGCATGTACACCGGCATGGGCACCGTGACGTTCCCGGTCGACACCTGGTCGGTGGAGCGCGTCGACGTGCTGCGCGGTCCGGCTTCGGTGCTGTATGGCGAAGGCGCGACCGGTGCGGTGGTCAACGTGATCCCGAAGAAACCGTTCGAAGGCGAAATCGAAAACCACGTGCGCGTCGGCTACGGCTCGTTCGATAGCCAGCAGCAGGCGTTCGACAGCGGCGGTTCGCTGACCGACACCCTGAGCTATCGCCTCAACCTCAACCGCCTGCGCAGCAACGGCTGGGTCGATCGCGGCGACTCCTCCAGCGACTTCATCAGCGCCGCCCTGCGCTGGCAGGCCACCGACGATCTGGCCTTCACCCTGGCTCACGACTACGGCGATCAGCGCCCGCAGAACTACTTCGGCACGCCGCTGATCAACGGCCAGTTAAAGGACAGCCTGCGCAACAAGAACTACAACGTGCGCGACGACAAGCAGCACTACAACGATCAATGGACGCGCCTGACCACGGATTGGCAGATCAACGATGCGGTCAGCGCCAGCAACGAGCTGTATTACCTCAAGGCCCAGCGTCGTTGGCAGAACGCCGAGAACTACAACTTCGACGCCGGCAGCCAGCAACTCAGCCGCAGCGGCTACTTCGGCATCGGCCACAAGCAGGAACAGGTCGGCGACCGCCAGACCTTCACCTTCAAGCATTCGCTGTTCGGCCTCGACAGCCAGACCGTGACCGGCGTCGATTACAACCGCATCCGCTTCCAGCTCAACAGCAACTCGCCGTTCAATGACGTATTACCGAACGGTCAGCCGCTGGATCTGTATCACCCGCAAACCGGTTATTTCGAGAGCGCCGACCCGTACCGCGATCAATTCGACAGCACCACCAAACAAATGTCGGTGTTCGCCGAAAACCGCACGCAACTGAGTGAGCGCTGGTCGCTGGTGACCGGTGTACGCCGCGACTACGTGCACGTGGATCGCAACAACCTGGTCGACGGCAGCCAGAGCGACAAGACCCTGACCGGCAACAACTGGAAGGCCGGGCTGGTGTTCGCGTTGACGCAGGACACCTCGTTCTACGGTCAGGTCGCTACCAGCACCGATGGCATCGGCGGTTTGATCTCCCTGAGCCCGAGCCAGCAGCAATACGACTTGTCCACCGCGCGGCAAACCGAGATCGGCATGAAGCAGCTGTTCTGGGATCAGCGTGGCGAATTCACCCTGGCGGCGTATCGCATCGTGAAGAAGAAGCTGCTGACCGACGATCCGGGCAATCCGACGCTCAAGCAGCAGGTCGGCCAGCAATCATCGAACGGCCTGGAAGCCAGCCTCGATCTGCAACTGCCGAACGCCTGGCAACTGCAAGCCAACGCCGCCATCGTCAAAGCCAAGTACGACGATTTCGAGGAGGTGGTCGGCGGCGTACCGGTGTCGCGCAATGGCAATCGCCCGGTGGACGTGCCACGGCGCACGGCGAATCTGTGGCTGAGCAAAGCCATTACGGATGACGTGAAAGCCGGCGCCGGCATGCGTTATGTCGATGCGCGCTACGCCGACATGGCCAACCGCAACGAGCTGCCGAGCTACACCGTGGTCGATGCGACGCTGTCGTGGAAAGCCCTGCGCAACACCACGCTGGGCCTGCAGGTGAACAATCTGTTTGACCGGACCTATGCGCAAAGCCAATACAATGAGGGCCAGCAGTGGATTCTGGGTGAGCCTCGTTCGTTCTTTGTCACGGCTGATTACACCTTCTAGAACAGGAACGAAATGACCTCACTGACCCTCACCGATCTCGCCTGGACACCCCTGGGCCACGGCCACTGCCATCACCAGTTCCAGCTGCGTGACGCTTCGTTGCAAGTGGCCGCCGGTGAGTTCGTCGGGCTGATCGGGCCCAATGGCAGCGGCAAGACCAGCCTGTTGCGCTGCGCCTACCGCTTCAGTCAGCCGGAGCACGGTGAGGTCAGACTCGAGCACCACAACGTCTGGAAACGATCCTCGCGCTGGTGCGCGCAACGCATCGCCGTGGTGCTGCAGGAATTCCCCGATGCCTTCGGCCTGACCGTCGAAGAAGTGGTAGCCATGGGCCGCACACCGCACAAAGGCCTGTTCGATGGCGACACGCTGGAAGACCGCCAGCTCGCCACTCAGGCACTGAAATCCGTGGGGCTGGACGGCTTCGAAGACCACGAGTTCGCCACGCTGTCCGGCGGTGAAAAACAGCGGGTGATCCTGGCCCGCGCCCTGACCCAGCAACCGCAACTGCTGATCCTCGACGAACCGACCAACCACCTCGACCCGCGCTATCAGCTGGAACTGCTGCAACTGGTCAAGCGTTTGCAGATCGGCACCCTGGCGAGCATTCACGACCTGAACCTGGCCGCCGCATTCTGCGATCGCTTGTATGTGATCAACCTCGGTCGCATCGTCGCCAGCGGCACCCCGCAAGAAGTCCTCACGGTTGAATTGCTGCGCGACGTGTTCGGCGTCGAAGCACTGATCGATCCACATCCCCTCCACGGCTACCCGCGAATCACCTGGATAACCCGACCATGACTGTGCGCTCCCTGCTTTTCCTCGCTCTGTTGATGGGCACCACCCATGCCTTCGCCGAGGCCACGAAGTACCCGCTGACGATCCACAGCTGCAACCGCGAAGTGACCTTCAAGGAAGCGCCGAAACACGCGGTCAGCCACGACATCAACATGACCCAGATGATGCTCGCCCTCGGCCTCAAGTCGAAGATGGCCGGTTACAGCGGCGTCAGTGGCTGGAAATCGGTGACGCCGGAAATGCAGTCGCTGCTCGATGGCCTGCCGGAACTGGCGGCCAAATACCCGTCGGTGGAAACGTTGCTCAACGCCAACGTCGATTTCTTCTTCGCCGGCTGGGATTACGGCATGCGCGTCGGTGGTGACCTCACGCCGCAGACCCTGCAACCGCTGGGCATCAATGTCTATGAGCTGACCGAATCCTGCGCCTTCGTGATGCAACGCCCGGCCGCCACGCTGGACGACACCTACAACGACCTGCGCAACCTCGGCGAAATCTTCGACGTGCAGGACCGCGCCAACGCGCTGATCGCCGACATGCAAAATCAGATCGCGGAAATCCGCAAAGACCTGCCCACCGAAAAACCGCGAGTATTCCTCTACGACAGCGGCGAGGACCGCGCCATGACCTCCGGCCGCCTCGGCATGCCGCAGGCGCTGATCGACGCCGCCGGCGGGCGCAACGTTCTCGATGACGTCGAAGCGAGCTGGACCCGGGTCAACTGGGAAACCGTGGTCGAGCGCAATCCGCAGGTGATCGTGATCGTCGACTACAGCGAAATCACCGCCGAGCAGAAGATTGAATTCCTGCTGAAGAACAAGTCGCTGCAATCGGTGGACGCGATCAAGAACCAGCGCTTCATCGTCATCCCCTACGTGCAGGCCACGCCGGGGATCGACAACGTGCTCGCGGTTGAAACCCTGGCCAAAGGGTTCCACGGCGAATGATCAATCGTCGTTACGCCTGGCTGCTGATCGCCCTCGGTGTGGTGCTGCTGGTGTCGTGCGTGGTGTCGCTGGGCTTCGGTCCGGCGCGGGTACCGGTGAACGTGGTGTGGCGGATTCTGCTGCACAAGTTGTTCGGCCTCGGCGTGCCGGACTGGAGCGCCGGCCAGGAGCACATCGTCTGGTTGATCCGCGTGCCGCGCATGTTGCTCGGTGCACTGGTCGGCGCCGGGCTCGCGTTGATCGGCGCGGTGCTGCAAGCGGTGACACGTAATCCGCTGGCCGATCCGCACCTGCTCGGTGTCACCTCCGGCGCCACCCTCGGCGCAGTGATCGTGGTGCTGCACGTCGGCGAAATCGTCGGTCTGCTGACCTTGCCGATTGCCGCGTTCATCGGCGCGCTATTGAGCATGTTTCTGGTGCTGGGCATCGCCAACCGTCAGGGTCGGCTGGACAGTGATCGCCTGTTGCTGTGCGGCGTAGCGGTGTCGTTCGTGATGATGGCGATCGCCAATCTGCTGCTGTTCATGGGCGATCATCGGGCCAGCTCGGCAGTCATGTTCTGGATGCTCGGCGGCCTCGGTCTGGCGCGCTGGGAATTGCTCGCGGTGCCGGCACTGAGCGTCCTGCTCGGGCTGATTCTGCTGATCGGCATGGCCCGTCCGCTGAACGCCTTGATGGCCGGCGAACAGACCGCCGTCACCCTCGGCTTGAACGCGCGAGCGGTGCGTCTGCGAGTGTTCGTGATTGCTTCGCTGATGACCGGGGTGCTGGTGTCGATCAGCGGCTCCATCGGTTTTGTCGGGCTGATGGTGCCGCACATTGCCCGGCGTCTGATCGGTGCAGAACATCGGCGTCTGCTGCCGGTGTGCGTGTTGCTCGGCAGTGTGTTTCTGGTGTGGGTCGATGTCGCCGCACGCACGCTGATCGCTCCCGAAGACTTGCCCATCGGCGTTGCCACCGCTGCCCTCGGCGGATTGTTCTTCATCGGCCTGATGCGCCGCCGCTGAGCCCTCGGGGTTGCGCCCCAATCTGGCGCACCCCGCTGCACCCTTGCCTGCAACACGTCCCTTCATGGTGCGCCGTCTCGGCGCGCAACCGCTCTAAACCGACATTTCCCTGCCCGATCCCGACCGGGCACAGCCCTTGCAAAACAGCCTTCAGTCGTTCGCATCTGCCAACCATAAAAAACTTTAACGTTCATGGAGATCGCACAATGAAGCGTCGCAGTTTGATCAAGGCTTTCACACTCACGGCATCCATTGCCGCGATGGGCATGACCTGGACGGTACAGGCCGCCGAGACCATCAAGGTCGGGATTCTGCATTCGTTGTCCGGCACCATGGCGATCTCCGAAACATCGCTCAAGGACATGGCGTTGATGACCATCGACGAGATCAACGCCAAGGGCGGGGTGAACGGCAAGATGCTCGAACCGGTGGTGGTCGACCCGGCGTCGAACTGGCCGCTGTTCGCGGAAAAGGGCCGGCAGCTGCTGACTCAGGACAAGGTGGCGGTGGTGTTCGGTTGCTGGACTTCGGTGTCGCGCAAATCGGTGCTGCCGGTGTTCGAAGAACTCAACGGCCTGCTGTTCTACCCGGTGCAATATGAAGGCGAAGAAATGTCGCCGAACGTGTTCTACACCGGCGCCGCGCCGAACCAGCAGGCAATCCCGGCGGTTGAATACCTGATGAGCGAAGAAGGCGGCGGCGCCAAGCGCTACTTCCTGCTCGGCACCGACTACGTCTACCCGCGCACCACCAACAAGATCCTGCGTTCGTTCCTGCACTCCAAAGGCGTAGCGGACAAAGACATAGAAGAGGTCTACACCCCGTTCGGCCACAGCGACTATCAAACCATCGTCGCCAACATCAAAAAATTCTCGGCCGGCGGCAAGACCGCGGTGATCTCGACCGTCAACGGTGACTCCAACGTGCCGTTCTACAAAGAGCTGGCCAACCAGGGCCTGAAGGCCACCGACGTACCGGTGGTGGCGTTCTCGGTGGGCGAAGAAGAACTGCGCGGTATCGACACCAAACCGCTGGTGGGCAACCTCGCGGCGTGGAACTACTTCGAGTCGGTGGAGAACCCGGTGAACAAGAAGTTCGTCGATGACTGGAAAGCCTACGCGAAAAAACACAACCTGCCGGGCGCCGACAAAGCCGTGACCAACGACCCGATGGAAGCCACGTACGTCGGCATCCACATGTGGGCGCAGGCGGCGGAAAAAGCCAAATCCACCGACGTCGACAAGGTCCGCGAAGCCCTCGGCGGCCAGACCTTCGCCGCGCCGTCCGGTTACACCCTGACTATGGACAAGACCAATCACCACCTGCACAAACCGGTGATGATCGGCGAGATCCAGGCCGACGGTCAGTTCAACGTGGTATGGCAGACCGAGGGACCGATCCGTGCGCAGCCGTGGAGCCCGTTCATTCCGGGTAATGACAAGAAGCCGGAGTATGCGGTGAAGAGCAACTGAGTCAGCTCTGGAGTGAGGGAACGGCTTGAGATCCATCCCCCTCACCCCAGCCCTCTCCCTCAGGGAGAGGGGGAAAGGGAGCAGATCTTCATGCTTTTCAAAGCCTGAGTTCGACTCGAATCTGCAAGTTGCAGCACATCGCCGAAACACCTCGGTCAGTCCCCTCTCACTGAGTGAGAGGGGAAAGGGAGTAGATCTTCAAGCTTTTCAAAGCCTGAGTTCGACTCGAATCTGAAGGTTGCAGCAAATCGCCCAAACACCTCGGTCAGTCCCCTCTCCCTCCGGGAGAGGGTTAGGGTGAGGGGGCGGTTGAACAGGACACCATCAATGCCAACTGCCATCTACCGCTTTATCTGCGCCATCGCACTGCTGCTGCCGATGGCCGCCCACGCCAGCGACGCCGAAGACTTCGTCGCCGCCAACCCCGTGCAACAGGCAAAACTGCTGGAAGCCTGGGCCGCGCAGCCCGATCCGGCCCGTGTCGAACTGATCAATGCCCTGCAACAAGGCGAACTGACCCTCGACGGCCAAACCAAGACCCTGCGCCTGAACAACCGCCTGCGGGGTCTGATCGACACCGCGCTGGCCAGCCACCAATTGCTCGCCGCCGACGCCAAAACCCGTCTGACCGCCGCGCAGCAATTGCAGAAAAGCGCCAAACCGGCGCAGCTGAAATTCCTCGACCAGCAACTGGCTGGCGAAAAAGACGAAAGCGTCCACGCCGCCCTGAGCCTGGCGCTGGCCAACCTGCAACTGGTCGATACTGACCCGGCCGTGCGCCTCGCGGCGGTGCGTCTGCTCGGTGAAACCGGCGACCCACTGGCCCGCACTCGCCTCGAAGGCCTGCTCGAACCCGGCGTCGAAACCGATGCCAACGTGCGCACCGCCGCCGAAACCAGCCTCGCCCAGGTCAAACGCAAACTGCTGATCGGCGAACTGCTCGGCCAGGCCTTCAGCGGCATGTCCCTCGGTTCGATTCTGCTGCTTGCAGCCCTGGGACTGGCGATCACCTTCGGCCTGCTCGGCGTGATCAACATGGCCCACGGCGAGATGCTGATGCTCGGTGCCTACTCCACTTATGTGGTGCAGTTGATGTTCCAGCGCTACGCACCGCAGGCCATCGAGTTCTATCCGTTGATTGCGCTGCCGGTGGCGTTCTTCGTCACCGCCGCCATCGGCATGGCACTGGAGCGCACGGTGATTCGCCACCTCTACGGCCGGCCGCTGGAAACCCTGCTCGCCACCTGGGGCATCAGCCTGATGCTGATTCAGCTTGTCCGGTTGCTGTTCGGTGCGCAGAACGTTGAAGTGGCGAACCCGGCATGGCTGTCCGGCGGGATTCAGGTGCTGCCGAATCTGGTGCTGCCGTACAACCGCATCGTGATCATCGCCTTCGCGTTGTTCGTAGTGGTGCTGACCTGGTTGCTGCTGAACAAGACACGCCTCGGTCTGAACGTGCGCGCCGTCACCCAGAACCGCAACATGGCCGCCTGCTGCGGCGTGCCCACCGGGCGCGTCGACATGCTCGCCTTCGGCCTCGGCTCGGGCATCGCCGGGCTCGGTGGCGTGGCTCTGAGCCAGATCGGCAACGTCGGCCCGGACCTCGGCCAGAGCTACATCATCGACTCGTTCCTGGTGGTGGTGCTCGGCGGCGTCGGGCAACTGGCCGGCAGCGTGTTCGCCGCCTTCGGCCTGGGCATCGCCAACAAGATTCTCGAACCGCAGATCGGTGCGGTGCTCGGCAAGATCCTGATCCTCGCGCTGATCATTCTGTTCATCCAGAAACGTCCGCAAGGCCTCTTCGCACTAAAAGGACGGGTGATCGACTGATGAATCAGCCATTGATGCTTACGGCCACGCAAAAGGCCGGACCCAAAGTCACCCTCGCTGTCGGTGCCGTCGTTCTCGCGTTGCTGATCGCCCTGCCGCTGCTGTCGTTGTTGCCGGCGGAAAGTGCACTGCACGTTTCGGCCTACACCCTGACGCTGGTCGGCAAGGTTCTCTGCTACGCCATCGTCGCCCTGGCACTGGATCTGGTCTGGGGTTACGCCGGTCTCCTGTCGCTGGGCCACGGTCTGTTCTTCGCCCTCGGCGGTTATGCGATGGGCATGTACCTGATGCGTCAGGCCGCCGGTGACGGCTTGCCGGCGTTCATGACCTTCCTGTCGTGGACCGAGTTGCCGTGGTACTGGAGCGGTACCGGCAACTTCCTCTGGGCGATGTGTCTGGTTGTGCTGGCGCCGGGGTTGCTGGCGCTGGTGTTCGGTTTCTTCGCCTTCCGTTCGCGGATCAAGGGCGTGTATTTCTCGATCATGACCCAGGCCCTGACCTTCGCCGGGATGCTGCTGTTTTTCCGCAACGAGACCGGGTTCGGCGGCAACAACGGCTTCACCAATTTCCGCACGATCCTCGGTTTCGGCATCACCGAACCCGGCACCCGTGCGGTGCTGTTTCTGACGACGGTTCTGCTGCTGGTGGCGAGCCTGTTCATCGGCTGGCGGCTGGCCCGCAGCAAGTTCGGCCGGGTGCTGACCGCGCTGCGCGATGCGGAAAACCGTTTGATGTTCTGCGGCTACGACCCGCGCGGCTTCAAGCTGTTCGTCTGGGTGTTGAGCGCGGTGTTGTGTGGCCTGGCCGGTGCGCTGTACGTGCCGCAAGTGGGGATCATCAACCCCAGCGAAATGTCGCCGACCAACTCGATCGAAGCCGCCGTGTGGGTAGCCCTTGGCGGGCGCGGTACGCTGATCGGTCCGCTGCTCGGCGCCGGCGTGGTCAACGGCATGAAGAGCTGGTTCACCGTGGCCTTCCCCGAATACTGGCTGTTCTTCCTCGGCGCGCTGTTCATCGTCGTGACGTTGTACCTGCCCAAAGGCGTGATCGGTCTGCTGAAGAAACGAGGTGAATCATGAGAGTCACGGCGAGCGCTGAATTCATGCTGGAACCGGCCTTCTTCCCGCCGCTGGAACCGAACAAGGACGCCGGCACCAGCCGTGATGCCCTCGGTCTCGGCCAACGCGTGGGGCCTGGGCTGAACACCCGTCACGGCACGATCCTGACCCTGGAAGACATCAGCGTCAGCTTCGACGGTTTCCGGGCGCTGAACGCTCTGAACCTGTACATCGGCGTCGGCGAACTGCGCTGCATCATCGGCCCCAACGGCGCGGGCAAGACCACCCTGATGGACGTGATCACCGGCAAGACTCGCCCGAGCCACGGCAAGGCGTGGTTCGGCGAAACCCTCGACCTGACGCAGATGAGCGAAGTGCAGATCGCCCAGGCCGGCATCGGTCGCAAGTTCCAGAAACCCACGGTGTTCGAAGCCCTGAGCGTGTTCGAAAACCTGGAGCTGGCGCAGAAAACCGACAAGTCGGTGTGGGCCAGCCTGCGGGCGAAGTTGAGCGGCGAGCAGAAAGACCGGATCAGCGAAGTGCTCGACACCATTCGCCTGACCACCTCAGTCAATCGCCCCGCCGGGCTGCTGTCCCACGGGCAGAAACAGTTTCTGGAGATCGGCATGCTGCTGATGCAGGACCCGCAATTGCTGCTGCTCGACGAACCGGTGGCCGGCATGACCGACGCCGAAACCGAGTTCACTGCCGAGCTGTTCAAGTCGCTCGCCGGCAAGCATTCGCTGATGGTGGTGGAACACGACATGGGCTTCGTCGGCTCGATTGCCGACCACGTCACCGTGTTGCATCAGGGCAGCGTGCTGGCTGAAGGATCGCTGGAACAGGTGCAGGACAACGAGCGCGTGATCGAAGTCTATCTCGGCCGCTGAAGAGGAATTTCAACATGCTGCAAGTCGACAAACTGCACCAATACTACGGTGGAAGCCACATCCTGCGCGGTCTGAGCTTTGACGTGAAGGTCGGCGAAGTGACCTGCCTGCTCGGGCGCAACGGCGTGGGCAAGACCACGTTGCTCAAATGCCTGATGGGCCTGCTACCGGCCAAGGAAGGTGCGGTGAACTGGGAAGGCAAACCGATCACCACGTTCAAGCCGCATCAGCGGGTGCACGCCGGGATCGCCTATGTGCCCCAGGGCCGGGAGATTTTCGGCCGGCTGACCGTGGAAGAAAACCTGCTGATGGGCCTGTCGCGTTTCCCCGGCAGCGAAGCCAAGGAGGTTCCGGCGTTCATCTACGAACTGTTCCCGGTGCTGCTGCAAATGAAACAGCGGCGCGGCGGCGACCTGTCCGGCGGCCAGCAACAACAGCTCGCCATCGGCCGCGCGCTGGCCAGCCGTCCACGTCTGCTGATTCTCGACGAACCCACCGAAGGCATTCAGCCGTCGGTGATCAAGGAAATCGGCGCAGTGATCAAGAAGCTCGCGGCCCGGGGCGACATGGCGATTCTGCTGGTGGAGCAGTTCTACGATTTCGCCGCCGAACTGGCCGATCAGTACCTGGTGATGTCCCGGGGCGAGATCGTGCAGCAGGGCCGTGGAGAAAATATGGAAGCCGAAGGCGTGCGCGGGCTGGTGACTATTTGAAGTTACGGTCTAATCTGTAGCGTCCTAACGATAATCAGAAAACATGAACTTACCTTTAGCGACTGCCCTGTTTACCCCGAGCTGGCACGCCGAGCTTGAGCTGGCCTATGCCCGCTTCGGCGATTGCACGCGCCCTACCTGTCGCCGACACCTCGGCCCGCTGCGGGTGCAAAAGCATCTGTACGCCGAAGGGCCCGAGGTCTGTCAGCACATCGTCGTCCACCCGCCGGGCGGCATTGCCGGCGGCGACCGGCTGAACATCAGCGCCCGCGTCGAACCGGGCGCTTGGGCACAGATCACCAGCCCCGGCGCCGCCAAGTGGTATCGCGCGGCGGGCCCCGCTTATCAGTCGCTGGACCTGCACGTCGCTGCCGGCGCGACACTGGAATGGCTGCCCCAGGAAACCATCGTCTACAGCGCCGCCCAGGCGGAACTCTCGACCTCGATCGAGCTTGAGGGCGATGCACGACTTTTCTACTGGGACGTGGTGGCCCTCGGGCGCCCGGCCAGTGGCGAGCGTTTCGACCTCGGGCATTTCCAGGCCCATCTGGATATTCGCCGGGATGGCCGGTTGCTCTGGCATGAGCGCCAGCGCATCGTCGGTGATGACGGTCTCCTTGATTCGCCGATCGGTTTGGATGGCAATCCGGTGTTTGCGACGTTGCTGGTGACCGGCGAAATCGATGCCGAACTGCTGGAGCGCTGCCGCTCGCTGGGCCATGAGGTGCGCGGGGATCTGACGCAATTGCCCGGTCTTTTGGTCGCCCGCTGCCTGGCCAGTGAAGCGTTGCTGGCGCGAGCCTGGCTGATCGAACTCTGGCGATTGCTCAGGCCTGCGCTGCTTGGCCGCGAAGCCCTGCCTCCCCGAATCTGGAACACCTGATTTTCTTCAACTGCCGACAATGGATTTCAAACGATGGACCTGACCCCACGCGAAAAAGACAAGCTGCTGATCTTCACCGCCGGCCTGGTTGCCGAGCGGCGACTGGCCCGTGGCGTGAAGCTCAACTACCCGGAAGCCATGGCCTATATCTCGGCGGCGCTGCTCGAAGGCGCCCGGGACGGCCAGACCGTGGCCGAGCTGATGCATTACGGCACCACCCTGCTGACCCGCGATCAAGTGATGGAAGGCATCCCGGAAATGATCCCGGAGATCCAGGTCGAAGCGACGTTCCCCGACGGCACCAAGCTGGTCACCGTCCACCAACCGATCGTCTGAGGCCGCGCCATGACTTACACCATCCGCGATGCCCTGCACGCCGACCTGCCGGCG
This sequence comes from Pseudomonas sp. MWU12-3088, assembly GCF_023242405.1. Lineage (NCBI taxonomy): Bacteria > Pseudomonadati > Pseudomonadota > Gammaproteobacteria > Pseudomonadales > Pseudomonadaceae > Pseudomonas > Pseudomonas sp. MWU12-3088. Next base: position 114,888 of record NZ_JALJEA010000005.1, read on the forward strand.
ATCCGCGACATCTACAACGACGCCGTGCTCAACACCACGGCGATCTGGAATGAATCCGCCGTCGATCTGGGTAACCGTCAAGCCTGGTTCAGCGCCCGCCAGGCCCAGGGTTATCCGATCCTGGTGATCGTCGACGCCGACAACACCACCCTCGGCTACGCTTCGTTCGGTGACTGGCGGCCGTTCGACGGCTTCCGCCACACCGTCGAGCATTCGGTCTACGTGCGCAGCGACCAGCGCGGCAACGGCCTCGGCCCGCAACTGATGACCGCGTTGATCGAACGCGCAAAAACCTGCGGCAAGCACGTCATGGTCGCCGCCATCGAAAGCGGCAACGCGGCGTCGATCCGCCTGCACGAGCGCGCCGGTTTCATCACCACCGGACAGATGCCGCAAGTCGGCACCAAGTTCGGCCGCTGGCTCGACCTGACCTTCATGCAATTGACCCTCAATCCTGGCGCGGAGCCGCCGCCCGCCAACAAGGAGTGACACCGATGAACCCCGCCCAACTGCGACGCGTCAATGCCGAAAGTTTTGCGCACTATCGTCAGGGCCTGATCGAGCTGCTGCTGGACGCCGTGGGTTATGGCGCCAGCGTCGGCTTCATGGCCGATCTCGATGCGGTTCAGGCCCGCGCCTATTTCGATGAAGTGCAGGACAACCTGAACAAGGGCAACGTCTTGCTGTGGGTGGTGGTCAAGGACGAACAAGTGCAGGCCAGTGTGCAACTGGGCCTGTGCCAGAAGGCCAACGGCCTGAACCGCGCCGAAGTGCAGAAACTGTTGGTGCGCGAACAGGCCCGCCGGCGCGGCCTCGGCCAGCAGTTGATGGAAGCGCTGGAACTGACGGCCCGCCAGTACAAGCGCGGCATGCTCTACCTCGACACCGAGGCCGGCTCCCCGGCCGAAGATTTCTACAAGGCCCTGGGTTACACCCGAGCCGGGGAAATCCCCGACTACGCCTGCGACCCGAACGGCACCTATCGCCCGACGGCCCTCTATTACAAAGTCCTGCAAGGAGCGAACTGATGATTCCCGGCGAATACCGGATCCAGCCCGGCGAGATCGAACTCAACGTCGGTCGCCGCACGATCAGCCTGAAAGTGGCGAACAGCGGCGACCGACCGATCCAGGTCGGTTCGCACTACCACTTCTTCGAAACCAACGACGCGCTGACCTTCGACCGCGCCGCCAGCCGTGGCATGCGCCTGAACATCCCGGCAGGCACTGCGGTGCGTTTCGAGCCGGGCCAGAGCCGCGAGGTGGAACTGGTGGATTACGCCGGGCATCGCCGGGTGTTCGGGTTTGCCGGGCGGGTCATGGGTGACCTCTGAGCCCGTGTGTACCGCTATTTCTCTGAAGGACGCTAGATGAAGATTTCCAGACAAGCCTACGCCGACATGTTCGGCCCCACCGTCGGCGACAAGGTGCGCCTGGCCGACACCGAGCTGTGGATCGAAGTCGAACAGGATTTCACCACCTACGGCGAAGAAGTGAAATTCGGCGGCGGCAAAGTGATCCGCGACGGCCAGGGACAGAGCCAGTTGCTGGCCGCCGAAGTAGTCGACACGCTGATCACCAACGCATTGATCATTGACCACTGGGGCATCGTCAAGGCCGACGTCGGCCTCAAGGACGGGCGCATCGCCGCCATCGGCAAGGCCGGTAACCCGGACGTGCAGCCCGGCGTGACCATCGCCATCGGCGCCAGCACCGAAGTGATTGCCGGCGAAGGCATGATCCTCACCGCCGGCGGTATCGACACGCACATCCACTTCATCTGCCCGCAGCAGATCGAAGAAGCGCTGATGAGCGGTGTCACCACCATGATCGGCGGCGGCACGGGGCCGGCCACCGGCACCAATGCAACGACCTGCACTTCCGGGCCATGGCACCTGGCGCGGATGCTCCAGGCCGCCGATGCGTTCCCGATGAACATCGGCCTCACCGGCAAGGGCAACGCCAGCCTGCCGGAGCCGCTGATCGAGCAGGTCAAGGCCGGCGCCATCGGCCTCAAGCTCCACGAAGACTGGGGTACCACCCCGGCGAGCATCGACAACTGCCTGAGCGTCGCCGACCGGTACGACGTGCAGGTGGCGATCCACACCGACACCCTCAATGAATCCGGTTTCGTCGAAACCACCCTCGGCGCGTTCAAGGGTCGTACCATCCACACCTACCACACCGAAGGTGCCGGTGGCGGCCATGCGCCGGACATCATCAAGGCCTGCGGTTTCGCCAACGTGCTGCCGAGTTCGACCAACCCGACCCGGCCGTTCACCCGCAACACCATCGACGAACACCTCGACATGCTGATGGTCTGCCACCACCTCGACCCGAGCATCGCCGAAGACGTGGCGTTCGCCGAAAGCCGCATCCGCCGCGAAACCATTGCCGCCGAAGACATCCTTCACGACCTCGGCGCGTTCTCGATGATCAGTTCCGACAGCCAGGCCATGGGCCGCGTCGGCGAAGTCATCACGCGCACCTGGCAGACCGCCGACAAAATGAAAAAGCAGCGCGGCCCGCTGCCTCAGGACGGCGAAGGCAACGACAACTTCCGCGCCAAGCGCTACATCGCCAAGTACACGATCAACCCGGCGATCACCCACGGCATCAGCCATGAAGTGGGTTCGGTGGAGGTCGGTAAATGGGCGGATCTGGTGCTGTGGCGCCCGGCGTTCTTCGGCGTGAAACCGACGCTGATCCTCAAGGGCGGCGCCATTGCCGCGAGCCTGATGGGCGACGCCAACGCCTCGATCCCGACCCCGCAACCGGTGCACTACCGCCCGATGTTCGCCAGTTATGGCGGCTCGTTGCACGCCACCAGCCTGACCTTCATCAGCCAGGCGGCGCAGGAATCGGGGCTGCCCGAAGCCTTGGGCCTGAAGAAGAAAATCGCCGTGGTCAAAGGTTGCCGCGATGTGCAGAAAACCGACCTGATCCACAACGATTACCTGCCGCAGATCGACGTCGACCCGCAGACCTATCAGGTCAAGGCCGACGGCGTGCTGCTCTGGTGTGAACCGGCCGAGACCCTGCCGATGGCCCAGCGTTACTTTCTGTTCTGAGAAAAAGCCCCGGTCGTCGAGGTTTTCGATGACCGGGGCTGACTACGCTTCAGCGGGTTGAGGTATCCATCAAATAACGTGAAGAGCCGGGCTGTTCCTCTTCGGGCCCGATCATCACCGGCTCGCCTGTTTCCAGGCGCGACAGGGCAATCAGTTGCTGGTTGCGCTCGATACTGCGCTCAACCTCGAGCATCTGCACCGCCTCCTGGTACGCCGTGCTGGTCACGTCTTCGTATTCATCCTCGAGTCGTTGCAGCTTTTCATCTGCGCCGCGCTTGAGCGCGTCAATTTCAGCCGGGTATTTCTCGGTCAGGTACTGCACCCAGTAATCACGGCTGATCAGCTCTTCATAAAACTGCTCGCTCGTTTCGGCTCTCATGATTGCCGCGCGGGCAGCTATCAGATCATCGCCCCTGAGCGGCCGGGCAAACCGCATGTGGCCGGGTTGCCCCGGCAGTTGCAGACCGTCCTCCCAGCCCGACGTCAGACCGATTCGATACTGCAGACGCACTTCCGCCGGATCGGCGTGACGGCCCATGCTGCGGGCCGCGAGTTTTTCCACCTGCCCCAGGCGAAACAGTTGCCGCGACAGGTCGAGTAACGCGCGCCCCTTGTCCGCAAGACCGGGCTGTAAATGGCGCAAGGCGTTGTACTCATACACTTTGACTTCGATTTCGCTGAGCGCCAAGGTTCGCCCGTCGACGCAGGTGGTGTGCGTGCTCGCCATGGAGAACAGCGTGTCGCGAAGCTCCTGACTGCCATCGGCCGCCTCGACGATGTCCCAGACCCGTCGGGTCAGGTCGGCGCGATAAACCCGGAACTCCTCGGTGTCCGGCATCCGGGAAAGCAGGTGGAAGAAGGCTTCGTTGTCGGGTTCGCCAGCCAACCGCTGCCACATCGCCCGATAACGCCCGGCGTCCTCCTCAGGGATGTTTTCAATCCACGGTGTCACTTGCTGCTCAAGGACCGTTTCGGCAAGCGCCGGAAGGACCTCATCGGGTTCACTTTCGATCTCCAGCTCTTCGGCATCGCTTTCAGTGGTGCTGTCCATGTCATCGATCATCCGGTCGATGTCGGCATACGTCAGGCCCAGCACGTCACGCCGTCCATGAGCATCGGCGTATTCACGCAGCCCGAGCAGACTTTGTTGCGATATCTCGTAGTTTTCCGCCAGGCTGCTTCCGGCCAATAAGGCCGCATGGCTGTCGTCAAACAACGCTGTGGGGATCGATGCGATTTCATTGCTGCTCAAGTCGATCGTTTGCAAGCGTGGGGCTTGCAATACGCCCTCCGGCCAGGCGACAAGCAGGTTATCGCGCAGATCCAGCCGCTCCAGCTGCCCGAACCCCGTGACACGGAAGGAACGCAGGCTGTTGTGGCTCAGATCCAGCCACTGCAACTGTGTAAGGCTCTCCAGCGCCTGACCCGCAGCAGCGGAGTCCGCGAGGCCGGTAAGCGACAGTTCCAGCCGCTCCAGCTGAAGCATTTGTGTCACCGGCTCAGGCACCGCCGGCAGGTGATTGCCGCTGAGGTTGAGCCGGCGCACGTGAGTGAATGCCCTGAGGAAACCGTTGGAACCTTGCGAAGTAAGCTTCACTCCCCCGAGGTTCAGGCTATTCACCGCCGCGAACGTTGCGCCCGGCTCGGGCAGGTTGCCCACCTGCAGACCGTTCAGATCCAGCTCGTGATCCGGGACACCATTCCAGTCGACGGTGCCTTCGCGCCAGCATTCCATGATGCGTTGAGCGGCGAGCTGGCGGGTGCGCGATGACACCACCCAATCCATGCCCCGGGTTTCATGGGTGAACAGCCAATCGTTCAGACGCCGTGTCAGGGACTCGAAGTCGCGGTCCCATGCGTCGATTTGCTCACCGATCTGCATCTCGGTCAGTCCCGCGACCTGCATCCGCTCGATGGCCTGTTGCGCCCGGGCGTTGTCGTACTGCGGGCGCAGACGCCGGACACGGGCGACCCGACCCGCCAGGCCCTCGACTGTCACCGGCGGCGGTAACGGCAGCAATCGTCGGGCGATGACCGAGCCACTTTCGCTGGGCGGTGTACGGTGGCGCGGCTCTTCCAGCGCAAAACGCTGCAACGAACCGGGAACCAGACCTCGGTTCTCTTCAATCCTCTCCCGCGCAGTGGCAAGAGCCGCTTTGGCTTGCGGGTTCAACGGAGTACCGGTCAGGCTGGTATCAAGCAGTAATGCATCACGCGCCAGCAGCGCATCCGGCAGCGAAGTCAACTGGCTGTCACTGAGGTCCAGCCAGGTCAGTTCCGGCAGCTCTTCGGCACCGGTCGGCCATTCACGCAGGGCCGTCGCACTCAAGTCCAGCGCCATCAGACGATTCATACCCCGCACGTCAATCATGCCCAACGGGTTGTCATGCAGATTGAGCGTTTCAAGCGCCGGCAGATCACCAGGCTCCAGCGGCAACGCGGACAGCCCGCAATGGCTCAGGTCCAGGGTATCGACATTGCGAAAAGTACGGATGAACCCATGCAGTTGATCAACCGGTGCCTGCAACCCTGCCAGGTGCAGGCTTCTGACGTGGGTGAAACCTTCAGCGGGCAAGGTCGGCAAGCTCTCCACCGGCGAGCCGAGAATATCCAGCACCGAGGCCTCATTGGGCAGGCTTACATACAGGTTGTAGAACAGACTTTCAGTGCGCGCGCCATAGCGCTGGAACAATCCGCTGCGCCAACTGTTTCTCAACGCCTCGGCCACCGCCGAGCGTGCGGCACCGCCATTGAACACTGTCGGTGCGGAGCCGACCCATTCCTGAAGCCGGTTCAGTTCACTGAATTGCTCACTCAAGGTTTCGATCGCGGCGAAACGACTGCCGACGTCCGTCCACTGCGCCTTGAACCCGGTGCTCAAGACATCGAACAGGCTTGGTTCCATGCCGACAAAACGCTTGAGTTCACCACGACAATAGTCCGCAACCATTTCATCCAGATCGAGCAGATGCCGAGGCTGACTCCGGACAAACTCATAGATCGGCTTGAACACCCGACGGGGAAATTTCGACCAGTCCAGTGACAGACCGGACAACAGTCGTTGATGGCCTTCATAGATTTCCATCGGCAGGGTATTGATCGCGGTCGATCGCAGATTCAGGCGTTCCAGTCGCGGCAGATCGAGTACCCCATGAGGCCATTGGTGCATCTGCGGACTGCCGACGACGAGCCTGCGCAACTGCCGCATGCCCCCGAAATCGAGCGTCATGGGCACCACCGGATTCACCCCGCCTGCGGTACAACGCAGCTCCAGCTCTTCCAGCCGGGTCAGCTCGCGCAGACGCGACGCCACCTGGCCGGTAATCGGCGTGGAGAGTTTCAGGCGGGTCATGTGTCGCAGTGTTTTCAATGTCGCGAGCACTTTGTCGAACTCCGCCACACTCGCGTTCAGGGCAAGTTTTTCGACGCTGGGAAACGCTGCAAGCGTATCGCCGACCACCGGGCTATGCAGCGTCAGTTCACGAACGTGGGCGAAGTCCGCCGTCAATGACGGCAGAGGTGCGTCGCTGATCAGGGTCAGGCGGGCCGCGTGCGGACTGTGTTCGGCCAACGGTGCATTGCGCCAGCAGTCCTTGATGTTTTGCACCACGCTGACGAACTCGTCACGGGTGGTGCGCAAACGCAGGTTCTGCGCCATCAACCATTGATCGAGTGTTGCCTCCAGCTCCCGCCACTCGCTCAACCGGTTGTTGAGCAGATGAAAAATCTGTTGATCGCTCCTGCCCGAGCGCCATTGCTCAAGAATGAAGCCCCGGGCCTGAACGTCGCTCAACCCCGGATAGACGTTCTGCACGTGGACGGTCAACGCATGGCTCGGCCCTGGCCCGTCGCCACTGGCGGGATAACCCAGCACTCCGGGTGCGATGCGTTGCGGGGGTTTGAACCATGGTTTGTCGATGGTGCCTGCCCGCAGAATCCGCGCCGACTGGCTGCGTTCGGCGAGCGCCCGTTCGATGATGGTGCGTTGCAGGTCGTTGCTCTGCCAGACGTTCGGCAGGCCCAGCCCATGACGTGCCTCATCGGGCAGGGCATGCATCAACGAAGCGTAAAAATTGTCGCCTTTGTGCGGGATACTGTTGAGCGGTTCGCCACGCTCATTGGTGGCTTGGTAAGCGTCCCCGTACTTGACCAGATACTTGTGTGTGGAAGCCGCTTCGCTGCCGATGGCATCCAGCATCGGCCCGCTGATGCTGCCCTCCCGGACTTCCAGACGCACGTCACTGGACCAGCCTGGCAGTCGTCCCAACGTCTGCAATGCGAGATGGCGGCTGTCGGCAGACGCCATGGTCTCACTGCGCAACCCGGCCAGAGCCCGGGTCAGGCGACCCGTCTGGCCATACCAGCGACCGAGCTCCTGCAAATGCAGCGGGACCTTCGCTGCGCTGTCCAGCCTCGCCAGCTCTTCGGCATTCGCCTGACTCAGGACGGCGGATGCCCCCCGCTCGGTCAGGCCGGGGATGATCCGTTGCAGCTTCGCCGTCCGGGAAGCCACCGGAGCAGTACCTTTGAGCAGGCTGTCGAACAACGCCGGCTGACGGGCGCTGGCAAAGTCGGCAATCTGTCCGGCGAGTTCGTGTGCCCGTGCAGCCAGAACGCGCGCAGGCTCGCCACCCAACAGACGAACCGTCTCGGCTTCATCCAGCGCCGCGAGGATTCGCACCGGCAGCGCACCGCCAAGCACCTCGGTCCGGCTGATCCGGATCGGCGCCTTGCCCCTGCGCTTCGTCCCGTAGCTGAGCGCCGTGCCCGAAAAATCCGCAGCATCGTAGACCTTCAACTGCCGCCCCCACGGCCAGCGCGGCATGTCGGGCAGCAGAGGCAGCACCTGCAAATAACGATCATCAATGGATTGTCGCCCTGCAATCTGCTCGACGATCAGTCCGGCATCCCGCTCGGCGTTGAACAGGCGCATGGCCTCCGCCAGCTCCGGGGGTGGCAAGGCATTGTCCAGGTGCATCTTGCGCAGGGCGCCATCGCTGACACCGGCCGTATCGGCAAGGGCCAGCAACTGCTCGTCAGCGAAAACATCAGTGCTGTGGCCGATACGCCGCAGGAGTGTCAGCCGGTCCCAGGCCTGCGGGCGTTCGAGCGTATGTCGCCAGGCGCCGGCGCCGTTGTGGGCCAGCGGCGGTTGATAAGCCTGCGGATCATCCGGGTGATCGATTCGCCATGCCTTGAGCGACTCGTCGTAAGTCTGCCGGTACGTCTTGCCTTCAAGCCGAATGTAGTGGTCTTGCCCGACGCGGTACTGCCCCAGTGCGTTCGGCGCCGCACGCGAGTCCAGCGTGACCGGACTCTCGTAGCCGTTCAGGTCAGGTTTCCACAATCGGGTCCTGCCGTCTGGCATCTGTACCTGATGCAGGTTCTCGATGACCGGTGTCGATCTGGCAGCAGTCAGCCGGGCAAGCCCCTTGCCGGCCCCCGCCATCAAGGCAATCAACGCGAGGTTTTGCGCGACATCGATCAGGTGTGCCTTTGCAGCCTTGCGATCCCCCTCACTCCACTCGATGGAGCCTTCAAAGGTTTCTTCGAGCAATTGCCCGGTCATCACCACCATCATCACTTCGCCCAATACCGGCACGAACATCGAAATGCCGGTCAGCACCAGCATGCCGATGTTCAGCAGCACGGCGAGCTTTTCCGATCGCACTCTGGCATCGACATCCGCCGTGGGTACCGCATGGCTGCGAGCATCGGCAATCAGGCGGTCGCGATGCTGGTCGAACAGGTAGTTCCACAGATCGACATTATCCGCCCAGATCCCGTGGCCCTTGCGGGACAGGTCCACGGGATTCAGATACGGATCCGCATTCGGCACCTGCGCGACGGGTGACGCCGGAGGCAATTCGCGAATCCCGGTCAACGCCCCGTTGATCGGGTTCAGGGCCTTGTAAATCTCATTGAACAGCGGTGCGTAGGGCTCCAGTTTCTGTGCGAATGTCCGGTCGGGCGTGTCGTTGGTGAACTGACTGAAAAAGTATGGCCGGTCAGCATAGGCGACGAACTGGCTGAAAAAACGCTGGTAGGCATTCGGCTCTGCGGGATGTGCCTGACTGGCGTCTTGCGCGGTGAAGCGCTGCTTGAATATCGCTTCCATTTCCCGGCCCTTGTAGCGCTTGAGCGGGTGGAAAGGATCGCCCGGGATATACAGGATCGAGTCGTCGCTGTAGCGGTATTTTTCGCATATCGTGAACAGCACGCAGCCGGTCATGCGCCGGCCCATCAGGCCCAGATCGCAGAACCAGATCTGCCGTTTGCCCTGACGCGGCGCCAGCTCGCCATTGAGGATCGAGCGAACCGAAGCGTAGTCCTCACGCCCGATGTCGCCCTTGACCAGAGCCAGCTCGGCGGCCGCACGCAGGGCGGTCTTGTGCGCGTCGATGAACTTATCGCGCAGCACATGTTCGGCCACCGCGTCTTGGGGGTGCAGGAAATCCTTGAGATACGCCTGATACTTCGCCCCGAGGTCCAGCGAATGGCACAGACCGGTGAACTGATCGACCGTCAGACGGGTAGTCAACGGTTCCAGGGTTCCCGGGGTCGAGGTTTCGAGGCGAAATCCCGAGGATCGATGAAAGAACCCGCTTTTACATTCACGGGCTTCGAAGTTATGCAGAGCGGCCTGTAGCAAGGGCAGCTTCAGGACTTCGAAAAAATCGACTTCGATGGCGAAAATGCCCACCTCCACCGGTTTGTTCAGGACCAGCCAGGTCTTGCTGACGTCCAGCGTCACGTTGAAACGGTCCTTGAGGGCCTGGGCCAGCAGTGGCGCGGCGAAGCTGTCGATGTCCTGGAAAGTCGCCATGGCCTTGTCCAGGCGCGACCGGGCGGCGAGGCTGTCGGCCGCAGCATCACCGACGGCCTTGCGTTGCTCGCCGGATGCCCGCCTGTACCAGTCCGGCGGGGCGGATTCGGCATTCTTCAATGCTTCGCGCTGGCCCATCGGTGCATTGACCAGCCACTCGGGGCTGGACTGCTGAAGCCAGTCAGCGTGCAGGCTTTGCGTCACGACTGGCTCCGGCGGCGCAACGTTGTCCGCAGAAGTTAAAGCGGCAGGGATTTCGGACATGAGTTCACTCCTTGAAATGGAGCGAAAGCAGACCATGGAGAACCGCCGTGGCTGAGGTACATATGTCTTGTCGCACGGCGTCTTGTCAGCGCAAATTTCAGGCCCGAGCGGCGCTTTCATTCCCGCGCAAAGGGGCTAATATTCGAACGCCCCGCCTCGAATTTCCAGGACCCCGGACATGCGTTTATCCGAATTCATCAGGCAACACGCGGATCACATCGTCGAGGAGTGGGAGCAGTTCGCCAGGACCATCACTCCGGCGGCCGACACCCTGGACCAGGCGGCGCTGCGCGACCATGCCAGGGCGATCCTGCTGGCCGCCGCCCGCGACATGGACACCGCACAGACCGCCAGCGAGCAAATCGCCAAGGCCAAGGGCGAAGGCCCGGAGAAAACCCCGAGCCTCGACGAGGCCGGCGCCAGCCACGGTGAGTTGCGCCACACCGTAGGCTTCGACCTGGTACAGATGACCTCGGAATTCCGCCACCTGCGTGCCTGCGTGATCCGCTTGTGGGTCGGCACGTTACAGTCGCCGGACATGGCGTACTTCCAGGACATGATCCGTTTCAACGAAGCCATCGACGAAGCCCTGGCCGAATCGACCGCGGCCTACGCCGAACAGGTCAATCGCTCGCGCGACATATTCCTCGCGATCCTCGGTCACGACCTGCGCGCACCGCTGCAGGCGGTCAGCATGTCGACCGAGTTGCTGATGCGTAAAACCACCCTTGAAGGGGATGCGCTGACCTGCGCATTGAATATCAAACACGGCGCGCGACACATGGCGGCCATGGTCAGCGATCTGCTGGAACTGGTACGCAGTCGCCTGGGCAAGAGCCTGCCGATCGAACCGGCGCCGATGGACCTGGCCGACACGGTGCGAGCGGCCATCGCCGAAGCCTGCGCCGGCAATCCCGAATGCGATCCGACCCTGAAGATCGACGGCGATACCCGAGGTGTCTGGGATGCCGGGCGGCTGGATCAGCTGCTGCAGAATCTGATCGGCAACGCCCTGCAGCATGGTTCGAATCCGCGAGAAGTGATCGTGACCCTGCGCGGCGAGAACGACGCGGTGCATCTGTCGGTGCACAACTATGGCGAGCCGATCCCGGATGAGGCGATCGGCACGATTTTCGATCCGCTGGTACGCAGCGCCGACGAAGAGCTTGGCCAGCCGTCCACCAGCCTTGGCCTGGGGCTGTTCATCGTCAAGGAAGTGGTGACCGCCCACGGCGGGACGATCGAAGTCAGCTCAAGCGAAACCGAAGGAACGCTGTTCAGCGTGATGCTGCCAAGGAAGAGCTGAAGCGGTCACTCGACCACCAGTCGCCCCAACCTCTGACGCAGCATGCGGTTCTCGGCCCGCAGTTCCTTCACCTCTTCCAGCAGGTCCAGCGCCAGGGCGACGCCTTCCCATTCCAGCTCCAGATCGCGCCGCAGCTTGGCGGCGCGTTTGGCCAGGGCCAGTTCGTAGTCGGTGAAACGCCATTCCCGGGGCTGCGCGCCCTGAGGTTCGAGGATGCCGTGTTCGACGATTTCGATCACGTAGACGTCCGACAGATCGGCCGCCTCACAGAATTCTGCCATGTCCAGTTGAACGATCAGGGGGCTGCTCATGATGGGCTACTCCGTCGTCAGTATCAGAAGTTCTCTCGCGGATTGAAGGCGGCCTTCTTCGCCAGTTCCTGCCACAGCGCCTTGACGTCATCGCCGGCGGCCTTCGGCATCACGGCCTTGAGCTGGACGAACAGATAACCGCGTTCGCCGGCCTTGTTCTGCAGACCGTGGCCCTTGGCGCGCATGCGTTGGCCGTTCTGGCTGCCGGCCGGAACCTTGAGGTTGATCTTGCCGGTCAGGGTCGGCACCGCCACTTCGGTGCCCAGAGCCAGTTCCCACGGAGCCAGCGGCAAAGTGATGATCAGGTTTTCGCCTTCGACGTCGAATTTCGGGTGCGGCGCGAAACGAATCGTCAGGTACAGATCACCATTGGCGCCACCACCGATGCCCGGCGCGCCCTGGCCCTTGAGGCGGATTCGCTCGCCATCGGTCACGCCCGCCGGGATCTTCACGTTCAGGCTCTTGCTGGTGTTGCTGACGTGCTGGCCGCTGGCGTTGTATTGCGGCACCTGGAAGCTGATCTTTTTCGATTCGTTCGACAGGGTTTCTTCCAGGAAAATCGGCAGTTCCAGTTCCACGTCTTGCCCTCGCCGTCCGGCGCTGCGGGATTGCCGGCCAGCGCCGCCACCGAAACCGGGGCCGCGATTGCCAAAGATCGAACTGAAGAAGTCCGAGAAATCACCCGTTTCGCCACCGCCGCCACCAAAGCCGCCACGGCTCTGCCAGCCCGGCGGGCCCTGGAACGGCTGACCGTGCTGGCCGTAGCGACGCAGGTCGTCGTATTCGGCGCGCTTGTCGGCGCTTTTCAGCGCTTCATAGGCTTCCGAGGCGTCCTTGAACTTGGCCTCGGCGTCTTTTTCCTTGCTGACATCGGGGTGGTATTTGCGCGCGAGCTTGCGATAGGCAGCCTTGATTGCCTTGTCGTCAGCCGTCGGCTCCACGCCGAGTATCTTGTAATAGTCTTTGAAGTCCATCGAAGGAATCACCATCCGTTATCGATTTCGCGCCGTTGCCAGCATGCGCCGATTCGCGCAAGGCCGGTTGACCGATCTCAAGGTTGTGACCGGGTGGCGCAGCAGAAGTTTATCGGCAGTGGACGGCGGTTCTTGCGACCGCCGGTGTGTCTGCCGGCCCATGCCAGCAAGTTTGGGGCAAAGCGCCGACTTTCAAGCAAGCTTAGACGCGAAATAGCGGATGACCGGCCTTCGAATCTGTCGCGCACTGACATACACTGCGCGGCCGTTTTTTTGACCGGAACCGAAAGACATGAAAGACGCCTCTCCAGCCCGTGCCTGCGGCATCGACTTTGGCACGTCCAACTCCACCGTCGGCTGGCTGCGCCCCGGCATGGAAACGATGATCGCGCTGGAAGACGACAAGATCACCCTGCCGTCGGTGGTCTTCTTCAACATCGAAGAACGCCGCCCGGTCTACGGTCGCCTGGCGCTGCACGAATACCTGGAAGGCTACGAAGGCCGGCTGATGCGCTCGCTCAAGAGCCTGCTCGGTTCCAAGCTGATCAAGCACGACACCAGCGTCCTCGGCACCGCGATGCCGTTCAAGGACCTGCTCGGGCTGTTCATCGGCCAGCTCAAGAGCCGTGCCGAAGCTGCCGCCGGTCGTGAGTTCGAGCAGGTGGTACTGGGCCGTCCGGTGTTCTTCGTCGACGACGATCCGCTGGCCGACCAGGAAGCCGAAGACACCCTGGTGGAAGTGGCGCGCAAGCTCGGTTTCAAGGACGTGTCGTTCCAGTACGAGCCGATTGCCGCAGCCTTCGACTACGAGTCGACCATCGAAAAGGAAGAGCTGGTACTGATCGTCGACATCGGCGGTGGTACGTCGGACTTCTCGCTGGTGCGCCTGTCGCCCGAGCGCCGGGGCATGGATAACCGTCACGACGACATTCTCGCCACCGGCGGCGTGCACATCGGCGGGACCGACTTCGACAAGCAACTGAGCCTGCAAGGCCTGATGCCGCTGTTCGGCTACGGCAGCCGCATGAAGAGCGGCGCGTTCATGCCGACCAGCCACCACATGAACCTGGCGACCTGGCACACCATCAACTCGGTGTACTCGCAGAAGTCGACCCTGGCCCTGGGCAGCATGCGCTATGACATCGAGGACACTGGCGGCATCGACCGTCTGTTCAAGCTGATCGAACAGCGCGCCGGGCACTGGCTGGCGATGGAAGTGGAAGAAACCAAGATTCATCTGACCCACAACGACAGCCGACACGTGCCGCTGGACCGGATCGAATCCGGGCTGAACGTGGAGTTGACCCGCGCCCTGTTCGAATCGGCCATCGATTCGCAGCTTGAGCGCGTGCGCGGAAGCGTCACGCAATTGCTGGCGGACGCCAATGTCGCGGTGGGTCAGGTCGATACGGTGTTCTTCACCGGCGGTTCCAGCGGTATCCCGGCGTTGCGCAACAGCGTCTCGGCCATGCTGCCGAACGCGCGGCATGTGGAAGGCAATATCTTTGGCAGCATCGGCAGCGGTCTGGCGATTGAGGCCATGAAGCGTTACGGCTCGGTGAACTGACACCACGATGATCGTTCCCACGCTCTGCGTGGGAACGATCTGACAAGGATCTTCGCTGTCCTTAAACCATCCCGCCCAGCTTCAACTCACTCTTCAGATACGCGTAATAGATCGGCCCCGCCACCACCCCCGGCAGGCCGAACGCGGCCTCGAACACCAGCATCGCCAGCAGCAACTCCCAGGACTTGGCACTGATCTGCCCGCCGACGATGCGCGCGTTGAGGAAGTATTCGAGCTTGTGGATAAAGATCAGATAACCCAGCGCGGCAACCGCCACCCAGATCGACAGTGACAGGCCGACGATGGTGATCAGCGTGTTCGACATCAGATTGCCGATCACCGGCAACAGACCGAGCAGGAAGGTCAGCACGATCAGGGTCTTGGTCAGCGGCAGCTTGATCCCGAACAGCGGCAGGATCACCGCCAGGAAGATCCCGGTGAAGAAGGTGTTGAGCAGGGAAATCTTGATCTGCGCGAAGACAATGTTGCGAAATGCCTGAACCAGCAGGTGCAGACGGTCGAACAGTGCGGCCGCCAGCGGCTTGCGCTTGGTGACATCCGGCACGCGCTGCAGGGCGATGATTGCGCCGAGCACCATGCCGATCAGCAGGGTCACGAACATGTGCGCCGCGTCCTTGCCCACCAGTTGCAGCTCGGACAGGTGCTTGCTCGCCCATTCACCGATGGCCACACGGAATTCGGCGGCACTGGCGGGAAGGTAGCTGTCGAGAAACGGCGGCAGTTGCCCGCGCGCACGGTCAACCACGCCCATGAATTTGTCGAGGGAAGCCCCGGGATTTTCCGCCTCGTGCAGCAGGAAACTGATGGCCCCGGCAAAGATCAGCGCCAGCACACTCACCACCAGCGTGCCCAGCAATGCCACCGCCAGCCAGCGCGCGCGGCGACCTTCGATCAGCCGTTGCAGTTGCGGAGTGAGCATGTTGACCAGCTCGAATACCAACAACCCGGCCAGCAGACTGGGCAATAGACGCAACGGCAGCACCAGCAGCAAACCGCCGAAAATGATGATGCAACTGACCCAGAACACAACATGACGCTCAGAAAACGTTGGCATACAGCCTCAAAACGAACGGCGTAAAAGGATTGGCAGTCTGCCAGCGATCCGGGATGAGCACTAGGGATATGCGGGCAGACCTTTCGGGCCTCATCGCTGGCAAGCCAGCTCCCACAGGTTAAGTGCCGAACACAATTGTTGTGATCAACCAGAATACCTGTGGGAGCGGGCTTGCCCGCGATGAGGCCGGCCTGCTCACCACAAGTTTCAACTGATTATTTTTTCTTCAGGCAATCACTCATAAAGGTCTTGCGCGCATCACCGGTCAGCGCCTTGGTCTTGGCGTCGGCATTACAGGTTTTCATCTTTTCCTGCTGCGGGGTCAGGGTCTTGGCGTCATTGGCCGCCGGTGCTGCCTTCAGGCAAGTGCTCATGAAGGCTTTGCGCTCGTCGCCCTTGAGGCTCTTGGCCGTGGCGTCGGCGTTGCAGGTGGTCATCTTGTTCTGTTGCGCCGTGGCGGCGAAACCCTGGGAGCACAGCAGCAGACCGATCATCAACAAAGGGACACGCAGCATCTTCATGGAGTTTTCTCCTTGTCGCCGCATCGATGGATACGGCCTCCGGCTGAGTGTAGTCAAAGCTTGTTACACCTTCCTGCTCTCCAGGTGACTGCGCCGGTATTGCTCCGGCGTACACCCGGCCTGACGGGCGAACATGGCGATGAACGCCGAGCCGCTGCTGTAACCGAGATCGAAGGCGATTTCCTGCACGCTGCGCGAACTCTCCAGCGCCTCGATGGCGGCGAGATAGCGCAGGCGCTGGCGCCACTCGCCGAAACTCATCCCCAACTCCCGCACGAATTGCCGGGCCAGGGTGCGTTCGCTGACATGCACCTGCGCCGCCCAGTGCGCCAGCGGCTCGTTGTTACCGGGCTCGGCCTGCAGGGTTTCGAGGATGGTCAGCAGACCGGGGCTGCTGGCATAGGGCAGATAACATTGGTGAACTGGCGCCTGGCGCAATTGATCCACCAGCACCTGGGCCAGACGCTGATCGGCGTCGAACGCGGGGATCTTCACATCCCGGGCGGCGAAGTCCTTGAGGATGGCCTTGAGAATATCGCTGATCGCCAGGGTGCAAGCCTGCGCCGGCAAGTCCGCGCAGACCTCGGGCGCCAGGCACACCGCCCGGTAATTCACCGGTTGATGACTGTAGAAACTGTGCTCGACCTGCGGTGGCACCCATACCGCGTATTGCGGCGGCGACATGAAGCGGCTGCCGTCGACATCCATGTGCAGCACGCCGTGGGCTGCGTATTCCAGGGTGCCCCACGGATGGCGGTGCGGCGCGGCGTATTCGTGGGCGTTGAAGTCGGCGTAGCGGAAATACACCGCCGACGGCAATTCGCTGAAATCCAGCAGATCGATGTGTTTACTGTTCATGCTGTCCGGAATCAGGGGCGGGTTGTCCGGTTCGCAGTATAGGCCTGCATCCAGACAGGGGATAATCACCGTTCATCAACGTACTGGTTTCTCCTCCCATGCAATACGCGTTTCCCCTGCTGGCGATTTTCATCTGGGCCGGCAACACCGTGATCAACAAGCTGGCCGTCGGCGCGATCTTTCCCGCCGAGATCGGCTTCTACCGCTGGCTGCTCGCCGGCCTGCTGTTCACCCCGTTCATGCTCAAAAAGGTGATTGCACACTGGCCACAGATCCGCCCGAACCTGGGCAAGATCTTCATACTCGGCGTGCTGGGCATGGCGGTCTATCAGAGCCTGGCCTACTTCGCGGCGACCATGACCAGCGCCACCAACATGGGCATCATCCTGTCGCTGATGCCGTTGATGTCGCTGGCCATGGCAATCATCAGCCTCGGCCAGCGCCTGACCGCCGGCGCGCTGGTCGGTGCGGTGCTGTCATTCGCCGGCGTGCTGGTGGTGGTGTCGTCCGGCAGCCTCGGCGCGCTGCTGCAACACGGGGTAAATCTGGGTGACGCGATGATGCTGATCGCCACCCTCGCCTACGCGATCTACAGCACCCTGCTGAAAAAATGGCAGCTGCGCCTGCCACCGCTGGTGTTGCTGTACCTGCAGGTGCTGGTGGCGGTGGTGGTGCTGTTTCCACTGTATGCCGTCTCGCCGAAAACCGGCCTGACCCTGCAGAACATTCCGCTGGTGCTGTACGCGTGCCTGCTGGCCTCGATGCTTGCGCCACTGGCGTGGATGCAGGCCGTGCAGCGTCTGGGGCCGAGCCGGACCACGCTGTTCTTTAACCTGCTGCCGCTGATCACCGCGCTGATTGCCGCGGTGGTGTTGAAGGAACAACTGGCGATGTATCACTTGGTCGGTGGCTTGCTGACGCTGGGCGGGGTGATTCTTTCCGAGCGCTGGACCACCGTCCTCGGCCGCTCCCGCACCCCGAGCGCCGCCTAAACCCCGGCGGCTTTCAACCGCGCCGCGTGCTCGACAAACAGCCGCACCGGGTCCGCGCCTTTGCCGACCAGTCCCAGTGACTGGTTGACGATGTCGAAGTGATCCATCGGGTAGTCATCGCCGATGACCGTGCCGAGGTGCGAGCTGTAGCGTCCGACCATGCCGTCACATTGTCCCGGCTCGCGCACGAAGGTTTTGGCGAACAACCGGCAGCTGCGGTTGGTGCCGTCGAACAGGTTGCCGCCACGGTCGGTCTTGCCCGGCTGCAAGGTGCCGGACCATGAGTAATAACGCACGCCGTTGACCTCCTCCGGCCCGTGCCCGCCCCAAGTGTCAGGCAAGCCCTGTGGATAACGCTGGTTGAACAGCGCCACGCCTTCAGTAGTCAGGGAGTTGTGCGAGGCGTGGATATCCACCGGCAGTTTCGGCCCGTGGTAACCGGTTTCCAGCAGCGCCATCAACCAGCCGACAAACCGCAACAGCGCCTCGAGGATTCGGCCCCGGGCGCTGTCCGCCGGATAGTGCTTCGCCAGATAGTCGGCCAGCTCCGAACCATGATTGGGCCCGGCCACCGATGTGACCGACGCCACCAGATCCGGGCGTTTGGCCGCCGCATAACGCGCCGTCAGCGAGCCCTGGCTATGACCGAACAGATTGACCTTGGCCGCTCCGGTCTCGCGCAGGATTTCATCGATGCGCGTCAGCAACTGCTCGCCGCGCACTTCGGTGGAATTGAGCGGCGACACCTGCACCGCAATCACCGTCGCCCCACCCCGGCGCAACGCCGCGATGATCCCGTACCAATACGGGTACAGCACCAGACGGATGAAACCGAGCATTCCCGGCACCAGCACCAGTGGATAACGTGTGGCCGATTCCTGCGACATGGGCAGACATCCCTGTGGTCGGTGGGTGGATGCATGACGTGCAAAACGCCCGCCAAGCATCCTCCTCGATGATGACAAGTCCACGACCAGCCTACTTCAGCCCCACCACCCCCGCCACAATCAGCCCCACCGACAGCAACTTCATCAACGTCAGGCTCTCGCCCAGCAGCGCGAAACCGAGAAACACCGTGCCGAGCGAGCCGATGGCGGTCCAGATCGGGTAGGCGATGCTCACGGGCAGCTCGCGCATGGCCAGGGTCAGGAAATAAACCCCGCCCACCGCCGCAACCACGGTGATCAGCGACGGCCAGAGCCGGGTGAACCCTTCGGCGTATTTCATGCCCATGGCGAAGGTGACTTCGAACCCGGCGGCAATCAGCAGAAACAGCCAGGCCACCTAGAACTCCCGGGCCAGGTCGAGCAAGCGCTGCTCGGCCTCGGCCACCGACACCGCAAAGGTGCGTTCGGCGGATTCTTCGCCCTCGGCCGCGACCACCGTGACGTCGTTGATGCCGATGAACCCCAGCGCCGTGCGCAGCCACGGGTCGGCGTGGTTCAACGCCTCCAGCTCACCGCCCGGACCGAAACCGAAACCGCCGCGACTGGTGACAATCAGCGCTCTCTTGCCCTTCAGCAGCGGCGTGTACTGGGCCACGCCGTTGTCCAGGGTGTGGTCGAACGTCAGGCCCAGACGCACGATCTGATCGACCCAGGCCTTGAGGCCGCTGGGCACGTTGAAGTTGTACATCGGCGTGGAAATCAGCAGCAGGTCGTGATCGAACAACTCGCCCACCAGTTGATCGCTGAGGGCCAGATCGGCCTGCATCGACAGCGGCCGTGCTTCGGGCTCCGGATAAAACGCTGCGGCGACAAACGCCTCGTTGACCGCCGGAATCAGCGCACGCCCAACCTCGCGGCGAGTGACTTGCGCCTGCGGATGACGGACTTGCCAGGCACTGAGAAAACTTTCCGCCAGGCGTCGCGAATGGGAACGCTCACCGCGTGGGCTGGCATGGATCGCAAGAATCTTGCTCATCTGAAACTCCTTGGGACTAGACTTGAGTGACTGTGTAGCGCCAGATTGCAGGCATCACTTCTTCACCTCAAATGAGCAAAAATCAGTCTGGATGAATTAATTTCATCCTTGGAGTTTTCATGTTCGCTTCACTGCCACTGACCGCCCTGCGCGCCTTCGAATCCGCTTCGCGCCTGTTGAGCTTCAAGGCGGCCGCCGAAGAACTGGCGGTGACGCCGACGGCGATTTCCCATCAGATCCGTTCGCTGGAGGACTGGCTCGGCGTGGCGCTGTTCGAACGTCTGCCGCGTCAGGTGCGCCTGACCGAGGGCGGCGAGCGGCTGTTTCGCAGCCTGCACGGCGCATTGCTGGAGGTGGCACAAAGTGTCGACACCCTGCGCCCGCAGCGCAGCGGCAGCAGCCTGACGCTGTCGACCACAGCGGCGTTCGCCGCGCTGTGGCTGGTGCCGCGACTGGGGCGGTTTTACGCGAAGCATCCGAACATCAATGTGCGGCTGGACACCCACTGCGAGGTGATCGATCTGCATCAGGACGCCAGCGTCGATCTGGTGTTGCGCTACAGCCTCGACGATTACCCGAACCTCTACGGGTTGTGCCTGTTCGATGAATCGTTCGGCGTGTACGGCTCGCCGGAGCAGGTGGCGCTGGCCGCTCGTCGCACGCCATCGCTGATCAGCGTGCACTGGCACAACTCGAAGCTGTATGCCCATGGCTGGGAAGCGTGGTGCGGCAAGTCCGGTGAGAACTGGATGAATCAGCATCCGGTGATCCGTGAATACGACGAAGAGCACTACGCCCTGCAAGCCGCGATCGCCGGGCAAGGGCTGGTGCTGGCGAGCAATATTCTGGTGTCGGAAAGCGTCGCCAGCTGCTTGCTGGTGCCGTACAAGGGCGAGGTGCAGGTCGATGGCGCGGGTTACAGCGCACTGTGCGTGCCGGGGCGCGAGCGGCATCCGCCGGTGCGCGCATTCTTCGCTTGGCTGCAGGAAGAAGCGCAGTTGTCCGGACTGTCGCCGAGATCGCCGAAAAATACATAAAACTTTTTGCAGCGCGCATCACTCACAACCTGGGTAGCGATCACGTCGGCAGAACGTGGCGCCAATCGGATTAGCCTCCAGGAGACTGAAATGAGTGACCTGCATTTGTCTGATGTTCAAACCCTGCGCGAACGCGCACGACAACACGTTGAAAACGGCGCAGTGACCGAAAGCTACAGCGCCAATCGAGAAGAAGTGCTGCGTCTGCTCAACGAATCGCTGGCCACCGAGCTGGTCTGCGTCTTGCGCTACAAGCGCCATTACTTCATGGCCAACGGCCTGAAAGCCAATGTTGCCGCCGACGAATTTCTCGAGCACGCCACTCAGGAAGCGGCTCACGCTGACCGCCTCGCCGAGCGCATCGTGCAACTGGGCGGCGAGCCCGAGTTCAATCCGGATCTGCTGTCGAAGATGTCCCACGCGCAATACGTGGCCGGCAAAACCCTGAAGGAAATGGTCTACGAAGACCTGGTGGCCGAGCGGATCGCCATCGACAGCTATCGCGAAATCATCCAGTACATCGGTGAAAAGGATCCGACCACGCGCCGGATCTTCGAAGACATCCTGGCTCAGGAAGAAGAGCATGCGGATGACATGGCGGACATCCTCAAAGACCTCTGATTCCTCCAGATCCAATCGCGGGCAAGCCCGCTCCCACAGGGTTTTCACGGAACCTGTGGGAGCGGGCTTGCCCGCGATAGCTTTCTGATAAACGCTAAAGAATCATTTAGTGGGTTTGACGGTCACGGGTGCCTTGCCGGCCTTCATCTGCTCCAGCAACGGCGCGCACTGGTTCGGCTCGCCACCGCTAGGCGCCACCAGCGCCAGCAGCCCCGCCGCCGGTGCGGCGATCACACCCAGCGCGACCATGCCGGCACCGCGCAGCATCAGCGGCACCGCTTTCACACCGGCATCCGGCTTGATGAACTTGCCGCGCACGTACAGCGGTGAGCGCAGGGAAATCAGACGCCAGCCTTTGGACTCCGGCGTCACGGTCAGGTCCAGTTGCTCGGTGGCCATGTTCGCCGTGCCGTCGATGTAGATGATCGCGTTCTCGGTATCGAACACGAACAGCCGCGTGGTCGCCAGGCCGGTCTTGATGTCGAAGTCCGCCGCCGCGCAGTTGATCTTCACTTCCTTGTCGCCAAAGACCT
This sequence comes from Pseudomonas sp. MWU12-3088, assembly GCF_023242405.1. Classification (NCBI taxonomy): domain Bacteria; kingdom Pseudomonadati; phylum Pseudomonadota; class Gammaproteobacteria; order Pseudomonadales; family Pseudomonadaceae; genus Pseudomonas; species Pseudomonas sp. MWU12-3088. The sequence goes on from NZ_JALJEA010000005.1 coordinate 136,766, forward strand.
TGCCGACCACGTAGTTGCCGACGTTGAGTCCCGCCAGCTCCATCAGTTCACGACTGATGGCGCCGTCGTTGATCAGCATCTTCAGGTTGCCGTTGGCGCCGCCCAGCAGTTTGGCCACCGAGTTGCCGCGACCGCTGATATCGGCATCGCCGTTGAGCTCGCCGAAACTGGTCTTCATCGGCTCGAAAGTCGGGAACAGCTGCTTGAGCTTGAACTTGCGCGCGGTCAGTTTCGCCCGGCCTTCCAGCGGCTCGGTACGGCCATTAAGGCGGATCTGCGCATCGAGGTTACCGCCGGCCACGCCGAAGCGCAGCGGTTCCAGGCTCAGTTCGCCGTCGCTGAGTTTGAGGTGGGTATAGAGGTCAGTGAACGGCAGTTTCTCGCTGTGAACGATGCGTTTGCCGGTGAATTCGACGTCGGCGTCCATCGCCCGCCAACGATCGGTCTTGAACTCCTCTACCGGCAGCACCTTGTCCACCGGCTGCTTGCTCTCACCGCCGCGGGCCTTTTGCTTGTCGTTGGAATCCGCGCCAATCAGCGGCGCAAGGTCGGCGAACAGCAGTTGATTGGACAGCAACGCCCCGCTGAGTTTGGGCCGTGGCTGGCTGGCAACGTAGGCCAGGTCGCCGTGAATGTCGCTGCCGCCGATCTTGCCGTTGAACTGCTCGTAGCGGAACTGCGCGCCGTCCGGCTCATGCAGCTTGGCGATCAGATGACCGTCGGTGGAATACGGCGGCGTATCCGGCAGGGTCACGCCGGTCAGCGGATAGAGATTTCCAAGGCTGGCGCCCGCCAGTTTCAGGCGCAGGTCGAGGGCGCCGAGGTTGAGCGGATCGGTCAAGGTGCCGGCGAGCTCGATGCTGGTGTCGCCGATCTTCGCCTGGGCCTGCAGCGGGAACGGTTTGGCCGCATCCTGCAGGGCCAGCAGGCCACCGACCTTGCCTTGTCCGGTGAGTTTCTGACCGTGGTACTGGCCGGTGACTTTCAGTGCAAAAGCGTAATCCTGCGGCGCGCCGCCCTTTTCCAGCGCGGTTTTCGCCGCTTTGTCGCCGACGATATCGCTGAAGGGAATCGGTTTGCCCAGCGGATCGATCAACAGGTCAAGGTTGGTTTTGAGGGTCTGGTCATCCAGGGTGACATGGCCCTTGTCGAAACCGATGGCGCCGATGTCCACCACCCAGTTCGAAGGTTCCGCATTCGGGTCCTTGGGATCGAATTTGAACGTCCAGTTGGCGCGACCATCGGCCAGGCGCTGCAATTGCGCGTTGGGTTCGGTCAGGTCGATGCGCGGGATCGTCACCCGTTGCGCCAGCAAGGCCAGCGGCGAAATGCGCAACTCGACCTTTTTGAGGGTGACCATCTGCGGCTGCTTCGACCAGTCCGGGTTACCCAGGGTCAGGTCTTCGGCCACCACATGCGGCCACGGCACCCAGGCGCGCCAGCCGCCCTCGTCCGGCTCGCGCTGCCAGACCACGGCGAGGTTGCCATTGATGGCGAACGGTCGGTGCAGTTCTTCCGAAACTTTGGCGTTGAGCGGCGGTTTGATCCGGTTCCAGTCGAAGAACACGATGATCAGGACCAGCACCGCCAGCAACAGCACGAGGGTGGCGAAGGTCCAGGCGAAGATTTTACGGGTGCGCGTCATGCACAAAGCTCCTGAAAACGACTGCGGGTCGACGCCGCTGATACAACGGGCCTTGCAAGGCCCTCATGAAGTCTACGACTGACAAACCGCCCGCAGGTTTAATCGAAAGCCCCATCAGGGCCAAAAAACGGTGGCCATTCTGACCGATCGGTCGAATCGGCGTTACCGGCCCCGCACTTTTGCGGGGCGCAAGTGGGTGGAAAATACCCACCGCAGTGCAAAACCGCCCGCCTGAAACGCCCGAGCTAGAGCCTCCCAAGCGAACAATCAATTCTGTTGATTATTACCATTGTGTTTATGAACTTTTATATCGACTTATCGAGAGTAGCATTGGCTTCGTACCCACTTTATCGCCCTCCCAAGGAGCAACCCATCATGAAACGCCAACTTCTGTTCAGTCTTACCCTCTCGATGCTGGCCAGCACCGCTTTCGCTCTGCCAGCTGCCGATCAGGCTACCCCGCAAGTGAAATCCAGCCACTCGGTGTTCAGCCAGACTGTCGCGGCTGACGGTTCGGACCGCACTCCACAAGGCCAGACCCTGGCTGAAAACGGTCGTAACCGCCTGGAAGAAAAAGGTCTGGTTCAAGATGGCTATGACAAAACCCCTCAAGGTCAAACCTTAGCCGAAGGTGGCCGTGATCGTCTGGAAGAGAAAGGTCTGGTCCAGGACGGTTATGACAAGACTCCACAAGGTCAGACTCTGGCTTCCGATGGCTACGACAAGACCCCACAAGGTCAGACCCTGGCTTCCGATGGCTACGATAAAACCCCACAAGGTCAAACCTTGGCCGAAGGTGGTGGTGACCGCGTGATCGAACGCAACAGTGCTTTGAGCTAAGCCCGTGGCGGCCTGGAAAAAAAGCCCAATCCCCGGATTGGGCTTTTGACTTTTCAGCAGCCTGTATAAAGAAGTCGAGATTTCCCTGCGCCCTCTCCCCCGCTGCCGTTCGACGCCGACAAAGCCGATTTGCTAGAGTGCGGCGCTTGTCTTGCCTAAGAACACACCCTTGCGATGCTGCCCCGCGCCGAACAGAAACAACAGACCCGCAACGCCCTGATGGACGCTGCCCGCCATTTGATGGAAAGCGGCCGAGGATTCGGCAGCCTGAGCCTGCGTGAAGTGACGAAAACCGCCGGCATCGTGCCCACCGGTTTCTACCGGCATTTCGCCGACATGGATGAACTCGGGCTGGTACTGGTCAGCGAAGTCGGCCAGACCTTCCGCGAAACCATCCGCCTGGTGCGCCATAACGAATTCGTCATGGGAGGCATCATCGATGCGTCGGTACGAATCTTCCTCGACGTGGTCAGTGCCAACCGTTCGCAGTTTCTGTTCCTGGCCCGCGAGCAATACGGTGGATCGCTGCCGGTCCGTCAGGCGATTGGCCGTTTGCGGGAGGACATCAGCTCCGACCTGGCGGCGGATCTGGCCCTGATGCCCAAGCTCCAGCACTTGAACCGTGAAGGACTGAGCGTGATGGCCGACCTGATCGTCAAATCGGTGTTCGCCACCCTGCCGGACATCATCGACCCGCCGGCCGAAGCCCTGCCCGAACATCTGACGCCCCAGGCGAAGATCACCCAGCAGCTGCGCTTCATCTTTATCGGGCTCAAGCACTGGCAAGGGCTCGGCAGTACCGAGTAAGTCAGCAAAAAATCGCAGCCAAGGCTGCGATTTTTTTTGCGCCGCAAATTGGTGCATGTAAAAAACTTCATGCACCAAAACACCTCACAATCCTGCAACATCTTGAAACATCCGCTAGTCTCCGACAGGGTTTTCCTACGTCTCGTGCGATTGGCAAGCCCCTTGCTCTAGCCTGAGCATTGTTCTTAGCAGGAAGCTTTCCGATGCTGGTGATTCATCGCAGAATCGACCCCCAACCCGTCTGGGCCGCCGAGTTGCACCTGACTTTCGAAGCCAGGAGCAAAAGCCGCCTGCGCTGTTTCAGTGCCGACGGCGAAGACGTCGGACTGTTTCTGGAGCGCGGCCAGCCGCCGCTGCATGACGGCGAATGCCTGCAGGCAGAAGATGGCCGGATCGTCCGGGTCTGCGCCCGCCCCGAACAACTGTTGCACGTCACCTGCGCCAACGCCTTCGAACTGACCCGCGCGGCCTATCACCTGGGCAATCGCCACGTCGCGCTGCAAGTCGGCGATGGCTGGTTGCGTCTGCTCGACGATTACGTACTCAAAGCCATGCTTGAGCAACTGGGTGCGCAGGTGGAATCCATCGAAGCCCCGTTCCAGCCGGAACACGGCGCCTACGGTGGCGGCCATCACCATTCGCGGCACGGTGAAGAAGACTTCAACTACGCGCCGAAACTCCACCAGTTCGGCGTCCGTTTGTGAACCCGGCCTGGGCGCTGCTGCGCCTGGCCAGTCCGCAACTGCCGATTGGCGGCTACAGCTATTCCCAGGGTCTGGAGATGGCTGTGGATAACGGCCGGGTGAATAACCCGGACAGCGCCCGGCGCTGGATCAGCGATCAATTGCTGCTCAACCTCGCGCGATTCGAAGCGCCGCTGCTGCTCGCCCATTGCCAGGCGGCGGCGGACGAACACTGGGATGAATTGCGCAAGCTCTGCGAAAGCCACCGCGCCAGCCGCGAAACCCGCGAGCTGCACCTGGAGAGCCGGCAGATGGGCTACTCGTTGCAGCAATTGCTCAACGGCTTGCCCGAACTCGATCAGGCCGCGCGGGACTTTCTCGAACCCTGCGACGAACCGCACCTGGCTCTGTGCTGGGCACTGGCGGCCCGCGCCTGGCAGATCAGCCCGCAGGACGCCCTCGCCGCCTGGCTGTGGAGCTGGCTGGAAAACCAGCTCGCGGTCTTGATGAAAACCCTGCCGCTGGGCCAGCAAGCCGCCCAGCGCCTGACCAGCGAACTGCTGCCGCTGCTGCAACAGGCCCAGCAGGACGCCACCCGAATCAATCCCGAACACCTCGGCAGCGCCGCGTTCGGTCTGTCCCTGGCGTGCATGGCCCATGAGCGCCAGTACAGCCGCCTGTTCCGTTCCTAGGGCCTTTCAGTCTGGAGAATCACATGAACACACAACCCCTGCGCGTCGGTATCGGCGGCCCGGTCGGTTCCGGCAAAACCGCGTTGACCCTGGCCCTGTGCCTGGCGCTGCGCGAGCGCTACAACCTGGCCGTGGTCACCAACGACATCTACACCCGCGAAGACGCCGACTTTCTGGTGCGCAATGAAGCGCTGGCACCGGAACGCATCATCGGCGTGGAAACCGGCGGCTGCCCGCACACGGCGATCCGCGAAGACGCGTCGATCAACCTCGAAGCGGTGGATCAACTGAACCGGCGCTTTCCGGGACTTGACCTGATTCTGGTGGAGTCCGGTGGCGACAATCTTTCCGCCACCTTCAGCCCGGAACTGTCCGACCTGACTATCTATGTGATCGACGTTTCGGCCGGCGACAAGTTGCCGCGCAAGGGCGGGCCCGGTATCTGCAAGTCCGACCTGCTGGTGATCAACAAGATCGACCTCGCACCGCTGGTCGGCGCCTCGCTGGAGATGATGAACAGCGACACCCAACGCATGCGCAACGGCAAGCCGTTCGTGTTCAGCAACCAGAAAACCGGTCAGGGCCTGGAAGACATCATCGCCTTCATCGAACGCCAGGGCCTGCTGACCGCAGCCTGATTCACTGATCAACAAGGAAGCTTCTCCATGACACTCAAACGCATTCTCGGCGCCGTCGCACTCCTGCTGACACCGGCACTGGCCTTCGCTCACCCTGGCCACGGCGATTCCGGCCTGGTGGCCGGTATCAGCCACCCGATCGGCGGCCTCGACCATTTGCTGGCGATGGTGGCCGTCGGCCTGTGGGCGGCGCAGCAGCAAGGCGCGGCGCGCTGGGCGCTGCCGTGCACGTTTGTCGGCACCATGCTGATTGGCGGCCTGCTCGGGTTTGAAGGGCTGGAGTTGCCGGCGTTGGAAAGCGGGATTGCCGCCTCGGTGCTGGCGCTGGGCCTGGCGGTGGCGCTGGCGGTGCGTCCGCCGCTGGTAATGGCGGTGGCGGCGACGGCGTTGTTTGCGCTGTTCCACGGCGTGGCCCATGGTCTGGAGTTGCCGGACATGTCGAGCCCGTGGGCGTATGCCGCCGGTTTCGTGGTCGCGACAGCCGCATTGCATGCGGCAGGATATGCGGTCGTGTGTTTTCTGCCTCAGGCTGCCGCGCCGCTGGTTCGACTGGCCGGAGCCGCTTCGGCGGTGACCGGCGCGTGGTTGCTGGCCGGCTGATTTCTATCGCTTGAACTGGCCTCTTCGCGAGCAGGCTCGCTCCCACAATGGATTTGCAGCGTAATCAAAACCTGTGGGAGCCAGCCTGCTGGCGATAGCGGACTGACAGACACCGCGTCTCATCACGCCGCCGCTCTGCTACCATGTCGCGCAATCGCCCCTGCCGTGACGACGTCCGCCCATGCCCCACGCTTCCCGCTCCGCCTCCCTGCCTGAATTGACCACCCTGTTCGGTGAAGTGCAACAGCACTTTCTGGACGTGATCGTGCCCCTCTGGCAAGGACCGGGCTGGAATGCCGACATGGCGTTGCCTTACGAGGCGCTGGACGCCGCGCATCAGCCGCTGCCACCGCAGCGCTATCGGGCTATGGCCTGTGCACGGCAGCTGTACCTGTTTTCCAGCCTGATCGGGGTTGTGGATAACGCCGAAGTGCGGGCGGCCGCTCTGTTTCGCTCACTGCAACGGCACTTCCACGATGCCGAGTTCGGCGGCTGGTTCTACAGCATCGATCCCCAGGGCAAACCGCTGGATCAGCGCAAGGACCTCTACACCCACGCCTTCATCCTGTTCGCCTGCGCCCACTATTGGGACAAGTCTCGCGAACCGTTGGTGGAATCGACCCTGAACGCTGCGCTGGAGGTCATCGGCCGGCGTTTCGCCACCGGTGACGGCCTCTATGAAGCCTGCCTCGACCGCGACTGGATCACGCTGGAAACCGGCCCGCTGCAGAACCCGCTGATGCACCTGGCCGAAGCCTTCCTGGCCACCTTGGCCGTGCGTGAAGATGCGCAGGTCAAGCAGGCGCTGAGCGAGTTATGCACAGCCATGCACAAGCACTTCGTCGATCCTCAGGCCGGTGTGCTGATGGAGAAACCGCTGGGGGCTGTGGATAACTGGTATGAACCGGGCCATCAGTTCGAGTGGTATTTCCTGCTGGAGTCTTCGCCCCTGCTGCGCAGTTCGAAACTGCATGCCGCGCTGGACCGGGCCTTTGCCTTCACCGAGCAGTACGGCGTAGTGCAATCGTCCGGCGCGGTGCGGGCCATGCTCGATCTGAATATGGACGGGCGCCCGAAAGATTCGACCCAGCGCATCTGGGCCCAGGCCGAATACCTGCGCGCCCTGACCTTGCGCCCGGACAGCGAAGCCACCGTGCTGCATCAGTTGCAGGCGTTGCAGCAGCGATTCCTGCATGCCGGTGGCTGGCATGAATGCCGCGACGAACAGGGCGAGGTCAGCCGCAAGGACATGCCGTCGACCACGCCGTATCATCTGGCGACCTGTTATGCCGGTCTGACTGAATATCTACGCTGACTGACCTTCCGCAATCGCCAGCAGGCTGGCTCCCACAGGATTTGCATTGCAATGTGGGAGCCAGCCTGCTGGCGATTGGTCTTCAGGCAATCCACTTCCTGTCGCCGGTAAAGCTGATAGTCAGCCAGCGTGCCGCGTCCGGTTTGCCCAGCTTCGCGGAAATCTGCTCGCGCAGCACATCCAGCTGGCCGACGCTCTGCAACCGGTAATCCGCCGGCAACACCACATGAATCTCGATGAACCGCGCCCGCCCGTGCTTCTGCACGTAGGACACGTAGTCGTCGAAACCATGCTCGGCCTTCGCCGCCTCCATCACCTCGCGCACCTGCTCATCCAGCGTGTCCGGCGCAATGCCGAGCACGTCACGCAGTGCCGGGCCGAGAATCTTGAACGCCGGCGGCAGCATGGTCAGGGCCAGTACGATAAGGATCAAAGGATCGACGAACTTCGCCCACTCGCCATAGCCCTGGGACTTGAGCAGCAGCGCCGCGAGGAAACTGATCAACAGGCCCACGGAGAGCATCGCGTCCACCAGCCAGCTGATGTTGTCGAACTGGATCAGGCTCGATTTGAGCTTGCGATTGCGGTGGCGCACGTAGAAGAAGTAGGCGAACTCGACAACGGTAAACACCGCCGCGTAGATGATCACCAGACCCAGCTCGATTTCACGACCGCCATTGATAATGCCGAACACGCCGTTGAGAAACGCGTAGATCGCAATCAGCAGCAGGAAGCTGCCCTCGATCAACAGCACCATCGGCTCCAGGTGCCAGAAACCAAACTGGAAACGCTGGTTGCTTTGCTTGGCGATCAGCTTCGCCGTGATCAGCATCAGGACTTTGATGAACGTGGCAATCAGCGAAAAAAAGCCATCGAACAGGATGGACTGGGAACCCGAAACAAAACCGGTGACGATCCCGGCGATCGACACGGCGAACATCAGAAGGGTCGATTGTTTGAGCAGCGACTGCTCACCTCGGTTACTCACTTTGACTCCTCGAAAAACCTTGATAACCGCAGGGTGCGGTGGGGTTGTTGAGGGATGAGTCTACCTTACTGCCAGATTCTGGCCGATTTGCCCTCTTCGCCGGCCGGCTGGCGAAGAGGGCAAAACCGTATCAAGCCTTGTTGCGCTCGATGGCAAAACCCGCCCAGGTCTGGCTCACCGGCATCAGTTCCAGGCTGTTGATGTTGATGTGCGCCGGCGCATTCAGCACCCAGAAGATCGTCTCGGCGATGTCCTGCGGCTGGATCGGCTCGGCACCGGCGTAGGTCGCGTCGTAACGCGCCTGGTCACCAGCGAAACGCACCAGCGAGAACTCGCTCTCGCACAGGCCTGGCTCGATGTTGCTGACGCGAACGCCAGTGCCCTGCAAGTCGCAACGCAGGTTCAGCGAGAACTGTTTGACGAACGCCTTGGTCGCGCCGTAAACGTGGCTGCCCGGGTACGGGTAGTTACCGGCGATGGAACCCAGATTGACGATACCGGCGCCACGACCGTGGGCGATCAGGCGTGGCAGCAACAGGCGAGTGCTGTACATCAGGCCTTTGACGTTGGTGTCGACCATGGTGTCCCAATCGTCGAGGTCGCACTTGGGGGCAGGGTCCACACCCAGCGCGAGACCTGCGTTGTTGATCAGGCCGCGCAGCTTGGCGAAGGACGGCGGCAGGTTGGCAATCGCCTCCTCCATCGCCTTGCGATCACGTACGTCCAGCACCAGGCCATGCACTTCGGTCTGCTTCGACAGCTCGGCGCACAGCGCGTTGAGGCGTTCTTCACGACGACCGGTCAGCACCAGTTTCCAGCCGGCCTCGGCAAAACGACGAGCACAGGCTTCACCAAAACCGGACGTCGCGCCGGTGATAAACAGGGTGTTGGACATCGTGTTCTCCTTGCTTCGGCCACCCGGGGCAGCCATTGGAATAGAAAATCAGCAGGCAGCATGCCCGGCCCGGCGAGCAGCGGCAACCGGGTCTGCAGGATGCCCGTCAGAGATTTCGAGTACAGGGGATCTGTGCGAAGCTGCCGCCACGCAGTGTCACTACGTTCGCGCTGGTCTTTTCAATCTCGTCGGGGAGTGTCAGGTGCAACGCTTTGGCCGCCGTTTGTGCATTTTCCCAGAGAATTTTTCCATAGTTCACATAGCCGGTAGCTTCACCACCACCCGTGACAAGCCGGACCGCGCTGCCGCCCGGACGGAAGTAAAGTGTCGCACTGGCCTCGGTGCAACTGTAGGCAGAGTCCTTTTGTGCAGCCGGCAGCAAACTGTTGGCCAAGGCGCCCACAGCGCTGTAGAGAAGGCCGCCGAGTAGAAAAATGCCCGCCAATCCGGCCAAAACGGTCACCCAGCCGCCAGGGGCCCGAAAACGTCGGGTCTGCCGAACCGGGTTGGCGTCTGCCTCGACGGTCGAGACTACGTGAGGAAGAACCTCGACGTGCGGTGCAATCACCGGGACTTCCATCGCTTGTGCCTTGACCACAAGTTGCCGAATGAACAACGGTCTGGGCACCTTTTCACGCTGCCTGTGGATAATCCGTGCCTGCAATACCACAAATACTGCACACAGCAACGGCACCATCTGATTCAGCGCAGGCGACTGACTGTTGACCCAACCCACCACAAGCGGATCGCCAACCGCGATGTCGCCCGCCACATAACCCAGCAATGCCGCCCCTGACGCGATCAGTCGAGGCTGACGCTGCAACAGTCTGGAGATCTGCACACTGGCGAACATCAGCACCGGCACGCTCAGCAACAGCCCCAGCAACAGATAGAACACACTGCCCTGCGCCACTGCCGCGAGTCCGAGGACATTGTCCATGCTCATGATCAGGTCGGCGGTCAGGACGGTGAACACCGCGCTGCTCATGGTCGGCAAAGCGGCCCCCGTCACCGCCTCCCCCTCTTCGTTCGCAGCCTCTTCGGTCAGCAGGCGAATGGCGATCATCAGCAACAGCACGGCGCCGATAAGTTTGAGTCCCGGCACCGACAACAACCAGCTCGCCAGGGTCGTGAGCAGCACGCGCAAGAGAATCGCGCCGCTGGTGCCGATCAATACGGCCCGCTTGAGTTGCTCGGGAGGCAGGCCGCGACAGGCCAGGGCGATGACCAGCGCATTGTCTCCGGACAGGATCAAGTCCAGCAGGAATACCTCCAGCACCAGACTCAAGGCATGCAGCGCACCGTCAAACAGCATCGAATGATTCCCCGGAAAACACGGCCTTCACCACCCCAGTGCTCCACCGAGCCCTGCATACAGGCCGAGCGCCGAAGTCAGGGTGAAAATGACTGCGACAACCTGCGCGTAACGTCCCCGCAAGCGGTGCTCCGTCGGTAACGCGCGGTACGCCAGCCAAAAGAGAAACAGCAGGATCAGTGGAATCAGCAAGGCATTGAGCACACCGACGGCAATCGACAGGCGAATCAGGTTCACCCCCGACCCCACCAGCAAAGCGCCGCCAATCAACAAGAGAGCGAACGGGCCATAGAACCATGGCGCGTCCAGCGGGTGTTGCTCCAGCGAATGCCTGACTCCCAACGCCTCGCCCACTGCCCAGACGGCGCTCAGACAGACCACGATCGTCGCGACCAGCGCGCCTCCCGCCAGGCCAATGGCGAACACCAACTTGCCCCAGGCCGGACCGATCAGCGCACCAAACGCTTCGCCGATCTGCGCAATGCTGTCCAGTCCCGCCGGGTGCCCGCCGAGGGTCGCTGCCGCCGCGATGACGATGGCCGCCGTCAGCACCTGACAGAACACCGCCCCCATCAGCGTATCGGCGCGGGCGATGGGCAAATGCGTGGCATCCAGGCCTTTGTCGATCAATGCAGACTGCTGATAAAACACTGTCCACGGCATGACGCTGGTGCCCAGATTGGCGGCCATCAGATAGAGGTAATCCGGGTTGTCGAGCGGCATGCGGGCGATGTCATGCAGCAGTCGGGACATGTCCGGGCGGGACTTGATCGCCATGGCCACGAACGCCAGCCCGAACAGGCCCAGCGCCAGCGTCACTCGCTCCACCGAACGATAGGAGCCGGTGAGAACCATGCCGAGGATGAACACCACCAGCATCAGCAGGATCACCCAGCCGGGAATCGCAAACAGACTGCCGGCACCGACCAGTCCACTCATCTGCGTCAGCAATGCGCCAAAACAACTGATCAGCAGGACTGTCGCCGTGATCGCCGCCATTACCCGGCCAAAGCGCTGCCGTATCAATTCGACGTAACCCTTGCCGGTGCACAGGCCCAGGCGCACCGTCAGCTCCTGAGCCATGAACATCAACGGCACCAGCAGAAACTGCAACAACAGCAACCGATAGCCCCATTGCGCACCACTTTGCGCAGCCGTTATCACACTGCCGGCTTCCGTATCGGCCATCATCACCACCAGTCCTGGCCCCACGGTGGTCAGCATGCGCGTCAGGCGCTGGCGCAAGGCCGGTGCGGTGGCACGAAGGTCGCTCATGGCTTGCGGTCGTCGCTAGCGGCCGGGCCGTTTTCAAACTGTTTGAGAAACGCGGCGTCCGGGCTCAGCACCAGCATCGGCTGGCTGTCCGACAATGCCTGACGATAGGTCTGCAACGAACGGTACAGTTTGTAAAACCCCGGGTCCTTGCTGAATGCCGCCGAGAGAATCTGGTTGGCCGCCGCATCCGCTTCACCATGGGTGATTGCCGACTGGCGCTGAACCTCGGAGAGCAGCACCGTGCGATCGCGATCCGCCTTGGCCTGGATCTGCTGCGCCCACTCGAATCCCTGGGCACGCAACTCCTTGGCTTCGCGTTGCCGCTCGGACTTCATTCGGTCGTAAATGGCCTGACTGGCCTCCAGCGGCAAATCGAGACGGTGCAGGCGCACTTCCGTGACATCGATACCCAAGGCTCGAGCCTTTTCGGCGACGTCTTTCTCGATGATCGCAACGGATTGCTGTCGTGCAGGCGACAACAGCGAACGTAACGAAACTTCACCCAGTTCCCGACGCAGTGACGAGCTGACCATTTGCATCAACTGCGCATTGGCCTGATCAAGCGTCCCGACGGCCTGATAGAAACGTAGCGGGTCGCTGATACGAAAGCGGCTGTAGGTTTCCACCTCGATACGCTTCTGATCGCCGAGAATCACTTGCTCGGCCGGGGATGCCAGCGTCTGCAAACGACGATCGTAGAAGACAATGGAATCGCTGAACGGCACCTTGAATTTCAAGCCCGGCTCGCCGGCCACCCCCATCGGCGCCCCGAAGCGAATGATCAACGCCTGCTGCGATTCGTCGACCACATAGGCTGAAGCCCCCAACGCCCAGAGTCCCAACGCTGCGCTGACCAGCGCCGCGCGCTTGAACAGTCGATTCATGGTCGGGACTCCTTTGGAGCCGCTTTCACCGACTCGCCCAGCGGCATGTAAGGCACCACGCCGGACATGCCTTTGCCAGAGGAATCGACGATCACTCTGGAGGCTTTTTTCAACACCTCATCCATGCTCTCCATGTAGAGGCGCCACGCCGTGACATCCCGGGACTGCACATAGCTGTTATAGACCGAGAGAAAGCGCTTGGCTTCACCTTCGGCGAGATTGCCGACCTGAGCCTTGTACGCCTCGGCCTCCTGGGTAATGCGCGAAGCATCGCCACGCGCCCGGGGAATCACATCGTTGGCGTAGGCTTCGGCTTCGTTGCGCGAGCGCTCTTGGTCCGCACGCGCCCGTTGCACGTCGTTGAATGCATCAATGACCTGTGGCGGTGGATCGACCCGCTGCAACTGGACTTGCGTGACCAGAATCCCGGCCTCTTCGCGATCCAGCAATTGCTGCAATAACTCACGGGTTTCATCGGCGATCTGCGCCCGTTTGTCAGACATGACCGACTGAATCGGCGTGCGTCCGATCACTTCGCGCAATGCACTTTCTGCCGCCAGTTTCACCGAGCGTTCCGGGTCACTGATTCTGAACAGGTACAGGCGTGCATCCTTGATCCGCCAGAACACCGTGCAATCCGCTTCGACGATGTTCTCGTCACCGGTGAGCATCTGCTTGTCGCGGGCACCGGTGCCGGCCGCACTTTGCACACTGATGCTGCTGCCCAGTTGCAACTGATTGACCTGAGTGATTTTCGGCAACAGCACCGTTTCGATGGGGAATGGCAGGTGATAGTGCAAACCGGATTCAGCGGTCTGCTGCCAGCGCCCGAATCGCAGGACAATGCCCTGTTCGTCAGGCTGTACCTTGTAGATTCCCGAACTGAGCCAGGCCAGAAACAGCAGCCCGCCAATCAACAGCAAACCGCGACCGCCAAGATCCATCACTGCTATCTGATAGCCGATTCGCTGGCGTAGCCGACGGACCGGGCTGACGTCGGCCGGAACAAAAGCGGGGCTATCGGTCATGCATTGGCTCCAGGTCTTCCACTGACAAAAACCCCACACAGAGTGAGGCGATGCGCGCAGATTATCCAAACCCGGAATTGGCGAAGTGAAGATTTATTCATGTGCACTGTTCAAAAAATAACCAACCACCGCCAGGCCTTGTCTGGCTTGGCTTTCAGCCAACTACGCGCACGTTATCCACAGACAGGCCCACAGTCTCTGGGGGCAAGTGAAAGTTGCATAAACCCTTTACCCACAAGGCTTTGCACGGGATATGGAAAGTTTTTTTCTTGACCCCGGAGAACCTGCTGTGCAGAGCAAGGCATTCTGCACGACTGGCCAGTCACCGCCGTGATTGCGCAGGGCCAGTAATCACGGCCCTCAGCGCAGTCTTTCCAGAGTTTAATCACAGACTTATCCACAGGCTTGCCCACATGCATTCGCCTGTTTTGCCGTGGCCATAAAAAGGTTGACAAACGAGCCCCCAGCAACTGGGAAAAGGCCTGATCAAAAAACAATCACACGCCTGCAAGCCACGGTTTTAAAGGTTCTCAGCCAGCTACTCCCACGTTATTCACAGCCGGCTCCACAGCAAACGGGGACAAGTCAAAACTGTGGAAAAACAGCGATTTGCAGCGTCTATATGTCGCGCTTTGGCAGGTTGGGGATTTTGTTTTCCACAATTTCGGGAATGGCGTGGATCGTGATCGATTCTGGATACAAAAAAGCCCCGGGACTCGCGTCTCGGGGCTTTTATCGCTGTGGAAAACCTGAGAACTCAGTGCCCGCCAAGATAGGCGTTACGCACCTCCTCGTTCACCAGCAATTCCTTGCCGGTGCCCGTCAGGCGGATCTCGCCGTTGACCATCACGTAGGCCCGGTCGGACAGCTTCAACGCATGGTTGGCGTTCTGTTCGACGAGGAAAATGGTCATGCCGGTTTTCGCCAGTTCCCGCAGGGTGGCGAAGATCTGTTTCACCACGATCGGCGCCAGCCCCAGACTCGGCTCATCCAGCAGCAACAGCTTGGGACGGCTCATCAGGGCCCGGGCGATGGCGAGCATCTGCTGTTCACCGCCGGACATGGTCATCGCCCGCTGGGTGCGACGCTCTTCGAGCCGCGGGAACAGCTCGAACATGCGCTGCATGTCTTCCTTGGCGTACTTGTCGCCGATCGGGATGGTGCCCATCAGCAGGTTTTCCTCGACGGTCATGTCGGGGAACACCCGCCGCCCTTCCGGCGACTGCGCGATGCCGTTGGAGGCGATGTAGTGCGATGACTTGTGGGTAATGTCCACGCCCTGATAGAGGATCTGCCCGCCCGCCGCCCGTGGCTGGCCGAAGATCGACATCAGCAGCGTCGACTTGCCGGCACCGTTGGAGCCGATCAGGCTGACGGTTTCCCCTTCGTTGATCTGCAGCGAGACGCCTTTGAGGGCCTGGATCGGGCCGTAGAACACGTCCAGATCCTTGAGTTCGAGGATGGGTTGCGTCATACGACTTCCTCTTCGTCGGCGCCCAGGTAAGCCGCAATCACCTTCGGATCGTGGCGGATATCATCCGGACCGCCTTCGGCGATGACGATGCCGTGGTCCAGCACCACGATGTGATCGGAAATGCTCATTACCATGCCCATGTCGTGTTCGATCAGCACCACGGTCAGATCGTGCTCGTCGCGCAGCAGCCGGATCATCGCGCTCAGCGCTTCGGTTTCCTGAGGGTTGAGGCCGGCGGCCGGTTCGTCGAGGCAGATGATCTGCGGCCGCGTGCACATGGCTCGGGCGATCTCTAGACGGCGTTGCTGGCCGTAGGACAGTTCACCGGCCAGACGGTTGGCGCAGTCCACCAGATCCACCACTTCCAGCCAGTAGAACGCGCAGTCCAGCGCATCGCTTTCGGCCTTGCGATAGCCCTTGGTGTTGAGGATGCCGGCCAGCATGTTGCGGTTGACCCACATGTGCTGGGCCACCAGCAGGTTTTCCAGCACCGACATTTCCTTGAACAGGCGAATGTTCTGGAACGTCCGGGCCAGGCCCGCGCGGTTTACCAGGTGGGTGCCGCCGAACATCTTGTAGTACAGGCGACTGGCGAAGCTTTTCGGCGAGACGAAGTCGGTAGGCTTGAACGACTCGCCCAGCAGCTGGATGACGTTGGTCTGCTGGCCGCGCACGTTGAGTTCGATCTTGCCGCCGGAGGCCTTGTAGAACCCGGTCAGGCAGTTGAACACCGTGGTCTTGCCGGCGCCGTTGGGGCCGATCAGGGCGAAGATCGAGTTGCGTTTGACCTTCAGGCTGACGTCGCTCAAGGCCTTGATGCCACCGAAGTGCATCATCAGTTTTTCAACAGAGAGTACGACTTCACTCATGGCGCAGTCCTCTCATAGTGAATGGCACCTTTGCGTGGAGTGACCCCGGTACGGCTGATGCGGATCAGCCCGCGAGGTCGCCAGATCATCATCAACACCATCAGGATCCCGAACAGCAGCACGCGGTATTCGGCGAAACCGCGCAGCAGTTCCGGGGCAACCGTCAGCACGAACGCTGCGATCACCACGCCGATGGTCGAACCCATGCCGCCGAGCACGACAATGGCGAGGATCAGTGCCGATTCGAAGAAGGTGAACGAGGTCGGGTTGACGAAGCCTTGATAAGTGGCGAAGAACACACCCGCCAGACCCGCCGTGGACGCACCGATGGTGAACGCCGAGAGCTTGACCAGCACGTGGTTGAGGCCCATCGAGCGGCAGGCGATCTCGTCTTCACGCAGGGCCTCCCAGGCGCGGCCGACCGGCATCTTCACCAGACGATGCTTGATGTACAGCACGGCCAGCACCACCAGGAACAGCACCGCATAGATGAAGTAATACTTCACGTCCGGGTTGTAGGCGATGCCGAAGAACTCGTGGAACGGCACCCCGCCATCCTTCGCTCGCTTGCCGAATTCCAGACCGAAGAAGGTCGGCAATGGCGCCGGCATGCCGTTCGGACCGCCAGTCAGCGACAGCCAGTTGTTGAGGATCAGACGGATGATTTCACCGAAGCCCAGCGTCACGATCGCCAGATAGTCACCGTGCAGGCGCAGCACCGGGAAACCGAGGATGCAACCGGCAAGGCCAGCGGTGATCGCCGCCAGCGGCAGCACCGTCCAGAAGCCCAGGCCGAGGTACTGATAACCGAGCGCCAGACCGTAGGCGCCGATGGCGTAGAACGCCACGTAGCCGAGGTCGAGCAGGCCGGCCAGACCGACCACGATGTTCAGCCCCAGCCCCAGCAGCACGTAGATCAGTCCGAGGATGACCACGCCCAGCAGGTAGGAGTTGGAAACGAATGGCACGATCACCGCCAGCACGATCAGCAGCGGGATGATCCAGCGCAGCCTGGACTTGTGATCGGCGGGCAGC
Source organism: Pseudomonas sp. MWU12-3088 (assembly GCF_023242405.1). Classification (NCBI taxonomy): domain Bacteria; kingdom Pseudomonadati; phylum Pseudomonadota; class Gammaproteobacteria; order Pseudomonadales; family Pseudomonadaceae; genus Pseudomonas; species Pseudomonas sp. MWU12-3088. Next base: position 153,749 of record NZ_JALJEA010000005.1, read on the forward strand.
ACATGCACGCCGGAACCGGTGCTCTCGAATCCTTCGAGGATTTTCAGGCCCTTGGGGGTCTGCAGAAACAGGCTCAAGGCAAACCGGCCAGCCATGACAATGGCAATGATCCACGCCACGCGAGTCGGTTCGAGGTTGAAGCTGTAGCCGTCGAGTACCACGCCGACAATCGGCCCGAACACGATCAGGGCGATCAGACCGGCGAGAATCGCCTCAACCAGGCTTTTTTTGACATCAATGGATTTTGCAGTGGTTGAAGACATCGCTTACACCTTCGACACAAGAGGACGGCCCAGCAGGCCCTGAGGCCGGAAGACCAGAACAAGTACGAGCAGCGAGAAGCTGAACACGTCTTTGTAGTCGGAGTTGACCAGGCCCGAGAACAGCGACTCGGAGATCCCGAGGATGATCCCGCCCAACATGGCGCCAGGCAGCGAGCCGATCCCGCCGAGCACTGCGGCGGTGAACGCCTTGATGCCGATGACGAAGCCTGCATAGAAGTCGAACGTGCCGTAGTTCATGGTGATCAGCACGCCGGCCAGGGCCGCCATCGCTGCACCGATGATGAACACATAGGAAATCACCCGGTCGGTGTTGATCCCCAGGATCGAAGCCATCTTGCGGTCTTGCTGGGTGGCGCGGCACATGCGGCCGAGCTTGGTGTACTTGATCACGTAGGTCAGCAGGCCCATCCCGACGAACGCCGCGACGAGAATGAAGATCTTGGTGTAGGTCAGCTGGACGAAGCCCGAGCCAACATCGATGCGCCAGGCACCGGTGAGCAGCGTCGGAACACCCTGTTGACGGGCGCCCTGGCTGATCTGGGCATAGTTTTGCAGGATCAGGGAGATACCGATGGCGCTGATCAGCGGAGCCAGTCGAGTGGAGTTGCGCAGTGGTTTGTAGGCGATGCGTTCGATGACCCAGCCATACACCCCCGTGACGACGATGGTGAAGACCAGTGTGCCGAGCATCAGCAGCGGGAAGGATTCGATACCGAAGTAAGCCAGCAGAGCCAGACTGATTGCCGCGAGGTAAGCGGAAATCATGTAAACCTCGCCGTGGGCGAAGTTGATCATGCCGATGATGCCGTAGACCATTGTGTAGCCGATGGCGATCAGGCCATAGACCGACCCGAGGGTCAGGCCGTTGACCAGTTGCTGCAGGAAAATACCATCCATAACGCAATCTCACGCAGTGAGAACCTGCACACCCTGAGGCGCGCGGTTCTTCTAGGAAAAATACAGATTTACGTCGGAGCAGTGTCAGCCACGACCGGACTGCCCCCACAGAAGTTCTGTGGAGGTCAGCCGATCGCGTCAGCCCTTACTTCTGTTTTTCCAGCTGGTGATATTTGCCGGTCGCGTCCCACTGGTAGACCACGTAGTCGGAGACTTTCAGGTCGCCCTTGGCGTCCCAGGTCTTCTCGCCCATCACGGTTTTCACAGGGTTGGCTTTCAGCCATTTGGCAGCGTCTTCGCCCTTGTTGGACTTGGCGCCGTTGAAGCCGGCGGCCAGGGCCTGGATCGAGGCGTAGGCGTACAGGGTGTAGCCTTCAGGCTCGGTGCCGGCCTTGCGGAAGGCATCCACGACAGTCTTGCTTTCCGGCAGCAGGCGCGGGTCGGCGCCGAAGGTCATCAGCACGCCGTCGACGTATTGCGGGCCGCCGGCGGTGGTCACCAGTTCGTCGGTCACGATGCCGTCGTCAGACATGAACTTCACGTCTTTCAAGCCTTCGGTACGCAGTTGCTTGACCAGTGGACCGGCTTCGGGGTGCAGGCCGCCGAAGTAGACCACGTCGGCACCGGCCGCGCGGATCTTGGTGACCACGGCGCTGAAGTCTTTCTCGCCACGGGTCAGGCCTTCGTACAGCACCGGCTTCACGCCGCGTTTTTCCAGCTGTGCCTTGGTCGCATCGGCCAGGCCCTGACCGTAGGTGTCCTTGTCGTGCAGCACGGCCACTTTCTTGCCCTTGAGCACGTCGACGATGTAGTCGCCGGCGACGATGCCTTGCTGGTCGTCACGGCCGCACATACGGAACATGGCGCTCAGGCCACGCTCGGTCACCTGCGGGTTGGTGGAACCCGGGGTGATCGCGATGATGCCGGCTTCGTCGTAGATCTCCGACGCAGGAATGGTGGAGGAAGAGCAGAAGTGGCCGACTACACCGGCGACTTTCTGGTTGGTGAGGTCCTTGGCGACCGTCACCGCCTGTTTCGGTTCGCAGGCGTCATCGCCTTTGACCAGGACGATTTTCTCCCCGTTGACGCCGCCCGCCGCGTTGACCGCATCGGCCGCCGCTTGTGCCCCCTTCATGTACTGCTCGCCAAATGCCGCGTTGGCGCCCGTCATGGGGCCCGCCACACCGATTTTCACATCAGCTTGTGCAAACGCAGAAACACCCAGCGCAGTAGCCACTGCGAGGGCCAGAAAGCCTTTCTTGTAAAACGTCTGGGACATGAGGTGGTGCTCCAAGGTTTTTTTTAGTTGGCACTGCGACTTCACTGGAATGCTCAGAGCAAGGGCCGTGCCATCGGTTTTTTATTCTTCAAAAAGTCGCTGCTTTCTTGTTATTTCGACTGTTTCGTTCCCATTTTCATTGGGCGTGCAACCGTCTAAACCGCGGAAGGTGAAACCATTTGTTTTTTCAGGCGCAACCCGCACGCGCCATCATTGCAACCGCGGCGCCAAACGACGTGCAACCAGCCTGTAACAGCCCGCGTCACCGAACTGCACACTGCTGGTGCGGGACTGCTACAACCCGCACCATTACAGGCTAGTCGCTACGCGCAAAAGCGCTGCGTTACGCAACAATTTTCAACATTCAAATGACGATGCGCAGGCACTGGCCCGCGTGATACAGCGAGAACCCGGCCTCGTACAGGCAACTGCGCAAGCCCACGCCCGTCAGGGGCTGCATCGGTGCAAAGGGAATCGGCAAGGCCTGAGGATTTCCGTTACACAGGTAGTCGGCGAAGGCTTTGCCGACCACGGTGCCGGTGGTCACGCCACGACCGTTGTAACCGGTGACGGCCACCAGTCCCGGCGCCGGCTCGAACAGGCGCATCAAGTGATCGGGAGTGAAAGCGATGCGCCCGGTCCAGGTGCATTCCCACTCCACGGGCTTGAGGTTGGGGAAATAATGCTGCTGCACCCGGTCGGCCCAGGCCTTGAGGAACCAGGTCGGTTTCTGATTGCCATTACCGAGGCTGCCCAGCAACAGACGCCCGTCCTTGTCGCGGCGGATGCTGCTCAGCACCTGGCGGGTATCCCACGAGCCCTGCCCGCCCGGCAGGATTTCCTGAGCCGCATCTTCGGTGAGCGGTACCGAAGCGACCTGATAGTAGTAACCGGGGAAGAAATTGCGTTTGAGTTCGGTCCAGTCGCCTTCGGTGTAGGCGTTGGAGGCAATGACCACTTGTTCGGCTTGCACCGAGCCCTGCCCGGTCTGCACCGACCATTGCTGGCCCTGACGTTCAAGTCGGGTGACCGGGGAATGATCGAACATCTGCCCGCCGAGCCCAGACACGGCTTTCGCCAGCCCGGTGACATACGCCATCGGATTGAGCGTGCCGGCACGCCGGTCCAGCAGCGCGGCGGCAATCTTTTGCGTGCCGGTTGCCTGTTCACAGGCTTTGCCGGTCAGTAGTTCGACCGGCGCACCGCGGCGTTTCCACTGTTCTTCGCGACTGCGCAGATCCGCCTCGCCCTTGGCGTTGTGCGCCATGTGCAGGGTGCCTTCGCGGCGCAACTGGCAATCGATGTTGTACTTATCCACAAGGCTGAACACCAGCGCCGGCGCCGCTCCGAGCATGCGGTTGAGCTGGCTGCCGACCGCCTCGCCGAAGCCGGCCTCGATCTCGTCCGGCGGGATCCACATCCCGGCGTTGACCAGTCCGACGTTGCGCCCGGAACCGCCATGCCCGGCGCGATGGGCTTCTAGCACGCAGACACTTTTGCCTTTCTCCAGCAGATGCAGCGCCGCCGACAACCCGGTAAACCCGGCGCCGATCACGCAGACATCGACTTTGACCTCGCCCCTGAGCGCCGAGTTATCCGGTCGTTGCGGCGTGAGTTTTTCCCACAGACATTCTTCGCGTAACGGCATTGCCAGACTCCAACAGAAACCTGCCAAACACACTGCTGATCCTGTGGGAGCGGGCTTGCTCGCGAAAGCGGTGTTTCAGCCAACATCTATATCAACTGACCTTACGCATTCGCGGGCAAGCCCGCTCCCACAAGGGGATTTGACCGAAGGGATCAGTCGAACGTGATGCCCTGCGCCAACGGCAACTCCAGCGAGTAGTTCACGGTGTTTGTCTGCCGGCGCATGTACGCGCGCCATGCATCCGAGCCAGACTCGCGACCACCGCCGGTTTCTTTTTCACCGCCAAACGCGCCGCCGATTTCCGCGCCGCTCGGGCCGATGTTGACGTTGGCGATGCCACAGTCGCTACCGACTGCCGACATGAATTTCTCGGCCTCGCGCACATCGGTGGTGAAGATGCACGACGACAGGCCTTGCGGCACGGCGTTGTTCAGGCGCAGCGCCTCGTCGAAATCGCTGTAGCCGACCACGTACAGGATCGGTGCGAAGGTTTCGCTGCACACCACGTCGCTCTGCTCCGGCATTTCAACGATGGCTGGCGACACGTAGTAGGCGTTGGGGAATTGGTCTTCCAGTTGGCGCTTGCCGCCGAACACCCGGCCGCCCTCGCTCAGCGCCTGCTCCAGCGCATCCTGCATATTTTCAAAGCTGTGCTTGTCGATCAGCGGGCCGATCAGGTTGCCTTCCAGAGGGTGACCGATGCGCACCTTGGAATAGGCAGCCTTGAGGCGGGTGACGATTTCTTCTTTCACCGATTCATGGGCGATCAGGCGACGCAACGTGGTGCAACGCTGACCGGCAGTGCCGACGGCGCTGAACAGAATGGCGCGCACGGCCATGTCCAGATCGGCGCTCGGGCCGAGGATCATCGCGTTGTTGCCGCCCAGTTCGAGAATGCTGCGGGCAAAGCGCGCGGCGACTTTCGGCGCCACTTCGCGGCCCATGCGGGTGCTGCCGGTAGCGCTGATCAGTGCGACACGCGGGTCATCCACCAGCGCTTCGCCGGCATCACGACCGCCGATGATCACCTGGCTCAGGTGCGCCGGGGCATCGCTGAAGTTCTTCAGTACGCGTTCGAACAGCGCCTGACAGGCCAGCGCGGTCAGCGGAGTCTTTTCCGACGGCTTCCACACCACCGGGTTGCCGCAGACCAGCGCCAGCGTGGTGTTCCATGCCCACACCGCGACCGGGAAGTTGAATGCACTGATCACGCCGACCACGCCCAGCGGATGCCAGGTTTCACGCATGTGGTGGCCCGGGCGCTCGGAGGCGATGGTCAAGCCGTACAACTGGCGGGACAGGCCGACGGCGAAGTCGCAGATGTCGATCATCTCCTGCACTTCACCGAGGCCTTCCTGGGTGATCTTGCCGGCTTCCCACGACACCAGCTCGCCGAGGTCGGCCTTGTATTCACGCAGGACTTCGCCGAATTGGCGCACGAGCTCGCCACGACGGGGGGCCGGCACCTTGCGCCATTGTTCGAACGCATGATCTGCGCGACTGATGTGCTGCTCGACTTCGGCCGGGCCTTCCCAGTTCACGGCGCCGATGCGGCTGCCGTCGATGGGCGAATGCACCGGCACTTTGCCGTTCTGGTACAGGGCCGGGTTCACACCAAGACGATCAAGCAATGCGGCAACCATGGGTCATTCCTCAAGCAAAAAACTGAATGTGTGCGGTCGCGTTTTCACGACCGGGCAGGCCTTTAGTTGTAGCTTCAGGAAGGCCATGCAACAAACGACCTTTACGCGAGATATCATTCCGTTTATTCATGCTGCGCAGAAAGACAAGAAAAGGATCGCCCATGTTGAACAAACGCCACTTGCCGTCGATCACCGCGCTGCAGTGCTTCGAGGCCGTGACCCGGCACCTGAGTTTCACCCGGGCCGCCGAGGAACTGAACCTGACCCAGAGCGCTGTCAGCAAGCAGGTGGCGCAGCTCGAAGAATTGCTGCAGCACTTGTTGTTCCGTCGGGTGCGCCGCCGTTTGCAGATGACCCCGGCCGGCGATCTGTACCTGGTGGAAGTCAGAAAAATCCTGACCCAGGTCGAGATGTCGACCCATTACCTGCGTTCCTACGGCGGCGAAACCGAAGTCCTGCGCGTCTCCACGCCCTCGACTTTCGGTGCTCGCTGGCTGGTGCCGCGCCTCAAGGGTTGGCGCCTGCGTCACCCATCGATTCATCTGGACCTGTGCAACGAACAGGAAGCCGATGACTTGCTGCAAGGGCGCAGCGATCTGGCGTTCTATTTCGGCCAGGGTTCACGCCCCGGCACCGAATGCCTGAAGTTGTTCGGCGAAGAGCTGGTGCCCGTCTGCGCGCCCAGCAGCCTGCCGGACACGCCGTTGACTGATCCAACGCAACTCACCGATCTGGTGCTGCTGCAGAATGCTTCGCGCCCGCAAGCGTGGCACGACTGGTTCGACAGCCAGGGCTATCAGACCGAGCACAGCTACCACGGCCCGCGTTTCGAAACCTTTTATATGTGCATCCGCGCGGCGCAGGTCGGCTGCGGCGTCGCCCTGTTGCCGAGGTTTCTGGTGGAAGAGGAATTGGCCGACGGCAAACTGGTCATTCCCTGGCAGCATGCAATGCCCAGTACTGACGCCTATTACCTGGCCTACCCGGAACACGCGGCGGAAGTGCCCAAGGTGCGGGATTTCGTGAAGTGGATGCTGGAGCAGATCGACAGTCCTGACGCGGTCTGAGGGGCGGCGCCGGGATAAAAATCGCTGGCAATCCACACCCCGGATATGCGCCACTAGCGCCATTGATTGATACCGCGCCAACGCGCGGCCCGCCTGGAGACCCCGTTATGAGCGAGAGTGTGTTTGCCGATCGCATCGTGCAGAACCTGCTCGACACCGACTTCTACAAACTGACGATGATGCAGGCGGTGCTGCACAACTACCCCAACGTCGAAGTCGAATGGGAGTTCCGTTGCCGTAACAGTGAAGACCTGCGCCCGTATCTGGCGGAAATCCGCTTCCAGGTCGAGCGTCTGGCCGAGTTGAGCCTGAGCGCCGATCAGTTGAGTTTTCTCGAGCGCATCTCGTTCCTCAAGCCGGATTTTTTGCGGTTCCTCGGTCTGTTCCGCTTCAACCTGCGCTACCTGCACACCGGCATCGAGAACGGCGAGCTGTTCATCCGCCTGCGCGGGCCGTGGCTGCATGTGATTCTGTTCGAAGTGCCGTTACTGGCAATCGTCAGCGAAGTGCGCAACCGCTATCGCTACCGCGAAACGGTACTGGAACAAGCTCGCGAGCAGCTGTACCGCAAGTTTGACTGGCTGACCGCCAACGCCTCGTCTGAAGAGTTGTCGCAGTTGCAGGTCGCCGATTTCGGCACGCGCCGCAGGTTTTCCTATCGCGTGCAGGAAGAAGTGGTGAACGTGCTCAAGCACGACTTCCCCGGACGTTTCGTCGGCACCAGCAACGTGCACCTGTCCCGCGAACTGGACATGAAACCCCTGGGCACCATGGCCCACGAGTGGATCATGGCCCACCAGCAACTCGGCCCGCGACTGATCGACAGCCAGATCGCTGCCCTCGATTGCTGGGTCCGCGAGTACCGTGGCTTGCTGGGGATCGCCCTGACCGACTGCATCACCACAGACGCGTTCCTCGGTGATTTCGATCTGTTCTTCGCCAAGCTGTTCGACGGTCTGCGCCATGATTCCGGGGATCCGGTGCAGTGGGGCGAAAAATGCATCGCTCACTACCACAAGCTCGGCATCGACCCGATGAGCAAGACCCTGGTGTTCTCCGACAGCCTGACGCTGCCCAAGTCGCTGGAGATCTTCCGGGCGTTGCGCGGCCGGATCAATGTCAGCTTCGGCATCGGCACTAACCTGACCTGTGACATTCCGGGTGTCGAACCGATGAGCATCGTGCTTAAAATGACCGCCTGTAACGGCCAACCGGTGGCGAAGATCTCCGACGAGCCGGGCAAGACCCACTGCAAAGACCCGAATTTCGTCGCCTACTTGCGACACGTTTTCCAGGTTCCTGCCGTTTCCAGCCTTTCTAGCAAGGAGTGAATTCATGCAAGCCGTACAGCGTGAGATTGCTGAACAGCTCAACGTTCAGCCGCCGTTCGCCGATTACCAGGCCCTCGAAGCGGAAGTCGCCCGACGCATCACTTTCATCCAGGACTGCCTGACCAATTCCGGACTCAAGACCCTGGTGCTGGGCATCAGCGGCGGTGTCGACTCGCTGACCGCAGGCCTTTTGGCCCAGCGTGCCATGCGTGAACTGCGCGAGCGCACCGGAGACGAGGCCTACAAGTTCATCGCCGTGCGCCTGCCGTACGACGTGCAGTTCGATGAACACGACGCCCAGGCCTCGGTGGACTTCATCGCCCCGGACGAACGCCACACCGTCAACATCGGCCCGGCAGTGAAATCCCTGGCCGGCGAAGTCGCAGCCTTCGAAGGCAAGCACGCGGTGTCGGTGGATTTCGTGCTCGGCAACACCAAGGCGCGGATGCGCATGGTCGCCCAGTACACCATCGCCGGCGCGGCCCATGGCATGGTGATCGGCACCGATCACGCGGCGGAAGCGGTGATGGGTTTCTTCACCAAGTTCGGTGACGGCGCCTGCGATCTGGCACCACTGAGCGGTCTGGTGAAAAACCAGGTCCGGGCCATCGCCCGCAGCTTCGGCGCACCGGAATCGCTGGTGGAAAAAGTGCCGACGGCGGATCTGGAAGACCTGTCGCCGGGCAAACCGGACGAAGCCTCCCACGGCGTAACCTACGCCGAGATCGACGCCTTCCTGCACGGCGAGCCGGTGCGTCAGGAAGCGTTCGACATCATCATCAACACCTACAAAAAGACCCATCACAAGCGGGTCATGCCGTTTGCGCCTTGAATTTCAGGCATGAAAAAAAGCGTCCCTCGGGACGCTTTTTTTTGGACTGCGGTTTTCTTACTTCACAACCACTGTGCCTTTCATCATCGAGATGTGGCCAGGGAACGAGCAGAAGAAGCCGTAATCGGTGCCGGCAGCCAGTTTCGATACATCGATGGTCAGCGAATCTGTTTCGCCGGCGCCGATGATCTTGGTGTGGGCGATAACGCGCTCGTCACCGTCCTTCAGGTAGTTCTTGTCGATGCCGGCAGCCAGACCGTCGGTGGCGATCGGTTGCATGTCAGCGGTCTTGCTGACCACCAGGTTGTGGCCCATGACGTTCTTCGGCAGGCTGCCGGAGTGGGTCAGTTCGACGGTGAAGGTCTTGCAGCTCTTGTCGATCACGATCTCCTTGGTGTTGAAGGACATCTGGTCGGTGGAGTCAACGGTGGTTTTGCACTCGGCAGCCATCAATTGGCTGCTGGCCAGCGCCAGCAGGGATACCGCAACAACTTTGGAAAACATGGTGAATCTCCAAGGCAGGGTTAACAAAAACACGAATGGTGGAAAGACTGCCTGAAATCTTCGCAAGTTCCTATGACTTGAGTCAAAAATTGTATACAACTTTCAGGCTATGACACTCATCGAAACAATCTAACAGCCAGACGTTTGGCCGGGACGTATCTTCAGGGCTCAACTCAACTGGAGCATCAGTCATGTCCTTCAACAGCCTGTTGTGCAGTCTGCTCGCCGCCTACGCCTGTGGGGCCAGCGGCACCTATGAAACCCCGAAACGCGAAGTCTAGCCCTTGGATCAAGGCGTGCCAGCCATTACCCTGTGACCGATTGACCCAGGAGGAAGGCATGTCTCTCACATCCGTTTGTGTATTTTGCGGTGCCAACGCCGGCACCACCCCGGCGTACACCGAAGCCGCCATCGCCCTCGGCACAGCCATTGCCGAGCGCAAGCTGAAGCTGGTCTACGGCGGTGGCGCCGTGGGTTTGATGGGGATTGTCGCGGACGCCGCGCTGGCCGCCGGCGGCGAAGTGATCGGCATCATTCCGCAGAGCCTGATGGACAAGGAAATCGGTCACAAAAGCCTGACCCGCCTGGAAGTGGTCGACGGCATGCATGCCCGCAAGGCACGCATGGCCGAACTCAGCGATGCGTTCATCGCCCTGCCCGGTGGCCTCGGCACCCTGGAAGAACTGTTCGAAGTCTGGACCTGGGGCCAGCTCGGTTACCACGGCAAGCCGCTGGGCCTGCTGGAAGTGAACGGTTTCTACAGCAAACTCACGGCATTTCTCGATCACATCGTCGGCGAAGGCTTCGTTCGCGCACCGCACCGTGACATGCTGCAAGTGAGTGAGTCGCCGCAAACGCTGCTCGATGCCCTCGACCAGTGGCAGCCGACCGTCACGCCAAAGTGGGTCGACCAGAAACCCGGTTAACCCCCGGGCACCGATACAGGGCAGAATACGCGCCGCTCAACCTCACCTTCGACCCCAGAGGATCGCCCATGGCCAAACCCAATTACTCCTTCGCCAAGCGTCAACGTGACCTGGCCAAGGAACAGAAGAAAGAGGAAAAGCTTCAGCGCAAGAAACAGATGGCTGAAGAAGCGGCACTGAACCCTGACGGTGAAGTGGCGACCGATGATGATGTCGAGGCACCGAAAGACCAGGCGCCCGAGGCCTGAGCAATACCGCAGGACCACTGAACGCAAAACCGGCAGGAACGGGCTGGCCCGCCCCTGCCGTGTGCTTCGTCACTCATTCAGTGGCATCACCGTGACCCGCACCTCCGGATCATGGCTCCCCCCTCCCAGAATCACCCCGCGCAACGGCGACACATCGGAGAAATCCCGGCCCCAGGCCAGGGTGATGTGCTCCAGTGCCGGTTGCACATTGTTGGTCGGATCGAAATCCACCCATCCAAGCATCGGACAAAACACCGAAACCCAGGCATGGGACGCATCGGCGCCGATCAGTCGCGGTTGCCCCGGTGGCGGCCGTGTCAGCAGATAGCCGCTGATGTAGCGCGCCGCCAATCCTCGGGAACGCACGCAGGCGAGCATCAGGTGGGCGAAGTCCTGACAGACCCCGCGCCGCCGCTCCAGTACCTCGACCAGCGGCGTCGCGACTTGCGTCGCCTCGGCATCGAAGGTGAACTCGTCGAAGATCTTTTCCATCAACGCCTGCACGCCCAGCAGCAACGGTCGCCCGGATGGAAAACAGCTTTCGGAGAACTCGACGAAGCTGCGCTTCAAGTGAACGTAGGGGGACTGAAACCGGTAACGACAAGCCTCCAGCAACTCCGCGGACAACGGCTGGCTGCTGTAGGTCAGCGCATTACGGGTCAATTCCCAGGCCGGGGACAGATTGAAATCCAGCGCCGGCCGCGCCAGCACCTCGACCGTCAGCCGTGCATTGACCTGCAATTCATCATGAGGCCGTTCGAACGCCAGGCGCGTCAGCGGATTGCCGAACACGTCCTGCTCGTCACGACGCGTGGTCGGATCCGGGCTGATCAGCAATTGCTGCTCGGTGCAGCGCTGCCAGGCGCAATCGCGAGGCCACAAATGCGCCAGCTGCTGCGCCAGCGAGACCGGGCTGTCGTAGCGATAGCAGGTGTCGTGAAGGATTTGGTAATGGGCATTCATCAGACGGACACCGTGCGCTGGCTGACATCATCGACATGGGCGAAATGGCGCAGGGCCAGACGATCGGACACCTGTCCGCTGGCGTCGGCGATGTCTTGCAGCAGATCCGCCAGACCGTCGAGCGCGGCACGCACGCTGGATTCGCCGAACAATGGATTTTCCAGGCACCCCAGATCAAAGCGCGCCAGACGCTCGACCAGTTCTGGCAACCCGGCCTCCCTCGGCACACCGAAATCATCGTTCAGACGCTTGAGGGTGCGCGTCACCAGTTTCAACTGGAACAACACCGCGTGGGGGTTCTGCTCGTCCAGCAGCAACAGGTCGAGCACCGGGATCAACTGCGCCACTGCCAGATAACGCGAGCGATAGGTGATGCTGCTGTTACCCAGCTCCAGCAACCACTCCAGCCCCGCTTGATCGAACGCCCCGGCGCCACGCAGGAAACCCGCAAGACTGCTGCTGAGAAATTGCAGGCGCTCGATGCGCCGGCCGATCATCAGGAAGCGCCAGCCTTCGTCGCGGGTCATGTCGTCGAGGGCAAACCCGGACAGCGCCGCCAGCGACATCACCAGCCGGTTGAGAAAATCCAGCAGCTCGCCGAAATCCGGTTCGTCGGTGTCCAGCTCCGTCGCTTCGCGCTGCAACTCCACCAGCGCCTGCCAGTTCTCCCGCGAGAGTTTGCCGCGCACCTGCGACGCCGCCCACTGCAAGCGTTGCAGGTTGGAGCGCAGGCTGAACGACCAGTCCTCACCGAGCAGGGCCGCGAGCAAGCGGTCCGGCAGTTCGCCTTCGTCCGGCAGCAGCATCAGCCGCTCGCCGAGCGCCACGGCCGCCTGCAGGGCCTGCGGGTCATCACCGTCGACGTAGCGCGCCAGCATGATCCGCAACAGCCGAGCGCTGTCGTCGCAACGCTCGCAGTAACGGCCGAACCAGAACAGGTTTTCCACCACCCGCGACGGCAGGTACGGATCGCGGCGCACCAGATCGTGCACGCCGATATTGCGCTGGGTCTTCCATTGCTCGCCGCTTGGCGGCCGGTCGCCCAGCACCCAGGTGTCCTTGCTCGCGCCACCGCGCTGCATCGACACCACTTCGGCATCCGCCTCGGCCGCCACCCGGGTCAGGCCGCCGGGCAACACCCGATAACCGTCATGACTGGCCACCGCATACATGCGCATGCCGATGGCTCGCGGTTGCAACTGGCCGTCCTCGGGCTGCCAGATCGGCGCGTGGGACAGTTGCGCGAGTTCTTGCGCGACATAGGCGTAAGGCCGGGCCTGCATGCGCTCGGCGAGGTTTTGGCGCTGCTCTTCGCTCAGATCACGCCCGAAAACGGGCGCAAAACTCTGGGACGGAAAGGCCGGTTTGATCAGCAATTCCGGCAGCTTCTCCAGCGCCTGGGCCAGCACCGGCGCCTCTCCGCACCACCAGGTGGCGATGGACGGAAGGATCAGCTCTTCGCCGAACAGGTACAGATTGATCTTCGGCAAAAAGCCTAACAGCCCCGGCGACTCCAGCACACCACTGCCCAGCGCGTTGGCCACCAGCACCCGGCCCTGACGCACTGCCTCGAGCAAACCGGGAACGCCCAGCGCCGAATCCGTACGCAGCTCCAGCGGATCGCAGAAGTCATCGTCGAGCCGACGCATGATCGCGTGGACCCGACGCAGACCGCTGAGGGTTTTCAGGTAGACCGTGGCATCGCGCACCGTCAGGTCGCCGCCCTCCACCAGCGGATAGCCGAGCTGGCGCGCCAGATAGAGATGTTCGAAATAGCTTTCGTTGAAACGTCCCGGGGTCAGCAACACCACCAGCGGCGCGTCATCGTCGCAGGGTGCCTGACGGGCCAGGGTTTCCTGCAAAGTGCGGAAGAAACCGGCCAGGTGCTGCACCTTCAGATCCCGGTACAACTCGGGGAAGGCCCGGGACACGATAGTGCGGTTTTCCAGCGCATAACCGGCACCGGACGGCGCCTGGGTACGATCCGCCGTCACCCACCAGCGCCCGTCCGGCGTGCGCGCCAGATCCACGGCATACAGATGCAGAAAGGCCCCGTCCGGTGGCGAGATACCCTGACAGGGCCAGAGGAAGTTGTTGTGGCCGAACACCAGCTCCGCCGGCAGCAGCCCTTCGCTGATCAGCCGCTGCGGACCGTACAGATCCGCCAGCACCGCATTGAGCAGGCGCGCACGCTGGGCGATCCCGGCCGACAGCTGTTGCCACTCGTCAGCGGCGATCACATGGGGCAGCAGATCCAGCTCCCACGGACGATCCGCACCCTTGGGGTCGGCATACACGTTGTAGGTGACACCGTTTTCCTGAATCTGCCGGGTCAGCAGCGCCTGACGCTGCACCAGTTGCGCCGGGGTGCTGCGCTGCAGTTGGTCGAACAGTCGCTGCCAGTGCGGACGCACCGCTCCGCTGTCGTCGAGCAGTTCGTGATAGGTGCCCGCCGTCAGCGGGTAGCGGTCAAGCAGGTCAGGCATGGAAAGCTCGGCAGCCGGCAAGGAACGGTCAGACTAACGCAGGCACATGACGCCCGGATATACGAAAAATCCGGGGGTCGTGTACGAATCAAAAGCGTCGTAAATCGAGAGTCATCGGGAGCTCGTCGGAGATAGTCAGGTTCGGTATAGGAAGTTTCCCCGGCGTGTGTCCGATCCGGAAGAAACGCGCCATTCGCCGGCTCTCCGCTTCATTGGCATTGACCGGCAACGTCTCGTAATTGCGCCCGCCCGGATGGGCGACGTGGTACTGGCAGCCGCCCAGCGAGCGCTGCATCCAGGTGTCGAGCAGATCGAACACCAGCGGCGCGTGCACCGGGATCGTCGGTTGCAGGCAGTTGGCCGGTTGCCAGGCACGGAAACGCACGCCGGCGACAAACTCGCCGACTCGTCCGGTCGGTTGCAGTGGCACCGGGATGCCGTTGCAGGTCAGCAGGTAACGCTGCGGCGGCAACCCTGTGAGTTTGACCTGCAAACGCTCCAGCGATGAGTCGACGTAGCGCACCGTGCCGCCAGCCGTACCCTCCTCGCCCAGCACATGCCAGGGTTCAAGGGCCTGACGCAATTCCAGCTCGATGCCGTTGACGGCGTAATCGCCAACCTTGGGAAAGCGAAACTCCAGATGCGCGGCAAACCATTCGGCACGCAGCGGATAACCGGCATTGTTGAGTTCGACGATGACGTCGGCAAAGTCCTGCTCGATGAAATGCGGCAGCAGGAAACGGTCATGCAACTCGGTGCCCCAGCGGGCCAGTTTCGGCGGCTCATAAGGCTCGCGCCAGAACCGCGCCACCAGCGCCCGCAGTAGCAACTGCTGAGCCAGGCTCATGCGCGCATGGGGCGGCATTTCGAACGCCCGCAACTCCAGCAGGCCGAGACGCCCGGTGGCGCCGTCCGGTGAATACAACTTGTCGATGCAGAACTCGGCGCGATGGGTATTGCCGGTGACATCGATCAGCAGATTTCGCAGCAGCCGGTCCACTCGCCATGGCGGGCATTCTTCTCCCGGCGCCGGCATCTGCGCGAAAGCAATTTCCAGCTCATACAGCGCATCGTTGCGCGCTTCATCGACTCGCGGCGCCTGAGAAGTCGGGCCGATGAACAGACCGGAAAACAGGTAAGACAGTGAGGGATGGTTGTGCCAGTAGCTGATCAGGCTACGCAACAAATCCGGGCGGCGCAGGAACGGGGAGTCCGCCGGCGTCGCCCCGCCGAGCACGAAATGGTTACCGCCGCCCGTACCAGTGTGGCGCCCGTCGATCATGAATTTCTCGGTGGACAGTCGCGTCTGGCGCGCCTCTTCGTACAGGAACTCCGTACGCTCGACCAACTCGTCCCACGTCGCGGAAGGCTGGACGTTGACCTCGATCACGCCGGGATCCGGCGTAATGCGGAAGTTGCTCAGGCGCGGATCGCTCGGCGGCTCGTAACCTTCCAGCAGCACCGGACAATGCAATTCTTCGGCAGTGGCTTCGATGGCGGCCACCAGTTCCAGATAATCCTCGACCCGCTCCAGCGGCGGCATGAACAGATACAAGCGGCCTTCCCGGGCCTCGGCGCAGAGCGCGGTGCGGGTCAGCCAGTCGGCGGACTCGTCGATTTTCGGCATCCGTTCACCGGCGGCAGCCGGCGCGTCGTGACGATTGAGTTGCGCGGAGTCGGGCAGCTCGGGGAAGTCCTGATTCGGATCGTTAGGGTGAATGAACGGATACTCCGCCGCTTTCACCCAGGGCTGCGAACCCAATGGCAGGCGATAGCCGAGCGGCGAATCTCCCGGCACCAAGCGACAATGCTCATCCCGCAGATACCAGCGCCCGCTCTGCCATTGATCGCCCTTGGCGGTGCGCGCCAGTGGCAGCACCTGACCGATGACTTTATCGAGGCCCTGACTGAATACCTTGCGCAGTCGCGCACGTTCCAGCGGCTCCTCCAGACGCGAGTCTTCGGCGCTGACATTGCTCGGCAATGCGCCCTCGCGCCAGAGGTAGTAGAAATTATCTTCGTAGGCCGGGAACACAAAGCGTGTCGGCAGTTTCAGGCGTTCGGCGACACTCGCCAGAAAGCGCCCGGCCAGTTCACCGGTGGCACCGTAATCCTGCTGCTCGTCGGCAATCAGCGCGTTGTTGTGCCAGATCGGCACACCGTCGCGGCGCCAGTAACAATTCAGCGACCAGCGCGGCAGTTGCTCGCCCGGATACCACTTGCCCTGGCCGAAATGCACCAGCCCCTTGGGCGCGTAGTGCTTGCGCATGCGCTGGAACAGCTCGGCGGAGAGCCGGCGCTTGTCCGGGCCCAGCGCGGCGGTGTTCCATTCGGCGCCGTCGGGGTCATCAATGGACACGAAGGTCGGTTCGCCGCCCATGGTCAGGCGCACATCGCCTTCCAGCAGGTCGGCATCGATCTGCCGGCCCAGGGCCTGAATCGCCAGCCACTGTTCATCGGTGTAGGGCTTGGTCACCCGTGGCGCTTCCCAGATTCGCTCAACCGACATTTCGTGGCTGAACTCGCATTCACAAGGCTCCACCAGACCACTGATCGGCGCCGCCGAAGACGGATCGGGACTGCAGGCCAACGGGATATGACCTTCCCCGGCGAACAGCCCCGATGTCGCATCAAGGCCGATCCAGCCGGCGCCGGGCAAATACACCTCGCACCACGCGTGCAGATCGGTGAAGTCCACTTCGGTGCCGGACGGGCCGTCGAGGCTCTTCACATCGGCGGTCAGTTGAATCAGGTAACCGGAGACGAAACGCGCCGCCAGTCCGAGGTTGCGCAACAGTTGCACCAACAACCACGCGGAGTCGCGGCAGGAGCCGGAGGCTTGTTCAAGCGTATGCTCCGGGGTCTGCACGCCCGGCTCCATGCGAATCAGGTAATTGATGTCCTCGCTCAGGCGCTGGTTGAGCGCCACGAGGAAGTCCACTGCCGGCAGCGGCGTGCGGTCGATGGCGTCCAGATAGGCCTTGAATTTCGGCGTCAGCGGCAGGGTTTCGAGGTACGGCGCCAGTTCCTTGCGCTCATCGGCGGCGTAGGCGAAGGGGATTTTTTCGGCGTAAGACTCGAGGAAAAAATCGAACGGGTTGAACACCGCCATCTCGGCCAGCAGGTCGACCTCGATCCGCAGTTCGGCGGTTTTCTCGGGGAACACCAGCCGTGCGAGGTAGTTGCCCTGGGGATCCTGCTGCCAGTTGATGAAGTGCTGCTCGGGCGAGACTTTCAGCGAGTAAGACAGAATCCGCGTGCGGCTGTGGGCAGCCGGGCGCAGGCGCACGATCTGCGGGCCGAGTTCGACAGCGCGGTCGTAGCGGTAATGCGTGACGTGATGCAATGCGACATTAATCGACACGGCGTGCCTCCTGCGAGCCCAAGCGTATTCGAAAGCGCGCAAGACTTATGCCATGCAGAGGCCTGGGCGCTTTCCCGGAATGCTCAGGGCAGTACAGCACCAAAATCGGGCGATGCGGTGAATTGGTTTGGCACAGTTGCACGCAAATGTTGCGAGGCACAACGCAAAACGCCAACCCGAAGGTTGGCGTTCTGTTCAGCTCAAGTGCGTTTCAGCGCGGTACGACCGGCTTGCGAGCCGGCTTCGGCCCCTTGCCTTTCGCGGCTTCCTTGCGCTCCTTGGCGGCCTGCTGGTTGCGGGCAAATGCCGCAGCCTTGGCCTGTTCACGCTTGTCCCACGGATTGCCGCCGTCGCTGGCGCGCGGTGGCAGACCGTTGTGCTGGGTGAGGATCTTGGTGGTCTTCTCTTTTACGTCCTTCGCCACTTTATGGCTGCCAGCCGGCGTCGAGTTCTTGCGACGGGCACTCTGGTAGCTGTCGGTGGCCGGCTGATGCGTCGGGATCAACTGGTGCTTGCCCGGCCCGATCAGGTCGGCGCGACCCATGCGGATCAGCGCTTCACGCAGCATCGGCCAGCCTTTCGGGTCGTGATAACGCAGGAACGCCTTGTGCAGACGACGCTGCTCCTCGCTCTTGACGATGGTCACGCCGTCGCTCTTGTAGGTGACCTTGCGCAGCGGGTTCTTGCCCGAGTGGTACATCGCGGTGGCGGTGGCCATCGGCGACGGATAGAACGCCTGCACCTGGTCGGCACGGAAGCCGTTGCCCTTGAGCCACAGGGCCAGGTTCATCATGTCTTCGTCGGTGGTGCCCGGGTGCGCGGCGATGAAGTACGGAATCAGGTACTGCTCTTTCCCCGCTTCCTTGGTGTACTTCTCGAACATGCGCTTGAAGCGATCGTAGGTGCCGATCCCCGGTTTCATCATCTGGTTGAGCGGACCTTCCTCGGTGTGTTCCGGGGCGATCTTCAGGTAACCACCGACGTGGTGGGTCACCAGTTCCTTGACGTACTCCGGCGACTCGACCGCGAGGTCGTAACGCAGGCCGGAGGCGATCAGGATCTTCTTCACGCCCGGCAACGCACGGGCGCTGCGGTACAGCTGAATCAGCGACGAGTGGTCGGTGTTCAGGTTCGGGCAGATGCCCGGGAACACGCAGGACGGCTTGCGGCACGCGGATTCGATTTCCGGGCTCTTGCAGGCGATGCGGTACATGTTCGCGGTCGGGCCGCCGAGGTCGGAAATGACGCCGGTGAAACCCGGCACCTTGTCGCGGATCTCTTCGATTTCGCGAATGATCGACTCTTCGGAACGGTTCTGGATGATCCGGCCTTCGTGCTCGGTGATCGAGCAGAAGGTGCAGCCGCCGAAGCAGCCACGCATGATGTTCACCGAGAAGCGGATCATGTCGTAGGCCGGGATCTTTTCCTTGCCGTACGCAGGATGCGGAATACGTGCGTAAGGCATGCCGAACACGTAGTCCATTTCTTCAGTAGTCATCGGAATCGGCGGCGGGTTGAACCAGACGTCGATCTCGCCGTGCTTCTGCACCAGCGCACGGGCGTTGCCCGGGTTGGTTTCCAGGTGCAGCACGCGGTTGGCGTGGGCGTACAGGACCGGGTCGTTACGCACCTTTTCCATCGACGGCAGGCGGATCACGGTCTTGTCGCGGGTCATTTTCGGGCTGGCCAGAATCTGCACGACCTTGGCTTCCTGCGGATCTTCAACCGGACCCTTCTCCTGCTCGATCGCGCAAGCCTGAGTGTCCTGGGTGTTGACGTACGGGTTGATGATCTTGTCGATCTTGCCCGGACGGTCGATGCGCGTGGAGTCGACTTCGTACCAGCCCGCCGGCGTGTCACGACGGATGAACGCTGTGCCGCGCACATCGGTGATGTCTTCGATCTTGTGACCGTAAGACAGACGCTGGGCGACTTCGACGATCGCACGCTCTGCGTTGCCGTACAGCAAAATGTCGGCGCTGGCGTCGATCAGGATCGAATTGCGCACACGATCCTGCCAGTAGTCGTAGTGGGCGATGCGGCGCAGGGAGGCTTCGATGCCGCCGAGCACGATCGGCACATGCTTGTAGGCTTCCTTGCAGCGCTGGCTGTAGACCAGGCTCGCGCGATCCGGACGTTTGCCCGCCATGCCACCCGGGGTATAGGCGTCGTCGGAACGGATTTTCTTGTCCGCGGTGTAGCGGTTGATCATCGAGTCCATGTTGCCGGCCGCGACGCCGAAGAACAGGTTCGGCTCGCCGAGCTTCATGAAGTCGTCTTTGGACTGCCAGTTCGGCTGGGCAATGATCCCGACGCGGAAGCCTTGCGACTCCAGCAGCCGGCCGATGATCGCCATGCCGAACGACGGGTGATCGACGTAGGCATCACCCGTGACAATGATGATGTCGCAGGAATCCCAGCCGAGCTGATCCATCTCCTCCCTGCTCATCGGCAGGAACGGGGCTGGTCCGAAACATTCGGCCCAATATTTTGGATAGTCAAATAACGGCTTGGCTGCTTGCATGTCGATAACCGGTGTTGGCTTTCATTGGATTTCGCGGGCGCGGAATATAGCACAAATTTTGACCAATTCCGACGACCGTGGTCGGTTTCTCTCTCCGTTGCCCCACCTGCCACACACCGGTTCCAAAAGATGCCCTTCAACTTATTCAAGGATGAATACAGATGCCTGCAAAACCTCCGTCAAAAGGCGTAACCACCGTCGAGGTGCATAACCCGCCTTTGCGACCAACCCATGACCATCTGCCACGGCACGACGCCTCGCAAACCATCCGTCCTATCGAGCACAGTCTCATCAATGGAAGGACATCGGGCAGAATCCCGGACAGCACAGACCCGGACATGATATCTCCAGCGCCATCGGTGAGCGTCAGCGAAACTCATTCATACCCGCCCGCAATACCCACACCGCCTTTACTTGATGCCTACAGGGTTGCCCCGAACACCCGATTGCCGGTCGCCGACGCATCAGGATTCAGAAGGTTCAAGGGCCGACAGTTCGTCAATATGTACGATGGCAGCATCCTGCAGATCAGCCTGGATCCCGACACTGCTCTCTATCGGGCCAGACTGGGAAGCGAATCAAGGCCCTCCGGGCCGATTCTCTTCCATGATCCCCATAGCAACCGATGGCACCCGCTGATCGAATTCGAAGAGAGCCCACTCCCACTCTCTGCCAGCCGGCTGGAGACCTTCAGGACGCCTCTGGACTTCTCCGGAGCAGAACCGGACAGCGACGGTCTGCATGGTTTCGAAGGCAAGCGCTACGTCATCATCGAGAACCATGCCCATCAGGTGATGCGCGACGTTGACGCTTCATCTCCCAAGCGCAATGTCTGGCGTGTCGTCAATCCGAAGGACCCGGTCGCCGTTGACAGCGAAAATATCTATCGCGCAAGCCGATCCGGCGAAACGCTGGCCATCACCCGCAATGCCGATGGCATCTGGACGACAAGTCTGGATGGACTCAAGGGAGGCATGCGACGTACCGCACAGATCCAGGAAAACAAAGACTATTTGCTTCAACGGTATGCCCCTATCAGAAGCGCCTTCGAGGCGTTAGGCGCATCCGACAAGCGCTATAGAGAACTCTGGGACAGTGCCCGATATCTTCCTGAGGGAAGCCAGGCAGAAAAAGAGGCGCTGATCAAGCTTGAAGTGCATATCATCAAGCACACCAGAATGCAGGCCGAATACACCAAGTCACTGATCGACAACAAGAGCTGGTTGATCTATCTGAAAGCCAGCGGACTCTACAAAAGCGAATTGCATACTCATCAGTTGGACAGACTCGAATATCTCAACAAGCTGATCGCCGTGATGGACCGCAGGGTCCTTCCGACCGTGCATGCAATAACGGTCGAGTCGCTGAAGAACAATTTTGCCCATCTCAACAAAAAGCTGAAGATCATGAGTGATCGTCAGGATGTTATGGATCAGATTCGCAAAGCCGACCGCAGCGCAACATCAGATCTGGACAATATGAACCGCGGATTACCGACCGTAGATCAGATCCATTCCAGTCAATACAACATCTGCCTGCGCCTGATTTCCGACGACCCCGAAAATCCGCCGCCTTTCGGCATGCGTAGTGCAATGGCCTTGCACCTGTTGAACAAGGATTTGCACGAAGTCTCTGGTGGCCTTGAACCGCTGGCGCTGCAATTGACGCTGGAAAACATCAGGAGTGACAGAGCCAGGTTCGAATCTCTGGATACTTCAGCGGATCCCGTAAAGGCGGGATACGTCAGCCAGGTGCTGTCCTTGATGGATACGTTCGAAACAAAAATCGACAACCGACTTAACGCATTCCATGAACAGGTCGACAGCAACAGCCAATTACCTCTCTACGATCAGGATATCGATTTCGATTTTCTTCCGGAGCAGCCCGCTGGAGAGATCGGGGCGACCGCCCCGCGAAAAATGTTCCGGACACGCCATCATGGCACTTACCGGGTTCTGGTCGGAGTGCAGGACACCGCAGCGGATGGCAGTGTCACGCTCAAGGTTCCCGATCTTTTCAAGCCACACCAGCCACCTCAACGCTACGAGAAAATCGAAGGTGAGTGGCGACGGGTTCTCCCCGCCGCCGCTCTCACGCCCGGACCACAACTTGTGAGCAACGCGACTGAATGTCTTGAACGTGTGAATGAACATGTAACCCAGGCCCGGATGATGGAAGCCCGCAAAGCCAATCCGACCAATATCGTCGAATTTCTGGGCGCAGAAACGGATCGCTTCAGGGATCTGGCGCAACGTCTGGAGGCCATTGACCGGGTAACAGAGAACGCCGAGGCCAGCGGCTTGATCATTCGGCTCAGAACCGCCGCTGCATTAATGGACGCCGAAGGACAAACCATTCTGATACGGATGTACAAAAACAAGGATGTGCTGGATGTACTGCGCCTGAACTTCCTGCTCGATCACTCACAGCTGAAAATAGTGAAAACGGTAGATCGCAGACAAACGGGCAAGGGAAGGGACAAGTCGTTCCTCGATGTCTACTCGATCAACGAACGTTCAGATAATGCGCCGTTGTGGGAGGCCCACTTTCACTACGACAGGCAAGATCGCGCGGCGCTGGACTACACACTCAAGGGTGCACACTTGAAAACCCTGGAACAAAGCAGGCTCGGCAGCGCGTTTCAACAGCGCGAAGAACAGGCCGGCCGCTCCCACCAACGGATCTGGCGGGAGCTCATCAGCCCAAGGGTTGCCCAAAAACTGTTTGATCACCAGAAGTGATCAACCGCGCTATTCGTCGTCGTCGAAGTTATAGCTGCCCGGCGCAAGGTTCTCGAAGCGCGTGTACTTGCCGATGAAGGCCAGGCGGATAAAGCCGATCGGGCCGTTCCGCTGTTTGCCGATGATGATTTCGGCGATGCCTTTGTGCTCGGTTTCCGGGTGATACACCTCGTCCCGGTACACGAACATGATGACGTCGGCGTCCTGCTCGATCGCTCCGGATTCCCGCAAGTCGGAGTTCACCGGGCGCTTGTTGGGACGTTGTTCCAGGGAGCGGTTGAGCTGCGACAGAGCCACCACCGGGCAGTTGAATTCCTTGGCCAGGGCTTTCAGGGATCGGGAGATCTCGGAAATCTCGTTGGTCCGGTTGTCACCGCTGGAGCCCGGAATCTGCATCAACTGCAGGTAGTCGATCATGATCAGGCCGATGTCACCGTGCTCGCGCACCAGGCGCCGGGTCCGGGCACGCATTTCCGACGGGCTGATGCCGGCGGTGTCATCGATGAACAACTTGCGGTCGTTGAGCAGGTTGACCGCCGAGGTCAGGCGCGGCCAGTCGTCGTCTTCGAGCTGACCGGAACGCACCTTGGTCTGGTCGATGCGGCCGAGGGACGACAGCATACGCATGATCAGCGATTCGCCTGGCATCTCGAGGGAGTACACCAGCACCACCTTGTCGCTGCGCAACACGGCGTTTTCCACCAGGTTCATCGCGAAAGTCGTCTTACCCATCGACGGACGGCCGGCGACGATGATCAGGTCGGCCGGTTGCAGGCCGCTGGTCTTCTCGTCGAGGTCGGTATAGCCGGTGGACAGGCCGGTGATCGAGTCGGCGGTGTTGAACAAGGTGTCGATGCGGTCGATGGCTTTGGTCAACAGGTCATTCACACCCACCGGGCCGCCGGTTTTTGGCCGGGCCTCGGCAATCGCGAAGATCTGCCGTTCGGCTTCGTCGAGGATTTCCTCGGCGGTGCGACCTTCAGGGTTGAAGGCGCTGTCGGCAATTTCGGTGCTGATGCCGATCAACTGACGCAACGTCGCACGCTGGCGAACGATCTGAGCATAGGCCTTGATGTTGGCGACGGACGGCGTGTTTTTCGCCAGCTCACCGAGGTATCCGAGGCCGCCGACTTGCGAGGTCTGACCTTCCTTGTCCAGTTGCTCGGCAAGGGTCACGACGTCGATCGGCGAGTTCTGATCGGCCAGTTTGGCGATCGCACGGAAAATCAGACGGTGGTCATGCCGGTAGAAATCGCCGTCGGAGACTTGATCGAGCACGCGTTCCCAGGCGTTGTTGTCCAGCATCAGACCACCGAGCACGGCCTGTTCGGCCTCGATGGAATGCGGCGGCACCTTCAGCGCGGCGGTTTGCAGATCGTATTGCTCGGGAGCGGAGATTTCGTTCATGGCCACTTTTTATTCAGGAAAAGCAGGGATTGCAGAAAGACAAAGGGCACGACCTGAAGACAGGATCGTGCCCGATGTTAACCGCCTGGCGTACAAGCCGCCAGTCGATCAGGGTGTTGCTTAAGCTGCTACCACGACAACGCGTACGGTGGCTTCAACTTCGGCGTGCAGGTGCACAGCCACGTCGAATTCACCCACGTTGCGGATGGTGCCGTTCGGCAGACGAACTTCGCTTTTTGCAACTTCAACGCCGGAGGCGGTCAGTGCGTCAGCGATGTCGTGAGTACCGATCGAACCGAACAGCTTGCCTTCGTCGCCAGCGGTGGCAGTGATGGTCACTTCCAGCTCGGCCAGTTGGGCAGCACGGCTTTCAGCCGATGCTTTACGGTCGGCAGCGGCTTTTTCCAGCTCAGCGCGACGCTCTTCGAACGCAGCCAGGTTGGCAGCGGTCGCAGCGGTGGCTTTGCCGAAAGGCAGCAGGTAGTTACGGCCGTAACCGGCCTTAACGTTTACTTTGTCGCCCAGGTTGCCCAGGTTGGCGATTTTTTCCAGAAGGATCAGTTGCATGTGGAAATCCTCTTAACTTTTAACCTTCACCGTTCGCGTTATCGGTGTCTTTCGACACGTGACGACCGCGAAAATCAATCAGGCTGTCGACAATGGCCAAGACCACAAGCAACGGACCGAGCAAGTGCATGAAAGGCACGAGCGTGACGTATATCCCCACCAGCCAGAAACCGGCCAGCCGTTTCTGCGCCACCAGCCCGTGAACCAGGGCCAGACCGGCGAAGAACAGCGGCACACTGCACAACGGCAACAGAACCAGTGCATGCAGACCGAAGAACGGTGCCACACACATGACGGCCAGAAGCGACAGCGCAACGCCTTTCGGCAGTCGGATGGCGCGAAACTCGCGACCGAAACCGCCGGGGTTATACAACAACGCCTGCCAGTAGCGCCCAAGAATCAGGCACAGCACGCTAAAAACCTGCAACGACACCGCTGTCGAAATGATCGACAGTGGAACCGCCAATCCCGTGAGAATCGCCTTCTGGTCTGCCGAGAATTTCTCGTAGACCTCACCCATCGCCAGCGGCAAGACTTGTTCAAACGTCTGCGCCAGCGCTTCGGTGAAGGAACCGAAAACGGTCCCCAGGCTCACGGCAACCAACAATCCCACGGCCACGCTGACCAGCAGCACGCGATTCCAGGTGTGTTCGGCGCGTAAAACCAGCGCCAGACCGCAAGCCCCGAGCAGCACTATCAGTGCCGTCGGGTCTTTGAGGTAGTGCCAGCTCACCAACGCTGACAACACTCCCACACCCAGGACGCTCAAGGCGTCCGAACCGCGCCGCAGGAGCACAAGGCAACCTGCAGCGGCACTCAACCAGAACAACAGCGGCAATGCCGCAGATCCGGCCACGACCAGCGTGGCCTGCATACGCCCCCGCATGATGAATTCAGCCAAGGCACGCATGCATTCGATCCCTTACTTACTTGTCGACTACCCGGTCTCAGCGGCCGTGGCTGTCGGTGTAGGCCAGCAGGGCCAGGAAGCGGGCGCGCTTGATAGCGGTGGCCAGCTGACGCTGATAACGAGCTTTGGTACCGGTGATGCGGCTTGGAACGATTTTGCCGGTCTCGGATACGTAGGCTTTCAGAGTGTTGAGATCTTTGTAGTCGATCTCCTTCACGTCTTCAGCGGTGAAGCGGCAGAATTTACGACGACGGAAGAAACGTGCCATTTGATAGGCTCCTTAAAAGGTCCGTGGATTACTCGTCAGCGTTATCGCTGTTGTCGCTGTCGCTATCGCTGTCATCGCCATCGGCGCTGCCATCGTGCTCAGGACGTTCGCGACGCTCACGGCGCTCACTGCGGTTTTCTTCAGCCTTGAGCATCTCGGACTGGCCGGTAACGGCTTCGTCGCGACGGATGACCAGGTTACGGATCACAGCATCGTTGTAGCGGAAGTTGTCTTCCAGCTCGGCCAGGGCCTTGCCGGTGCACTCAACGTTCAGCATCACGTAGTGAGCCTTGTGAACATTGTTGATTGCGTAGGCCAGTTGACGACGGCCCCAGTCTTCCAGACGGTGGATTTTGCCGCCGTCTTCTTCGATCAGCTTGGTGTAACGCTCAACCATGCCGCCGACTTGCTCGCTCTGGTCAGGGTGGACCAGAAAGATGATTTCGTAATGACGCATGAATGCTCCTTACGGGTTGTAGCCTGCCGCTCAAAAACGGTCAGACAAGGAGTGAATGACACTTATGGACTTGCCGGCGTGGGGCACATGGGTGCCTGCCGTCACAGCAAGGGGCGCAATTGTAGAGAAGGGACAGAAGAGGTGCAAGGCAATTGGTGATTATTTGAACAGCCACCAATCCGGGTCACACCACAAAGCACTGTGGGAGCGAACCTGCTCGCGATTGGGGGAAACACTCAACAATGATGCTGAATGTAACTCCGCTATCGCGAGCAGGCTCGCTCCCACATTTTGGACTGCGCGAGGCTTAAGCCTTTTTGGCAGCCGCCTTGGCCTTGGCACCGCGCTGGCGCTGGGCCTCGAACAGGCACACGCCGGTCGCAACCGACACGTTGAGGCTGCTGACACTACCGGCCATCGGCAGGTTCACCAGGTAGTCGCAGTGCTCGCGAGTCAGGCGACGCATGCCTTTGCCTTCGGCGCCCATGATCAGGATGGTCGGACCGGTCAGGTCCTGGTCATAGATGCTGACCTCGGCCTCACCTGCCGTGCCGACAACCCACAGACCACGTTGCTGAAGCTTTTCCAGGGTGCGCGCAAGGTTGGTCACGGCCACCAGCGGAATCACTTCCGCCGCGCCGCAGGCCACTTTCCGCACGACCGGCGTCAGAGTGGCCGACTTGTCTTTCGGCACGATGACCGCCAGCGCACCGGCAGCATCCGCCGAACGCAGGCAGGCGCCAAGGTTGTGTGGATCGGTCACGCCGTCGAGCACCAACAGCAACGGCGCACCTTCGGTGCGGTCGAGCAGCTCGTCGAGCATCGCTTCGCCCCAGACCTGGCTCGGACTGACGTCCGCCACCACGCCCTGGTGCACGCCTTCGACCCAGGCGTCCATTTCGCGACGCTCGGCCTGACCGATCTGGACGCGGTTTTCGTTGGCCAGCTCGATCAGCGTCTGCACCCGCGGATCGTTGCGGCTTTCAGCCAGCCAGATCTGCTTGACGCGTTTAGGGTGGTGACGCAGCAACGCTTCTACCGCGTGAACGCCGTAGATTTTTTCCAACTGACTCATGACTTCGCCTTCGGTTTACGTGCTCCGCCGCTTTTGGCTGGAGCGGAACCCGCTTTTGGCGGGCCCTTGCGGTGTTTGCTCGGTTTGCCTGGCTTGCTGCCGGAGGCCTTTTCAGGCGCCGACCGTCCGGTCTTTCCCCCGGACGCCGCTTTACCACCGTTTTTGGCGTCGGCCAGCAAGGCCTTCTTCATCTCACGGCTTTTACGCAGCTCGGCGTTTTTCGCCACGGCATCGCTCGGGCGATAAGCCTCGGCGACTTTTTCCTTGGCCGGACGACGGCTGGCAGTTTTTGCCGGAGCCTTTTCTTCCACAGCCTTGGCCGCTGGAGCAGCGGTTTCGGTGCCACGCTTCTTGCGACCGATTGGCGCGCTGATGGTTTTTTCCGCCATCTCGAAGTCGATCTTGCGCTCGTCGAGATCGACGCGCATGACGCGCACTTCAACGGTATCGCCGAGACGGAAGCTGCGACCGGTGCGCTCGCCCGCCAGGCGGTGATGCACAGGGTCGAAGTGGTAGTAATCGCCCGGCAGCGCCGTCACATGCACCAGACCTTCGACGTAGATATCGGTCAGTTCGACGAACAGGCCGAAACCGGTCACGGCGGTGATCACACCCGGGAACGATTCGCCCACGCGGTCTTTCATGAACTCGCACTTGAGCCAGTTCACTACATCGCGGGTCGCTTCGTCGGCACGACGCTCGCTCATCGAGCACTGCTCGCCGAGTTGCTCCAGGGCCGCTTCGTCGTACGGATAGATGCGCGCCTTCGGAATGGTCATGGCACCGGCACGGCGAACGTGCGGGGTGTCCTGTTTCGAATGGATCACGCTGCGGATCGCCCGATGCGTGAGCAGGTCCGGGTAACGACGGATCGGCGAGGTGAAGTGGGTATAGGCTTCGTAATTCAGGCCGAAGTGGCCTTCGTTCTGGGCGCTGTACACCGCCTGGCTCAGGGAACGCAGCATCACGGTCTGGATCAGGTGGAAATCCGGACGGTCCTTGATGCTGGCCAGCAGGGCCTGATAGTCCTTCGGCGTCGGGCCGTCCTTGCCTTTGTGCAGGGACAGGCCGAGCTCACCGAGGAACGCGCGCAGTTTTTCCAGACGCTCCGGCGGCGGACCGTCGTGAACGCGATACAGCGCAGGGATTTCGTGCTTTTTCAGGAATTCGGCGGTGGCCACGTTGGCCGCCAGCATGCATTCCTCGATCAGCTTGTGCGCGTCGTTACGGGTGGTCGGACGAATTTCGGCAATCTTGCGCTCGGAACCGAAGATAATCCGGGTTTCCTGCGTTTCGAAATCGATCGCGCCACGCACGTGACGGGCCGCCAGCAACACTTTGTACAGCGCGTAGAGCTGTTTCAGGTGCGGCAGGACGTCGGTGTATTCGCCGCGAAGCTTGCGCCCTTCGGTGGCTTTCGGCGTTTCCAGCATCGCGCTGACCTTGTTGTAGGTCAGACGGGCGTGGGAGTGGATCACTGCCTCATAGAAGCAGTAGTCGGTCATTTCGCCGGACTTGGAGATGGTCATCTCGCAAACCATGGCCAGACGATCGACGTGCGGATTCAGCGAGCACAGGCCGTTGGAGAGCTGCTCCGGCAGCATCGGCACCACGCGCTCGGGGAAGTACACCGAGTTGCCGCGCACCTGGGCTTCGTTGTCCAGGGCCGAGCCGATCTTCACGTAGCTGGAAACGTCGGCAATCGCCACGTACAACTTCCAGCCGCCGGAGAACAGGCGCAGCTTGCCTGGCTTGGATTCGCAGTAGACCGCGTCGTCGAAATCGCGGGCATCTTCGCCGTCGATGGTGACGAACGGCAGATGGCGCAGGTCGACGCGCTTCTCTTTGTCTTTCTCTTCGACTTCCGGCTTGAGCTTGCCGGCTTCCTTCAGAACGGCTTCAGGCCAGACGTGCGGAATGTCATAGGTGCGCAGGGCGACATCGATTTCCATGCCCGGCGCCATGTAGTTGCCGACGACTTCGATCACATCGCCTTGCGGCTGGAAGCGCGGAGTCGGCCAGTGAGTGATTTTCACCTCGACGAACTGACCGATCTGGGCATTGGCGTTGCGGCCCGGAGTGACCAGCACTTCTTGCTGGATCTTCGGGTTGTCCGCGACCACGAAGCCGATACCACCCTCTTCGAAGTAACGGCCGACGATGCTTTCGTGGGCACGGGACACCACCTCGACAATCACGCCTTCGCGACGACCGCGACGGTCCAGGCCGGAAACACGGGCCAGGGCCCGGTCGCCGTCGAACACCAGACGCATCTGCGCCGGGCTCATGAACAGGTCGTCGGAGCCGTCATCCGGCACCAGGAAGCCGAAGCCGTCGCGGTGACCGCTGATGCGGCCGAGGATCAGGTCGAGCTTGTCCACCGGCGCATACGTGCCACGGCGGGTGTAGATCAGTTGAGCGTCGCGCTCCATGGCGCGCAGGCGGCGGCGCAGGGCTTCAATCTGGTCTTCTGTGGTCAGACCAAATTCTTCGACCAGTTGCTCGCGGGCAGCAGGCGAACCCCGATCAGCAAGGTGCTGAAGGATCAGTTCGCGGCTGGGAATAGGGTTTTCATATTTTTCCGCTTCACGAGCGGCCTCGGGATCGAGGGACTGCCAATCGGCCATTAGAGAGTTTTCACCTTGTCTATATGCGGGTTAGTTTGGCATAGGCGCCATCAAACGGGAAATTTCCGACTCTATAAGGCGCGTCTTGAGCCTTGTATCGACGTCTGAAAGGCGTTTTGAACACCGCTGGTAAAAAAAACCAATTTTTTTGCTGGCAGGGGTTTACAGTTAAAAAGACGCTCCGTATAGTGCGCGCCATCGACGACGTACAGACGCTGTCGAGATGCCCAGGTGGTGAAATTGGTAGACACGCCAGCTTCAGGTGCTGGTGACCTTACGGTCGTGGAAGTTCGAGTCTTCTCCTGGGCACCAATTTCGAGTTTGAGACTAGATCAGTTTCAAGACTCACACAAAAACCCGCGAAAGCGGGTTTTTTGCATTCTGCGTTCCGACTTTTTTCTGAAATTGATTTATTAAAATCAAATCAGGGGTTTACAGATCAAAAGGCGCTCCGTATAGTGCGCCACATCAACAGCGGCAACGCTGAAGATGAAGCCCAGATGGTGAAATTGGTAGACACGCCAGCTTCAGGTGCTGGTGACCTTACGGTCGTGGAAGTTCGAGTCTTCTTCTGGGCACCAATTCAAATTCAAGGTCACGATCTTGAATCTCACAAAAAACCGCGAAAGCGGTTTTTTGCGTTTCCGGCTTCCTGAAAACTCAAGCGCCCTACCAAACCCTTATCCTGCTCGCAAGGAGCATTTGAGAAACGATATCGTTTATCATTGTTGCAAGTTTTTGCAATGCGACAGTGAGGAACCCTGCGAATGATGTTTCGAAATACCCTGCGCCGCGGCTTGACCTTCACCCTGCTCGGCCTGGCACTCGCCACTCCCCTCACCCAGGCTGCCGATACGGTTTCCCTGACTCTCTACAACGGTCAACACAAGGAAGTCGGCGACGCGATCGCCAAGGCCTTCGAAGCCAAGACCGGTATTCACGTCAATGTGCGCAAGGGCAGCAGCAACCAACTCGCCAGCCAGATTATCGAAGAAGGCGACCGCTCCCCCGCCGACGTGATCTACACCGAAGAATCCCCGCCACTGAACAACCTCGGCGAACTCGGCCTGCTGGCCAAGTCCGACGATGCCACTCTGGCAGTCCTGCCGAAAAAATACGTCGCCGGCAATGGCACCTGGATCGGCGTCACCGCACGGGTTCGTGTAGTCGCCTTCAACCCGAAACTGGTCGATGAAAAAGACCTGCCCAAGTCGGTGCTGGATTTCGCCGATCCGCAGTGGCAAGGCAAGGTCGGTTTCGTGCCCACCAGCGGCGCCTTCCAGGAACAGGCCGTCGCCATCATCAAAAAGCATGGTCGTGAAGCCGCCGAAGAATGGCTGACCGGCCTGCGCGCCTTCGGCAAGACCTACAGCAACAACATGGTCGCCCTCAAGGCTGTGGAAAACGGCGAAGTCGCCACCGTGCTGGTGAACAATTACTACTGGTTCGCCCTGCAACGGGAAAAAGGCAAGCTTGATTCCAAGCTGCACTACTTCACTGGTGGCGACGTGGGCGGCTTGATCACTGTCTCCAGCGCCGCGGTGCTGAAATCCAGCAAACATCCAAAAGAAGCCCAGCAATTTCTCGCCTACATGGCCAGCGAGGAAGGCCAGCGCGTGATTACCCAGACCACCGCCGAGTATCCATTGCACAACGGCATGGAATCGGATCGCGGCCTCAAGCCTTTCAGTGAGCTGGAAGCACCGGACGTTACCCCGGCCGATCTGGGCAATGCCGAGGAAGCACTGGATCTGGAACGCGAAGTTGGCTTGAACTGATGAGCGCCTCGTTATCCGCCCCCGCCACACGCGGGGGTTACGTGCCACGGCGCAAGCGCCCGTCGTTCTGGCTGGTGCTGCCGGTGTTGTTGCTGGTGGTGATGAGCCTGTTGCCGCTGGCCTACGTCGGGCTCAAAGCCTGGCAGGCGGGCTGGTCCGAGGCGCTGCATTTGCTGTGGCGCCCTTACGTGTTCGGCCTGCTGCGCAACACGCTGGCACTGATGGTCGGCGTAACCGTGACTTGCGGCGTGATCGGCCTGTCGCTGGCGTGGCTGCTGGAGCGCAGCAACCTGCCGGGGCGGCGTTTGTGGGGCGTGATTCTGTGTTTGCCGTTTGCGGTACCGGCATTCGTCAGCAGTTTTACGTGGGTATCGCTCAGCGCGCAGTTCGAAGGACTCGGCGGGGCGATCCTGGTGATGAGTCTGTCGAAATATCCTCTGATCTTTCTTCCGGTGGCGGCCACTCTGCGCAATCTCGACCCCTCTCTGGAAGAGTCGGCAAGGACACTGGGGCAGAATCGCTGGGGCGTATTTTTCCGCGTTACCCTGCCCCTGCTCTGGCCTTCGCTGCTGGCCGGCTCGCTGCTGATTGCGCTGCACATGCTGGTGGAGTTCGGGGCGTTGTCGATCATTGGCCTGCAAACCTTCACCACCGCGATCTATCAGCAATTCGAGCTGGAATTCAGCAATGCCAACGCAGCGATGCTGTCGGCGGTGCTGCTGGCACTTTGTTTGATGTTGCTATGGCTGGAACTGCGGGTGCGTGGCAAGGGACGTCATGTGCGAACCGGCCAGGGTGCGGCGCGTCGGGCCGAACAAGTGCAACTGGGACCCTGGGCAATTGCCGGTCAGTTGTATTGTCTGATGCTGGCGATTGTCGGCAGCGGGATTCCACTGGGGATGCTGGCGTACTGGCTCGCCGTGGGTTCGTCTGCCGCGTTCCCGGTGGCGGCAATCACTGAAGCGCTGCTGTCGTCTCTGGCGCTGTCGCTGGGTGGCGCGGGACTGTGTCTGCTACTGGCGGTGCCGGTCGGATTGCTGGTGGTGCGCTACAAAGGCCAACTGGCGATCTGGGCCGAGCGTCTGCCGTATCTTTTGCATGCGCTGCCAGGGCTGGTGATCGCGCTGACGCTGGTGTATTTCGCCCTGCATTACGTGCCGGCGCTGTATCAGACGTCCATGCTGTTGCTGATCGCCTATGCGCTGCTGTTCCTGCCACTGGCTCAGGCGCCGATCCGCACAGCGCTGAACAAGGCCGCACCACAACTCGAAGAAGCCGCCCGCACACTGGGCGCGTCATCGTTCACGGCGTTCTGCCGAGTGACCCTGCCGATCATTTTCCCGGCACTGGGCGCAGCCTTTGCGCTGGTGTTTCTGGATGCCATGAAGGAATTGACGGCGACGTTGCTGCTGAGCCCGACCGGGCTCAACACCTTGGCGACCGAAGTCTGGGCACATACCGCGAATGTCGAGTTCGCAGCCGCAGCGCCTTAT
The DNA here is from genome assembly GCF_023242405.1 of Pseudomonas sp. MWU12-3088. Taxonomy (NCBI): domain Bacteria; kingdom Pseudomonadati; phylum Pseudomonadota; class Gammaproteobacteria; order Pseudomonadales; family Pseudomonadaceae; genus Pseudomonas; species Pseudomonas sp. MWU12-3088. Next base: position 187,069 of record NZ_JALJEA010000005.1, read on the forward strand.
GCAGCGTTGTTGATCGTGGTGTCGGGGTTGCCCGTCTACCTGCTGACAACCCGGATGTATTTGAGCCGATAAAAAATCGCAGCCGAAGCTGCGATTTTTTTTGCCCGCACTATCAGGCCCGGAACTGCCCCAGGCTGGCCTTGAGCTGCGCCGCCAGACCATCCAGCACCTTGCCGCTGGCCGTGGTCTCGACCACCGCCTGAGCGGCCTTCTCCGCCTGGGCATGAATCGTCTCGACCCGACCGCGCACGGCCTGCGCACCCTGAGCCTGATGCGCCGCCGCCTGAGTCGCCAGACCAATTGCCGCATGCACCTGCTCGACCGAGGCCTGCACCGACTGCTGCAACCGCGCACTGTCACGCAACACCAGCAAACCTTCGCTGGCCTGACGCCCGGCCTGACCAATCGCCTCAACCGCCTCACGGGCGCCCTGCTGCAAGGCCACGATATGCGCCTGAATGTCGCCGGTAGAGCTTTGAGTCTTGCTCGCCAACGCCCGGACTTCGTCCGCCACCACCGCAAAACCGCGACCGGTCTCACCGGCCCGGGCTGCTTCGATGGCGGCGTTGAGCGCCAGAAGATTGGTCTGTTCGGCGATGCCGTGAATCACGGTCAGTACCACTTCGATCTGTTCGCTCTGCTGCGCCAGCCGCTCGATGACTTTCGCCCCGGTGTCGACCTGCCCCGCCAGCGCCTCGATCAGGCTGCCGACCTTGGCCGACGTGCGGGTGTTCTCGTCGGTGGCCTGACGAATATCCACCACCTGCTTTAGCGCCGCCTGCATCGCATGGCTTTCCGACTGCGCCTCATCAGCCATTTGCGACAGCGCGCGCAGACTTTCGGCAACCTCATCGCGCTGCATCCCGGCCGCCGCGTCGGCACCGGCATTGCGCAACGTCATCGCACCGATTTCCACGCCGGTACGCTGAGCCACATCTCCGGCCTCGCGCACGATCGGCTGCAACTTATCCACAAAGCGGTTGACCGCCGACGCCATGTCGCCGATTTCGTCCTTGCTGTTGATCTGCACACGCTTGGTCAGGTCACCCTCGCCTGCTGCCAGATCATCCATGGCGGCGTTGAGCATCTTCAAGCGGTTGACCACGCGGTGGCCGAGCACCACGGCCAGCAGCAACAGCACGCCGGCACCCACCAGCGCCAATCCCATACCGATACGCCAGCGCAACGTGGCTGCGGCGTCCTGTACGGTGTTGGTCGTGTTGGCTTTCATCTCCGCAGCCGTGGATTGCGCCGACTGCAGGCGCGCGCGCATGGCCGTGGCGCTGTCGGCGGCGGCGCCCTTGAGGCTATCGCCGACCAGTTGATCACTGCTGGCGATCAGCGCCGAGAAGCGCTGATCGAGTGCCGCCAGATCGGTATCCACCGAGGCCGTCGAGACGCCCATCAGCACTTTGCCGATCTCAACGCCGTTGGGATTGATCGAGGCTTCGAGGTAATAGACCGAGGGATCATGCTTGGCCGCATCCAGCACCTTATCCAGCGCCCGCTCGCCCTGGCCTTTTTCCAGAAGGGCCTTGTTGATCGGGTTTTCGCGGTTGAGATAGCGCGTCAGATGCTGGCCGGTGGCGTCGTCGTAAACCACGAACAGCACGTTGGGATTGCGCTGAGCCCGACGGGCAAATTCGGAAAGGGTCGGCACGTCGCTGTCCCACATGGCGCGAGGCGCTACGGAGGCGAGCAACTGGGCCATGTCGTTGGCCGAGTCCTTCAGGTCTTTTTCCAGGGTCGTACGCAGTTGTGCCTGCTCCTCTTTCAGACGCGAGGACAGGCCGGCAGTCAAACGCTGGCGAGTATTGGTGGACAAGGTATCGAGGCTCGAGGTGACTTCACGCCCGGCCTGCTCCAGCTCACCGGAGAGCTTCTGGCTGTCGGCGCCCAGGCGAGTGCCCAGGTCAGCTTCCAGCGCCGTGACGGTGCTCCGCGTCAGGGCAACGGCCACCAGCACCTGCACCAAAAGGGCGATACCAAGGGTAACGAATACGGGCCGCAACAAACGGCTTTGTAACAGTGAGAGAACGGCCGACACTGTGAATCCCTCTACTTCTGACGCCATTAATTTGATGGCACTCTTGTAGACAGATTCACAGCAAAGGTCATGCCGTCCAACAGGCATAAACGACAAAGGCCCCGATGAAGGGGCCTTTGTGTTTTTACATCAACGACTTATCAAGCGAACGGATGACGCAGAACGATGGTTTCGTTGCGGTCCGGGCCCGTCGAAATAATGTCGATCGGCGCGCCGATCAACTCTTCAACGCGTTTGATGTAGGCACGAGCGTTGGCCGGCAGCTCTTCCAGGGTCTTGGCACCCACGGTCGATTCGGTCCAGCCCGGCACTTCTTCGTACACAGGCTGCAGGCCTACGTAGCTGTCAGCGTCAGTCGGGGCAACAGCGTTGCCTTGCGCGTCTTTGTAGCCGGTGCAGATGTTGATGGTTTCCAGGCCGTCGAGTACGTCCAGCTTGGTCAGGCAGATGCCCGAGATGCTGTTCACATCGATAGCGCGACGCAGGATAACGGCGTCGAACCAGCCGCAACGACGGGCACGGCCGGTGGTCGCACCGAACTCGTGACCCTGCTTGGCCAGGTGTGCACCGACTTCGTCGAACAGCTCGGTCGGGAATGGACCGGAACCTACGCGAGTGGTGTAAGCCTTGGTGATGCCCAGGATGTAGTCCAGGAACATCGGGCCAACGCCCGAGCCGGTCGCCACACCACCGGCGGTGGTGTTGGAGCTGGTCACGTACGGATAGGTACCGTGGTCGATGTCGAGCAACGAACCCTGGGCGCCTTCGAACATGATGTCTTTGCCGGCGCGACGCAGGTCGTGCAGCTCGGCAGTGACGTCCAGCATCAGCGGCTTCAGCAGCTCGGCGTATTCCTTGCACTCGGCCAGGGTCTTTTCGAACTCGATGGCCGGCTCTTTGTAGTAACCGACCAGCATGAAGTTGTGGTAGTCCACCAGTTCACGCAGCTTGTCTTCGAAGCGCGGCATGTTGAGCAGGTCGCCCACACGCAGGCCACGACGTGCAACCTTGTCTTCGTAAGCCGGGCCGATGCCGCGACCGGTGGTACCGATCTTCAGCTCGCCACGGGCCTTTTCACGGGCCTGGTCCAGCGCCACGTGGAAGGACAGGATCAGCGGGCAGGACGGGCTGATACGCAGGCGCTCGCGCACCGGTACGCCTTTCTCTTCCAGCTTGGTGATCTCGCGCAGCAGGGCGTCAGGTGCAACCACCACGCCGTTGCCGATCAGGCACTGCACGCCTTCGCGCAGCACGCCCGACGGGATCAGGTGCAGGACGGTTTTTTCACCGTCGATCACCAGTGTGTGGCCAGCGTTGTGGCCACCTTGGTAGCGCACTACGGCGGCAGCATGTTCGGTCAGCAGATCAACGATCTTGCCTTTGCCCTCATCACCCCACTGGGTGCCCAGGACTACGACATTCTTACCCATAACACTTGTCCTCATTCGCGCAAACTTGGTGCCGGCGTTGGCCGGCAGGAAAACTCAAGAAGCCAGTGGCGATACTTGCCAAAGCCCGTTCTGCTGGATCAATTGCCGGTCGCAGTCCGCATCACGGGCGGCGGCCAAAGGTTGTCCAGGCAATGCCTGAACGACACGCTGACCCTCACTGCGCAACTGGCAAACCTGCTGCCAGAGTGCCGCATCCGTACTGTCAGGCATCCAGATACCGCCAGACGGTAGCTCGACCTCAGCACGCCCCAGGGTCACCAGGGTTTTCAAATCGGTGGAAAAGCCGGTTGCCGGACGGGCGCGACCAAAATCCGCGCCGATGTCGTCATAGCGACCGCCTTGAGCGATGGACTGGCCAACACCCGGCACGAACACCGCGAACACTACACCGGTGTGGTAGTGGTAACCGCGCAACTCGCCCAGGTCGAAGTACAGCGGCAGCTCCGGGAAGCGCACCGACAGTCTTTCGGCAATCGCCAGCAAATCTTCCAGTGCCGCCAGTACCGGCGCCGGCGCATTGGCCAGACGCTCACGGGCTGCGCTCAGCACTTCACGGCCGCCGCACAGGTCGACCAGCGCACGCAGCATGCCGGACAGATCCGCCGGCAGGCCTTCGGTCAAGGTAATGACCTCGTCGATGGCCTTGCGTTGCAACGCATCGAACAGCTGTTGCTCAACTTCACCCGACAGACCGGCCGCCTGGGCCAGACCACGGTAGATGCCGACATGCCCCAGATCCATGTGCACGTCCGGCACATCGGCCAGTTGCAGCATGGCCAGCATCAGGCTGATGACTTCAACGTCGCTGCTCGGGCTCGCATCGCCGTACAACTCGGCGCCCAACTGGATCGGGCTGCGCGAGGACGACAAGGCACGCGGCTGGGCATGCAGCACGCTGCCGGCGTAGCACAGACGGCTCGGGCCTTCGCGACGCAGGGTATGCGCATCGATGCGCGCCACTTGCGGCGTGATGTCGGCACGGAAACCCATCTGCCGGCCCGATTGCGGGTCGATGACCTTGAAGGTACGCAGATCCAGGTCCTGGCCCGCGCCGGTCAGCAGGGATTCCAGGTACTCGATATGGGGAGTCACGACAAACTCGTAACCCCAGCTCTGGAACAGATCCAACACCTGACGACGCGCAACTTCAATGCGCGCCGCTTCCGGTGGCAGTACTTCTTCGATGCCATCTGGCAGCAGCCAGCGGTCTACCGTTGCCATTACGCCATTCCCCTTAGATCCGGGCGGCCAGCCCGAGGGCGAGCCTTGAGTGAAGCAGAAAATGACCGGCCCGTTCAAAACGCACGCGCATGAACGACGCGGCGAAAGGCCTGTTACCGGCTTCGCCCATCACTTTCCTCGAAAAACGCTCGGGCCATTCAACCCGATCTTCTGCAACAAAAACAGCAATCAAACGTGCAGACGCAAAAAAGCCGGGAATTTCCCGGCTGCCGCATCATACACACGTTTTCCGAAAGGATCACCCCGCCCGAGGTTTTAGCCGCCGGGCGGAATGATTCAGGTCAACGTCGTATCAAGGCTTGGACTTTTCCAGGTAACGGAAGAAGTCACTGCTTGGGTCGAGGACCATGACGTCGGATTTGTTCGCGAAGCTTTCACGGTAGGCACGCAGGCTGCGGTAGAAACCGTAGAACTCCTGATCCTGACCGTAGGCCTTGGAGTAGATCGCAGCGGCCTGGGCATCACCGTCACCGCGAATCTCTTCGGATTCACGATAGGCTTCAGCCAGCAGCACGCGGCGTTGACGATCAGCGTCGGCACGGATGCCCTCGGCCAGCTCGTTACCCTTGGCGCGGTGCTCGCGAGCTTCACGCTCACGCTCGGTGCTCATACGTTCGAACACGCTGCGGTTCACTTCCTTCGGCAGGTCGATGGCCTTGACCCGGACATCGACCACTTCGATACCCAGCTCTTTTTCCGCCATCTTGTTCAGCGACGCCGTGATGTCGGCCATCAGTGCATCGCGCTCACCGGACACCACTTCGTGCAGGGTACGTTTACCGAACTGGTCACGCAGGCCCGATTCCAGACGACGGGACAGACGCTCGTCGGCAATCTGCTTGAGGCCGGAAGTCGCGGTGTAGAAGCGCTCGGCATCCTTCACGCGCCACTTGGCGTAGGCATCGACCATCACGGCTTTCTTTTCCAGCGTCAGGAAGCGTTGCGTCGGTGCATCCAGCGTCATCAGACGTGCGTCGAATTTACGCACCTGGTTAACGTAAGGCACTTTCACATGCAGGCCTGGCTGAACATCGGCCTGAACCACGCGACCGAACTGCAGCAGCACCGCACGCTCGGTCTGAGCCACGATGTAGAAGCAGTTCCAGCCAACCAGTACCACAACAACGCCAACGATCAGGGCGATCAGCGATTTATTGCTCATCAGCGGGTCTCCCTTGTACGTGTCTGCGGCAGGTCAGTGACATGCGGCACGACATCCGTGTTGTTGCTGGCGGCGGCTGAACCGGTGACCGGTGCACTGCTGCCCGAACTGTTCTGAATCATCTTGTCCAGCGGCAGGTAAAGCAGGTTGCTCTGGCCGTTCTTGTTGCCGGTCACGAGAACCTTGCTGGTGCTGCTGAAGACTTCCTGCATGGTGTCCAGGTACAGACGCTGACGAGTGACCTCGGGCGCCTTGCGATACTCGGCAACCAGCTTGGTGAAGCGATCGGCCTCACCCTTGGCGCGGGAGACCGTTTCGTCACGGTAGCCGTTGGCATCTTCGAGGATGCGCTGGGCCTGACCACGGGCTTCCGGCACCACGCCGTTGGCGTAGGTTTCAGCCTGGTTGCGCGAACGCTGCTCGTCTTCACGGGCGCGGATCACGTCATCGAAGGCTTCCTGTACTTCACGCGGTGCCGCTGCGCTCTGTACGTTGACCTGGGTGACGGTGATACCGGTGCGATAGGTATCGAGGAAACGTTGCAGACGCTCCTTGATCTCGCTGGCCATCAGCTCACGACCTTCGGTCAGCACCTGGTCCATCGCGGTGGAACCCACCACATGGCGCAGCGCACTGTCGGTCGCGTGCTGCAGGCTGATTTCCGGCTGGTCGACGTTCAGCACGAAGTCCTGCAGGTTGCTGATCTTGTACTGCACGGTCAGCGGCACTTCGACGATGTTCTCGTCTTCGGTCAGCATCTGGCCCTGCTTGGTGTAGGCACGCTCACGCGTGACGTTTTCCATGTACTTCTTGTCGATCGGCGGGAAGTAGATGTTCAGGCCCGGGCCGACGGTCTCGTAGTACTTGCCGAAGCGCAGCACCACGGCCTGCTCCTGCTCGTCCACCACGTACACCGCGCTGTACAGCCACACGGCCGCCAGCACGACGAGGCCGATGCCGAGCAGGCCGCCGAAGCCGCCACTCTTGCCCGAACCGCCACCGTCATCACCACCCCGTTTCTTTCCACCACCGAACAACCCGTTCAGGCTTTCCTGCAGCTTTCGGAAGGCCTCGTCGAGATCTGGTGGTCCCTTGCGGTCGCCGTTATTGCGGCGCTTGCCACCCCAAGGATCCTGATTGTTCGAGTTGCCACCCGGCTCATTCCAAGCCATAGCGCTCTCCATCTGATAAAGCAAAGACGCACCCACGGCGCGCCGACCAATGCTACAGAATGCCTGCCGTTGCGGCACAACCGCTTTTTCAGGCTTTTATTGCAAAGTGTGTTGCTCGATGAACTCCGTCGGCACAACGCCTTCACGACTGACCAGTCGATTGAGCTCCGAGCGCGGCAATCGAATGGCCAGCAAGCTGACACCTTCTTCGTCGTATTCTTCTTTCTGTACCGCGCCCAGTTCGAAGAACTGTGCACGCAGACGCGCAAACCGCTGGGGCAGACGCAAGGTTCCGACAAACAAATCACTGCCCAGCAATTCGGCAATGGCTTGCTCAAGCAATTCCAGACCAGTGCCATCACGCGCCGACAACCAGACCCGTTGAGGCTTGCCGTTCTCGTCGCGCTGGATTTGTGGCTCAACGCCTTCAAGCAAATCGAGTTTGTTATAGACCTCGAGGATCGGCAAGTCCTGAGCACCAATCTCGCCCAGCACCACCATTACCTGCTCGATCTGCAGCATGCGATCCGGCTCGGCCGCATCGATCACGTGCAAGAGCAGGTCGGAATTGCTCGACTCTTCGAGCGTAGACCGAAATGCCTCGACCAGCTTGTGCGGCAAATGACGAATGAAACCCACGGTGTCGGCCAGAACGATCGGCCCCAGGTCGTCCAGCTCCAGACGGCGCAGGGTCGGGTCCAGCGTGGCGAACAGCTGGTCGGCCGCATAAACCTCGGATTTCGTCACGTTATTGAACAGCGTGGATTTGCCGGCGTTGGTATAGCCCACCAAAGACACGGTAGGGATATCCGCACGAGAGCGGCCGCGACGCGACTGTTCGCGCTGACTGCGCACTTTTTCCAGCCGCCCCTTGATCTGGCGCAGGCGAACCCGCAGCAGGCGTCGGTCGGTTTCGAGCTGGGTTTCACCCGGGCCGCGCATGCCGATACCGCCACCCTGACGCTCAAGGTGAGTCCAGCCGCGAACCAGCCGGGTGCTCATGTGGTCAAGCTGGGCCAGTTCTACCTGGAGCTTGCCTTCATGGGTACGGGCGCGTTGGGCGAAAATATCGAGAATCAGACCGGTACGGTCGATCACGCGACACTCGAACACACGTTCGAGGTTACGTTCCTGACTCGGCGTAAGGGTGTGATTGAAGATCACCAGATCGGCTTCTTCGGCGTGTACCAGGTCGCGAAGTTCCTCGACCTTGCCGCTGCCGATCAGGTATTTGGCGGTTGGCCGATGACGCGGTACGTTGAAAAACGCAACGGTCTCGGCGCCTGCCGAATTTGCCAGTTCCTGAAACTCCTGCGGATCTTCGCGCGCCTCAGGGTCCTGTCCATCCAAGTGAACGAGGATGACTCGCTCACCACCACCGTGGCGCTCAAAGAACAAAGGAGACTCCTATCAGGCGTTACCTGGCTCAGCGTCACCTGCTTCGGATTCGGTTGCGCTTGGCAGACGAATTGGACGAACCGGCACGACTGTAGAGATAGCGTGTTTGTATACCATCTGGCTGACGGTGTTCTTCAGCAGGATAACGAACTGGTCGAACGATTCGATCGTGCCTTGCAGTTTGATACCGTTGACCAGGTAGATGGAAACCCCAACTTTCTCTTTACGTAAAGTATTCAAGTAAGGGTCTTGTAGCGAATGCCCTTTTGACATGTGCCGCACTCCTTTAAGGATTCAATATAAAAAATAGGTAATCAGATGGCTTTTGCCGCCACACCCCCAAGGATAGACGGCAATTGCAAGGACTCAGCTCAATATGGAGATGGTCCCAAGGTATTTCAAGGTGCGTGGCAGATTGTCGCAATCCAGACTGTCGAGCCAGTGCAAATCGTCCCAGCTGCGCAGCCAGGTAAACTGGCGTTTGGCCAATTGGCGCGTGGCGATGATGCCCCGCTCCTGCATTTCGGCCGCCGTCAGCTTGCCATCCAGGTAATCCCAGACTTGGCGGTAGCCTACCGCACGTATAGACGGCAACCCGGCATGCAGGTCACTTCTATTACGCAGGGCTACGACCTCGTCGATGAATCCCTGTTCCAGCATATTTGTGAATCTTTGTTTAATGCGGTCATGCAGTACCTGGCGATTTGCCGGAGCAATGGCCAAGTTCGCGACAGTATAGGGCAAATGTTGCCGTCCCGATGCCGCCGCTTCGGTACTTTGTACAGATTGTTTCAGCCGCAGTTCAGTCATGCTCTGACCGCTGACCCGATAAACTTCCAGCGCACGACTCAGGCGTTGCGGATCGTTCGGGTGAATACGCGCCGCCGATTCCGGGTCGATCACTGCCAGTTGATCGTGCAGGGCCTGCCAGCCAAGGCGTGCAGCCTCTTCTTCGATCTGTGCGCGAACCTCGGGATCCGCCGCCGGCATATCGGCCAGACCTTCGACCAAAGCCTTGTAATAGAGCATCGTGCCGCCCACCAGCAGCGGAATATTTCCGCGTGCGGTGATTTCCGCCATCGCCTGCAAGGCGTCGCGGCGGAAATCCGCAGCCGAATAAGCCTCGGCCGGGTCGAGAATGTCGATCAGGCGGTGCGGATACTCGGCCAGCAGCTCTTTTGATGGCTTGGCCGTGCCGATGTCCATGCCGCGATAGACCAGCGCCGAGTCGACACTGATCAACTCGCACGGCAGCACCTTGGTCAGCTCGATGGCCAGGTCGGTCTTGCCCGCAGCGGTCGGGCCCATCAGGAAAATCGCTGGAGGAAGCTGGCTCATCAACGACCGCGCAGGAACAGTTTGTCCAGATCGTCCAGGCCCAGTTGGGTCCAGGTCGGTCGGCCATGGTTGCATTGACCGCTGCGCTCGGTGTTTTCCATGTCGCGCAGCAGGCCGTTCATTTCCGGCAAGGCCAGGCGGCGGTTGGCGCGGATCGCGCCGTGGCAGGCCATGGTGCCGAGCAGTTCATTCAGGTGTGCCTGGATCCGGTCGCTGGTGCCGTACTCCATCAGGTCCGACAGCACGTCGCCCACCAGACGGTTGGCCTCGGCCTGCTTGAGCAGGGCCGGAATCTGGCGGATCGCCAGGGTTTCCGGACCCAGACGCTGCAATTCGAATCCGAGACGCTGGAACCACGCCGCATGCTCTTCGGCACAATCGGCTTCGCGCTGACTGACCGCCAGCGACTCCGGCACCAGCAACGGCTGGCCGCTCAAACCTTCGCTGGCCATGGCGATCTTCAGGCGCTCATACATGATCCGCTCGTGAGCGGCGTGCATGTCCACCAAAACCAGGCCATGGGCGTTCTCGGAAAGAATGTAGATGCCCTTGAGCTGCGCCAGCGCGTAGCCCAGCGGCGGAATGTCTTCCTGACCGGTCGGCAGCGCGTTGGCATTCGCCTCGGGCAGCGGCGCGAAAAACTCGCGATACGCGGCCTGTGCCTCGGCAACCGGCACGGTCGATTGCGGACGTGGCGTGTATTGATACTGATAGGCGCCGCTAGTGCTCGCACCCGACGAGGTATTGAACGCCGGTTGTGCCTGCGGCTGCTCCAGCAACGCATTGGCGGCCAGGCGCATTTCACCCTGCGGGCCGAACTCGCCAGCCTCGAGACCGGTTGGCCGCACGATAGCGGTAGTAACCGAACCGGCAAGCTGATCTTCCGGTCGTACATCGCCCAGCGCACGGTGCAGGGTGCCATAAAGGAAGTCATGCACCATGCGTCCGTCACGGAAGCGCACTTCGTGCTTGGTCGGGTGCACGTTGACGTCGACTGCTGCCGGGTCGACCTCGAAAAACAGCGCGAACGTCGGATGCCGGCCGTTGAACAGCACATCGCGATAAGCCTGACGCACCGCATGCGCCACCAGTTTGTCGCGCACCGCACGGCCGTTGACGAAGAAATACTGCAAGTCCGCCTGACTGCGGTTGAAGGTCGGCAGACCGACCCAGCCCCACAGGTGCAGGCCGTTGCGTTCGATCTCGATCGGCAGCGCCTGCTCCAGGAAACCCGAACCGCAGATCGCCGCCACACGCCGGGCGCGGGCCGCATCATCGTGGGCTTCGTGCAGACTGAGGATGGTCTTGCCGTTGTGGCGCAAATGGAATGCCACATCGAAACGCGCCAGCGCCAGACGCTTGATCACTTCCTGCAGGTGATCGAATTCGGTTTTTTCGGTCTTGAGGAATTTGCGCCGTGCCGGGGTGTTGAAGAACAGGTCGCGAACTTCCACCGAGGTGCCGACCGGGTGCGCCGCAGGCTGCACGCGGGGCGCCATGTCGCGGCCTTCGGTCTCGACCTGCCAGGCCTGATCGGCGTCGCGGGTACGCGACGTCAGGGTCAGGCGTGCCACGGAGCTGATCGACGCCAGTGCCTCGCCCCGGAAGCCCAGGCTCATCACCTGCTCGAGATCTTCAAGGTTACGGATTTTGCTGGTGGCGTGACGGGCCAGGGCCAGCGGCAGGTCATCGGCGGAAATGCCGCTGCCATCGTCGCGCACTCGCAGCAGTTTGACGCCGCCCTGTTCGACATCGACATCGATGCGTCTGGCGCCTGAGTCGAGGCTGTTTTCCAGCAACTCCTTGATCACCGAAGCCGGGCGCTCGACCACCTCGCCGGCGGCGATCTGGTTCGCCAGCCGCGGGCTGAGCAGTTCGATGCGCGCTGCGTTCAGAACCTGATTCATTCTTTGGACGCCAGTTCAGTGCCCGGAATGGTCAGGTGCTGACCGACCTTCAGCTCATCGCTGCTCAGGTTGTTGGCACTGCGCAGGGTCGCTGCCGATACCTGATAACGCACGGCAATCATGGCCAGGGTTTCGCCGGGGCTGACCCGATGATCACGCGGCCCCTGGGCGATCTTGCCCGAATCACGCAGCCACGCAATGTAAGTGCCCGGTGGCGGGTTCTGCTGGAAGAACTGACGCACGCCGCTGCTGATCGAACGCGCCAGCGCCTGCTGGTGGCTCGAGGCCGAGAGTTTGTTCGCTTCGTTGGCGTTGGAGATGAAGCCGGTTTCCACCAGGATCGACGGGATGTCCGGCGACTTCAGCACCATGAACCCGGCCTGTTCCACACGTTGCTTGTGCAGCGGCGTGACGCGGCCGATGTTAGTCAGGACCTTCTGGCCGACATTGAGGCTGGAGGTCAGCGAGGCGGTCATCGACAGGTCGAGCAGAACACCGGCGAGCATCCGGTCCTTGTCGTCGAGGCTGACGTTGCCGGCACCACCGATCAGGTCGGAGCGGTTTTCGCTGTCGGCCAGCCAACGGGCGGTCTCCGACGTTGCGCCACGGTCGGACAAGGCAAACACCGAAGCCCCAAAGGCCGCCGCAGATGGCGCCGCGTCGGCGTGGATCGAGACGAACAGGTCGGCGCCTTTCTTGCGGGCGATTTCGGTACGGCCGCGCAGCGGGATGAAGTAGTCGCCGGTACGGGTCAGTTCGGCGCGGAAGCCTTTCATGCCGTTGACCTGACGCTGCAGTTCACGGGCGATCTGCAGCACCACGTCTTTCTCGCGCTGACCGCGTGAGCCGGACGCACCCGGGTCTTCGCCACCGTGACCGGCGTCGATCACCACAATGATGTCGCGCTTGCCGGCCGGGGCCGGAGGCAGTTTGATCGCAGGCTCGGCCGGTGTCACAGGCACCGCAGGAACGGTCGCGACCGTCGGTGCCGGCGCAGGGGTTGGCGGCGGCGCGGCATCGGCCGGGTTATCGAACAGGTCGACCACCAGGCGGTTGCCATATTGCGCGTTCGGCGCCAGCGAGAAGCTTTTCGGGGTGACGGCTTTCTTCAGGTCGATGACCACCCGCAGATCGGTCGGCGTACGCTGGGCCGAGCGCATGGCGGTGATCGGTGTGTTGGCGGTGGAGACTTTCAACGGCGCGCCAAGGGTGGCGCCATTGATGTCGATCACCAGTCGATCCGGTGCCGTAAGGGTGAAGACGCTGTGCTGCACCGGGCCGGTCAGGTCGAACACCAGGCGCGTGTTGTCCGGCGCCCGCCACAGGCGCACGCTGTTGACCTTCGTCTCGGCCACAGCGTTGACGGTTACTGCCATCAACATCAGTCCAGCGGCAGCCACCAACGCGCGAAAGCGCATACCTAACCCCATCATTTATTTGGATTCCAACGCCAAAGCGGCACACCAGGCCTCGCCACGCGAGCCCTGGGACAAAATAGTCAGCGAACGCCCGCTGTCTTGCGGGCTAATGGTAATGGTCAGGTCAGGCTTTGGCAAAAAGCCTGCACCTTTATCGGGCCACTCGATCAGGCACAGGGCGTCGTCTTCGAAATAGTCGCGGATGCCGAGAAACTCCAGTTCTTCCGGATCGACCAGGCGATACAGATCGAAGTGGAAGGCGCGGATGTCACCGATCTCGTAGGGTTCGACCAACGTGAAGGTCGGGCTCTTTACCGCACCGACATGCCCCAGCCCGCGAATGATGCCCCGCGACAGCGTGGTTTTGCCCATGCCGAGGTTGCCTTCGAGAAAAATCAGACCATGGCCGCCGGTCACCCGGGCGATCCGTGCGCCAAAGTCGCTCATCGCCTGTTCATCGGCCAGGTACAGGGTTACTTCAGACACGGTGCATGCTCCTCCAACAACTGACGAATGGCTGGAATCAGATCACTGGCCGCCAGCCCACGGCCGAATTTACCTTGTTGCGCCCCGGCGTTGGCATGCAGCCAGACGGCCAGGCAAGCCGCGTCGAACGCATTCATGCCCTGCGCCAGCAACGCACCGACCAGACCGGCCAGCACATCGCCAAGGCCCGCAGTGGCCATGGCCGGATGGCCCTGATGACACAACGCCAGACGCCCGTCGGGATGGGCGATCAGACTGCCGGCGCCCTTGAGCACCACTACCGCTGTGTATTTTTTGCTCAACGCCAGCGCCGCCGCCGGCCGATCCGCTTGCACCTCGGCGGTGCTGATCCCCAACAGTCGCGCCGCCTCCCCCGGATGCGGCGTAATCACGCAATCCTTGGGCAAACTGACGAAACCGGAGGCCAGCAGATTCAATGCGTCGGCATCCCACACCTGCGGCAGCGGCGCATTGGCGGCGGCCGACAACAGCGCCCTGCCCCAACTCGCCTGTCCAAGCCCGGGGCCGACCACCAATACGGACACCTTTTCCAACAGTCCCATCAACTGATTCGCCGACAAAGTACCCAACGCCATGGCTTCCGGCACCCGGCTCAATGCCGCCGGGACATGTTCCGGACGGGTCGCCAGCGACACCATCCCGGCCCCGCTGCGCAAGGCGCTTTCGGTACTGAGCAGAATCGCCCCGCCAAAGCCATGATCGCCACCGATCAGCAGGACATGGCCGAAACGCCCCTTGTGCGCAGCCGGTGCCCGGGCCGGCAGACGCGGCAGATTAACGGCATCGAGCCGGCGGGCGGTGACGGCAATGTCACTGTAAGTTTCGACTGTCGCTTGCAGATCGTTGAACAGCAGGTTGCCGACGTGATCCGCCGCGTCCCCGGTAAACAGGCCAAGCTTGAGACCGATGAAGGTCACCGTGAGATCGGCGTGTACTGCGCTGCCCAGCACATGGCCGGTATCGGCACATAAGCCGGAAGGGATATCGACCGCCACCACCGGCAGGCCGCTGGCATTGATTGCCGAAATTGCAGACGCGTACGGCTCGCGCACTTCACCACTCAGACCGGTGCCGAGCAGTGCATCGACAAGAACTCCGCGCAATTCACTGGAAGCAGTCCACGCAGCAATCGCAACACCTTCAGCCAATGCTTCGGCATGCGCCAGGGCCGCGTCGCCCTGCAAACGCTGCGGGTCGCCGACGGCCAGCAGCTGCACCGTCCAGCCCGCACGACAGGCCAGCGCAGCCACCAGATAGCCGTCTCCGGCGTTGTTGCCGTGCCCGGCCAGCACGGTCAGTTCGTTCGCCGAAGGCCATTGGCGTACCAATGCGCGCCAGGTGGCATGGGCGGCACGCTGCATCAATTCGAAGCCCGGCGTGCCGGCGGCGATCAGCCGTGCGTCGAGTGCCCGCACCTGCGCGGCGCGGTACAGCGCGTCGGGTAATTGATCTTTAGTGTGCGGCATGCGTCTTCGGGCTCCGATGTCTGGCAGAATTATACGCACCTCAGCTCCGGTTTCTCTCGCCTCATGTCCGCCATCACCACAGATCTTCCCGCCCTCGCCCAATCCATCAAGGACTGGGGCCGCGAGCTGGGCTTCCAGCAAGTCGGCATCAGCGGTCTGGACCTGGCCGAGCACGAGCAGCACCTGCAACGCTGGCTCGAGGCCGGCTACCACGGCGAAATGGATTACATGGGCGCCCACGGCAGCAAACGCTCGCACCCGGAAGAGCTGGTGCCGGGCACCTTGCGCGTGGTGTCCCTGCGCATGGACTACCTGCCGGGTGATACGCAAATGGCGCAAATGCTGGGAAAACCGGAAAAAGCCTACATCTCGCGTTATGCCTTGGGCCGCGATTATCACAAGTTGATCCGTAAACGCGTGCAACAACTCGCGGACAAGATTCAATCCGAAATCGGCCCGTTCGGCTTCCGCGCCTTCGTCGACAGCGCCCCGGTGCTGGAAAAAGCCATCGCCGAGCAGGCGGGACTGGGCTGGATCGGTAAAAACACCCTGGTACTGAACCGCAAGGCCGGCAGTTATTTCTTTCTCAGCGAACTGTTCGTCGACCTGCCGCTGCCGGTGGATGAACCCCACAGCACCGAACATTGCGGGCGCTGCACCGCGTGCCTCGACATCTGCCCGACCAACGCTTTCGTCGGCCCGTATGTGCTGGACGCGCGACGCTGCATTTCCTACCTGACCATCGAGCTGAAGAACGCCATCCCCGAAGACCTGCGACCGCTGATCGGCAACCGCGTGTTCGGCTGCGACGACTGCCAGATCTGCTGCCCGTGGAACCGCTTCGCCCGCCCGTCCGGCGAAAGCGACTTCAAGCCCCGGCACAATCTGGATAACGCCGAGCTGGCCGAACTGTTTTTGTGGGATGAAGAAAAGTTCTTGAGCAGCACCGAGGGCTCGCCTCTGCGCCGGGCCGGCTACGAGCGCTGGCTGCGTAATCTGGCAGTCGGGTTGGGAAATGCACCTTCAACGATTCCGGTGCTGGAAGCGTTGAAGGCACGACGGGATTATCCGTCGGAGCTGGTTAGAGAGCATGTCGAATGGGCCCTGCGCCAGCATGCGAAGGAAAGCAACTGAACGCTCCGTCTCAAGAGCTCTCCATACCGCTGTCCTCACCTTCGAACTGAAAAACCTGCGGCGCCACCTGAACGTCTCCGTCAACTTGAATCAGGATTTTCCTGTCCAGCCCCGTCCCTTCAAGATAGCTTTTGACTCGCTGCAGAGTGGCCTCATCCAGCGGATTACTTCGAAAGTTGTAATTGACGGGTTGAACATCGGGCAGTTCGAAGAGCTCGTCCGGAAGGCTGGTAATTTCGTTATTTCCCAAATCTGCAAATGCCAGGCTCTCGCTCTCAAACAGCCCGACCGGCACTTCAGCCAGCCCTGTATTCGACAGATAAAGACTGTCCAGACGCCGCATGAACCGGATATCAGGTGGCAGTACAAGCGGATTGTTGCTCAAGTCCAGCAACGTCAATCCTTCAATGTGGGCAAGACCTTCGACGGTTGCTTCGGAGAGCCGAATATCACAGTTGTCCAGGGTCAGGGTCATCAGTTCCCTCATTTGATAAACCTCCACGGGAAACGATTTCAGCGCCAGGCCCGACAGGGTCAGATAACGCACACCCGGGAAGCTCGAAAGAAAGGAGCTGTCGTCCAACGGGGTGGTGCTGGAGAGACTTAGCTCACGAACATGGCTGAAGTCCGCCGATAAGCGAGGCAGGCTTCCAAGGACATCCAGATCGTAATCCAGAGTCGTATGGGTGTACGGATTGGCGCTGGTAGCCTTCCGGGACCAGTTATCCTGAAGCTCTTGCGCAAAGCGCTCTCGACTTGCTCGTTGCGCATCCATTTCGGCACTTGTCAGGGCCAGACCCGTAACCGGATGCCGGGACGGCACCTGCCTGACCCAGGTCCCAAGATCCGCCACCAAAGCGAAGTATTCCGCTTCGAGCCGGGCCACCGCCCGCAAAGGATCGCCTTTCAATCGCTCGCGCCGCAAAGTTGCCCGGGCGTCGAGGGACAGGACTGGAAACAATGCTGCCAGACGCTCATCCACACTGCGCAACGATCCCGAAGGAGCATCGACGCCATCCGGCAGGTATCTCGACTCTATTGGGTGCCAGAACCGGCCCTCGGCATCCGGCACCATCTGCGGACCGGAAGCCTTGAGTTCTCTGGCGAGCGTAGCGCGAAAAAGGCCGCTCCCGGCTTCCCGAACCACTTGAACGAAATGTTCGCTGGAAACAGCCACGTACTGGCGTTGTTTGAACACTCGAATGCCCTGTGCATCAGCCTCGCCGAAGACTTTCCGGGCAGGTATCCAGTAATCCGCGATCGAAGGTCTAAAGGCAACGCTTGCCACGTTCTCGATCGAGGAAATCATCACGCTCGGCGCGCCGCCGTCTATTTGCATCGCTGCGACAGAGTCCGGCCGGGCAGAAGGCAGCTGTAGACCCAGGCGATGTGGCAAGGGGGCGTGGGGAAGATCGATCGAGAGCGCACGATGGAAACCATCGACGGCAGTTTCATTTTTTCCGCTGGAACCGGGTTTGATCTTGGGTGATTTGTCAGCCATGAACTCTCATCCTTGAGGTTGAATTGCACTGTTCACACAACTCTGCGCGATCAATGGCGGGTATGCGGGTCAGTCATTCCCACTTGGATTCTTTTTTGTCGCTAAAGAAATCAGCATACGGAAATGCCGGCAGCGCGCCGGCGTAAATATGTCTACTGCCGTTACATTAATTTCGGATTCAGGAGCAGATGCGTCTCGCGCAAAAGAGAGCCAACCTGTGACGAACGGGTTTCAAGCATCGCCTGACTGGATAATCGCGCTTTCAACGGTTGCCAGAACCGTTGAAAGCGCGACGTGATCCTCCATCAGAAAGACAGGAGCTATGTGAACGGGGCGGAACATTTACCAGGTCATGGTTCGCTGCGAATGATCCCGCTCAGCGCCCCGTCAAGCGCCTCTCACGGTGTGTCCGAACGCATGCATGGTCACCGTCCGGGTGTCGTGGTCCGCAAAGAAAAACAAGCGCGTGGCCTGGTTAAGCCTGATTTCGGTGTACCCCGTGTCATTGAAGTAACCCGGATCACGGATCTGGCGAGGGTTGGGAGACTTGAAAGGCACCATTTCATTGTAATAAGTCTTCCCCCCAAGCGCGTTGGCGGCTTCGCTCGGCGACCTGCCATGATCCTTGATGGCATCCTTGAACCGGAAGAATTTATCCCTTGAAATGTCATCAAGATCCTCAAAACCAGGAATGGCGCCTCTTCCCGCTTTCTGCCCGTCCACCCTCCCTCTGAAGCCTCGGGTCTTGTAGGTCCATGTTCCTGGCCCGGCACTCGTTCCCGGAGTGTTTCGCCCCCCCATTCCCCTGGCCATGGCCTTGGCGGCCTCGCGAGAGTCTCCACTCAACCCTGACTTGAAGGCCCCCGCCAGTTTGCTGGCGCCTTTGACCGCCGCACCGGCCAGCCCGACGCCAAGGGATGCCAGCCCAAGCCCCAGACCGATGTAACCGAGAATGTCACCCGCCACAGAATCCGGGGCCAGTTCATGTGCCACCTCGCTGGCGACGGCTGTAATGCCCGAGGCAACTCCCAGCCCCGCCACCAGAAGGCCCAGCGGCGTAGCGGCCCCCAGCGTCAGAACACTGATCGCAATCCCCAGGCCTGCCAGGGCAATCCCGGCAATCGACTCCCAGGAAACATGCCCCGTAGGGTCGACACGGTTGACCGGATCACCCAGGCAATACGCATAGGCATTCATCCCCCCTGCCCCGAACGGACTCATGCTGTCGGGTGACATGAAGCGCATCAAGGTCGGGCTGTAGGCCCGATAGCCATTGCCCAGCAGATACAGACCGGTGACGGGATCGAACTGCTCGCCATTGAAACCTGGCAGACTGAAAAAACCGCCTTCAGCCTCCCGATGCCCAAACGGGCTGTAGGCGATATCGGCAAGCCGGCCATTCTGCAGTTGTGTCAGCACGCTTTGTTGCTGATCCGTGCCGAACATCCTCACACCCGCATCCACTCCGACCTGGTGCTGTCCCAGCAACAGACCTTCGTGGCGCACGACACTGCACGAATCGCCGCCACGCACATCGTTAATGACGTGTCCACCGCGATAGTAACGCTGAGTGTCCGCGCTACCCGGCTGCGACAGCGCCATCAGCCGGTCGAAACCGTCGTACTGATAGCCCCGCACGCTCTGCCCCTGAGCATTACTGACACCGGTCAGACGCCCAAGCGTGTCGTAGGTCAATGTACGGCCCTGGTCATCCTTGATCATCCGGCCATTGGCGTCGTATTGCAGAGTGATCGGTTGCGGGTAATCAGCGTGGGAATGACTGATATCCGTGAGCTGGGTGAAATCGATCTTGCTATAGCTGAAAGTCGTCAGATTGACGCCCTGGGGGAAGCGGGTTTGCAGCGTGAGGAGGTTGTCCAGCGCATCGAAGGTGAATGTCTGTTCGACGATTTCCTTGCCGTAGGGATCCCGTGGCCGTTGCGTGCCCTCACAGGTGTAATGACTCAGTCGCCCACGCACGTCATAGGTAAAGCGCTCATCGCGCAGTACTTTAGTCCCGCGCTTCAAGACTTTCTGCGCCAGCTTGCCGGAGGGGGTGTAACTCGAGGTCAGCGTCTGACTTGCCTGACCCTCGACTTCAAACCGGCGGGTCGTTTCACGCCCGATATCGTCGTAGCTCAGATGCGTCTTCATGCGCAGGGCGGTCGATGTATCCCGGGCATCGATCAGCGCCAGCAAGCCCGCGGTGTCATAGGTGTATTCGAACCGCAAGCGGCCCTGGGTGAAAGCGGATTTGCGCCCCCAACTGTCATATTCAGACTTGTGTTCGTTGCCAAGTCCATCGATGAAAGTCAACGGCCGCCCACCCAGCGACCAAGTGTGGGATGTTGTCTGGCGATGTTCACCGTACACGGTCGTTTCGGACTTCAAGCGCCCGGAAGGATAGTAGGCGAAACGATGCTCGCGCCCCTGCTCAATGCAGGTTTCAGGCTTGCCATGCAAGGCGTCGTAGGTGAAGCGCGCAAGCAATCCGTCAGCCTTGCGCTCAGCCAGCCTGTTCACTCCCTGCGACCAGGTGAATTCGATTTTTTTACCGTCAGCCCCCATTTGCCATCCGGCCTGGCTGGAGCCCGACACATACCCCGCTGTGAATGTGCGCCCGCCTACCGTACTTTCAGTCAGGCGATTCAGCCCGTCGAATACCTGTCGGCCCAACTCCAGAGTGTCGACCTTGATCCTTACCGGCAATATTTCGGCGCTGTGATCGGCATATTCAGTCTCGACCGCATGCCCGTCCGGCAATTCGCTGCGAACCAATCGATCAAAGACGTCGTAGTGGTAGAGCGTCTTGTTGCCTTCCTGATCGGTCTGGCTGCGGGTTCTGCCGTAACCGTCATACTCAAGGACCGACTTGCCCAGACTCTCCCCTTTCCGATCGAGCATCTCGATACTTTTCGGCTTGCCGAAAGCGTTGAAGACCGAGACCGTCTTGCCCATTCCCTCCTGCCAGAGGGTTTCCCGGAGAGCGACCGGATCGAATTCGCGATGCTCTACGCGCCCGTCAGCATGACGCGTCTGTTTCACTTGCCCCCAACTGTCATAGACCAGTCGAGTAATGGCCGGGCGGGCAATGCCATCCCACCAGTCTGTGCGGGTCTGTTCCACCAGATGCCCCGCCTTGTCGTGAAGTGCGGAGTACACCGTGCGCATAAGGTTTTCTTGCGACGCTCCCTCATCGGGGTTGTCGCAATCAAGCTCCTTGATGCCGATCACGCGCCCCAAACCGTCATGAGTGACCGTTTGCACACCTCCCGCCGGATCCGTGACGGTCACTGTCGCGGGCGAAGTGCTGTTTGCCTCCTGATAAACCCAGGTCGTCGAAGCAGCATGGGCAGCGCCCGGGGAGAGCGTTTTGCGCACGCATCGACCAATGGCGTCGTACTCATAGTCGATCCGGCCACCGTCCTTGTCGGTCTCCGACAAGGTCAATCCGCTGTATGACGACAGGACTTGCGTCGTGCTTTGCGAAGTACCATCGAAACCGTGAACAGTGTGGGTCAGATGAAGGCGAGCACCTTCCAGCCGAGAGGAAAACGCCGTTCGGGTGGTGCGACCGTTCCGGGTACTGCGCTGCTCTTGCAATGCACCATGTCGGAGCCGGTCCGCCGGTGTATCGAAATAGCTGTGCTCGACTTTTGAACGAAGAACCTCCGTGTCTTTCACCTTTTCGAAAAACTGCTCTTCGATGAGCACGACGCTGGCCAGCGTCGAGCCTTGCAATGTCGGGTGCAAGGCATGGCGAAAACGGGTGCAGGTCGAGGCCCCGCCGCCGGGTGCGGCGGTGACCGTCCTTTGCTTCTCGAAACGGACAAAGCCGAGCGGATCCACCGGGCAGTCCGGCGACTCGACCGCCGGATAGAACTCGGACTGCGTGGTGACACCGTCGGGCCCCACATGTCTGAGCAGGTTGCCCACCGCATCGAACTCGGTGATCGTCGTCTCCTCGCGTTGCTTTTTGCCGAGACGGTTTTCGAACTTCAGTCTCTGGACCCGGGGCAGACGAAAATGTGCCGGTTGTTCGTTGAAAGACTTTCCTGTTGCGAGGTGATACTCGGTGAACTGCGAAGTGACCGCCTCCCCGCACGTCGTCACCTGCGCAACCAGCAAATGGAATTTGTTGTACGTCCGTTTGATGTGACTGTGCACCTTGCCATCAACCACCAGGCGCTCCTCGGACGCATACTGGTAACTCCAGGGTGCCGAGTAAAGCGGGTCACCGTCGTCGGATGGCTCCACCGACAGACCATGCCCAAGGAAATTACGGTCCGAAAACGTGAAGGTTCTGCTCGTTTTCGGCTGGCCGTGACCCGGATAAATATCATGGGCCATGACATGAGGCAGCGTCGCCGTCGCACCGACGTCGCTGGCGGGCAGCAGATGCCCCTGCTCCTTGTAGCGAATGATTTCGACGGCCCCCAGCGGTGTCACGACCCGTTTCAGGTAACCGACTTCATCGATGAGCGAATATTCGAGATCCCAGCCCCGGCCCTCTGGCAAACCGATCTCCACGACCCGGTCGTTGCTATCGAGCTTCATTGTGAAGTCAGCCGTGGATGCCGTATCCGGGTTCTGGCTCAACGTAACCAGGGTGCCCTTGCGGGAGATTTTCAGCAGCGTCCGCTGGTCATCCCTGACTTCGATCAGCTCCGGGTATTGATTGACTACTTTGTACAGCAGTGTGATGCCTGCGCCGTTGGCCGCGATGATCCGCGTCGGGACCGCGACCAGACTGCCCCCCTGCACCGTCAACTCCTCCCGGTGTCCGTCCTTGTAACGAACATCAAAACGTCCGGCACCGGTTTTCACGACCCTGACGCTTTCCAGCTTCATTTCCCTGAACCGGAGACCCGCGACCGTTTCGACGGCCTTGTAACGCTCACCGCTGAACAGGGTCATCATCTTGCTGCGCGTGTCGTAACGGGTGGTAGCCAGCGACCAGCCCAGCCCGAATCCGGTGTTTCGGGTATCGAGCGGGTTGAACCCCAGGGCGAGCCCGAACGAAGGGCCGTTGAGATCCGCAGATCGAACAGCCCCCAAAGACAAGGAACAGGTATACAAGCCTGTCCGAGGATCAACACCGCCCGTTACAAACTCACCAAAATTGAATGCATTGGAATGCACTGAGCCCGGAGATTTGTTCTCCATATATAAATTCCTTATTCACCACACAAGAACCAACCCACTCGATGAACTTCGAAGTTCAAACCGACCGCGTTGAAACCGAACAAAATAAGCTCGCAACAATCTGCTAAAAAATCGCCGCTCAAACCAACTTGAATGCACGTGCGGAAAAATCCGGCTTTATACGAATCCAGTGCGCCGTACCGAACTCATCGAATACTGTCAGTTCAAAAACCTGATCCCGAACCGGCTGACTCTGATAGTCGGGAGAGAGATAGCTCAATACCGTCAGATTACCCGGCTGCTGATTGACTGGCGTCCCGACATACCCTTTCGGGCCGCGAATGGTCGCACTGGCACCATAGACCGGCGCCATGTAGCCGCAATAAGTTCTTCCCCCCGGGTGGGAATCATCAATGTTTCTGGAAGCAAAGAACAACGTCGCGTATTCGTCATCCTTTTGTACTTGCGTGCTGGTCCAGTCCAGAAGATGAATGGAACGACGGTCAGCATAAAGACCCAGGCAGTATCGATGAACCGCGTCGAAACGATCAATGACGCTTTCACTGACCTTTTCCAGGGAAAAGTGGCTCACTGGATACTTGACTGGCGATATCGCCTCCAGCGTCACGCTGCTATCGCCCACCAGTTGCCCGTTGCTTCGAATCACTTCATCGCCCAAGGTGATTTCGGCGGCGATTTGCAGTGAGCCCGGCTTGGTGCTGGTGACCCAGAACTCATAGACCTGAACGGGTTCGGCAGGGTCGGTAATGCAGTTATGCGCAGCCGGTACCAGTGGAGTGGCCCGGGCGATGCCGCCTGCCATGTCATGGGCGTAGCGATTTTCCCGGGTCTCGACGTTCCAGTCCCCCGAGAGCGGCCGCGCGCCGTTGTAGGAGATCAGGCGAAGGGTCTGCATGGCCGGATGCCCGTGCAGAGACACTTCGTTGGCCTGGGCATCGCCACCCGAAATCAAGACCAGTAGCCGTACTTGCATCCGACCGTTGGCGTAGAGTTGCTTATGACGAAGTGTGGGTGCCGAATCAAATTTGACTTCGAGCCTCTGAATACTGACGACTTCTTCAAACATCAATAACTTCCTGTATAAATATTCAATTGACCCCTTTTCAGACAATTCAGGGCACGATCAAATATTAAACACATCACAAAAGTCTACAACAGCAGCAATAGCTGACAACATGTAAGCAGAGCACCCGAAGGCACCAACCTGAAACACAAACTATAAAACCTGCCCTCTGAAATATAAAAATCACAACAAAAAAAATCCCACTCCCTTCAAAGCCAAAAAGACAAAGAAAAAAGTGGGCCATCTATTTTTTACAACCAGACTCATTGCAAGACAACGGCTGCTCAGTATTTATCAGGTGTCGGACTCGACCCCGCTATCAGAACTGTCGCTTGATTCGGAAGAATCAGCGACATCAAGACCGTCCTCATCCGAGCGAATCTGCACTTTACGATCAAGACTGGCATTTTCCAGATAGTGGGTGATTCGCTCCCTCGCCACCACGCCGAGCGGGTTGTCCCTCAAATCCAGGTAAAGATTCTGCGTATCCGGAATGTCGAACAACTCTTCGCCGATGATGGAAATATCGTTCTCTCGCAAATCCACGCGAGTCAGTGCTGGCAACCGCTCCATCCCGGACGGAAGCTCGTCGATCGCACAATCGCGCAGAAACAACTCTCGCAACCCCTGCATGAACCCCACAGGCGGGGCAATGCCCAAAGGGTTTTCCCTCAAATCCAGCAACGTGAGGGTTTCGATCCGGGACAGGCCCTCGGTACTGCTCTCGGAAAGTCGAAGTGAATTTCCGTTCAATATCAGGTGCTGCAAATCCCGCATCCGGAAGATCGCCGGAGAAAATTCCTCCATTCGCACAGACTCCAGAATCAGGTAGCGAACGTTGGGAAAACTGTCTAAAAACCGACCCAACGATACATCGATATTGCGCGCGGTCAGCACCAGCTCTGTCACCCATTCAAACCGGGCGGACAAGTGTGGCAATTCCCCGGAGAAATCGATGAACGTCGAAAAGCTGTGATCGGCAGAACCCTGGCCCGACACCGACTCGCGCCGCCAGATCGATAGAAGCTCCTGACTGAATTTTTCACGCTTCTGTCGTTGGCTGGCGAGGGCTTCAGCACTCAATCCGGACTCAGTGCCGGGATGAGTTGAGCGCGCACTCCCTAGCCAGTCCTTCAGTTCTTCACGCAACGCTACAGACTCTTTTTCCAGTCGTACAAGAACGGAGTGCGGATCACTGTGTAAACGATCTCCGATGAAAGCACTCACTTCGTCGTCCACAAGCCCGGGATAAAGCGCTCGCACTCGGCGCTCGACAGATGCTAGCGAAATCAGGCGGCCTGAGAGTGCCGAGGACGGTCCCGACGCGAAGGTTTCAACATCGGCTTCGTCCACACTCGTAATCTTATGCGCCCCGTTGCTGTCTTTCGGGTGCCAGTAACGGCGGTGCTGATCAGGCAACAGTAACGGCCCGGAAGGAACAAGCTCACTTGCCAGCATTGCTCGCCAGTCTCCTGTAACGGGATCCCTGGCAACCTGGACAAAATGCCCGTCGGTCAATTCGATGTACCGGCGCTGCTTGATGATTCTGAATCCCTGAGCATCGGCTGCGGGCAGTGCTGCTGCAGCGCTGATCCAGAAATCGGCCAACGCCAGAGGCATCGGTGCGGTTGCAGATACCCGGGATACAGATTCGGAAACAATCATGCTGTGCTCGACAACAGACGACGGGGGCCCATCCTGCCTGCCTGAATGGCCAGGGTCCGTTGTCACAGGTGGCAATGCAGCGCGACGTGACACACCTGGCACGTCGACACCCGCTCGCGGCGGTGTTTCATGACCTGGAGTACGGGGAGTCGGTGGTTTCGGGGTGGGTGCAGGACCAAAACCCTTTGGCGGCTTTTTTAGCATCAACTCTCATCCTTGAGCGAAATTGAGTCAGCCCCTTTACGGTAAGGAACTGACGGACAATAGTGTCCCTGCCGAAATGCCGGCAGGGATCATCGATATCGCAGCTTACTGACTTACTCTTTTACAGTGAGCTTATATATCTACTGCCCTGATGCAGTTTTACCCCCGCTCAAGAATGAACAAACCTTCCGCGGCATCGGTTCGAATGGCCAGTTTGTGTTCAGACCCGTATTGATCAATTGCGGAAAAATGAAACGCCTCATCCACCGTATACTTGGCGTAGTTGTACGCATACTCGGAAATGGCCTGCACAATAGTCAACTCACCGTGACGATCGTTGACCCGTACAAGATACTCCTGACTCACCTCTGAAGAGACACTGGCAGGCCCTGAAAATATGACGTCTAAAAAAGTGTTGTCATTGACAGGCAACTTTACCGTGACATCATCCTGATCAGGGCTTGCCAGAATACCTTGCAGATAATTGGTCGCAGGTGCTCCCAGCCAGTTACCGTGAGCAAAAACCAAGTTACCTGTACCTCGCGACGCCACCCAGTCCACCAGTTTTATTTGCTGCCCCTGATGATTGAGTCCGAGGTAGTAATTGGAGATCCGGTTACCTGGCGCTTCATTCCCGCGCCGTACGCTTTTCAAGTGAAACTGATCAAGCGAGTAGCTGACCGGCAATAGCGCATCCAGCGTGATACTGCTGTCCTGACGAGCGAGCAGACCAGTACCGTTGCTTTGAATAACGTTTCCGTTGAGTAAAACACGCGCTGCGATCTGTGTGGAACCGACTCCCGCCGAAGAAACCCAGAAGGTGCGCACATGACGATGGGCATGGTATTGCGACTCATCGCCCGATGCGTCCATCAAATCTGCAGAGACAGGAGCCTCCTGCGTATACCGTCCCTGTTCGGCACTGGCTTTCCAGCCGTCCCGCAATGTCCGCCCGGTATTGTAATGAATAAGTTCTACTGTATTCAGTACGTCAGCCGGTATAGAAACAGGTTGACCGTTCTCATCGAAACCGGAGACCAGCACCTGCACTTTAACTTGCACACGCCCGTTGCCAAACAACACCTTGCTTCGCGTTGCCCCACCTGAATCGAACTTCACCTTCAATTCAATACTATCCAGAGAAGCCGAATTGATCGAGCGCTCTGCAGATAGTTCATTAAACTCACTCATTCTTTCACTCCTGTGACTGATATCAGTTCCGATGCACCCGCACTTTATTGGGCGGAGCCGGATATCAATATCACGTCATTCAAAAGTGAACTTGAAATCAAGTGTAAGAAGCTGTAGCCAGTTCTCAATGCTCGTCGTTATAAACGAACTTCGGCATTTCCCAATGAAAGCGAATCGCCAACAACCGCAGCAGAAAGCCACCGAACAGGGTGATCAGAATGGCCTGTTCACTCGGCACATTCAGATACAGACAAAGCATGTAACACCACGCCGCAGCGAACGAGACGCTGGCGTACAACTCACGGCGGAAGATCAGCGGGATGTCGTTGCAGAAGATGTCGCGCAGGATGCCGCCGAACACCCCGGTGATCACGCCGCTGACCGACGCCACCAGCATGCCGTGGCCCATTTCCAGCGCGGTCATGCAGCCGATCAGGGTGAACGCCACCAGACCGACCGCATCGAGCACCAGAAACAGCGAGCGCAGATGGCGCATCCAGCGGGCGGTGAACACAGTGATCATCGCTGCGACCGTGGTCAGCACCAGGTATTCCGGGTGTTTGACCCAGGTCAGCGGATAGTGCCCGAGCAGCACGTCGCGCACCGAACCGCCGCCCAATGCCGTGACGCAGGCAATCAGCACCACGCCGAACCAGTCCATGCCGCGACGGCCCGCAGACAGGGCGCCGGTCATGGCTTCGGCAGTAATGGCGACGAGGTAGAGCATCAGCAACATGGTGGCGATCCTGGCAGGAAGGCGCGCAGTCTAGCCATTTCAGGGCGGCACCAGAAGTGCGTTTTGCTGAACGTCTGTGACGAGGGGATCAGGCTGCTGCGCAGACAGGCGGGAGCAAGCTCCCTCGCCACAAAGGTCGCCGATCTCAGAACTTGATGAAATGCTTGCGGTAGTGCTGCAGCTCGGCGATGGACTCGCGGATGTCATCCAGCGCCAGGTGAGTGCTGCCCTTCTTGAAGCTGTCGCGCACGTCCGGCGCCCAGCGCGCGGCCAGCTCCTTGAGGGTGGAAACGTCGAGGTTGCGGTAGTGGAAATAGCTTTCCAGCGACTTCATGTGGGTATAAAGGAAGCGGCGATCCTGGCAGATGCTGTTGCCACAGATCGGCGACTTGCCCTTCGGCACCCACTGCTCGAGGAAAGCGATGGTTTCGGCTTCAGCTTCGGCCATGCTCACGCGGCTTTCGCGAACACGCTGGGTCAGCCCGGAGTTGCCGTGGGTGCGAGTGTTCCACTCGTCCATGCGGGCGAGGACTTCGTCGCTGTGATGGATGGCGATCACCGGGCCTTCGGCCAGGGTGTTCAGGTCACTGTCGGTGACGATGGTGGCCATTTCGATGATGACGTCGTTTTCCGGATCCAGACCGGTCATTTCCAGGTCGATCCAGATCAGGTTCTGCGGGTTTTGCATATTTCGGCTCCTAGGCAATGCTGCGCAGTTTAGCCTAGGGCGATGCCCGGGCGTGCTAAACTCGCGGCCGTTTTACCTAATCGCTGCATTCTTCAGACGGAACACCCATGGCCAAACGCCAACTCAATCGTCGTCAAAACTGGCGCATCGAAAAGATTCAGGGCGAGCGCGCCGCCCGCGCCGCCAAACGCGAGTCCTCGGCTGTCGAGGCGCTCGAAGGCGGCGACCTGGGCCCTGAACAGCACGGCCTGGTGATCGCCCACTTCGGTGTGCAGGTCGAGGTCGAGGCCGTTGACGGCGAACTGGCCGGCCAGGTCTTCCGTTGCCACTTGCGGGCCAACCTGCCTGCTCTGGTGACCGGTGACCGGGTGGTCTGGCGCGCCGGCAACCAGGGTATCGGTGTGATCGTCGCGCAACTGCCGCGCACCACCGAGCTGTGCCGCCCGGACAGCCGAGGCCAGCTCAAACCGGTGGCCGCCAACGTCGACATGATCGTCATCGTCTTCGCCCCGCTGCCCGAGCCCCATGCGAACCTGATCGACCGCTATCTGGTCGCAGCCGAGCACGCCGGCATCCGCCCCTTGCTGCTGCTGAACAAATACGACCTGATCGACGAACAGAACGCCCCGGCGCTGAACGCACTTCTAGCGGTGTATCGCACCCTGGGTTATCCAGTGCTGGAAGTATCGGCGCACCACGGCAACGGCATGGAGCAATTGCAAACGCTGCTCGACGGACGCATCAGCGTGTTCGTCGGTCAGTCCGGTGTCGGCAAGTCGTCGCTGGTCAACAGCCTGCTGCCGGACGTCGAAACCCGTGTCGGCCCGCTGTCCGAATGGTCCGGCCAGGGCACTCACACCACGACCACTGCGCGACTGTTCCACTTCCCCGGTGGCGGTGAACTGATCGACTCCCCGGGCATCCGCGAATTCGGCCTGGGCCACGTCAGCCGTGCCGATGTCGAAGCCGGTTTCATCGAGTTCGACGACCTGCTCGGCACCTGCCGCTTCCGCGACTGCAAGCACGATCGCGAACCGGGATGCGCCTTGCTCAAGGCCCTTGAAGACGGACGCATCCAGCAACAGCGGATGAACAGCTACCGCTCGATCATCGCCAGCCTTCCCGAAAACGGCTACTAAATAGCCAGACACAAAAAAGCCGCGATCATCTCGCGGCTTTTTTGTGGGTCACTGCTTCGGCGCGGGAGCCGGTGCAGGGGCCGGTGCAGCAGGCGCCGGGGCTGGCGCTGCGCTACCCGGCTCGGCCGGTTTCGGCAGCGGGTCGTCGAACAGGTTCAGCCGTTCGCGCAACTCGTGGGCCGGCACTGGCTGCTGATCCGCCGGCAAGGCGTTCGGGTCGACCGGTTTGGCCGGATCGGCGCCGTTCTGCCCTTCGGCCGGTTTTGCCGGCTCAGCGCCTTGCGAACCTTCGATGGCGGCCTGGGCCTTCTTGGTCAGCACCACGATGTCGATACGGCGGTTGACCGGGTTGAACGGGTTCTCCTTGTCGAACAGTGCCGACGAGGCGTAACCCACCACACGAGCCACTTGGCCGTCCGGATAGCTGCCCGCCACCAGCGCACGCCGGGCGGCGTTGGCACGGTTGGCCGAAAGCTCCCAGTTACCGAAGTCGCCGGTGCCGGTGTACGGCTTGGCATCGGTGTGACCGCTGATGCTGATCTTGTTCGGCACCGCTTTGATGGTGTCGGCCATGGCCAGCAGGATGTCTTCGAAGTACGGTTTCAGGCGTGCGGAACCTGAGTCGAACATCGGCCGGTTCTCGGCGTCCATGATCTGGATGCGCAAGCCGTTCGGCGTGATCTCGAACAGGATCTGGTCCTTGAACTTCTGCAGTTGCGGATTCTCGTCGACCTTGTTCTGCAGTTCCTGCAGCAACAGTTCCAGACGTTCTTTCTCGACCTGCTCGGCCATGCCTTCAACCTGATCGGTGTCGACCGTGACCTTGTCCGGTTGCGGCTGAGACTTCACTTCAGGGTTGAGGGTGTTTTCCGGCGCCAGGGTCGGCGTACCGCCCAGGTCGATGATGTAAGGCGTGCCGCTCTCGGAGAAGCCGACCGGGTCCTTGAAGTAGCCGGCAATGGCGATCTTCTGTTCCGGCGTTGCGGTGGACAGCAGCCACAACACCAGGAAGAACGCCATCATCGCCGTCGCGAAGTCGGCGAAGGCGATCTTCCACGCCCCGCCGTGATGCCCGCCACCGTAGCGCTTGACGCGCTTGATGATTATCGGCTGGTTATTTTCCATGACTTAGCGACCGCGAACCGCTTGTTCCAGCTCGGCGAAGCTAGGACGGTGAGCCGGGTACAGAACCTTGCGCCCGAATTCCACGGCCAGCGACGGCGGCATGCCGGAAGCCGAAGCCACCAGCGAAGCCTTGATGGCTTCATAGACGTTGAGCTCTTCCTTGGCATCGTGGGCCAGGGAGTGCGCCAGCGGGCCGAAGAAGCCGTAGGCCGCCAAAATACCGAAGAAGGTACCGACCAGTGCCGCACCCACGTGCAGACCGATGGACTTCTGATCGCCCTCGCCCAGGGACGCCATGGTCACCACGATACCCAGTACCGCCGCGACGATACCGAAACCGGGCATACCGTCGGCAATGCCGTTGACCGCGTGGGAAGGGTGTTCCAGTTCTTCCTTGAGGCTGTACAACTCCATGTCGAACAGGCCTTCGAGTTCGTGCGGCGCCATGTTGCCGGACGACATGATGCGCAGGTAATCGCAGATGAACGCGGTCATGCGTTCGTCTTTCAGCACCGCCGGGTACTTGGCGAAGATCGGGCTCGCAGCGGCATCTTCGATGTCGCCTTCGATGGCCATCATGCCTTCACGGCGGCTCTTGTTGAGGATTTCGTAGATCAGGCCGAGCACTTCCAGATAGAACGTGTGGCTGAAACGCGAGCTGAACATGCCCAGGGATTTCTTGAGCACGTGCATGGTCATGTAGCCGGGGTTGGCCTGGAGGAATGCTCCGAGTGCCGCACCGCCGATGATCATCACCTCGAAGGGCTGGATCAGGGCGGCAATCTTGCCGTGGGAGAGCACGTATCCGCCGAGCACGCTCGCGAATACGACGATGATGCCGATAATTTTAGCCATAGGTAGAAAGTACTTACTTAAGTCGGGTTCAAGGTCATATTCGGAAGTTAAAAAATCTCTTCTTCTACTTATCGGCAAAACTGCGCCAGACTATAGCCAGTTCAGGCGAAAAGCCAATTTAGCCCGTGCCGGGCGCGTCTACAGCAGATCAAGATCCCGTCCAGACATGGCTAATGAAACGAACGTCCCACACGCAAGACCGACCACACTCGATGGCTGGGTGAAGCTGCTCGACGGCGTGCGCCTGCCGGTGCCGCAAGAGGCCCACGACAAGGTCTGCCGGGCGATCCGCGACAATCGCAGCTCGTTGCGCGACATTGCCGACCTGATGCAGGACAGCCCGGCGCTGGCCCTGAGCATCATCCGCGAAGCCAACCGCCATACCCAGGGCAGCCTGACGGAGCCGGCGGAAAACCTTGAGGTGGCGATCAATCGTCTTGGCCTCGCCCGCACCGAAGAACTGCTGGCACGCCTGCCCGCCGAACCTCAGGCGCAAATTCCCCAGGCCCTGCGCCAGATTCAGATGATCAGCCAGCACGCCACGCAACAGGCCAACGGTTTTTTTGCCAGTCGCCTGGCGCGGCTGTGGCAGGACATTCATTGGGGCAGCCTGCTGTTTCTTTCGCCGCTGTGGCCGTTGGCGCTGACCTTTCCCAAACTGCTCGAAGAGTGGGAAGTACGAGTCATCCACAAGGGCGAATCGGCCCGCGACGTGGAAAAACAAATGTTCGGCGTGCGCCTGCTGAAGATCGGTGCGGCACTGGTCGAAGCCTGGCGCCTGCCGATCTGGGTGCAGCAGGGGTATCGATTGCTGCTCACCGAGCAACGCGAACTGGTCAAGGTCCTGCGCATCGCACGCGACGTCGATCATCCGTTGCGCCAACAGAACCGTCTCGATGACGATCCGACCTTGCGCAACTGGCTCAATCAGCCAGCCAATACCGTGCTGCTGGCCAATGGTCTGGCGCTGTCGGCGCAACAGGCCTGGGACAGTCCGCACAGCGAGCGCTGGCAGTACCTGACCAGCCTCTATCTGCAAATCCCGATGGACGAAGTGCAGCAACAGCTGCACCAGCAGGCCGCCAACAGTGCGCGCCGGCATTCAATGCCGGATCTGTGGCACCCGGCGGTTTCGCTGCTGTGGCCATGGGACAACCGCCGTTTGCCTGCCGGCATGTTGCCCGCCGCCGCGCCGAGTACCGAAGACCTGGCCAAATGGCGCCGGCAATGCGCCGAACTGCTGGCCGAACCGAGCCGTTTCACCAACGCCATGCACCTGACCATTGCCGCCCGCGACGCGCTGGTGGCCAGCGGCATGCGCCGGGTGATGATCCTGATGGCCGACCGCACCCAGTCCAGTCTGCGTGTGCATCAGATTTCCGGCTTGCCGAAGGAAGCCGCTGCGCTCAATTTCGTCGTCAGCCAAAGCACGGTGCTGCAACGCTTGCTCGCGCAACAGGCACAGGTGCGGATCACTCCGGAGAACAACGCCCAGTTTTCCGCCCTGCTGCCACCGTCCCTGCGTACGCTGTTTCGTGGCGAACATCTGTTTCTGCGCTCGCTGGTCCATAACGGCCGGGTGATCATGATTGTGGTCGCCGACCAGGGTGGCGGACCGTTCGCCGACATCACCGTGCAAGCCTTCGGCAAAACCGCGCAGTGCATCGAGAAAGCCCTGCACAGCTTTAGCCAGCGCGGCCAATGACAGCTACAATCCTTCCCCTTTGTGCTCTGGAGACCTCACATGTCTGACTTCTCTGGCCTGGCGCTGGTGATCGAGCCGAGCGACCTGCTCCCGCGACTCGACGCCCGCAACCTGATTCTGGTGGATCTGACCAGCGCCGCCCGCTATGCCGAGGGTCATATTCCCGGCGCACGCTTCGTCGATCCGAAGCGCACCCAGCTGGGCCAGGCACCGGCTCCGGGCCTGTTGCCGACAAAAGAAAAACTCGAGGAACTGTTCGGTGAACTGGGCCACAACAAGGACGCGGTCTACGTGGTCTATGACGACGAAGGCGGCGGTTGGGCCGGACGCTTCATCTGGTTGCTCGACGTGATCGGTCACGACAAGTACCACTATCTCGACGGCGGCCTGCCGGCGTGGCTGGCGGAAGGTTCGCCGATGTCGATCCAGGTCCCTCCTGCGGTCGGCGGCCCGGTGGCCCTGACCCTGCACGACGAACCGACCGCCACTCGTGAATACCTGCAAAGCCGCCTCGGTGCCGCCGACCTGGCGATCTGGGATGCTCGCGGTCCATTGGAATATTCCGGCGAGAAAGTGCTGGCAGCCAAAGGTGGACACATCCCCGGCGCAGTCAATTTCGAATGGACGGCTGGCATGGATCAGGCGCGCCAGTTGCGCATCCGTACCGACATGCCGCGGATCCTCGAAAACCTCGGGATCACCAAGGACAAAGAAATCATCACTCACTGCCAGACCCATCACCGGTCCGGTTTCACTTATCTGGTGGCCAAGGCTCTCGGTTATCCGCGGGTCAAGGGCTACGCCGGTTCCTGGGGCGAATGGGGCAACCACCCCGACACCCCCGTCGAGCTTTAAGGATTTTTAAGGACAGTCATGAAAGAGCGTTTGTTTATCATCAGCCAGTACCTGCTGCCTCACCACTTGCTGTCGCGTCTGGCCGGCTGCATCGCCGAGTGCCGCGTGCGCTGGTTCAAGAATGCCTTCACCACCTGGTTCGCCAAGCGTTATCAGGTGGACATGTCCCAGGCGCTGGTTGAAGACGTGACCGCTTACGAGCACTTCAACGCCTTCTTCACCCGCGCGCTGAAAGACGGCGCACGTCCACTGGATCAGACGCCTGGCGCAATCCTCAGCCCGGCCGACGGCGCGATCAGCCAGCTCGGCCCGATCGAGCACGGTCGCATCTTCCAGGCCAAGGGCCACAGCTTCAGCGTGCTGGAACTGCTGGGTGGCGATGCAGCCAATGCCGCGCCGTTCATGGGCGGCGAGTTCGCCACCGTTTACCTGTCGCCGAAGGATTACCACCGCGTACACATGCCGCTGGCCGGCACCCTGCGCGAAATGGTCTACATCCCGGGCCGGATCTTCTCGGTCAACCAGACCACCGCGGAAAACGTCCCTGAGCTGTTCGCCCGCAACGAACGTGTAGCGTGCATCTTCGACACCGAGCGCGGGCCGATGGCCGTGGTGCTGGTGGGCGCGATGATCGTGGCATCGATCGAAACCGTGTGGGCCGGTCTGGTCACGCCACCGAAGCGCGAGCTGAAAACCTTCCGCTACGACGAAGCCGCCCGCGCGCCGATTCATCTGGAAAAAGGTGCGGAACTGGGTCGTTTCAAGCTGGGTTCGACCGCGATCGTGCTGTTCGGGCCGGATCAGGTGAAGTGGGTTGAAGAACTGAAAGCCGGCTCGCCGGTACAGATGGGTCAGGCCCTGGCACTGTCGAACGCCTGAACCTGCTGATCCGCCCCTGCGCACGTCTGCGAAGGGGCGGACACGACCTGAACGGCGCCGTTACTCTATCTGCCCACGGAAGCCGATCGGCCCTTCGTTGGCGTAGGTATTGGTGCCGCTGAGGTTTTTCCCGCCGTCACTCGAGGTGACATTCAACGCGATAACGTTCTGGTTATCCCGACCGCCGATCACCCATTTGCCACCTGGATGCCATGGAGCATCGTTGCCGCCCCACTGGTTCTCGACGTTGTACTGGTTCTGGCCAGTGCGCTGAGCCTTGAAGCCAATAGGGCCTTCGCCGGCGTAGGTCATGGTGCCATTGAAGGTTTTGCCGCCGTCGCCGGACTTGATGTCGATGGCGACGACTTTCTGGTTGTCCCGCGCGCCCAGAACCCAGGTTCCACCCGGATGCCAGGGTGCCGAACTACCGCCCCATTGGTTTGCCACTGCGTATTTAGACATGAACCTCATCTCCTTGAAGTTTTTCAGAGACCTGCCCGACGTTGGCGGCAAGCCATGCAACCGTGCGTTTCCGATCGCACGCCAGAGAGCCTAGTAGCGCCTGCCGAAATGGCACCAAGCCAGCAGACCAACGGTAAAAAAGCCCGACAAGCGCCTGCGAAACGGACCACAACTGCTAGAGTTTTGGCATTGCCCTATTCGCCGCCGGAGCTGGTCACGGCATGAGTGAGCCTCGATTCCAACCGCAACTGAGCGCACCGACGCCAACGCAGTTGCGCCTGTCTTTCTGTGAGGCGACCCCGCGCGATCTCAAGCGCTGGATCGCCGGCCTGCCCAAGGCCAACATCGGCGAAACCGCACGTCAGCTCTATCAGGGCCTCGGCGAACTCAATCAATTGCTGACGCCCAGCGACAATCGCCTGCATCTGCTGGAGCTGTTGCGGCCCGAGGTGTACTTCGTCTGCCAGCACCTTGAGCGACACTTTCTGCATCAGGCGATCATGCTCGACGAGCGCTCGCGCAAGATCAGCAACCTCTGTCAGGCCCTGCAAAGCCAGCTGGCCATCGGCTACAAACAGATCGTTCTGCGCATCGCCCCCAAATACTCAAAAGACCGGGCCGCCCTGCTGAGCGAGGCGCTGCAACGCGCCGTTCATGCACTGAAAGGGCAACTGGTGCGCGCCACGCAGTTGTACAGCCCGGCGCCGGAGCAGCTGTGGTTTGAGCTGCACCAGTTGTTTCGCTGTGCCTGCGACTTGCAGTTGCAACACCGTCGGGTCCGTGACGATCTGGCCAGCCTCGCCGGTGAATTGAGCGTCGAACAGACCTATATCGCCGCTCTGCTGCTGGGCAGCGCCCGCTGCAATCAGTTGCGCCAGAACCCGATCGCCCAACTCGCGCAGGTGCTTGAACCCTGGAGCGTCTGGCTGAAACTGCATCCCGGCACCTCAGGCGAAGGGCTGTTCGCGATTTCTGCGGAGATCGACGCCGGTCCGCGCTATCGCAGCAAATTTCGCAGCGAACAACAGCCGGGACTGCTCGGCTTCGATCCGCAACCGCTGGTGAATGCCATCGAGGCTCACCTGCTGCATCAGCACACGTCGACGCCGCTGCCGGTGCCGGCCGGCCTGACCCTCGACACCCTGCAACACCTGCACGCCACCTGGGGCGAGGCCGCCGAACGCAGCTTTCAGCGCACCGTTGGCCAGGGCAACCTGACCGTGTGCGTCGGCATGAGCGCTCTGCACTTCTATCTCGGCGGTGAACGCACATTCAGCGAATTGCTCAGACATCCCGGTTCACGCGCCGCAAACTTCAGCCGCGCAGTGGTCCAAGGCGAAAAGGACAGCTGGATCCAGGCCTTCGACGCCGCTCCGCAAAGCAAAACTGACGAATTCCTGCCCTACGAAGAAATCCGCTACGAACCGCTGGCGGACGACGAAGGCGACGCCGACAGCCCGCCGCATTACCCGACGTATGCCTTGCCGGTCATCAATCACAGTCCCGGGGGTTACTGCCTGGCGTGGCCAAAAGAAGTGCCTGCCGAATTGCAGACCGGGGAAATGGTCGGCATCCAGGACACCACGAATCAGGGCTGGAGCATTGCCGTGGTGCGCTGGATCCGTCAGGTGCGGGGCGCCGGGACACAAATGGGCATCGAACTGGTAGCGCCATACGCCCAGCCCTGCGGCCTGCAGCTGGTGCGCACACGGGACGATCACAGCCATTACCTGCGAGGTTTGCTGTTGCCGGAAATCAGCGCCATCGACTTGCCCGCAACGCTATTGGCGCCGCGACTGCCGTTTCAGGAGGGCAACAAAGTGCTGATCAACACCCAGGGCGAAGAGCACCGCGCCGGACTGGATCGGCGGGTGGCGAGCACACACAGTTTCAATCAGTTTGCCTATCGTTCGCTGGAAGCCGCACAGAATGGCGGGAGCGAGGAGGATTTCGACTCGTTGTGGAAATCCCTTTGAACAAGGATCGCAGCCCAAGGCTGCGATCCTGAGCGAGGGTTCAGAGCTGCCCGTCGCGATCCCGGAAGCCCAGCAGGTACAGCACGCCATCCAGCCCCAGGGTGGAAATGGCCTGCTTCGCCGACTGTTTGACCAGCGGCTTGGCGCGGAACGCCACGCCCAGACCGGCAATCGCCAGCATCGGCAGATCGTTTGCGCCGTCGCCCACGGCAATGGTCTGTTCCAGGCGCAAACCTTCTTTTTCAGCCAGTTGCTTCAGCAGATCGGCCTTGCGCTGGGCATCGACGATCGGCCCGATCGCAACGCCAGTGCACTTGCCGTCGACCACTTCCAGCTCGTTGGCGAACACATAGTCAATGCCGAGCTTGGCCTGCAATTGCTTGGCGAAGTAAGTGAAGCCGCCGGACAGGATCGCGGTCTTGTAGCCTAGGCGCTTGAGTTCGGCGAACAGGGTTTCGGCGCCTTCGGTCAGGCGCAGGGAAGCGCCGATCGAATCCAGCACGCTGACATCCAGGCCCTTGAGCAGCGCCAGACGCTCCTTGAAGCTCGCGCGGAAATCCAGCTCGCCGGCCATCGCCCGCTCGGTGATTTCCGAAACCTGGTCGCCGACGCCGGCGGCCTTGGCCAGCTCGTCGATGACTTCGGCTTCGATCAGGGTCGAGTCCATGTCGAACACCGCCAGGCGACGGTTGCGACGGAACAGCGAATCTTCCTGGAAGGCGATGTCGACGTTCAGTTCCTGGGCCACGCTGAGGAACTCGGCGCGCAGGGCCTGCGGATCGGCCGCTTCGCCACGAACGGAGAACTCGATGCAGCCCTTGCCCTTGTCGGCCGGAGTGTCCAGCGGCATGCGACCCGACAGACGGTCGATGTGGTCGATGTTCAGGCCATATTTGGCGGTGATCGAACTCACGGCCTGCAACTGGCCGGCGGTGACCTTGCGGGTCAGCAGGGTAACGATGTGGCGCTTCTTGCCCTGATTGCCCACCCATTGCTGGTAATCCTCTTCGGACACCGGGGTGAAACGCACCTGCTGGTCGAGCTCATAGCCCTTGAACAGGATGTCCTTGAGCACCGAC
The DNA here is from genome assembly GCF_023242405.1 of Pseudomonas sp. MWU12-3088. NCBI lineage: Bacteria > Pseudomonadati > Pseudomonadota > Gammaproteobacteria > Pseudomonadales > Pseudomonadaceae > Pseudomonas > Pseudomonas sp. MWU12-3088. The sequence goes on from NZ_JALJEA010000005.1 coordinate 225,600, forward strand.
TTGCCTTGCTCGGAGTCGGGGATTTCCACGAGGATGCCGAACGACAGCATGTCGTGAATCACCGCCTGACCGATGTCGAGGATATTCACACCACCCTGGGCCAGAACGCCGGTAATGGCCGCAGTCAGACCCGGACGGTCGACTCCCGTGATGTTAATCAGGACGATTTCGCGCAACGCGCACCCCCGCAACTGGAAAAAAACCGCATTCTACCCACTTTCAGTGACCATCGGGCACCGCCAGCGCTTTGCCGGTCTAGGGCCTGTCGCTATACTGCGCGTCAACTTCACGGACAAAAGAGCCGAGCTCAGTGAACCGGCCCACGCCAGTTAAAACCGATAACTTCTTCCTGCTGATCTTCCGTGCACTGCGCCACCGCCGTGTACCGATTGCATTGCGCATTGCCAGCCATAACGTGATCCTGGTCGCCCTGGCCCTGGTGATCTATGCCTGCGTGATGGGCTTGCAGTTCAAGCAGGCCATGCACGAACAGGCCGATGCGCTGGGCGAAAGCCTGACCACGCAGACCGCCACTTCCGCGACCGAGCTGCTGGTGTCCAACGACATCCTCAGCCTCAACGTGCTGCTCAACAACCTGACCAAGAACAAGCTGGTGGCCCATGCCGCCATCTATAGCGTGGACAACCGCATCCTCGCCGAGTCCGGTCAGCGGCCCAAGCACAGCCTGTTGGGCGAGGCCGAAGGCATGTACGAGAGCAAGATCACCTTCCAGGACGTGACTGCCGGGCAACTGCGCATCAGCCTGGACATGGACCAGTTCCAGCAGCCGATGACCATCAGCCTGCAGAGCATGGGCATTCTGAGTGCGATCCTGCTGGCCCTGTCGCTGGCCCTGAGCTTGCGTCTTGGTCGGCACATCTCCACACCGCTGCTGCAACTGCGGGTATGGCTGCGCCGGATCGACGAATACACGCCGGGGACCGAGCGTCAGGACGAGATCGGTGATCTGGCACGTCAACTGCACGCCAACTTTGCCCCGGAACCTGCCCCCAAGCCTGAGCCGGAACCCGAGTTCGAGGACGATGACGTCGAGCCGGAATTCGAAGTGCGCAACCTGCGTGATCCGAGCTTTGACGAAACTCGCCCGATGGCCGCGCAGAAGCCTGCACCACGCCATGTGGTCAGCACCGTTGAAGATGACGATGACGAAGATCCGTTTGCCGATCTGCGTGACGAGTCGCTGAACGAACCTGCGCAACCTGCCGTTCGCCAGCCAACTCCGAGCGTGCCGCAACACACCGCGGTGCTTGCCGTGCAACTGGGTTCGCAAGAGCAATTGCGCCGTTTGCCACGGGCACGCCTGGAAGAGTTGCAGGAGCGCTATCGCGACTGCCTGGAACAGGCCGCTTCGCTGTATCAGGGTGAAATCGAAACCCTGAACGACGGCAGCACGCTGATGCTGTTCCACACCGAGGACAGCGGCGACGATTACCTGACCAACGCCATCTGCTGCGGCGAACTGCTGCGAGCGTTGGGCCACCAGTTGCAGATCGAAGTCGCCGACAGCGGCATCACTCTGCAACTGCAGCTGGGCCTGACTCTCGGTGATGAGCTGTTCGGCCTGAGCCAGATCGACCTGCTGCTGACCGACTCCGCCCAGGACGCCCTGGCGCTGTCGCAACACAGCCGCAACCTGCTGCTGGTGGAGCGCAAGATCGGTGACGACACGCTGATTCGCCAGCGTGCGCGGATCCGGCCGATTGCCAGCCCTGAAGGCGCGTGCTGTGTTGAGCGTTTGATGGAGCCTTATCCGTCGATGCTCGAGCGGCAACTGGCGCGGATGCATGAGCGTCGGGCCTGAGGCCTTGATGTGAAGAAGCCCGCAGATGAGTGATTGTCTGCGGGCTTTTTTGTGTGTGGTGGTTTCGTGATCTCGCCCGGCTTTGGAGCCCCCTCACCCTAGCCCTCTCCCGGAGGGAGAGGGGACCGATTGGGGGATACTCGAGCGATACACCGACCTGAACGCTCGGCTGTGAATCCGTAATCGACACGATTTCTCAGGTCGATGGATAACGCCAGACACCCCGGTCAGTCCCCTCTCCCTCCGGGAGAGGGCTAGGGTGAGGGGCTTTTTCCAGCCGGGCACCAAAGCATGGACCCACCAACGTCCAGAAACAACAAAGCCCGCACAAGGCGGGCTCTGTCCTGGCTCGTTCCAGCCTCAGAAGCGGAACACTTCCATATCGGTACGAATCGGCGAAGCCATCGGGATCTTCGGCTGCTTCTCGGCTTCCGCCGCCGGCGCAGCAGGTTTTGGTGCCGGTTTGCGCGGTGCTTCGGCAACCGGTGGCTGGTTGGCCAGCGGCTTGAGCGCGACCGACAGTTGCTCGGCCAGGCGCTGCAACAGGATGCCCTGGGCCTGAACCTGCGAAGCCGTGCCACCACTGTGCAGTTCTTGCAGGTGAACGATGCGGTTGTCCCGCACCTGGCCACGACGGTCGATCAGACGCCACTGCGCGTCGAGAATCGCCGGTTGCTTGGCACCGGAGTCCAGACGCGTGATGGTCAACAGCACCTGCACATCCGGGGTGAACCCGGTGGTGGCCGGTGCCAGCACTACACGTTGACTGTCCAGATGACCGGCAACCTGACGCAGCAGCAATTGATCGATATCCGACGAAAGGCTACCGGCCCAGCGGCCATCGACCGCAGCCTGCAGGCTGCCGTCCGGCTGACGCTGCAACAGGGTTTCACGTTGCAGGTAATCGGCAACGGTCACAGGGCCCAGCAAAACTGCCATGCCCGCGCTTTGCGCAGGCTGAGCCGGACTTCCGCTGTCCAGCTGATACAGCGACACCGGCTGGTGGACGCTGCAACCCGCCAGGCCAAGAACGCCGGCGAGCAGGAAAATAAGGGGGCGCAGAGAAGTCATCATCCCGTCCAGGTGGCCGCCACAAGGCTGACCACAGTGAAAATACTCAAAAAATATGAAGAACGCTCGGCCACGCCGGCGCTTGGAAAGGCCATATCATCCGTGAATATGCGTTCCGACTCCAGCGCCAAAGCGCCGATCTACGGGTTAAATCGAAGATCGGACGCTCTAGAGAGGCGTTCTCACTCATTTTCTCCGCCGGAGAAATCAGTGCGAATGCCCCCTGGCCGCTTAATTGAGGTTTTCGACGAGCAGCGCGTCCACCCGCTGGAAGCCCCGTGGCAGTTTATTGCCACGACGACCACGCTCACCCTTGTAGTGTTCGAGGTCGTCGGCTTTCAGCGACAGGGTACGTTTTCCGGCCTGCAGCACCAAGGTGGCGCCCTCCGGCAGAACGGCGATGTCCGTGACATATTCTTCGCGACTGGCCACACGTTCACCAGAGATACCGATGATCTTGTTGCCCTTGCCCTTCCCTAATTGTGGCAGATCGCTGATTTTGAAGATCAGCAGGCGACCCTCGGTCGTGACCGAAGCCAGCCAGTTCTGCTCGCGGTCGGCCACCGGACGCGGCGCGATCACCTTGGCGTTGTTCGGCAGGCTCAACAGGGCCTTGCCGGCCTTGTTCTTGGCTTGCAGGTCTTCGCCTTTCACCACGAAACCGTAGCCGGCATCAGAGGCGATCACGTACAGCGCGTCGTCCTCCGGCATCAGCACGCATTCGAACGTGGCGCCGGGCGGCGGCGTCAGACGGCCGGTCAGCGGCTCGCCCTGGCCCCGTGCAGAAGGCAAGGTGTGGGCGGCCACCGAGTAACTGCGGCCCGTGGAGTCGATGACCACGGCTGACTGGTTGGAACGCCCCGCCGCCGAGGTCTTGAAGCCGTCGCCGGCCTTGTACGACAGGCCGGTGGCGTCGATCTCATGGCCTTTGGCCGAACGAATCCAGCCTTTTTCCGACAGCACGACGGTCACTTTCTCGTTCGGCAGCAGATCGTGCTCGGTCAGCGCCTTGGCTTCAGCGCGTTCGACGATTGGCGAGCGACGGTCATCGCCGTAGGTTTCGGCGTCCTTGAGCAGTTCGCTGCGAACCAGCTTCTTCAGCTTCGCTTCGCTGCTCAGCAGCGCTTGCAGCTTGGCTTGTTCCTTGAGCAGTTCGTCCTGCTCGTCGCGTAGCTTCATCTCTTCCAGTCGCGCCAACTGACGCAGACGGGTGTCGAGGATGTAGTCGGCCTGGATCTCGCTGAGGGCGAAGCGCTCGATCAGTTTGGCCTTCGGCTGATCCTCGGTGCGGATGATATGGATCACTTCATCCAGGTTGAGGTAAGCGATCAGCAAACCGTCCAACAGGTGCAGGCGACGCTCGACCTTGTCGAGACGGAATTGCAGGCGGCGACGCACGGTCAGCACGCGGAATTCCAGCCACTCCACCAGCAGCGCCCGGAGGTTTTTCAGCTGCGGCTTGCCGTCCAGACCGATGATGTTGACGTTGACCCGGTAGGTCGACTCCAGCTCGGTGCTGGCGAACAGGTGCTGCATCAGCGCTTCGTGATCGACGCGGCTGTTGACCGGGATGATCACGATGCGGCACGGGTTTTCATGGTCGGATTCGTCACGCAGGTCGGCGATCTGCGGCGCTTTCGACGGTTTGGCCTGCATCAGCGCGGCGATCTGCTCCAGCACCTTGGCCCCGGAAACCTGGTGCGGCAGAGCGGTGACGATGATGTCGCCGTCTTCGACGTGGTACACGGCGCGCATGCGCACCGAACCCTTGCCGGTTTCGTACATTTTCAGCAGGTCGGCGCGCGGGGTGATGATTTCCGCTTCGGTCGGGTAATCCGGGCCCTGAATGTGTTCGCAGAGCTGTTCGACCGTGGCTTTTGGCTCATCGAGCAGGCGCACGCAGGCGGTGGCGACTTCGCGCAGGTTGTGCGGCGGCACGTCGGTGGCCATGCCCACGGCGATACCGGTGGTGCCGTTGAGCAGAATGTTCGGCAAACGTGCCGGCAACACCAGTGGTTCCTGCAGGGTGCCGTCGAAGTTCGGGCCCCAGTCCGCAGTGCCCTGGCCCAGCTCGCTGAGCAGCACTTCGGAATAACGCGACAGGCGCGCTTCGGTGTAACGCATCGCGGCGAAGGATTTCGGATCGTCCGGCGCACCCCAGTTACCCTGGCCGTCCACCAGCGTGTAGCGATAGCTGAACGGCTGGGCCATCAGCACCATCGCTTCGTAGCACGCCGAGTCGCCGTGGGGGTGGAACTTGCCGAGCACGTCGCCGACGGTACGCGCCGACTTCTTGTGCTTGGAATCGGCGTCCAGCCCCAGCTCGCTCATGGCGTAGACGATACGCCGCTGTACCGGTTTCAGACCGTCGCCGATATGCGGCAGGGCACGGTCCATGATCACGTACATGGAGTAGTTGAGGTAGGCATTTTCGGTGAAGTCAGCCAGCGACCGGCGTTCTACACCGTCCAGGCTGAGATCAAGGGAGTCGCTCATGCGGGCCTCATCGGTTCGTTGTCTGGCGCAGCAGCATGGTGCCACCGCGCTGGGTAAATTCAAGTTTGTTCAGGGCGCTCATGCCAAGCAGCACCTGATCGCCATGCAGGCCGGGCGCCACCAGTGCGCGGACGTCCCGCAGCACGATGTCGCCCAGTTGCAGGCGGTCGATACGGGTGCGATAGCCCTGGCTCAGGCCGTTGGCCGTGCTCAGGGTCACACCGAAACCTTCTTCCAGCCGCAGGTCTTTCGCCACCTCGGCCGGGATTGCCACGTCGGTCGCGCCGGTGTCGAGCATGAACTCCACCGGCCGGCCGTTGATCAGTCCGCTGGCGACGAAATGTCCCTGGGCGTTACCCGCCAGTTTCACTTCGATCACGCCGCCCACCTGCTCCGAACTGACCACCACGTTGGGATTGCGCTGGCGGTCTTCCCACTGGCCGAAAAACCGCGTGGCCAGAAACAGCGCCGCGCACCAGGCCAGAATCATCAGTACCCGACCGGCGCGTTTGCCCGGTGGCTGCTGGCTCAAGGCTTGGCACTCCAGCCACCCTCGGGTGCGGCGAAACGCCAGACGATCGGGCGGACTTCGCCATCGGCGCGTGGGCCGAAGTTGTTGTCGACGCCGATCCAGGCACCGTCAGCATCAATCACCAACGCCTCTTCGAGCCCGAAGTTCTGGGCGTAGCGACGGTTGCCCTGCAACAGTTCGTCGGCATACGACCAGCAGCGCTCGACCTTGGCCGTCTGCGGATCGCGGCGGCAGATCTGGTAGGCGTTGCGCTCAAGGGTGAACAGCTTGCCGTTGAACAGTGACAGGTCGGAAAAGTCCCGGTTGACCGGTCTGGCTTTTGGAAACTGCGGCGGCTGCATTTCCATACCGCCCTCGCTGAGCAATACGCAGCGACCGTCACAGTCCCACACCGTCTGCTGACGCTTGATCAGCAACAAGCCACGGTTTTGCCGTTCGGCGGCCAGCCACATCTGATCGCCTGCGGGGTTGATCGCCAGGCCTTCGAAGATCGCATTGAATTGCAGCAGCATGCCGCTGGCCCGCGCCTCGCGGACCATCATCGGCGAAATCTTCAGCCACGAGGACGGCCCCTGCGGCGGGACTTGCAAAACGGCGGCGTGGCCTTCGCTGACAATGTAGCGATTGCCGGCGCTGTCGCAGGTGATCCCTTCGAAATCCAGATCGCCGCCCCGGACGAACGATGCCGCCCAGGTCCGCGATTTGATGCCCCACGGCAAGCCGCTGTCGGGCACCGGCGGCGGGTCGATGCGCACGGCCGTGGCCTGCCAGACCGGATCGCGGGTATCGAGACGATAGATCTGATCATCGTCGCGGTCCGAAACCGTCCACAGCTCGTTGCCGCACATTGCCAGCCCCGAAAGGTTGCCGCCGCGCATGCCTTCGACCGGATGTTCGGAGAGCACGCGCAGTTCCTGCACGGGCTCGGCCGACACCGTCATCGAGCCCAGCAGCAATGCACCCGCCAGGGCCCAGCCAAAGCGCATCAGGCCAGGACCTCGGCCAGGTTGCCCTTGGATTCGAGCCAGGACTTGCGGTCGCCGGCGCGTTTCTTCGCCAGCAGCATGTCCATCATTTCCGACGTCTGGGCGAAGTCTTCGCCGAGGGTCAGTTGCACCAGGCGGCGGGTGTTAGGGTCCATGGTGGTTTCACGCAGCTGCGGCGGGTTCATTTCACCCAGGCCCTTGAATCGGGTGACCTGCGGTTTGCCACGTTTCTTTTCGGCCACCAGACGGTCGAGAATCCCGTCGCGCTCGGCTTCGTCGAGGGCGTAGTAGATCTCTTTGCCCAGGTCGATGCGATACAGCGGCGGCATCGCCACGTAGACGTGACCGGCATCCACCAGCGGGCGGAAATGCTGAACGAACAAGGCGCAGAGCAAGGTGGCAATGTGCAGACCGTCGGAGTCGGCGTCGGCGAGAATGCAGATCTTGCCGTAGCGCAGCTGGCTCATGTCCTCGGCGCCTGGATCGACACCGATGGCTACCGCGATGTTGTGCACTTCCTGGCTGGCCAGCACTTCGCTGCCGTCGACTTCCCAGGTGTTGAGGATCTTGCCGCGCAACGGCAGGATCGCCTGGAACTCTTTATCCCGCGCCTGCTTGGCCGAACCGCCGGCGGAATCACCTTCCACCAGGAACAGCTCGGAACGCATCGGGTCCTGCCCGGCGCAATCGGCCAGCTTGCCCGGGAGTGCCGGCCCTTGGGTGATGCGCTTGCGCTCGACTTTCTTGCTGGCTTTCAGACGACGGCCGGCGTTGCTGATCGCCAGTTCCGCCAGCGCCAGACCGGTTTCCGGGTTGGCGTTGAGCCACAGGCTGAACGCGTCCTTGACCACACCGGAGACGAACGCCGCCGCTTCACGGGACGACAGACGCTCTTTGGTCTGGCCGGAGAATTGCGGCTCCTGCATCTTCATCGACAGCACGAAGGCGATGCGTTCCCAGACATCTTCCGGCGCCAGCTTCACGCCGCGCGGCAACAGGCTGCGGAATTCGCAGAATTCGCGCATCGCGTCGAGCAGGCCCTGACGCAGACCATTGACGTGAGTGCCGCCCTGCTCCGTCGGGATCAGGTTGACGTAGCTTTCGGTGACCGAGGTGCCGCCTTCCGGCAGCCACAGCAGCGCCCACTCGACCGCTTCCTTGGTCCCGGCCAGGTTGCCGCAGAACGGCGCATCCGGCAGGCGCTCGAATTCGCTGACCGCGTCTACCAGATAGGAGCGCAAGCCATCTTCGTAATGCCACTCGACCTTTTCGCCGGTGCCTTTGTCTTCGAAGCTGATCAGCAACCCCGGGCACAAAACGGCCTTGGCCTTGAGCACGTGCTTGAGGCGACTGATGGAGAATTTCGGCGAATCGAAGTATTTCGGGTCCGGCGCAAAGAACACGCTGGTCCCGGTATTGCGCTTGCCGACGGTGCCGATCACTTGCAGATCGGTGGCCTTGAAGCCGTCGGCGAAGGTCATCTCGTATTCGTTGCCGTCACGCTTGACCCGTACCCGCACCTGGGTCGACAAGGCGTTGACCACGGAAATACCCACCCCGTGCAGACCGCCGGAGAACTGGTAGTTCTTGTTGGAAAACTTGCCGCCCGCATGGAGCTTGGTGAGGATCAGCTCAACGCCCGACACACCTTCTTCCGGGTGAATGTCGACCGGCATGCCGCGGCCGTCGTCGCAGACTTCCAGCGAGTGGTCGGCGTGGAGGATGACCTGGATCGATTTGGCGTGGCCGGCCAGGGCTTCGTCGACGCTGTTGTCGATGACTTCCTGGGCGAGGTGGTTCGGCCGACTGGTGTCGGTGTACATGCCGGGGCGTTTGCGCACCGGGTCGAGGCCCGAGAGGACTTCGATGGCGTCGGCGTTATAGGAGCTAGCGCTGGGAGTGGCCATAAGGTCTCGTCGTCAGTGTTCGGTGAATAAGAAAATTAAGGGGGCAACCGCTCACAGCGCGGTGAAATCGATTGCCTGAAACAAATCGGCGCCAATGCCGGCAAAACTCAGCAACGCCGGCAATTGCCCGGCAAACCCCTGGAAACTGTGGTCGCCGCCGGCCTGGATACGCAAGGCACAGGCCCGGTAATACTGCTGGGCGTGGCGATAGTCCAGGGTTTCGTCCCCGGTCTGCAACCACACCTGATAACGCTGCGAATCCTGCGGTGCCGGCACTTCCAGTTCGGCCAGGGCCGTCACGTGGTCGTGGGTCAATTCCCAGGTTTCGTCGGTGTACAGGTTTTTTTGCGTCCCCAGGTATCCGTCGAACATCCGGTGCGGACTGACGGCCGGGTTGACCAGCAGGGCTTTGAGGCCATGACGTTCGGCCAGATGAGTCGCATAGTAGCCGCCGAGCGAGCTTCCCACCAGCAACGGCCGGCCCAGCTCGGCAATTGCCTGCTCCAGCTGACCGATGGCCTCGCGCGGGTGGTGATGCAGCGCCGGGACACGCAGTTGATCGCTCAAACCCAGACGCTCCATCACCTCGACCAGCTGACAGGCCTTCTTCGAGGCCGGCGCACTGTTGAAACCGTGGATATAGAGGATCGAACCGGACATTTGAGCTCCCTGGGTGTCGGCTAAAGAAAGCGGAGTTTACAGGGAGTCGAGGGTCGTTGGGCCAGCACCCGAGGAAATCAGCGCTGCGCCCCTGAATCAGTAACCGTTGGAGCCGTAATCCACCGTGAACCGGAAATCGGTGACACGCTCCACACCCGTCTCGATCCGCCCGTCCGGCAGCAATCGCAGCCAGCGATAGCCCGGCGCCTGCTCGCCGACCTTGAAGTCGACACTGCGCGGCTCGAACTGAATGCAGGTCGACGGTGAGGCGATCAGCCGTACGCCATTGCGTTCGCGGTCGATCTCTTGATGCACATGTCCCCACAACACGGCCCGGGCCTGCGGGAAACGGTCGAGCACTTCGAAAAAGGCATCGGGATTGCGCAAGCCGATCGGCTCCATCCAGGCACAATCGATCGACACCGGGTGATGATGGAAGCACACCAGATGATGCCGCTCCGGCGCTTCGCTCAGGGCACGGGCGAGCAGTTGCAACTGGTCATCCTGCAAATACCCAGGCACCGAACCCGGCACCGCCGAATCGAGCAGGGTCACGCGCCAGTTGCCGATATCCACCACCGGCTCCAGCAGCGCACTTTGCACAGCGGCCATTTGCATGATCTGTGGTTCGTCGTGGTTGCCGGGGATCCAGCGCGCGGGTGCATCGATCTGCGCCGTCAGCTGACGAAACTGCTGGTAGGACTCCAGCGTGCCGTCCTGGGAAAGGTCGCCCGTGGCAATCATCAGGTCGATTTGCGGCTGTTGTTCGAGCACCAGCTCGATGACCTTTTGCAGGCTCTCACGAGTTTTCATGCCTAGCAGCGCGCCGTCCGCCTCGGCGAACAGATGACTGTCGGACAGTTGCACCAGCAACGCCGCATCGGCAGTGGTCAGAGTCGATACGCTCGGCAAGGCGTTCTCCCAGGGCTGGACGCCGGGTCGGAAAGGTTCGCAATTATGCTGGGGGAAGGCCCCGGGAAGAAACCGCCGAACCGGACACAGTTCACAACTTGCCGCTGTAATAGAAACTATCGAACGGCGGCGTACTCGTGACCGCAGGCCAGGCAATGGCTCAGCCATTCTCCGAGGAACAGATTGAGCTGGGCCTTTTCGTCCGGCTGATGCATGGCCGCATTGGGGTAAGGATAGACGCCGCGAAAGCGCCGCGCATGTTCGGCGCTGATGACTTCGGCCATGCGCGCGTCGTGATAGACCTGCACCTCCAGCTGCGGCACCGGCAGCCACGGCAGGCTGTGTTCCTGACGCACTTGCAGGGTCGTGGTGTACGGGCAGGTCTGCAACACTTCGATGGCCAGCACGCCGAGCATCTGGTCGCCCTGGGTCACGGCGATGCGCCGCGCTTCAGGTTCGCGGCGCATGTCCGGCAACAGTCGCATCAGGCGCGCGTAGTTGGCCTCGCAGGCGGCTTGCAGGCCCACGAGGTCGACACGATAACGATCGCGCAGTTTGTTTACGACCATAACCCCCTCACTTCGGCGCGATTGAGCGCCAGCCACTGCAAGGCGATGATGCTCGCCGCATTGGCAATCCGGCCGTCGCGTACGGCCTGCAGCGCATCTTCGAATGCCCAGACCGTGACGCGGATATCTTCTGCTTCTTCCTCCAGCCCGTGCAGGCCGCCGACACCTTCGGTGCTGCAACGCCCCAGAAACAGATGCACGAACTCGTTGCTGCCCCCCGGCGACGGGAAATATTGCATCATCGGCCACAACGCCTTGATGTCGAGTCCAGCTTCCTCCTGCGCTTCGCGGCGAGCAACTTCTTCCGGCACTTCTTCCTTGTCGATCAGACCGGCGACCAGTTCAACCAGCCACGGGTTGGCGGTCTTGCCCATGGCGCCGACGCGAAACTGTTCGATCAGCACCACTTCATCGCGCTGCGGATCGTAGGGCAGCAGGCACACGGCGTCGTGTCGCACGAACACTTCACGATTGATCTCGCGGCTCATGCCGCCGGCGAACAGTTCGTGACGCAAATGCACACGGTCGAGCTTGTAGAAGCCCTTGTAGCATTGTTCGCGCCGCACGATATCGATGGCGGCGGGAGTGGCTTTGGCAAGATCGGTCATGGGCATCCTCGTTTACTGCAATTCCAATACGAGGCTGCGTTTTTTGTGACGGGCAACCTCGACTTCGCGCCATCCTAACGCGCCCGCGATGTTTGATGCAGCCCCTTTACCGTCAGCGGGATGGACGGTGGAGGCGAAACCCACTCTAATTAGCTTAGTGGCGAACTGACCGCTTCACAGAGAGTCGAAGCGGTAACTTTTTGCCTTCCCCTGTTTCAGAAAGGACGCCCATGTCGCTTTTCAAAATCGCCTCCGTGGCGGCCATCGCCCTGACCCTGGGCGCCTGTGCCAGCCTGTTCCAGCCCAACTACCGCACGCCGCTGGAAACCACCCGCGACGCCTCGGAAACCCTGAAACCCGGCTGTTCCAACCCGGACTGCCCGCTGGTGAACATCGACACGCTGCACTTCCCGGCCGAGCCTGCGCTGGACGGCATCATCGAAAAACGCCTGCTGCAATTCACCCGCACCGAACCGAACGCCCCGGTGGCGCCAACCCTGGCGGCCTATCGCGAGCAGTTCCTGCGCACGGCCGGCCCGCGCAACAGCAGCTATTTGCAGGCGAAAGTACGCGAGCAGCATGACGGTCTGGTGATTGTCGAAGTCTCGAGCTACCTGGACACCGGCGGCGCCCACGGCACGCCGGGCCGCGGCTTCATCAACTATTCGCGTCAGCAGCACAAGGTGCTGAGCCTGTCGGACATGCTGGTGCCGGGTCAGGAAGAAGCCTTCTGGAAGGCTGCGCAAGTGGCGCATAACAGCTGGCTGATCAGCACCAAGCTCGATCAGGAACCGGAGTACGTGAAAAACTGGCCGTTCGTCAAAACCCCGCACGTGGCCCTGACTTACGGCGGCGTGATCCTCAAGTACGACGTGAGCACCATCGCGCCTTACGCGCTGGGCCACGTCGAACTGAAGATCCCTTACCCGCGCCTGAACGGCATCATCAAGCCCGAGCTGTTTCCCGGCCGTAACTGAAGGCCCGGCCCAGCACGAGTTGCAGCAGCCCTGCCAGGACCAGCGCCGGCAGGGTTGCGCCGACATCCGGATACAGGTTGGCCAGCAGATGGTAAGTGCTGATGCCACCCAGCCAGGCCAACAGCGCCGGCCAGCGCAACGCGGCCGAAGCCACCTGGCCACTGCGCTTGCGCAGGATGAAGTGATCCACCAGCACCACGCCGAACAGCGGCGCAAATACCGAGCCGATCAGCAGCAGGAAATTCTGGTACTGCGCCAAGGGCGCGAGCAGCGCGATCAGGGTGCAGATCACACCGATGGCCAAGGCCAGATGCTCGACTTTCAGGCGTAGCAGAATCCCGCTGGATACCGCCGCCGAGTGAATGTCGGCAAAAGCGTTTTCCGACTCGTCCAGCAGAATCAGCAACAGCGGAATCCCCAGACCGGCACCGGCCAGCGCCAGCAGCAACGCGTTGACTTCACCGCTCGGCGCAAAGGCCAGGGTGTAGGCCACGCCCAGGCTCATCAGCCAGAAGTTGCCGATGAAAAAACCGATGGCCGTGCCACCGAATACGTTCTTCGCTCGCTTGCCGAAACGCGAGTAGTCGGCAATCAGCGGCAGCCACGACAGCGGCATCGCGATGGCAATGTCGAAGCCCACGGCGAGCGGCATCGAACCATCCCCGGCCTGTGCCCACAAAGCACCCAGGTCAGCCTTGGCGAACAGGTTCCAGGTCAGCCAGATGCACGCGGCCAGAATCAGCCAGATGCCCCATTTGCGCAGGATCTTGCGCACGAATGTCAGCGGCCCGCTGACCGCGAGCAATGTCGCCAGTGCACCGAAGCACAACGTCCACAGCATCGGACTCGCCCACAGCGAACCTTCGCTGAATGCACGAGTGCCGAGCAGACTCGCCGCATCGCGCATGACGATGATTTCGAACGAGCCCCAACCGATCAGTTGCAGCAGGTTGAGCAGCGCCGGCAGGCTCGCGCCTTTGCTGCCAAGGCTGAGTTTCAGCGCGGCCATCGACGACAGGCCGGTGTCGCTGCCGATCACGCCGACCGCCGCCAGCAACAGGACGCCGACCAGGGTGCCGAGGAGAATCGCCAGCAGCGATCCCGACAGGCCCAGCCCCGGCGCCAGCAATGCACCGGTCTGCAAGACCATCAGGCCGATGCCGAGGGAAAACCACAGGGAAAACAGATCGCGACCGCCGAATACACGCTTGTCGGCGGGCACGGCGAGGTCGGGGGAATAAGTACCGGGTTGAATGCTCAAGGGTGTTATCTCAGAGGGACATTTGTTGTTTTTCGATCGTCATCGCGGCGGCGCGAGCGCCGCCGGACTCAGGTCAGATCAAACCTTCTTGTACAGCTGACTGCCTTCCTTCTTGAACCGCTCGGCCTGTTCCGCCAGGCCCTGGGCGACGTCCACGTCGACCGCGTCGATCCGCTGGTTGGCCGCGTATTCGCGGACTTCCTGGGTGATCTTCATCGAGCAGAATTTCGGCCCGCACATCGAACAGAAATGCGCGACCTTCGCCGAGTCCTTCGGCAGGGTTTCATCGTGATACGAACGGGCGGTGTCCGGGTCCAGACCGAGGTTGAACTGGTCTTCCCAACGGAATTCGAAACGCGCCTTGCTCAAGGCGTTGTCGCGGATCTGCGCGCCCGGATGTCCTTTGGCCAGGTCCGCAGCGTGCGCCGCGATCTTGTAGGTAATGATCCCGGTCTTCACGTCATCCTTGTTCGGCAGGCCGAGGTGTTCCTTCGGCGTCACGTAGCAAAGCATCGCGCAACCGAACCAGCCGATCATCGCCGCACCGATACCGGAGGTGATGTGGTCATAACCCGGTGCGATATCGGTGGTCAGCGGGCCGAGGGTGTAGAACGGCGCCTCGTCGCAGCACTCCAGCTGCTTGTCCATGTTCTCCTTGATCAACTGCATCGGCACGTGGCCCGGGCCTTCGATCATGCACTGCACGTCGTGCTTCCAGGCGATCTTGGTCAGCTCGCCAAGGGTCTCCAGTTCACCGAATTGCGCTTCGTCGTTGGCGTCGGCAATCGAGCCCGGACGCAGGCCGTCGCCCAGCGAGAAGCTGACGTCGTAGGCCTTCATGATTTCGCAGATTTCGTCGAAGTGGGTGTAGAGGAAGTTCTCTTTGTGGTGCGCCAGGCACCACTTGGCCATGATCGAACCGCCACGGGAAACGATGCCGGTCACGCGCTTGGCGGTCAGCGGCACGTAGCGCAACAGCACGCCGGCGTGGATGGTGAAGTAGTCGACGCCCTGCTCCGCCTGCTCGATCAGCGTGTCGCGGAACAGCTCCCAGGTCAGGTCCTCGGCGACGCCGTTAACTTTTTCCAGCGCCTGATAGATCGGCACGGTGCCGATCGGAACCGGCGAGTTGCGGATGATCCACTCGCGGGTTTCGTGGATGTGTTTGCCGGTGGACAAGTCCATGACGGTGTCCGAACCCCAGCGAATGCCCCAGGTCAGTTTCGCCACTTCTTCTTCGATGGACGAACCCAGCGCGCTGTTGCCGATGTTGCCGTTGATCTTCACCAGGAAGTTGCGGCCGATGATCATCGGTTCCAGTTCGACGTGGTTGATGTTGGCTGGAATGATCGCGCGGCCACGGGCGATTTCTTCGCGGACGAACTCAGGGGTGATTTCTTTCGGGATGCTCGCGCCGAAGCTGTGGCCGGCGTGTTGCTGGTTCAGCAGGCCGGCGGCGCGGGCCTCTTGCAGCTTCATGTTTTCGCGGATGGCGACGTATTCCATCTCGGCGGTGATGATGCCTTTGCGCGCGTAGTGCATCTGGCTGACGTTGGCCCCGGCCTTGGCGCGGCGCGGGTTGTTGACGTGGGCAAAACGCAGCTTGGTCAGTTCCGGATCGGCCAGGCGTTCCTGACCGAAATTCGAACTCAGGCCCGGCAGGCGCTCGGTGTCACCACGGTCGTCGATCCATGCCGAACGCACATCGCCCAAGCCTTTGCGCACATCGATCACCACGTTCGGATCGGTGTACGGGCCGGAGGTGTCGTAGACGGTAACGGGTGCGTTGATTTCGCCGCCGAAGTCGGTCGGGGTCACATCGAGGGTGATTTCGCGCATCGGCACGCGGATGTCCGGGCGGGAGCCCTGAACGTAGACTTTTTGCGAACGGGTGAACGGTTGAACCGACTGCTCGTCGACCTTGGCCGAGTCACTCAGGTTGATCGCGTTTTTAGATTTTGTAGTCATCACGGGCTCTCCAGACAGCATCCAGGCAGTGGATTGTCGGAGCAGAACCTGAAAGGCACGGACGCACCAGGACTGGTGCTGTGCATCGTCGTCGAGCGTTCGATTGTCGAACAATTTCCCGGACGAAGCACAAGAGGACTCGCCGGGTGACGAGAAATCTTGTTCCCTACGCAGGCGCTAACCTGATCAGGTTCAACGGGATCCGAAATTATTCGATCTCAGCCTCATAGCAAGGCACCCCGACAAGAACCCGGCCAGTCTAGACACAACCGGCAAAGAACGCCAACACCGCAGCAAACACCATGATGAATGGCGCAATTGCGGCGGCCGACAGGATTGTGAGCGCCTCAATGCGCTACTACACTCGCTTTGCCCTGCTGCGCCTTGACGCTATGCGGCCCGCGCCTTACCTTTGGCGCCCGGATTATTTCCATAATATTCATGCTAGGGATCGCCTCATGCTGCGCAAACTCTCACTGGCTGTTGCCGTGTCTTGTGCGTCCAACGCAATGGTCTGGGCAGCAGAAGCGCCCTTGTCGACCAGGACCGATCTGGTCAGCGTCTATCAGGAAGCGGTCGACAACAACGCCGATCTGGCCGCCGCCCGCGCCCAGTACGGCGCCCAGAAAGAAGTGGTGCCCCAGGCCCGCGCCGGGCTGCTGCCGAACCTCTCCGGCGGCGCCGAAACCGCCAGCGTGCGCACCTCGATCGACCAGCCTTCGGCCATCGCCAACCGCAGCGCGCACTCCTATCAGGCGACACTCGCACAACCACTGTTCCGCGCCGATCGCTGGTTCCAGTACCAGGCCGCCAAGGACGTCAACGAGCAGGCCGCGCTGCAACTGTCGGCCACCGAGCAGAACCTGATCCTGCAATCGGCCGAAAGCTACTTCAACGTGCTGCGCAGCCAGGACAACCTGGCCTCGACCAAGGCTGAAGAAGCCGCGTTCAAGCGCCAGCTCGACCAGTCCAACGAGCGCTTCGACGTGGGCTTGTCGGACAAGACCGACGTGCTGCAGTCGCAAGCCAGTTACGACACCGCCCGGGCCAACCGGATCGTTGCCCAGCGTCAGGTGGATGATGCGTTCGAAGCGCTGATCACCCTGACCAACCGTCAGTACAACTCGATTCAGGGCATCGTCCACACCCTGCCGATCCTGCCGCCGGCGCCGAACGACGCCAAGGCCTGGGTCGACACCGCCGCCAAACAGAACCTCAATCTGCTGGCCAGCAACTATGCGGTGAGCTCCGCCGAACAGACGTTGAAGCAGCGCAAGGCCGGTCACCTGCCGACCCTCGACGCCGTGGCCAAATACGAAAAAGGCGACAACGACGCCCTCGGTTTCTCCAACCCGAGCGCGTTCGGTACGCCTTATCACGGCAACGTCGAGCAGAGCACCGTGGGCCTGCAACTGAACATCCCGATCTACAGCGGCGGACTGACCAGCTCCCAGGTGCGCCAGTCTTACGCGCAACTGGATCAGAGCGAGCAGCAGCGCGAAAGCCTGCGCCGCCAGATCGTGGAAAACACCCGTAACCTGCACCGCGCGGTGAACACCGACGTCGAACAGGTGCAGGCGCGCCGCCAGTCGATCATCTCCAACCAGAGCGCGGTGGAAGCCACGGAAATCGGTTATCAGGTGGGGACGCGCAACATCGTCGACGTGCTCGACGCCCAGCGTCAGCTCTACACCTCGGTGCGCAACTACAACAACACCCGTTACGACTACATCCTCGACAACCTGCGCCTGAAGCAGGCGGCGGGGACGTTGAACCCGGGTGACCTGCAGGACCTGACCCGTTATCTGAAAGCCGACTACAACCCGGACAAGGACTTCCTGCCACCGGATCTGGCCAAGGCCGCCGAAGAACAGCTCAAGGCCCGGCCTTAAACAAAAAACGCAGCCCTGAGGCTGCGTTTTTTTATGGGCGGTCGATCAACCGTCCCAGGCCATCGAGCAATCGCTGCAACGCGCCCTGATTGCGGCGCATCACGTTCAGCCCGGCTTCGGCCATGCGCTGTGCATCGCGGGGCAATTCGAACAGCCGCTGCACTTCCGTCGCCAGACCTTCGGCGTCATCCACTTCGGCCAAGGCCCCGGCGCTGCGCAGTTGCGCGGCGATGTCGAGGAAGTTGAACAGGTGCGGACCGCTGATCACCGGTTTCGCCAAGGCCGCCGGCTCCAGCAGGTTGTGCCCGCCGTTGGGCACCAGGCTGCCGCCGACAAACGCGCTGTCGGCCAGGGCATAGAGAAACAGCAACTCGCCCATGGTGTCGCCGAGCAGCACCGAAGTCTGCGCATCGACGTTGGCGCCGGTCGAACGACGCACCGTGGCAAACCCTTCGCGCTGGCACAGTTCGAACACCGAGTTGAAACGCTCCGGATGACGCGGCACCAGAATCAGCAGCGCATCGGGATGGTTGGCCAGCAAACGGCGATGGGCATTGAGCACCACCTCGTCTTCGCCTTCATGGGTGCTGGCGGCGATCCACACCGGACGCTCCTGCGCCTGCCATTGGCCGCGCAGTTCAGCGGCGCGTTGCAGCAGTTGCGGGTCGATGGTCAGGTCGAACTTGATCGAGCCGGTGACTTCGACCGTCTCCGGGCGTGCGCCCAAATCGCGGAAGCGCTGGGCTTCGGCTTCGGTCTGCACGGCGAACAGGCTCATCTCGGCCAGCATCGGCGCGGTCAGTTTGCTGAACCGGCCGTAGCCTTTGGCCGAACGCTCGGACAATCGACCGTTGGCCAGTGCCACCGGAATCCCGCGTTTGGCGCATTGATGAATGTGGTTCGGCCAGAGCTCGGTTTCCATAATCACGGCAAGCTTCGGCTGCACACGATCGAGAAAACGCGCCGCCGCGCAGGGCAAATCGTAAGGCAGGTAGCAATGCTGGATGCGCGGCTCATTGGCGAACATCGCATGAATGCGCTCCGATCCGGTCGGCGTCATGCAGGTCACGGTGATCGGAAGCGTTGGATAACGTTGCAGCAGCGCGCGGATCATCGGCGCGGCCGCGATGCTTTCGCCCACCGACACGGCGTGAACCCAGATACCACCGGGTTGCAATGTCGGCATGCCGTAGGAGAAACGTTCGCCAATCCGTTTGGCATACGCCGGCGCCTTGCGCGAACGCAGCCATAGCCGAATCGCCACCAATGGCAGCCCCAGGTAAAACAGCGCGGTGTAGAGAGTTCTATTCATGGCGGCGGAGTTTATCGGCTTTTGCCGCCGATCGCCCGCAGGTGTATGGCAAATCGCTCCGCCAGCCAACGTGCCGCCGGCCCGAGCGGTTCGTCACGGCGCCAGACCAGCTCCACCACCAGCGCCGGCGGCGTCCATTCGCTGTCGAGTTCCACCATCAGCCCTTGATACGCCGAGTACTGCACCACGTGGCGCGGCAGCCAGGCCCAGCCGAGGTCGCGCACCAGCCATTCGGCCATCACATAGAAACTGTCGGCGCGCCAGACCTGCGGACTGGCCGGTTCGCTGCCGGGGTAGACGCTGGTCTGGGTCGACATCAGCAGTTGCCGATGTTGCGCCAGTTGCTGGCAATTGACTCGAGATTGCGTCGCCAGCGGGTGATTGACGCCGCAGACCGTGACCATCTCCACGCTGCCCAGCACCCGACGCTCCAGCGCCTCGGGGATTTCATCGTGATAGAACAACAGCCCGAGATCGGCCCGACGCTCCACCAGTTTGCGCGAGACTTCGCCTTGGGCGGCACTGGTCAGTTGTACCTCAAGACTCGGAAATTGCTCGGCCAATGCACCGAAACTTTCCACCAGCGCCTGATACGGCATCGCCTCATCCTGAGCCACGCGCAATTGCGCTTCCTGGCCACGCACCATGGCCATGGCGCGACCATTCAGGCGCTCACATTGACGCAGCACTTCTCGCGCCTCCTCGAGCAAGGCTTCGCCCGCTTCGGTAAGACTCGGCTGGCGACCGCTGCTACGCTCGAACAGACTGACGCCGAGGTCGTCTTCCAGCATGGCAATCGCGCTGCTGATCGCCGACTGTGCCTTGCGTTGCTGGCGCGCCACGGCGGAAAACGATCGCTGTTCGGCGACGGCCACGAACACGCGCAACTGATCCAGATTCCACTGCATGTCCATTGGGCAAACCATCTTCAAAACAGATAGGTAATGACTTTACCCCATCCGGTCAGTCACTAGAATGCCGCCTCAGAAAGCAACGCTTCACACGAGGAATTGAACATGAACGCTTACGTCTATCTGGCCATCGCCATTTGCGCCGAAGTGATCGCCACCGTTTCGATGAAGGCCGTCAAAGGCCTCAGCACGCCTTTGCCGCTGGTGCTGGTCATCGTCGGTTACGCCATTGCGTTCTGGATGCTTACGCTGGTGGTGCGCAGCGTGCCGGTGGGCGTGGCCTACGCGGTGTGGGCCGGCATGGGCATCGTGATGGTCAGCGTTGCGGCGCTGTTCATCTATGGGCAGAAGCTGGATATCCCGGCGATGCTCGGGATGGGCTTGATCGTACTCGGCGTGGTGGTGATTCAGCTGTTCTCGAAAACTGCAGGCCATTAACAGCAGCGACAGGCTTCAAGCCACAAGCTGCAAGCCAAGCCAAGCCAAGCCGATTTTTCCGCTTCGGGTTGCAGCTTGCAGCTTGAAGCTTGAAACTTGCGGCTTATTTGAGCCTTGAGGTCGTTGCATGCCATCTCCAATTTCCACCGACGTGCTGATTGTCGGCGCGGGTGTCGCCGGTCTCTGGCTGAACGCGCGCCTGCGCCGCCAGGGTTTCTCGACCGTGCTGGTGGAAAGCGCCAGCCTCGGTGGCGGACAGAGCGTGAAATCCCAGGGCATCATTCACGGCGGCGCCAAGTACGCGCTGCACGGTGCGCTGACCGGCGCCTCGGAAGCCATCGCCGACATGCCGCGCCGCTGGCGTGAAGCCTTGGCCGGCAACGGTGAGCTGGACCTGAGCGGCGTGCGCCTTCTGTCCGAAGCCCATTACCTGTGGTCGCCGGGCACCCTGGCCGGCAACCTCACCAGTTTCTTCGCCAGTAAAGCGGTGCGCGGCCGGGTCGATCAGGTCAAGGGCGATCAATTGCCGCCGGCCCTGCAAGACAAACGCTTCAAGGGCAAGGTCTACCGCCTCGCCGAACTGGTGGTCGACGTGCCGAGCGTGATCCAGCGTCTTGCCGACCTCGCCGGTGACGGCTTGCTGGCCGGTCAGAACATCGAGCCGCTGCTGGAAAGCGGCGTGCTGGTCGGCCTGAAGGTCGACGGCCGCGAGATCCGCGCCCAGCGCATCGTCCTCAGCGCCGGTGCCGGCACCGCAGCGTTGCTGGAAACCCTCGGCCTGACCCGACCGGCCATGCAACGCCGGCCGCTGCACATGATCATCGCCAAGGGCCCGGGCCTGAAGCCGCTGTATGCCCATTGCCTGGGTGGCGGCACCAAGCCGCGAATCACCGTGACCACCCACCCGGCCGCCGACGGCCAGTGGGTCTGGTACATGGGCGGCGATATTGCCGAGTCCGAAGGCGTGGCTCGCGAGCCGGCCGAGCAGATCGCCACTGCGCAAAAGGAAATCGCACAGTTGCTGCCGTGGATCGACCTGGGCAACGTGCAATGGGCGACCCTGCGGGTCGACCGCGCGGAACCGCTGCAAACCGGCCTGACCCGCCCGGACAACGCGTTCCTCGCCGAAGAAGGTCGCCTTTTGGTCGGCTGGCCAACCAAACTCGCCCTGGCGCCAGACTTCGCCGATCGGGTGATCGCTTCCCTGCAACGTGACGGCATCCAGCCGAGCCACCCGGCACCGTTGCCGGAATTGCCAAAACCACCGATGGGCGTTCCAGCTTGGGAGCAACTGCTGCCATGAGCCTGCCGACCCTGCACGATCTGCATCGCCCGCTGGGCAGCACCGGCCTGCTGGTTTCGCCGCTGGGCCTGGGCACCGTAAAACTTGGTCGCGACCAAGGCGTGAAATATCCCAACGGCTTCCAGATCCCTGACGACGACGCCGCACGCATGCTGCTCAAGCAAGCGCGGGAGCTGGGCATCAACCTGATCGACACCGCGCCGGCCTATGGCCGCAGCGAAGAGCGCCTCGGCCCGCTGTTGCGCGGCCAGCGTCAGGATTGGGTGATCGTCAGCAAGGTCGGCGAAGAATTTGTCGATGGCCAGTCGACCCACGACTTCAGCGCCGCTCACACCCGGATGTCGGTGGAGCGCAGCCTGCAACGTCTGGAAACGGATTTTATCGACCTGGTGCTGGTGCACTCCGATGGCAACGACATGGCCATCCTCAATGACAGCGAAGTCTACGCAACCCTCGCGGCGCTGAAGGCCGAGGGCAAGATTCGCGGCTTCGGCTTTTCCGGCAAAACCGTCGATGGCGGCCTCAAAGCGCTGGAGCAAGGCGACTGCGCGATGGTCACCTACAATCTGAACGAACAAAACGAGAAGACGGTCATTGACTATGCTGCTGCCCACGGCAAAGCCATTCTGGTGAAAAAGGCCCTGGCCAGCGGTCACGTGTGCCTGAGTCCCGGCGTGGACCCGGTGCGCGCCAGCTTCGAGTTGCTGTTCGCCCGGCCCGGCGTGGCCAGTGCCATCGTCGGGACGATCAATCCGCTGCACCTCGCCCATAACGTTGCGACCGTTGCCCAGGTCCTTCGTGGTCACTGACGCCGCCCCGCGGCCTTAAGCAGGAGCCGACATGCCGCGTACGCTCATCAGAAAGAACCCGAGCAACTTCAAGACGCTGCCACTGTTCGTCGAAGCGACGCCCGAAGGCCTGACCTACCAGAGCGTCGGCATGCCGCTGAATTTCGCCCAGACCCTGCAGCGGCGCAAACCGGTCAGCGTGGCCGATGCCGAGCGCTTTGCACTGGAGCTGGCCAACCTCGGCGTCTCGGTGCGCCTGACCCTGCACTGGCAGAATCGCGATTACTGGGTGCTGGTACGCCAGCGGCGGCAGGATCGTGGCGATGTCGTGCTCAAGCTGATTTCCGGCTACGTGCCGGCGCACGAATTGAATATCCCGTTGCACACCGCGATTCAGGAGATCGCCGAAGAATGCCTGCTGGAAACCCCGGAAGGCTGGCTCGGTGGGCGCTTCAACGACACCTGGCTGCCGGCACCATACGCGTCGGCGCTGCATTATCGCGAGGCCCTGCCGTTTCGCCTGACGCCGCTGTCCGGTTCGGCGCGACCGGTACGCTGCGCCAATCTGCAATTGCTGGAACGGCCACGGGCCTACGTGCACTTGCCGACGGCTTCACTGCAATTGATCTATGACCTGCGACTGGACGTGCCCAAGGAAGCCAAGAACCTCAGCCTGTTCCACGTCGATGAACGGCTGGAAGGCGATCAACTGGTCGCCCGGCTCGACCGCAAACGGCCCGATCTGTACTTGATGCCGTTGCAGGACGGCGAACCGCTGCCCGAGCTGTATACGCTGAAGAAAGGTCAGTTGTCCCCGGCAGGCACCCGAGGCCTGTATCTGGCGGAGAGCTTCGCCCGGCAGGACGGCTGGCTGGTGCGCGATGAGCGGATTCGCTGGAAGGACTGGCTGCGCCAACAAGGCCTGACGCCGCCCCCCAAGGACACGGGGCTCGCGCGCCTGCGCGGCAAGGCCAAGCAACTGCTGAAGAAGATCGTGCCGCGCAAGAAAGTGAATTCCTGAACGGCAAAAGACCGCGCCTGCGAGTGACTCCAGAGAGTCATCGCAGGCGCGGTCTTCATGTTTGCATCACTCGGACTTGCGGATTTTTTCCACAATCGCCGTGGTCGAGCTGTTTTCCACCAGCCCCAGCACCTTCACGGTACCGCCGTAGGCCTTGACGATATCGGCGCCGACAACCTGGTCGATGCCATAGTCGCCGCCCTTCACCAGCACGTCCGGCTTGACCTCGCGCAGCAGGTTTTCCGGGGTGCCTTCAGGGAAGCTGATGACCCAGTCCACCGCGCCCAGGCCGGCGAGAACCGCCATGCGCCGGTCGACACTGTTGATCGGTCGGCCCGGGCCTTTCAGGCGACTGACCGAGGCGTCGTCGTTGATCGCCACGATCAGACGATCGCCCTGGGCCCGAGCCTGCTCGAGGTAGGTCACGTGCCCGGCGTGGAGAATGTCGAAGCAGCCGTTGGTGAACACGATCTTCTCGTTGTGCGCACGGGCATCGGCAACCGCCAGAATCAGTTGCTCCAGACCCAGCACACCGCGTTCCGAACCTTCTTCGCGCTGAATCGCGCGACGCAGTTCCGGGGCGCTGATCGCCGCCGTACCCAGTTTGCCGACCACGATGCCGGCCGCCAGGTTGGCCAGCGCCACCGCGTGCGGCAGTTCTTCGCCTGCGGCAATCGCGGCCGCCAGGGTGGAAATCACCGTGTCGCCGGCACCGGTCACGTCGAACACTTCACGGGCCCGGGCCGGCAGGTGCAGCGCCGGATGATCCGGACGCAGCAGGGTCATGCCGTGCTCGCCGCGAGTCACCAGCAGTGCGCCGAGCTCAAGGTCGTGCATCAGTTTCGCGCCCTTGCTCACCAGTTCGTGCTCATCGGCGCAACCGCCGACGATGGCTTCGAACTCGCTGAGGTTCGGGGTGATCAGGCTCGCGCCACGGTAGATCGAGAAATCCTTGCCCTTCGGGTCGGCCAGCACCGGAATGCCTTTGGCACGCGCGGCCTGGATCAGTGCCTGATGGTTTTTCAGTGCGCCTTTGCCGTAGTCGGACAGCACCAGCACCTTGATACCTTCCAGCAGGTCGTCGACCTGGGAAGCAAGGGCCAGGGCGTCAGTGGCGAACGGTTCTTCGAAGTCGATACGCAGCAATTGCTGGTGCCGGCTCATGACCCGCAGCTTGACGATGGTCGGCTGGTGCGCAATGCGCTGGAACAAGGCGCGCACGCCCGCCCCCTTGAGGCTATTGCTCAGGCTGTCGGCGGCTTCGTCATCGCCGGTCACACCGACCAGCGAGGCCGGCGCACCCAGCGCGGCAATGTTCAAGGCAACGTTGGCGGCACCGCCCGGGCGGTCTTCGATTTGCTCGACCTTTACAACCGGAACCGGCGCCTCAGGGGAAATCCGTGAGGTACCACCATGCCAGTAACGGTCGAGCATGACATCGCCGACCACCAAGACAGGGGCTTGATCGAATCGCGGCATGGACAACTTCATGGAGCAACCCACATACAAAATGAACAGGGGCGCGATATTAACACAGGGTTGGCGAAGGCTTGTGCGGCGGCTGCAACAGGATGAAACGACAGGCTTTTTTGCTCATTTTTTGCACAAAAACGCCGCCAGTCGATGGCAGGCATCGGCCAGCTCGACCTCGTCCGTATCGATCCGGCATTCGGCCGCCAGCGGCACCTCGTACGGGCTGTCGATCCCGGTGAAGTCCTTGATCCGACCTTCGCGCGCCGCCCGGTACAACCCCTTCGGATCACGCCGGGCGCAGACTTCCAGCGAGGTGCTGACATGCACTTCAATGAAATCACCTTCGGCAAACAGCCGGCGTGCCGTATCCCGCTCGGCACGAAACGGTGAAATGGCAGCCACGATCACGATCAACCCGGCGTCCACCATCAATCGCGCCACTTCGGCGGTGCGCCGGATGTTCTCGCGCCGGCAGGCGTCACTCATGCCCAGATCACGACAGAGGCCACTGCGCAGATTGTCGCCATCGAGCAGGAACGTGTG
The DNA here is from genome assembly GCF_023242405.1 of Pseudomonas sp. MWU12-3088. Classification (NCBI taxonomy): domain Bacteria; kingdom Pseudomonadati; phylum Pseudomonadota; class Gammaproteobacteria; order Pseudomonadales; family Pseudomonadaceae; genus Pseudomonas; species Pseudomonas sp. MWU12-3088. The sequence continues at coordinate 251,050 of NZ_JALJEA010000005.1, forward strand.
CAGCCCGAATTGATGCAGGTGCAGCTCCAGTGCATTGGCCAGGGTCGATTTTCCGGCACCGGACAGTCCGGTCAGCCACAGGCAACGGGGGCGCTGCGTCTTCTGCGCGGCGCGCGCCTCGGCGGGAAGAGACAGCGCATAGGGACGGATCACCGGTGGCGGCGATACTGACAGTGCCTCACTCATAACCGAGCATCTCGTAATCACGTGCATACACTCGCCGCACCAGGCGTCGGGTGCGTTGCGTACAGAAGTCACGGGCCGGCTGTGGGCGTCGCTGCCGGGAAGTGTTGATGTGTTGCAGCTGGCTGGTCAGACCCAGACGCTCGCACACGAGGCGAAAATCCCGTTCCAGATGTTCCTGATAGCCGACGAAGTCCAGGGCGAGGCGCCCCAGTGAATCGGTGAGAAAATCGGTTTGCGCCGCAAAGTGCAATTGTCGCCCGATGGTGTCGGCATGTAGCCAGCGTGCAACGAAGTCGTCGAAATCGCGGTAGTGCCTGACCATTTGTTGCGCGGCCTGATCGCGCCCGCCCAATTCGTTGCCATGCAGGAAGGCATAGGCCGAATAGGCACGCTCCAGCGGATCACGCACGAAAGTAAATTTAAATGCCGCGGCGTACTGCGCGGGAAACTGTTCTTCATACCAGTACAACGGCAAGTGACCGGGACGCCAGCCGTCGAACATCGACTCGCAGACACTGCTGCCGGCGCATTTGGGGACGTGAATGAACAGACAGGAACGTTGCTCGAAGGCTTCGGGAAAGCGCAGGCAGGCCGACATTGACTTGTTCACTGCCTGTCGGTCGACCACCGACAGGCGCCCCAGCAGAAAAGCCCGCTGCGGCTTGGGCAGCAGCTTCCACAGATAGCGTTGCAACATGAAAGTACCCGCGCGACGGGGATGGCCCCTTCGATGGAAGTCAGAGTTCGTCCGGGAACCTTAACAAGCGCGATGTCGGGTTTTATGCAGGTTTGGTCAAGAAGGGTAAGTATTTCGATACAAATCACCGGGCGCATTGCGCGCCCGGCATTCACAAGGCGGGATCAGGCGATATCTTCGGCCGGGGCATCGAGGCCCATGGCGTTCAGACGCGCGTAGTAGCCATTCTGCGCCAGCAATTCACCATGAGTGCCACGCTCGACGATCCGCCCTTGGTCCATCACCAGAATCAGGTCGGCCTTCTCGATGGTCGACAGACGGTGGGCAATGACCAGCGTGGTGCGGCCCTTCATCACCTGATCCAGTGCCGCCTGGATGTGGCGCTCGGATTCGGTGTCGAGGGCCGAGGTGGCCTCGTCGAGAATCAGCAGTGGCGCGTTCTTGAGCAAGGCACGGGCGATCGCCAGGCGCTGGCGCTGGCCACCGGAAAGCAACACGCCGTTCTCGCCGACCTGGGTATCCAGGCCTTCGGGCAGCTGCGCGATGAAGTCCATCGCATAAGCGTCACGCGCGGCTTTCTCGATGTCTTCACGCGGTGCCCCGGCCAGATCGCCGTAGGCAATGTTGTTGGCCACGGTGTCGCTGAACAGCGTGACGTGCTGGGTGACCTGGGCGATGTGGCGGCGCAGGTTGAGCAGCTTGTATTGCTCGACTTCCACACCGTCGATCAGGATCTCGCCCTTGTCGTGGTGGTAGAAGCGCGGGATCAGGTTGGCCAGGGTCGACTTGCCGCTGCCGGAACGGCCGACCAGCGCCACCATCTGCCCCGGCTCGGCCGAGAAGCTGATGTTGTCGAGCACCTGACGCTCGGTCCCCGGATAGGTGAAGCTCAAGTTGCGCACATCCAGACGACCGCTGACCGCATCGCGCTCGATCGTGCCGGTATCGACTTCAGGCTCGACGTCCAGCTGCTCGAAAATGCTTTCGGCACCGGCCACGCCCTTCTGGATGGTCGAACTGACTTCGGACAACTGGCGAATCGGCTTGGGCAGCAGGCCAGCCAGGGTGATGTAAGCCACCATGTCACCCGCCGATGCGTCACCGCGCAGGAACAGCACCAGGAACATCAGCACGGCCATGGCGGTGTAGATCACCAGTTGCAGCATCGGCGTGTAGATGGCGCCAGTGCGGGTCATGCGCAGTTGTTTGTCGGTATTGCTCTGGCTGGCATTGAGGAAGCGTTTCTCTTCGTAGGCTTCGCCGCCGAAGCTGCGCACCACGCGATAGCCCTGGATGGTTTCCGACGCCACATGGGTCACGTCGCCCATGGCCAGCTGGATTTTCTTGCTTTGTTTGCGGAATTTCTTGCTGGCGGTGCGCACCATCACGGCGATCAACGGCAGGATCGCAACCATCACCAGTGTCAGTTTCCAGTTCATGAACAGCAGCGAGGCGAACAGGAAGATGACTGTCATGCCTTCACGGATTACGACCTTGATCGCATCTGTTGCCGCCCCCGTGACCATGGTGACGTTGAAGGTGATGCGTGAAATCAGGTGACCGGAGTTATGCTTGTCGAAATACCGGTTCGGCAGCACCAGCAGGTTGTTGAACAGTTGCACCCGCAGATCGTGGACCAGGCCCAGGGAAACCTTGGCCAGGAAGTAGTTGCCCAGATAGGACCCCAGGCCCTGCCACGCAGCGATCAGGATGATCAGCAGCGGTACGGCCTGCAAAAGCTGCAGATCGCGCAGGTAAGGCACGGTGGGAAACAGCACTGCCTCTGGATTGGACAGACCGTCGACGAAATACTTGAGAATGTAACCGAGCATCGGCTGGGTCGATGCGAAAATCAGAAAACCGACGATGCTGATCAGGAACAGACTGATATACGGCCGGACGTAGCCGAGCAGGCGGAAGTAGATTTTCAAGCTCGAAGGGCTTGCGGCGGGACTGGAGTCGGTCATATCACGCGAAAGTCGATAAAAAGGACGCTGACTTTAGCACAGCTTCTTAAGGGTTCTGGCAATCGGGCAAAGGCTGTTATTGTTATGCGTCTTTTCAGCATCAAATAGCCATCAACGAAATGGCCGATCAACTTCAGGATTGAATCTCACAGCATGCAACTTCGCGGCTTCAGCAGTACGTCCAGTCGAATCTTCGATTTCATCAGCCTGTGGATACTTCCCGTCGGCTACTTCCTGCTTCTGTGCGCGCTGTTCTTCCTTCCGGGTCGCAGCCTGCATCACAAACTGTTTTACGGCCTGTTCAGCATTCCGGCACTGGTTGCCCTGTGCCTGCGTCCGCGGGAACTGAAGGAGCTGCTGCGCGAGCCGTTGATTATTGCGGTGCTGTTGTTTGTCGCCTGGGCGATGCTCAGTCTTGGCTGGGGACCCGCCGACGGTGAATCAGCCGCTGGCATGTTCAAGCCCCCGCTGCATACCTTGCTGCTGTTCGTCGGTTGCTACCTGCTTGTGCGGTATCGCGGTGACATTCTTGCGCCGATGCTGTTCGCAGCGGCCCTGGTCGCCCTCGTCGCAACGACGTGCTTCCTGATTCCATTCATCCTTCATTACACACCCGGCGTCCGCCTGGTTGGCGGCGGGGCGTTCGACAACCCGCTGCTCAGCTCGCACCTGTTCGGTTTCTTCTGTGCCTATTGGCTCAGCATCAGCATGTCGTGCAAACACGGCCGCCTGCTCTGGCTGAGCCTGCCGGCAATGCTGATCATGTTCGCGGCGGTGATCGCGACCGGCTCCAGAACGCCGCTGGTCGCTTTGACCATGGCTGCGCTGTGGCTCAGCTTCATCAGTTGGAACCGTCGCTCGCTGGTGATGCTGGGAGCCCTGGCCACCGTTGGCATCGCCGTGGTCTGCCTGTTCTCGAAGATGATCACCGAGCGTGGCGACTCTTACCGTTTCGAAATCTGGCAGATCGCCCTGCAAAAGATTTCCGATCATCCCTGGCTCGGCCATGGCTACAACGCCGATCTGGCCATCGATCCGGGCGTTGGCTACAGCTTTCAGGAACCTCACAGCTTTGTGCTGGGCGTGCTTTATTACGTCGGCATTCTGGGTTTGCTGCCATGGCTGTTCTTCCAGGCCTGGGGACTGTTCAGCAGTTGGCGTCAGCGCGTTCAGCCACTGCTGATCATCGCGTCGACCTGGCTGGTGTTCGGTATCGGTGCCGGACTGACCGAGGGCGGCGGGATCATCTCGCGGCCAAAGGAGCACTGGTTCCTGCTGTGGATTCCTCTGGCACTGATTGCCGCACTGAGCATCAATCAGCGGGCTCGCCGCCTGCTGACCCTGCCCGTACAGAGAATGTCTGCCACCGGTTTGCAACAGCTGGCTGCCAATGCTCAGGTAGTTGAAGAGGATGGCCTCGGTCCAAAGGTCCTGCGCCTGACCGACGGCAGTTTTCTCAAACTGTTCCGCCGCCGCCGCTGGTATACCTCCGGTAACTTCAACCCTTACTCCGAACGTTTTGCCATCAATAGCGAACAACTGCGCCTGATGGGCATCCCGACCCCGCAAGTCTTGAACCTGTATCGTCTCGATGACGGCAGCAGCGCAGTGCATTACGCCCCGCTGCCGGGCCACACCCTGCGCCAGGTGCTCCAGGGCATAACAGCGCCGGCCGTGCGGCAGGCACTGGTCGAGCGATTCGGCAAATTCATGGCGCGACTGCATGAGCAGGGTGTGTATTTCCGCTCCCTCCATCTGGGCAACGTACTGGTTCTGGATGACGGTGAATTCGGACTGATCGACCTGGCCGACCTGCGCATCTACCCCTCCCCTTTGAGCCTCTCATTGCGCCAACGCAATCTGCGTCACATGCAGCGCTATACGGAAGACAAGCGCTGGCTGTTCGAGGAACACTTCGATGCCCTGCTCCAGGGGTATTCGACAACGGCTTCCCGGGCGGCCGTCGATAATCTGCACAGGCAAGTGCAACAGGGAGGTCGCCCGGCACGGGCCCATTGATCATGACGGCTACCAATCCAGTCTTCGCCCTGGCAGCGTATCTGCTCGCCATCGCGACTTCAGTGATATTCCTGCGTCTGGTCCCCAAAGCCGCCCTGCATCTGCAGCATAACGGCGAAAGCCGCTACGGCAGTATCGACGGCTTGCGCGGCTATCTGGCCTTTGGCGTATTCATACATCACGCCCTCATTACCTGGTTCTACCTGCGCACCGGCGTCATCGACTTTCCGCCGAGCAACTTTTATTCGCAGCTGGGCCAGGCCAGCGTTGCGCTGTTTTTCATGATCACCGGTTTTCTGTTCTGGAGCCGCCTGCTCAAGCAGGGACGCCAGCACGACTGGCTGGCATTTGCAGTGTCACGGGTGTTTCGGCTTTATCCCCTCTACCTGCCACTGATGCTGATTGTATTTGTCACCGTGTTCAACCTGCAGGACTGGGAACTGAAGGACTCTCCCGCAGAAGTGGCCGGGCAGGTATTGGGCTGGCTGACATTCGACCGGCCTGATATCAATCAGTACCACCAGAGTGGCATGTTGATCTCGAACGTGACCTGGACACTGGCCTACGAGGTGTTTTTCTATCTGGCTCTGCCACTGTTGGGAATGGTGTTCATCTACCGGGGGCACTGGCTGCAAGTCGTACTGTGCCTGATCGGGATCTATGCCCTGTACCAGGTCGTCGGTTGGGAGCATTCGCTGAAGAAGCATTTTCTGGCGAGTTTTCTTGGCGGTATCGCCGCTGCCTACTGGGTACGACGCCCGAAGCTGGTCGCATGGGGCCAGACCCACGCGGCCACTGCGGTTGCCCTGCTGGCCCTGATATTGGCGATGACTCTGTTCAAACGCGCCTTCAGCCTGATGCCGCTTCTGTTGCTGGGCATATTCTTCGCCATCGTCGCGTCGGGCAACCCGCTCTGGGGCACCCTGCGTGTGCGCAGTGTCCGCTGGCTGGGAGAGATCAGCTACAGCACTTATCTGCTGCACGGCTATGTGCTCTGGATCATGGTGCAGCAACTGCCACACCTGATGTCCTTCAATCCACAGAGCCCGGTTCTCTATCTGCTGTTGATGGTCGTCTGCAGTTGCCTGCTGATCGTCATTGCCAGCCTGACATTCCTGTACATCGAGAAGCCTGGAATCGAAGCCGGAAAGACATTTCTGCACTGGTTACGCCAGAAGCAGCGTCCGAAAAAACTGGCCGAAGAAGCCGCCCGGGAACGCTGAGCGGCTATGAGGGCTGGCGCTGGCGGGCGTAATCGAGGAATCCCTCGATGTCGTCACTGCACAGCTTTTGCGCCAGGCCGTGCAGTTCGGCTTCCGGCCAGTCCCACCAGGCACTCTGCAACAGTTGCTGGCGCTGCTCCTCGGGAAAGCGCCAGCGCAGGAATTTCGCCGGATTGCCGCCCATGACCGCGTAGGGTTCAACATCCCGCGTAACCAGGGTACCGGCCGCGATGATCGCGCCACTCCCGATCGTCACGCCCGAAAGGATTGTGCAGTCGGAGCACAGCCAGACATCGTTGCCGATCGTCACGTCCCCGTGAGTGCCGCTGTAATCGCGGATATGCGCGGCCTGCGGCAGCATCGCCGGAAACGGAAACGTGGTCACCCAGTCCGCCCGGTGATGCCCGCCGAGAAAGATCTGCACGCCTTCGGCAATCGAACAGTAGGCACCGATCTTCAGCGTCGAGCCTTCCTTCCAGTCATGAACGATCGGCAGACCATAACTGCCCCGGCCAAAGCTGTAGTCAGGGTAAGCCTGCGCGAACCGCACCGCACCGCGTTCGATTTTCGGCAGCTTGCGAATCGCCCGTTTGGCGCGTCGCTCACGCCAGCGCTGAAGCCAGCCCATGGCTCAGTCCTTTTCCAGCGGCGAAAACAGCAACCGGCCCAGACCGCGCCAGGTTTTCTTGTTCCAGGCCTTGAACGGAATCTGCGCCAGCAGCTCCCGCGCCAGTTTGCGGTCGCGGTTGGCGGTTTTCAGGAACATCGAATTGAGTGACTTGTAACGCACCTCGTCATACAGCGGGTGATCGCTGAACAGCGCGTAGGTACGCAGGATGTTTTCGATCATGAAACGGTGATTCTTGTAAGAGTTGGTGGCGTGCTTGCGATAGCGCGCCATCACCACGTTCAGACCATCGATGAAGTAACCGGCGCGGGTGATTTTCAGCTCGATGTACAGGTCTTCAAGACGAATCGTCGGATCGAACCCGCCCACCTTGTCCAGTGCTTCACGGCGGATCATCAGGGTCGGTGCCGGAGGATAAGGCTTGCGCTCCAGGAACATGTCATCGAAGTCCAGGCGACGGAACGGCACGTCCCGGCGCTGACGCCTTTCCGGGTAAAGGTTGCCGTCGGCGTCCATCAACTCGATGTTGCCGGCGCAGATACCCACTTCCGGCTTGCCGTCCATGTACGCGACCTGGGTGGCGATGCGGTCCGGGTACATGATGTCGTCCGAGCCGAACGGTACGATCAGGCTGCCTTTGGCCCGTGCGATGGCGCCGTTGAGCGTGTTGGTCAGGCCCTGGTTCTGCTGCACCCGGAAATCGAAGCCGTGCTGTTCCTGCAAGGCCTTGATGCGCTCGACACTGTCATCCTTCGATCCGTCGTCGACCACCAGCAGCTCAATGTTCTTGTAGCTCTGGTTGATGACGCTGAGGATGCTTTCCTCGATATACGGTCCGTGGTTATACGAAGCGATGATCACGGTGACGATGGGTTGCGCATCGCTCTGGGCGGCGACCTCACTCATGGCTGCTCCTTGCGGGCCTGAGCCAGGCCGGAGTCGATCAGGTTCAGGTATTCCTGGCGGAAGACTTCGATGTCGTGCTGTTCCTGCAAATAACGATAGGCCTGCTCACCCTTGGCCTTGAGCTCGTCATCCGGCAACCCGAGGTAGGTGTCCAGCGCCGCGACCAGGCTCGACACGTCCTTGGGTGTGATCGCCAGGCCACCGGCCCCTTCGATCAACGGCAACATGGCCGGTACGTTCGAGGCGATCACCGGCAAGTGCCCGCTCATGCCTTCCAGCAAGGCCAGGCCCAGGCCTTCGGCCAGCGACGGCATGGTCCAGATATCGAACGCACGCACGTATTGCAGGGCGTTTTCCTTGAAGCCCAGCAGGTGCGCGCGACCGCTCAGGCCCAACTGCTCGATTTCGGCGGCCAGCGGCGCTTGCAGGCGTCCGGCACCGATGATTGCCAGTTGGGTGTTCGGGTATTTGTCTTTCAGTTGGGCGAAAGCCTGCAACAGATAAGTGTGGCCCTTGACCGACACCAGCCGCCCCAGCGCACCGATCAGGCGCACCTTCGGGTCAATGCCCAGCAGCTCGCGGGCACGCTCGCGGCTGTGCTGCAAGCCTTCGGCCTGTTCGATGTCGATGGCGTTGGTGATCGCGTACGTATTCTGGTCGGTAAAACCGCAATCGCAATCCAGCAGGTACTGTTTGACCGCCGGCGACACGCCGACAAAACGCCAGTGCCGGTCGATCAGTCGTTGAGTCTGACGGCGACGATAGAAGCGGTCGTACTCGCCGAAACCGTGGGAAATGCCGATGCACAACGGCACTTTCAACCAGCGGTTGAGGGTCAGCATCATGTTCACCGGCTTGAAGCGGTTACAGATCACCACATCAAACTTTTCCCGGCGGCAGAACTTGTACAACTGCCACATCGCCCGCAGGCGCATGCCTTTGAGGGACTTGTCGGAAAACTCGAAATACACCGAACGGTCGGCCCGGCTGACGGCTTCACCCGGACCGGGTTTGCCACGCAAAAAGGCTGCCGTCACCTCATAACGATCTGTCGGCAGGGCCTTGACGATCTGTTCGGCGAGGTCGGCGAAGTCATGGGATTTGACGTTGTAGTCGGGTTGCAGCTGCAGAACCTTTGCGCGTTGACTCATGACTCTCCCCGTGGCGAACCCGTCGCGCCTGTTTCGCTTTGCTTCAGCACCCAGAACAACTCCTGGCGCCTGACCGCTTTGCGGAAAAATTCGTTCTCGCCGTAGACCGACGGCGCCCGACCAGCCAGCAGTCGCTGAAACAACCGGCGCAGGCGACGCTTGAACGGTGCCGGCGGTTGCAGGTCATGCATCATGCCCAGTGCCATGGCCTTGTCCCGTTGCAATTCGACCGACAGCGGCAGGCACAGCGGCTGCATCGCCAGAGTCGCATCAAACGTCGGCGGCAGAGCGATGCCCTGCCCGCTGTCGCCCATCGGCCAGCGGTCGTTATCGTGCAAGTGGTTGGCGTAACCGAGCAGGGTCGGTTGCCAGTCAAGACCACGCAGGGCTTCCAGCACGGCTTCCTGGGCACAGATATGATCGGGATGCGGATCCAGCGTCGGATGCGGCAACACGATCACATCCGGACGCGCACGGGACAGGACGTCACGCAGATCGGCCAGCAGATTGTTCCAGGTCGGCGCGCCATCGGCATCGCCGGGCAAGGCAAACGGATTCAGCTGACGAAAGATCCGCGTGTCGTTCAGATCGGCTTCCCGCGAGCCCACCGGTTGATTCGGCGCAGCCTGCATTGCCGCCAGTTGCAGGCAGAAGTAACCGAGCTGCACGCAATGTTCCTGCGGCACGCCGGCCCAGCGCGGCACGGCGAGGCTGTCCCAGGCACGCAAGCGGCCCTTGAGTCGCGACGCCTCGACCTTGTTCAGGCCCATCTGCTGATAGTGTTCGGCCTCGATCTCGCCGGCGGTCAGGGTGACGATCCAGGCTTCTTTGGCCTGACTGTACAGACCGTAGGCGGCCAGTTCGGCATCGTCGGCGTGAGGGGCGATGACCATTACCCGCTGCTGGCGGTAGTCCGGTTGCTCCAGCGCCCACAGAACCGGCTCGCCGGACACCCGGCAAAAGCGTCCGCGCAAGCGCAACAGACCTTGCGATAGTGTCTGCGCCTGACCGCTGAGGTTCAGATAACGCAGACCGTTGACGCCGCGTTCGAAGGTCTGGGTATCCGGGTTCGATCCACCCGCCAGCTCGACGCGCGGATCAAAGAAGCGTCCCAGCCAGGTGCTTTTCACCCGCACGGCGAGGATCAGCGTGGCGTCCTCCACCAGCATCACACCCTCGTCGAGGCGCAATTGCTCACCATGCAAATGCACTTTTGGTTGCGGGGTGAACGGCGGAAAGCTGTATTGGTAATCGTCTTTCGGCGAATAGAACAAGTGATCGGCGAACCACGCCTCGTGAGCGATCCAGCCAATCACCGCCAGCACCAGCGGCAACCACCAGGCCACCAGCACGCCGAGGGCGATCAACACGATCAGTGCAATCAACAGGCTGATCCGTTTATTGCGCCGGTGACGCTTGAGCAATTGCTGTTTGCGGCTCATGGGCTGACTCATACGGTGAAGACCGGCACAGGATTGCACCAGCGATCCTTGTATTCACGGTCGGCACGACCGAAGGAAAAGCGCAGCGGCTTGTTCACTGCCCGCGCATGCTCCCAGGCACTTTGCGTATTGAGGAAACTCAGGACGCTGCCGGGGCTGAACTCACGAGTTTCGGGGTCGACGCCACCGTTGATGTACTCGACGCTGATCCACTCCGGGGCTTCGACGCGGTACACCAGTTGAATCGCGATTGGCGCATCGTTGAGGAAGATCACCGAACCGATCAGCAACTCGCGCAGCAGCTCGATGACCTCGGCCATGCGTGCCGCGCCAGTGGCCGGAAACCCCCAGCGACGCTGGAACAGGTCGCAATAGATCGCTGCCAGTTCGGCACTCGTGAACTCGCTGACCGGTCGTACGACACCGCCCGCCTCTTCCAGCAGGCGCAGTTCGCGACGCTGGTTGTAGCGAAACTTTTTCGACAGTTCTTCCGGGGTACGGGCCATGGCCAGTTGTTCGGTCTGCAACTTGAGGCCGCTGAAGCGGTTCTCGTTGAGTGCCGACAGGTAACGCCCGCGATGGCGCAGCGGGGCCTGGGCATCGGCGGCGGCCGGCAGGATCAGTTCGGCGTTGCCGAGATCGAACAGGCCTTTCTTGCCGTTGCGCTTGAGCACGTCCTTGGACAAGGCCAGATCGCGGCCCCAGGTCGGGATCGCCGCTTTGACTTCGCCCTGCTGTTCCCAGGCCAGATAACGCACCGGAATGCCGGCCAGGTCCGCCAGACTTTCGACCACCATCGGGTGAGTCGCGACGCTGCCGCCAAAACGCTGCCAGGCCTGTGCATAAGTTGAGGCGTCAACGGGCGACCAGCCACGTTCGCGCCAGCCTTGAAATCGGTTGAGCATCAGCCCCTCGGTGCCAGATCGGTAACTTGCGGCAAATGCCAGAAGGTGTCGCGTACGGCGCGGTCGGAGAAGCGTTCGCGCAGGCGATCGAACATCATCTCGGCGCACTGGCGACGCTGCTGCTCGTCCATGCCGGCCAGATGCTTCAGGCCCTGGGCCAGATGCTCGGCATCGCCCAGCGGGAACAGAATGCCCACACCCTCGACCACTTCCTTCGCCCCGCCGCACGCCGTGGCCAACAACGGCACGCCGGCGGCCATGGCCTCCAGCAGCACCATGCCGAACGGTTCGTGGTCGGAGCTCAAGGCAAACACATCGAATGCGCGGAAGTAATTGCGTGCGTCCGGCACCTGACCGAGAAACAGCACGCGATCACCGACACCCAGTTCACGGGCCAAAGCCTTCAGATCATCTTCAAGACGACCCTTGCCGAGAATCACCAGTTGGCTGTTGGCCGGCAGACCGGGCAGCGCGGCGGCAAAACCGTGCAGCAGCGTGGCCTGATCCTTGTCCGGGTGCAGGCGACCGACGTTGCCGACAATGAATGCATCCGCAGACAGACCGAGGGTCTCGCGGGCTTCACGGGCGGACACCTGACTCATCTGCAATGCCGAGACATCGATGCGGTTGTAGAGAGTCTGGATACGTGCCGCCGGCCATTTCGGCAGGCAGCGACGCATGTCGTCGCGCACTGCGTCGGACACGCCGAGCAGGCTCAGGCGCTTGTGGAAAATGTGCGCAAAGAGTTTGCGCGAACCACGTTTGTAATCGCCAAACGCGTGGTGCACGCCAATCACCGGCAGCGAAGTGCCGAGCAAGGCGATGTAGATCGGCTTGAAGCGATGGGCGATGCAGAAACTGAAATTGCGTGAAGCGGCGATCTTGCGCAGATCGCCGATGGCACCCAGCTTCAGGCCACGAATGGCCTTGGAGCTGTATTCCATGAACAACACTTCGTCGGAGGCGCAGGCCGCAGCCACCTCGCTATCGGCCGCCCCGGTCAGAAAGACCGTGGTGACCCGATAACCGGTACCCGCGAACAGGCTGGCGTACTGCCGCGCGCAGTCGAGGAACGGCCCGTCATAGCCGTGACAGAACTGCAGCACATGGCGTTCAGCCGAGCGTGTCATAAGCGTTTGCGCCTTCTTTGACCACCAGGATGTCTTCCATGATCAGGTACTGCAGATCGGAGCCGAAGAACATGTTCAGGGCGTCGGTCGGCGAGCAGATCATCGGCTCACCTCGGCGGTTGAGCGAGGTGTTCAGGGACACGCCGTTGCCGGTCAGCACTTCCAGCGCCTTCATCATGTCGTAGTAGCGCGGGTTGTATTCGCGCTTGAGCACCTGAGCCCGGGAAGTACCGTCTTCGTGGACGACTTCCGGCACGCGGGTCTTCCACTCTTCCGCCACTTCGAAGGTGAAGGTCATGAACGGCGCCGGGTGATCGATCTTGATCATCTGTGGTGCAACGGTGTCGAGCATCGACGGGCAGAAAGGCCTCCAGCGCTCGCGGAACTTGATCTGGTGGTTGATGCGGTCAGCCACGCCAGCCACGCTCGGGCAACCGATGATCGAACGACCGCCCAGTGCACGCGGACCGAACTCCATGCGGCCCTGGAACCAGGCGACCGGGTTGCCATCGACCATGATCTTGGCGATCTGCTCCGGCATGTCGTCGAGCTTGCGCCAGGTCGGCTTGTTCTCGTGACGGGCGCATGCAGCAATCACGTCTTCGTTGCTGTACGACGGGCCGAGGTAGACGTGTTCCATCTTCTCGACCGGCACGCCACGGGCGTTGGACACATAGGCCGCTGCGCCGACTGCGGTGCCGGCATCGCCGGAGGCAGGCTGTACGAACAGTTCCTTTACGTCGTCGCGGGCGATGATTTTCTGGTTGAGCTTGACGTTCAACGCACAGCCACCGGCGTACGCCAGTTTGCCGGTTTCCTTGAGCACGTCGCCCAGATAGTAGTCGATCATCTGCAGCGCGATTTTTTCGAACAGCGCCTGAATGCTGGCGGCGTAGTGGATGTAAGGCTCGTCGGCGATGTCGCCTTCGCGCTTCGGACCCAGCCACTCGATCAGCTTCGGCGAGAAGTAGTAACCCTTGCCCTTCTCTTTGTAGCGACGCAGGCCGATCACGTTGGCGTAGTCGGTATTGATCACCAGCTCGCCGTTCTCGAACGAGGCCAGGCGCGAGAAGTCGTATTTGCTGGCGTCGCCGTACGGCGCCATGCCCATGACCTTGAACTCACCGTCCAGCATGTCGAAACCGAGGAACTCGGTGATCGCGCCGTAGAGGCCGCCGAGGGAGTCCGGATCGAAGAATTCCTTGATCTTGTGGATCTTGCCGTTTTCGCCATAACCGAAGAAGGTCGTGGCGTACTCGCCCTTGCCGTCGATGCCGAGGATCGCGGTTTTCTCTTTGAAACCCGAGCAGTGGTAGGCGCTGGAGGCGTGGGCCAGGTGGTGTTCGACCGGCTCGATCTTGATTTTCTTCGGATCGAAGCCCAGTTGCTCCAGGCACCAGACGATCTTGTTGCGATAGCGCTTGTAACGACGGTTGCCCATCAGGATCGCGTCGAGTGCGCGGTCCGGGGCGTACCAGTAACGCTTGGCGTACTGCCAGCGAGCCTTGCCGAAAATGCTGATCGGGGCGAACGGAATCGCCACCACGTCAACGTCGGACGGCTTGATGCCGGCCTGCTCCAGGCAGAACTTCGCCGATTCGTAGGGCATGCGGTTCTTTGCATGTTTATCGCGTACGAAGCGCTCTTCCTCAGCCGCCGCGACCAGCTTGCCGTCGATGTACAGGGCTGCTGAAGGATCATGGCTAAGGGCGCCGGACAGGCCAAGAATCGTCAATGCCACAGGGGTCTAGCCTCTTTAGTCTGCATTCAGGCGCGATGCGCCTTGAAAAATGATGTGCCCTCGCACCGGGCGAGAGACAGCTAAAGGGCGGGATTATAGCTTAAAAGCGCCGACAAACCTCTAGCGGAACTGGCCGGCCGGTGCGTTGACGCAACAGAAGCTTCAACTTAGACTCCCCTGCAAATGGACTGGGAGATCCCGGTCGGCGTTGATGCCTCGGTGAGATCACCGGGGCTTTTCGCTTTCTGGAAGCCGCAAAAGTTTTAAAAGCCTCACCCACGACCTGGCCGCCAATAAACACTGATATTCCCGTCCACCGCCTGGCGATAGATCGTATACGGCAGAAAAGCCGTGTCGAAGACGCCGGACAGGGTCAGGTCAAGCAGGACGACCGGCACCAGAATCCCGGTGGGATCGGGCGGCGCGTGCAGCAGGCAGAAGTCGTGGGCCAGGCCGCTGTAGATACGCGGAATGGACTGGCAGTAGGTCTTCTGTTTGCGCAGGCCGCGCGTGGCGTCTTCGTCGTCCTGCAACACGGTGACGGCGGTGCCGCAGCCGGACAGGGCCAGAGAAAATGCGCCGATGGTGAAAGCCGTTTTGATGGTCAAGGTTTGCCCTCCGGGAACGTCGGGGCAAACTAGCATCGGGACTTTGCGGGGGGCAGTTCATGGGTTCCGGGAAGGCTGTAGGAAAAATCACAAGGATTTGTCGCCACATGCCTTACCCGATTTTTATTGCGGAAGCGTCTTACCGGCTTGCGAAAGAAATCACACAGCGGCCGATGCATCCTTGGGCAAACGCTGATCAATCACCTGATACAGCGCACTGCTCTCGGGCCAGTTGCGCATGAAGCGCGCGCGATCCCGGGCATAGGCCGGAGCAAAGCTGCCCGCCGAGCCGTGCTGACACATCGAATCCAGATCGATCAACGCCCAGCGATCCTCATGCCAGAACAGATTGTGACCCTTGAAGTCGCCATGACTGATGCGCTCGGCAATCAACCGCGCAAACAGCTGATCCAGTGCCTGCAACTCGGCTTCCGGCGCTTCACCGCTTTCAACATACGGCGCAAAACGCTCGATGATGTCCGGCCCGGCCAGGTATTCGGTGATCAGGTACGCCTTGCTGCGCAGCCAGAAAAACCGGGTTTCCAGTACCGCCAGCGGTTTGGGCGTGGCGATACCGAGGAACGCCAGGCGATTGCCTTCGCGCCAGGAATGCCAGGCACGGCTCGGGCGCCAGAAGCGCTTGAGCCAATGGGCAAAGTTCTTGATGTTGTAACGCTTGATCACCAATGGACGCCCGGCGACTTCGACCTTTCCGACGCTGGCCGCGCCGCCGGTCTTGTACAGGTGCCCCTGATCGAGCAAGGCATCGGCCTGCTCCAGCACCGGCAGCATCGCGGGTTCTTCTTCGCGACGAATCGAACGCAGGCCAAAGGCTCCGCGTCGCACGCTGAACAACGTGCATTCACGACCGACCTTGATCAGGAAATCCTTCAACCGCCAGGCGCGCACCTTGTCAATCTGCTTCTGCAAGGCTTCCAGCGGCAGCGCGTGCTCGCTGTTGCTCAGCAGGTAATACACCAGCAATTCTTCGGTGAAAGGCTCAAGCGACTTGGGCAACTGGGCGAAAAACACCCCGAGGTTTTCCAGCACTTTCTGCCGGGACAACGGCTGGCCGGCGTTTTCCGCACAGATGCCGGCACCATCGATCAGGTACAACTGACCGCCGTGGCGCAGCAGGTTGTCCAGATGCAGGTCTTCCTGCCACAGGCCTTTGCCGTGCAACTGGCCAATGGCGCCGAGGGCCTCGGCCAGCACCGCCGACTGTTCGTCGGCCAACACCGGCAAGGACTCGACCTTGCTCCAGGCATCGCCCAGGCTTTCGGCGCCTTCGAGGAACTCGAACAGCAGCCAGCCACCCTCGCCGTCCTTCAGGCCGTCAGCCAGCAGCAACGGCGTGGTCATGCCCTGGGCGGCGAGCAGCTTCACGCCCTCCAGCTCACGCTGAAAATGCCGCGCCGCCTTGCTGCCGACCAGCAATTTGGCCAGCACCGGGCGCCCGCGCCACACACCGGCACCGACATAACGCTGCCCCGGCAACACCCGCAACAGGCTGAGCAATTGCAGATCGGCCGGCCCGGCCGCATCGGCCAGCGAAACGGTCAGCGGCAGACTCGGCGTGCGCCCGGCGTTTCTCAGATCGGACAGCTGCATCAGCGGGTCTCCTTGCGACTACGCCGTGCGGTCAGCCGCGTGACCCAGCTATCGACCAGCGAACTGCCGCTCGACTGATCGAGATACGCCGCCAGCAACTCGCGCAACTGGGCATCAGTCCACTCCGGCGCCCGGCGCAGCAGCGGCTCCAGGTCCTTGACCCGATCCCGCTGACCGAACAGCAGAGGGCGAGTTTTTTCCAGATCGATCAACTGCGCCTGATAACCGGCGCCTTCGGCCCGCATGAAAATATGCTTCGGATAGAAGCAGCCATGTACCTGCCGTACACCGTGCAGGAGCCGCGCCAGTTGACCGCAGGCCTTGAGAATTGCCGATTGCTGCGTGACGTCGAGGCTCGACCAGCGCTGCAACAAGGAATCCAGATCATCCCAACCGTCGAGGGCGCGGGTCAGCAGGATCGCGCGCACTTCGCCGTTGACCTTGCGCTGACCGAAAAACGCCGCCTGCAATGCCGGAATACCGAGCTGGTTGTAACGGCTGATATTGCGAAACTCCCGGGCAAACGTCGGCTCGCCAAACGGCGCGTGCAAGGTGCGGGTCAGGTAATTGCTTTGACGCTTGAGGTAATAGCCGTGGCCTTCGAGTTCGAGGCGAAACACACTGCTCCAGCCGCCGCCGTCGGTGTTCGGCTCATCCACCGCTTCGAGCTGCTTGGCCCACAGCGCATCGAACGTGCCGAGACCGTGGCGCTCCAGCAGCGCACGATCTTCAGCGGCGAGAAAATCAGTCATTCGCGTCCCTCGAAAAATCTCACCACGTGACGAATCCGTTGCTTGTCGGCGGCATTGAGCCGGTCACGCTGGCGGTATTGCAGGTAGAAGCGCAGGCGCTGGGTGTTCGACAGGTGATATTTGGCAACCTTGTCGAGACAGGCCAGGTCCTTGGTAATCCGGTACTTGAGCCAGAAACCGCGCCAGAAATCGCCGTTCGGGCAGTCGATGAGAAACAGCTGTGCCTGATCGTCGATCAGCAGGTTGCGCCATTTCAGATCGTTATGGGTGAAGCGATGATCGTGCATCGTCCGGGTATAGACGGCCAGTTGCCGACTGATGGCATCGACCCAGCTGTGATTGCGCAGCTTGGGATCGTTGCGCTCAGCCAGCGCCGAGAGGTCCTCGGTGCGCGGCAGCTCACGGGTAATCATCGCCCCGCGGTCGTAGGCCATGCCGTTGCGCTCCAGGCCCCAGGCCACCACTTCAGCAGTAGGAATGCCCCACTTGGCGAAACGCTTGAGGTTCTGCCACTCCATCTTCACCCGCGGCTTGCCGAGGTAGCGGCGCAAGCCCTTGCCGGCGCCGGAATAGCGTTTGACGTAATAGTTGACGCCGTTGCGCTGCACACGAATGACTTCGGACAGCGGATCGCGGGTCAGGCGCTCGCCTTCCAGCGCGAATACCGCTTCAAGACTGCCAAAATCCGCTTCGAGGTCGCTGTATCCGGGTTCAAGATTCCAACCCGCCATCAGAGCGCATCCCCGTATCGCTGCTTGCGCGCGTAGAGCTTGTTGGCCTTGCCTTCGAGCCAGCTCAGCAACGACGCTTCTTCAGCCAGGATCTGGCGCAGCGGTTGCTGGAAGTAGCCCTTGAGAAAGCGCAGCTTGTCACGACGAGTGAGACCTATGTCCAGTGCGGAAAAATACAGCGCCGCCAGGTCCTTGTCGCGCCAGCGCCGGGTGATCGCGGGGCGGGTCTGGGCACGGTGCAGGTCGATCACCGAGAGTTTGAAATCTTCCGGGGTCACCGGTTTGTCGGTGTGCAGCAGGAAGTGGCAGATGTAGCAGTCGCGGTGGTTGACCCCGGCGCGGTGCATCATGCCGGTCATACGTGCGACTTCGGCGATCAGCGCCCGCTTGAGTTTCGGCTGCGGCGGCTGCTTGACCCAGTCGATGCTGAAGTCTTCGAGACTGATGGTCGGCGCCAGCTCTTCGGTGACGATGAACGAATGCTGATCCGCCGGGTTGCTGCCCTTTTCGCCGTACGCGACGGCGGTCATGGTCGGCACGCCAACTTCCTGCAAACGCTGGATAGCCTTCCACTCCTGGCCCGCGCCGAGCACCGGCAGCTTGGCGGTCAGCAGGTTCTTGAAAATCTCGCCCCAGCCGATGCCACGGTGGATCTTGACGAAAAATCCGTTGCCGTCGACTTCCGTGCGCAAAGTCCTGCGGGCTTCCAGCTCGCGGTACACCTCGCCCTGCAAGCCCTCGACTTCCGCGAACGCATCGCGGCCGGCCCAGAGGCTCTTGAACGGTTCAGCCAGCATCAACTTCATTTATGCGTGCTCCGCCAGAATCACATCGGCCGCGTGCTGCGGCATGCTGTAGAGGTCGGCCGTCTCGGCGAAAGCCAGACCGTTGCGGCTCCAGGCCGCCCGTGCAGCGTCGTCGTGCAACATGTCGGTCAGGTATTGCGTCAGTTGCGCCTGATCGAACGGTTCGTCCAGCACGCGCCCGGCGTCGGCCTCGGCAATGTAATGGGCGTAACCGCAGACCGCGCTGACCAGCACCGGCAACCCGGCGACCAGCGCTTCAAGCAGCACCGTACCGGTGTTTTCGTTGTACGCCGGGTGGATCAACAGATCGGCACCGAGCAGGAAGCGCGGAATATCGCTGCGCCCCTTGAGGAACGTCACGTTGTCGCCCAGACCCAAAGTTGCACTCTGCATCTGGAACAATTTGGGGTCATCCTGGCCGATTACAAACAGCCGGGTGCGTTTCTTCAGCTCGGCGGGCAAGGCGGCCAGCGCTTTCAGGCTGCGATCGACACCCTTGGTCTTGAACCCGGAACCGATCTGCACCAGCAGCAGTTCGTCGTCCTTGAGGTTGAATTCAGCGCGAAAACCGGCGCGAATCTCGTCGGCATCCTTCGGGCGGCGACGATCCTGGGCGATGCCCGGCGGCAGCAGGTGGAAGCGTTCGAGCGGCGTGTCGTAATGCTTGATGAACAGCGGTTGCTGCACTTCGGAAATCATCAGCACTTCGGTCTTCGCGTCTTTGGCGAACACTGCGCGCTCGTATTCGGCGAAGTGGCGGTAGCGACCCCAGCGGCGGTACAGCGAATGGCGCAGATTCTGCGCCTTGTCTTCGAAGCAGCCGTCGGCGGCGTAGTAGACGTCCAGCCCCGGCATCTTGTTGAAGCCGATCAGGCGATCCACCGGGCGCTTGGCCAGGTCCGCTTCCATCCATGCGCTGAGCTTTTCGTTGCGGCGGTGATTGAAGAACGCCTTGACCGGCGCCACCAGCACTTCGAAACCGGGCGGCACGTCGCCTTCCCAGATCAGGGTGTAGACGCGGATCTGGTGGCCACGCTTCTGGCATTCGAGGGCGATGCGCATGAAATCGCGCTGCAAGCCACCGAACGGGAAATATTTGTAAAGGACAAATGCCAATTGCATCAACGCAGCTCCTCAGCCATCAACAACGTGCTCAGTCGGCTGGCGACACGCTCGGGATTCAGACGCGTGAAGCACAAGGGCAACTCGCGTTTCAGGTCAAACTGACGGGCATCCTGCGCGGTCGGTTGATACGTACATTTCTTTTGCAGGCACGGCGCGCACGGGAAATCGCTGCCGAGATGAATCTGCAGCTTGCCGTAGGCGCCGGTCAGGCCCGGATTGGTCGGGCCGAACAGGGAAATCGTCGGCACATCCAGTGCCGCCGCGAGATGGCCGAGACCGGTGTCCACCGCGACGCAGGCCTGGGCGCCGGCCAGCACCTTGCCGACCCCGGCCAGGTTCAGCTTCGGCAGCACTTCGGCGTGTTTGAAACCGGCGGCGATGCGCTCGGCCCGGGCCTTCTCCAGCGGGTTGCCCCACGGCAGCCTGATCCCGACGCCGAGATAGCCGACCCGCTCGGTCAGCTCGCGCCAATAGCTTTCCGGCCAGTGCTTGGTGTCCCAGGTGGTGCCATGCAGGAACACCACGTAAGCATTCTTGCGCGGCAGTTCGACCAGACGCTCGACGTTGAGGCCGTAATCGCCCAGGCCTTTGGGCAAGTCGTAACCCAAGGCGATAGCGAACAATTGGCGTACACGCTCGACAGCATGCTGACCACGGGCCACCGCCAGTTTGCGGTCATAAAAACGCGCGGCGATCGGCTCCCGGGCCGAGCCCTTGTCGAGACCGGCCACCGGCGCTTTGACATAGCGAGTCAGCCAGGCGCTTTTCAGCAGGCCTTGAGCGTCGATCACCAGGTCATATTTGTTCGCCCGAACGGATTGCTTGAAGCGCTTCCAATCGCCGCTGGTGATGGTTTTCCAGAGGTTCTTGCGCCAGCGGCGGATCGCCACCGGAATCACCTTGCCCACGGCCGGGTGCCAGGTCGGGATTTCGGCAAAGCCTTCTTCCACCACCCAGTCGAACTTGATCCCGGGAATCGCCCGGGCCGCGTCGGTCAGCGCCGGCAACGCGTGAATCACGTCGCCCAGCGATGAAGTCTTGATCAGCAATACCCGCAAGTTAATGAACCTCGACCACGGAGCCCTGCAAACGCTGCAAGGCATCGTTGACCGCGTCCGGCATCAGCTGGCGCAGGCAGTTGTAATGGCCGAAACGGCAGGTGCGGTCAAAGCAAGGGCTGCAATCGAGGCCCAGGCGAACGATTTCCACATGTTCGGCCAACGGCGGGGTGAAACCCGGCGAAGTCGAACCGTAGACCGCCACCAACGGACGGTTCAGCGCCGCTGCGACGTGCATCAGACCGGAGTCGTTGGAGACCACAGAATCTGCGCAGGACATCAGGTCGATGGCTTCGGCCAGCGAAGTGCCGCCGCTGAGGTTCACGGACTCTTCGCGCAGGCCCGGAATCAGGCGCGCGCGGATGTCTTCACCGACCGCGTGATCGTTTTTCGAGCCGAACAGCCAGACCTGCCAGCCTTCGCGAATCCGCGCCTCGGCAACCTTGGCGTAATGCTCGGACGGCCAGCGCTTGGCTTCACCGAACTCGGCGCCGGGGCACAGCACCAGTACCGGGCGATCGAGGGTCAGGCCGAACTTGGTCAGCGTCGCCTCGCGGGTGACCGGGTCGATCTCCAGGCTCGGGCGCGGATACGGTTTCGGCAGCTCGGCGTTCGGCTCATAGGCCAGCGCCATGAAGCGCTCGATCATCAGCGGATAACGTTCTTTATCCAGCGTGCGCACATCATTGAGCAGGCAGTAGCGGAATTCGCCACGCCAGCCGGTGCGTTTCGGGATGCCGGCGAAGAACGGCACCAGCGCCGACTTCAGCGAGTTCGGCAGCAGGATCGCCTGGTCGTACTGGCCGGCCAGGGATTTGCCGATCCGCCGGCGGGTCGCCAGCTCCAGCGCGCCGTGGCCGAGCGGGAAGCTCAAGGCCTTGCGCACTTCGGGCATGCGCTCGAGGATCGGCCGGCTCCACTCGGGGGCCAGCACGTCGATTTCGCACTGCGGGTGGCGCTGCTTGAGACACTGAAACAGTGTCTGCGCCATCACCATGTCACCGACCCAACTGGGCCCAACGATCAGAATATTCATGTGGTTTCCATAAACGAACCGGGGAGGCCTTACGCCTCCCCGTCTCGAGAATCAGCTTAGCCCCAGCTCTCGCCAGATCCGCATCACCTGCCGCCGTTCGTCCGCGAACTGGTCGCCCGGTATCACGCCGGCGTCCTTCTGCAAGGCCTGCCGGTGGGCGGCGGAACGATAGGCCTTATAGGCCTCGCGCAACAGGCTGGCGTCTTCGACGGGCATCAGCCCTTCGTGTTCCAGCTCTTCCAGAATGCGGATATTGTCCGTCCAGCGCAGCAGCGGCGGGTGGCTTTGCGACCACGCCAGGGCCGCGTATTGCACCATAAATTCAATATCGACGATACCTCCGGCGTCCTGCTTGAGGTCGAACGGCGCCATGGCGTCGAAGGCATTCGCCCCGGTACCGGCAGCCGTGCTCTTGCTCCCGAGGTTGTCGCGCATCTTCGCGCGCATCTCGCTCACTTCCTGTTGCAGCTTCGCCAGATCCCGCGCCTTGCCCAATACCTGGGCCCGCACTTTCTCGAACGCCTGGCCGACATCCTGACTGCCCACCAGCACCCGCGCCCGCACCAACGCCTGATGTTCCCATGTCCAGGCTTCATTTTCTTGATAGCGGGCGAACGCTCCAAGCGAACTCACCAACAGCCCCGATGCACCGGACGGTCGCAGACGCATGTCGACTTCATACAGCTGACCGGAGTTGGTCTGCGCCGTCAGCAGGTGAATGATCCGCTGGCCGAGCCGGGTAAAGAACTGCGCGCCATCAATCGGTTTCGCCCCGTCGGTTTCCGCCTGCGGATCGCCGTCGTGAATAAACACCAGATCCAGGTCCGAACCATGCCCCAACTCGATCCCGCCGACTTTCCCATAACCGACAATGATGAAGCCGGGATCGCACAGCGTGCCGTCGGTGCGCAGCGGCGTGCCGTACTTGGCCACGGTCTGGCGCCAGGCCAGGGCCAGCACTTGCTCGAGAATCGCTTCGGCGAGCCAGGTCAGGTAATCGCTGACTTTCATCAGCGGCAGGCTGCCGGCGATTTCCGAGGCGGCGACGCGCAAGCGGTGCGCCAGCTTGAAGTGGCGCAGGGCCTCCATCTGCTGTTCGAGGTCGTCCTCCGGAATCCGGGTCAAGCGCTCGCGCAACTCGGCGGCCAGTTCCGGCGCCAGCGGCGGCTTGAACAGGCGGCCTTCGTTGAGCAATTCATCGAGCAGCAGAGGGAAACGGGTGATCTGCTCGGCGATCCACGGGCTGGCGGCGCACAGGGTCAACAAGCGCCGCAGCGCGCCGGGGTTTTCCGTCAGCAACACTAAATAAGCCGAACGCCGGGCCACCGCTTCAACCAGCGGCAGGACCCGCTCTAGCACCAGATCCGGATTGTCGTGCTCCACTGCCTGAGCGAGCAGGCGCGGAATAAAGGCGTCGAGGCGTTCGCGCCCCAGACGCTGCATCGCCCGCAGTTGCGGACTGCTGCGCAGACCGGCCAGCGCCTTCAAGGCTTTGGTGGCGTCGGCAAAACCGCCTTCTTCCAGTTGGCGGCAGGCGGCTTCTTCGTCCTGCGCCTCTTCCCACAGCGGCAGCCATTCGCCGCCGACCACTACTTCGCAATCGGCACCCTCTTCTTCATCGGGGTCAGCGATCACTTGTGCAAAGTGCCAGGCCACCCGGCCACGCCAGAACATCAGCTTTTCATGGAAGGCGTCCCAGTCGGCGAAACCGAGCATGAAGGCGATGCGCGCCTGATCCTGCGCAGTGTCTGGCAGCATCTGGGTCTGACGGTCGGCAATCGCCTGGATCGCGTGTTCGGTGTAGCGCAGGAATTCGTAACCTTCGCGCAGTTCGCTGATCACCGCCGGCGGCAGGTAACCCTGCCCTTCCAGCGTGCCCAGCACCTTTAATAGAGGGCGCTGTTGCAGGCTCAGATCGCGACCACCGTGGATCAACTGGAAGGCCTGGGCGATGAACTCGACTTCACGGATGCCGCCGGAGCCCAGCTTGATGTTGTCGGCCATGCCTTTGCGCCGGACTTCCTGCTGGATCAACTGCTTCATGGTGCGCAGCGCTTCGATCGCCGAGAAGTCCAGATAGCGCCGGTAAACAAACGGTCGCAGCATGTCGAGCAACTGCGCGCCCGCCACCTGATCGCCCGCGACGACCCGCGCCTTGATCATCGCATAGCGTTCCCAGTCGCGGCCCTGATCCTGGTAATACTGCTCCAGCGCATTGAAGCTCAGCACCAGCGCACCGGACGAGCCGTAAGGGCGCAGGCGCATGTCGACGCGGAACACGAAGCCGTCGACGGTCATCGGGTCGAGGGCCTTGATCAGGCGCTGACCGAGGCGGATGAAGAATTCCTGATTATCCAGCGCGCGCTTCACGCCGACGGTTTCGCCACCCTCGGGGTAGGCGAAGATCAGGTCGATGTCCGAAGACAGGTTCAGCTCGACCGCGCCGAGCTTGCCCATGCCGAGGATGACCATTTGCTGCGGTTCGCCGCTGCGCCGGCCGGTGGGCGTGCCGAATTGCTGGCAATGGCGGCTGTACAGCCATTGATAGGCCTGGTCGATGCTGGCGTCGGCCATGTCGGAAAGGTCGCGGCAGGTCTGCACCAGATCGGCCTGACGGGTCAGGTCGCGCCAGATAATCCGCACCTGATGCCGGGCACGCTGGCGACGCAGGACACGGCCCAGTTCGTCTTCTGTTTGTGCAGCGTTCACTGCGGCGGCGATCTGCCCGCACAGCTCGCCGGGGGCGAACGGCCGGTCGAGTTCGCCGGACTGCACCAGCGACAGCAACATCAAAGGGTCACGAACACTCTGTTCAATCACGAAATCGCTGGCGGCGGTGACGCGGGCGAACTGCGCCCAGCGCTCTGGAGTCCAGGTGGAGAAGCCGTGATCGCCTTCGGTCAATCCGGCGACGGCCGTACGGAACGACTGCTCCGATCGGCTGACCAACGGCAGGAGAATGGCGGGCAGTTCGGCAAGCGCGGGCAGGGTCATGGTCTATCCTTGATCGGCGTGTAAATGGCCGCTTGTAGTGATGATTGAAAAACCGCTACGCGAAGGACTGTCGAACAAAAGTGAGAAATAGCTGAAATTTCTTTTTCTTTGGCAGCCAACATCAAACTTTCACCTTTTTCGGATGGCTAACGACCAACCTTAACGATTATTCTCACAACGCAGTCGGAGGCCACAAGCCTTTCATCTGTAGTTTTACTACTCGTCTATACATTCGAAAGGCTGAAATGCCGGATGATTTGTAGTAAAACTACACGCCGCCGGAACAACCTGTCGGCAATCCAAGAATTTTAAATCGTCTGCCCACAAGGCCAGTCGCAAACTCAGGCAACCGATTCTGGAAGCCTTTCCGCCCTGGAGCAAGCCATGCAAGACCTCGATCCCGTCGAAACCCAGGAATGGCTGGACGCCCTGGAATCGGTTCTCGACAAAGAAGGCGAAGACCGTGCTCACTATCTGATGACCCGTATGGGCGAACTCGCGACCCGCAGCGGCTCGCAACTGCCTTACGCCATCACCACGCCTTACCGCAACACCATCCCGGTTACCCACGAAGCACGCATGCCTGGCGACCTGTTCATGGAACGCCGCATTCGCTCGCTGGTACGCTGGAACGCGATGGCCATGGTAATGCGTACGAACCTGAAAGATTCTGACCTGGGCGGTCACATCTCCAGCTTCGCCTCCAGCGCGACCCTGTACGACATCGGTTTCAACTACTTCTTCCAGGCCCCGACCGACGAACACGGCGGCGACCTGATCTACTTCCAGGGTCACACCTCGCCAGGCGTCTACGCCCGTGCGTTCATGGAAGGCCGCATTTCCGAAGACCAGATGAACAACTTCCGCCAGGAAGTCGACGGTCAGGGCCTGTCGTCCTACCCGCACCCTTGGCTGATGCCTGACTTCTGGCAGTTCCCGACCGTTTCGATGGGTCTGGGTCCGATCCAGGCGATCTACCAGGCGCGCTTCATGAAGTACCTGGAACACCGCGGCTTCATCCAGCCGGGCAAACAGAAAGTCTGGTGCTTCCTGGGCGACGGCGAGTGCGACGAGCCGGAATCCCTGGGCGCGATCTCCCTGGCCGGCCGCGAGAAGCTGGACAACCTGATCTTCGTCATCAACTGCAACCTGCAGCGCCTCGACGGCCCGGTTCGCGGCAACGGCAAGATCATCCAGGAACTCGAAGGCGTGTTCCGCGGCGCTCAGTGGAACGTGACCAAAGTCATCTGGGGCCGTTTCTGGGACCCGTTGCTGGCCAAAGACGTCGACGGCATCCTGCAACGTCGCATGGACGAAGTCATCGACGGCGAGTACCAGAACTACAAAGCCAAAGACGGCGCGTTCGTGCGTGAACACTTCTTCAACACGCCTGAACTCAAGGCGATGGTTGCAGACCTGTCCGACGACGAGATCTGGAAACTCAACCGTGGCGGCCACGACCCGTACAAGGTCTACGCGGCGTACCACGAAGCGGTCAACCACAAAGAACAGCCGACCGTCATCCTGGCCAAGACCATCAAGGGTTACGGTACCGGTGCGGGCGAAGCGAAGAACACCGCGCACAACACCAAGAAAGTCGACGTCGACAGCCTGAAGCTGTTCCGCGACCGCTTCGACATCCCGGTGAAAGACGAAGAGCTGGAAAACCTGCCGTTCTTCAAGCCGGAGCCAAACAGCGCCGAAGCCCGTTACCTGGCCGAGCGCCGCGCCGCACTGGGCGGTTTCGTGCCTCAGCGTCGCGCACAAAGCTTCAGCGTACCGACTCCGGATCTGGACACCCTCAAGGCGATCCTCGACGGTTCCGGCGACCGTGAAATTTCCACCACCATGGCCTTCGTGCGGATCCTCGCGCAACTGGTCAAGGACAAGGAAATCGGCCCGCGCATCGTTCCGATCATCCCGGACGAAGCCCGTACCTTCGGTATGGAAGGCATGTTCCGTCAGCTGGGCATCTACTCGTCCGTCGGCCAGCTCTACGAGCCAGTCGATAAAGACCAGGTGATGTTCTACAAGGAAGACCAGAAAGGTCAGATCCTTGAAGAAGGCATCAACGAAGCGGGCGCCATGAGTTCCTTCATCGCCGCCGGTACTTCGTACTCCAGCCACAACCAGCCAATGCTGCCGTTCTACATCTTCTACTCGATGTTCGGCTTCCAGCGTATCGGCGACCTGGCCTGGGCTGCCGGCGACAGCCGTACCCGTGGTTTCCTGATCGGCGGCACCGCCGGCCGTACCACCCTGAACGGTGAAGGCCTGCAGCACGAAGATGGTCACAGCCACCTGCTGGCTGCCACCATCCCGAACTGCCGCACCTACGATCCGACCTACGGCTACGAGCTGGCGGTGATCATTCAGGACGGCATGAAGAAGATGACCGAAGAGCAACAGGACATTTTCTATTACATCACCGTGATGAACGAGTCGTACCAGCAGCCAGCCATGCCGGCCGGTGCCGAAGAAGGCATCAAGAAAGGCATGTACCTGCTCGAAGAAGACACCCGCGATGCGGCGCACCACGTACAGCTGATGGGCTCCGGCACCATCCTGCGTGAAGTCCGTGAAGCGGCGAAGATCCTGCGTGAAGAGTTCAACATCGGCGCCGATGTGTGGAGCGTCACCAGCTTCAACGAACTGCGTCGCGACGGCCTGGCCGTAGAGCGCAGCAACCGTCTGAAACCAGGCCAGAAGCCTAAGCGCAGCTACGTCGAAGAGTGCCTGGGCGGCCGTAAAGGTCCGGTCATTGCCTCTACCGACTACATGAAACTGTTCGCCGAGCAGATCCGTCAGTGGGTACCGTCCAAGGAATTCAAAGTCCTGGGCACCGACGGTTTCGGCCGCAGCGACAGCCGCAAGAAACTGCGTCATTTCTTCGAAGTCGACCGTCATTTCGTGGTGTTGGCAGCCCTGGAAGCACTGGCTGACCGTGGCGATATCGAACCTAAAGTCGTGGCCGAGGCCATTACCAGGTTCGGCATCGACCCGGAAAAACGCAACCCACTGGACTGCTGAGGAGAAACTCTGTGAGCGAACTCATTCGCGTACCTGACATCGGCAGCGGTGAAGGTGAAGTAATCGAACTGTTTGTGAAGGTCGGCGACCGTATCGAAGCCGACCAGAGCATCCTGACTCTGGAATCGGACAAGGCCAGCATGGAAGTGCCGGCCCCGAAGGCCGGCGTCATCAAGAGCCTGAAAGTGAAGCTGGGCGATCGCCTGAAAGAAGGCGACGAACTGCTGGAACTGGAAGTCGAGGGCGCCGCGCAAGCGGCCCCTGCTCCGGCTGCTGCGCCTGCCGCCAAGGCTGAAGCCGCACCGGCTGCCGCTCCTGCTGCTGCCGCGCCAGCCGCTGCCCCTGCTGCCGCTTCGGTTCAGCAAGTGCACGTGCCGGACATCGGTTCGTCGGGCAAGGCCCAGATCATCGAGATCCAGGTCAAGGTCGGCGACAAGGTCGAGGCTGATCAGTCGCTGATCACCCTGGAATCCGACAAGGCGAGCATGGAAATCCCGTCGCCTGCCGCTGGCGTGGTCAAGGCCATCAGCGTCAAGTTGAACGACGAAGTCGGCACCGGCGACCTGATTCTGGATCTGGAAGTGGCGGGTGCTGCGGCCCCTGCGGCTGCCGCTCCGGCCCAGGCTGCTGCTCCAGCCGCTGCTGCTGCGCCGGCTCCGGTCGCCGCGCCTGCCGCACCGGTTGCCGACAGCGTTCAGGACATCCACGTTCCGGACATCGGTTCGGCCGGCAAGGCCAAGATCATCGAAGTATTGGTCAAGGCTGGCGACAGCGTTGAAGCCGACCAGTCGCTGATCACCCTGGAATCCGACAAGGCGAGCATGGAAATCCCGTCGCCTGCCGCTGGCGTGGTGGAAAGCATTTCCATCAAGCTGGACGACGAAGTCGGCACCGGCGACCTGATCCTCAAGCTGAAAGTCAAAGGCGCCGCTCCGGCTGCTGCCCCGGCCCCAGCTGCCGCTGCTGCTCCGAGCGCTCCGGCGCCAGCCGCTGCTGCTCCGGCCGCCGCTGCACCGGCTGCTGCCGCTCCGGTTGCCGCTCCAGCCAAGCCTGGCGCAAAAGTTCACGCCGGCCCTGCCGTGCGCCAACTGGCTCGCGAATTCGGCGTCGAGCTGAGCGCTGTCGGCGCCAGCGGCCCGCACGGTCGCATCCTGAAAGAAGACGTGCAGGTTTACGTCAAAGCCATGATGCAGAAGGCCAAGGAAGTACCGGCCGCTGCTGCTGGCGCAACCGGTGGCGCGGGCATCCCGCCGATTCCGGTCGTCGACTTCAGCCGTTTCGGCGAAATCGAAGAAGTGCCGATGACCCGCCTGATGCAGGTCGGCGCCGCCAACCTGCACCGCAGCTGGCTGAACGTGCCGCACGTGACGCAATTCGACTCGGCGGATATCACCGAGCTGGAAGCGTTCCGCAACGCACAGAAAGCCGTTGCAGAGAAGGCCGGCGTCAAGCTGACCATCCTGCCGTTGCTGCTCAAGTCCTGCGCACACCTGCTCAAGGAACTGCCGGACTTCAACAGCTCGCTGGCGCCAAGCGGCAAAGCGATCATCCGCAAGAAATACGTGAACATCGGCTTCGCCGTCGACACCCCGGATGGCCTGCTGGTACCGGTCATCAAGAACGTCGACCAGAAGAGCCTGCTGCAACTGGCCGCCGAGGCCGCTTCCCTGGCTGAAAAGGCCCGGACCAAGAAGCTCTCGTCGGACGAGATGCAAGGCGCCTGCTTCACCATTTCCAGCCTCGGCCACATTGGCGGCACCGGCTTCACGCCGATCGTCAACGCGCCGGAAGTGGCGATCCTCGGTGTTTCCAAGGCAACCATCCAGCCAGTCTGGGACGGCAAAGCCTTCCAGCCGAAACTGATGCTGCCACTGTCGCTGTCCTACGATCACCGCGTGATCAACGGCGCCGCTGCGGCACGCTTCACCAAGCGTCTGAGCGATCTGCTGGCGGACATCCGCACCATCCTGCTGTAAAGCGCTCGGCCCTCCGGCAACGGAGGGCCGACTGCGTTCCACGTTTTCGAGCGCCACACGCTCGTACCTCAACCCCGTCAGTTTGGCGGGGCTTTTTTTTGCCTGAAATAACGCACGCCTGTACTTTTCCCACAACTTGCGCTGACATCAGCCACGACCCAAGTCCACTTCCTGTCGATATTTTTCAGCAGCAGGCAACTAATCTTGGCGCACAAAAGTTAGCCAATAAAAACTGGAAAACTTTATTACTCATTAACTTTCATTCGAATGGATTCGAACATGCTAAAGCCTGTTGTCGGCCCGATTATTGGCCACACCACAACTCACCAGACAAGAATATTCATTCGCGGCAACTTTCAAAATGGCGCGACGGCATTTGCCGGCATCCGTTACCGGATCACTGATTCAAAACAATGGTCGAAGGGACTGTTTATCAAACTTGATGCCAGCCGTGATCAATCTGGCGTCCTGGTTCTCGACAACTTGACCGCCGACACCGATTACGAATACCAGACCGGCTGGTTCACCCCGATGAGCCCGGCCCACACGGTTGAAAGCGTGGCGGAACTCCCGCTGCAATGGCCACGCGAAACCTGTCGCTTTCGTACTCGCAGCGACCAGCCTCTGCAACCACGGGCCTACATCCTCGGCTCCTGCCGTTACTTGCGCCTGACCGCCGGCCTGCCCGTGCTCCCGCAGCTGGGCGACCGGATCTTCGCCTCGATCAGCCAATTGATAGAAGGCGCACGCCCCCCGGTCAGCGCGATCATGATGAGCGGTGACCAGATCTACGCCGATGATTTGAACCTGATTGCACCGGACCGCGAATATAACGAGATCATTGCCAAATATCGTGCAGCTTTCTCTCAACCAAATATTCAACGATTGATGTCGGGCACTTCGACTTACATGATTCTCGACGACCATGAAATAGAAGACAACTGGCCAGCAAATGCCGACCCATCCGATGAAGCACTGTTTCACAATGCAATGGCGGCTTACGAAATCTATCAGGTCAGTCACAGCCCGGCCTGTTCGCTGACAACTAACGGCCAGGTGAATACTTCGCTGAAGCACTATTGGTATCAATTCAGCGATGGCGATATCGAGTGGTTTGTGACCGATAGCCGAACCCGTCGCAACTTGTCCAGCGAGAACCGCCGCATCCTGGATGAAGAACAGGAACAGGCCTTGTGCAAGTGGTTGATCGAAAGCCCCGCGCGGGTCAAGTTGGTAGTCACCAGTGTCATGTTCTACCCGGATCGCAGAATGAACGGCGAGGATGCCTGGATGGGCTTCCCGGAACAGCGTTTGCGCCTGCTGGAAACCATCCGCCAGCATCGGATCAGAAACGTGGTGTTTATTTCCGGCGACGTGCATGGCTCGCTGACCTCCCGCCTGACCCACAGCGACGATCCTGACTTCGAAGTGCACACCATCGTGTCCTCGCCGTTGAGCAACAGCAAACTGCTGCCCTATGCCACGGCCTCGACGTTCATTCTCGATCAGCCGCTGGCCCGTACCGACGCAGGAGAATACCGGCACACGCTGACCAGCGAAGTCGTCAGTCAGGACAATTTTGCCCACATGGTGGTCGAGGCCGGGCACATCCTGGTCAACTACCACGACCGCGATGGCAAGCGCCTGCAAACGATCAACATTCCACTTCGCTAAACCCGGAGGCTTTACCGTTCCAGTTGCGCGATGGCTCTGGAACGGTACTTTCCGCGCGATCGCGCATTACTTTCCGCCACCCGCTGGAGAAATGCCCGCCGCAGCCGACATATTCTTATAGCACTTGGCCTTCATGTCTCTTGTCAGTCGGTGCCGCAATGATGCAACCTTGCCGCAGGCAACAGTAAAGAGGGCGAGAGCCCGGCGCGTTCAGCAAATTTCCAAGCGAGTTCCCTTCATGAAGAGCCAACCCGATGCCGCCAGCCGTATGGCGGCCGAGGTAGTGACGCAGTTGCCTGTGCCCTCGCGGCTCGGCATGCTGCGTTTCGAGCGCCTGAATGAAGCCAGCTGGGCGATGCTGTTTCTCGATCCCAATTGCGAACGTCAGTTCGGCCAGCCGGCCGTCGAACTCTGCGCCCTGGTCGGTTCGCCCTACGCCAGCCTGATGGAGCCCGAAGCGCGTTATCAGTTGCACGACGCAATCCAGCAGCAGCTCGGCCAGAGCCCGCATTATCTGGTGCGCTACACCCTGCACACCGCTGCCGGCGCCCTGAGCATTCTTGAACTCGGCGAAGCCTACAAACAGCACAACCGTCATTTGCTGCGTGGTTACCTGCTGGCGGTCGACGACGTATTTGACGAAGCACCAACGCTGCCGTCCGTCGACCTGGAAACCCAGAACTCCCGCCTGCAAATCGCCCTTGAGCTCAATCAGCGCGCCCAGCAGGAACAATTGCAGCACCTGGAGCGGGTGCGCGCCCAGCAGGATCTGATCCTGTTGCTGGCCCGCCAGCGCTACAGCAGCCAGAACTCCCTGCAGGAAGCCGCCGAGCTGATTACCCGTTGCGCCTGCGATATCTACGAAATCGACTGCGCCAGCCTGTGGAACCTCGAAGGCCAGAAACTGGTACCGATCTCGGCCTACCACCGCGCCACCCAGGAATACATCCTGCCGGACGTGATCGACGTCAGCGGCTTCCCCGATTACATGGAAGCGCTGCACGGCAGCCGCGCCATCGACGCGCACAACGCGATGCGCGACCCGCGTACCCGGGAAATGGCCGAAGCCCTGCGCCCTCGTGACGTCAACGCCATGCTCGACGCCAGCATCCGCGTCGACGGTCAGGTGGTCGGCGTGCTGTGCCTGGAGCAGACCGGCGTCACCCGCGCCTGGCAATCCGACGAAATCGCCTTTGCCGGCGAGCTGGCCGACCAGTTCGCCCAGGTCATCAACAATCACAACCGCCGCACCGCCACCAGCGCCCTGCACCTGTTCCAGCGTGCGGTCGAGCAAAGTGCCAACGCCTTTTTGCTGGTCAACTGCGACGGCGTGGTCGAATACGTCAACCCGAGCTTCACCGCGATCACCCAGTACACCACCGAGGAGGTCCACGGCCAGCGCCTGTCGGAGCTGCCGGCCCTGGAGAACCTCAGCGAGCTGCTGTTCGACGCCCCCTCCGCGCTGGCCAAGAGCAACAGCTGGCAGGGCGAATTCAAGAGCCGCCGCAAGAACCTCGAACCCTACTGGGGCCAGTTGTCGATTTCCAAGGTCTACGGCGACAACCGTGAGCTGACGCATTACATCGGCATCTACGAAGACATCACCCAGACCAAACTGGCGCAGCAGCGCATCGAGCGCCTGGCGTACACCGACAACCTGACCAACCTCGGCAACCGGCCTGCATTTATCCGCAATCTGGACGAACGCTTCGCCCGAGACAGCGATACCCCGATCAGCCTGCTGCTGGTGGACATCGACAACTTCAAGCGGATCAACGACAGCCTCGGCCACCAGACCGGCGACAAACTGTTGATCAGCCTGGCCCGGCGCCTGCGCAACAGCCTGAGCCCGAGCGGCAGCCTGGCGCGGTTCGCCAGTAACGAATTCGCGGTGTTGCTCGACAACACCGACCTTGAAGCCGGCCAACAGATCGCCAGCCAGTTGCTGATGACTCTCGACAAACCGATGTTCGTCGACAACCAGCTGATCAGCGTTACCGGCTCCGTGGGTCTGGCCTGCGCGCCGCTGCACGGCCGCGACCCGCAGACCCTGATGCGTAACGCCGGCCTCGCCCTGCACAAGGCCAAGGCCAACGGCAAACACCAGGTGCAGGTGTTCACCGAAGCGCTGAACGCCGAGGCCAGTTACAAACTGTTCGTCGAGAACAACCTGCGCCGCGCCCTGACCCAGAACGAGCTGGACGTGTTCTATCAGCCGAAGCTGTGCCTGCGCAGCGGTCGTCTGCTCGGCATGGAAGCGCTGCTGCGCTGGAACCACCCGGAACGCGGCATGATCCGCCCGGACCAGTTCATCAGCGTCGCCGAGGAAACCGGCCTGATCATTCCGATCGGCAAGTGGATCGCCCGCCAGGCCTGCCGCATGAGCAAAGCGCTGACCGCCGCCGGCATGGGCAACCTGCAAGTGGCGATCAACCTGTCGCCCAAGCAGTTCTCCGACCCGGATCTGGTGGCCTCGATCGCCAACATCCTCAAGGAAGAAGCCCTGCCGGCCAATCTGCTGGAGCTGGAGCTGACCGAAGGCCTGCTGCTGGAAGCCACCGAAGACACCCACTTGCAGCTCGACCAGCTCAAGCGCCTGGGCCTGACCCTGGCCATGGACGACTTCGGCACCGGCTACTCGTCGCTCAGCTACCTGAAGAAATTCCCGATCGACATCATCAAGATCGATCGCAGCTTCATCCATGAAATCCCGGACAACCAGGACGACATGGAAATCACCTCCGCCGTGATCGCCATGGCCCACAACCTGAAACTCAAGGTCGTGGCCGAAGGCATCGAGACCGCCGAGCAGCTGGCATTCCTGCGCCGCCACCGCTGCGACGTCGGCCAGGGCTACCTGTTCGACCGGCCGATTCCGGGCGGCGAGCTGATCCAGGCGCTCAAGCGCTACCCGCGCGGCCCGCTCTGCCTGTAACCCACCGGACACTATCCGCACACTTTGCCTGGTGATTAACTTGGCATCATTGGGCACACTGGTGGTCTGCTTATTTACATCCCATCCTGACTGAGAGGAACGATCATGGTTCTGCGCTCGGAAATTCTGGTGAACAAAAACGTGCTACCGACTAAAGAACAAGCTCTGCCCGGCCGCGAAACCCCGATGGCCCTGCCTGAAAAACACTTTGTTTTCACCGAGACGCCGTTGCTGGGCCCGTTCTTTCAGGACGTCGACTTCGCGATTTTCGGTCTGGGCTGCTTCTGGGGTGCGGAACGCCGTTTCTGGCAACGCGAAGGCGTGGTCAGCACCGTGGTCGGTTACGCCGGCGGTTTCACGCCGAATCCGACCTACGAAGAAGTGTGCTCGGGCCTGACCGGCCACGCCGAAGTGGTGCTGGTGGTGTATGACAAGGCCAAGGTCAGCTACGAAGAGCTGCTGGCGATGTTCTGGGAATTGCATAACCCGACCCAGGGCATGCGTCAGGGCAACGACATCGGCACCCAGTACCGTTCGGTGATCTACGCGACCCACCCGGAGCAACTGGATGCGGCGCTGAAGAGCAAGGCCGTGTATCAGGCCGAACTGTCGAAGGCGGGTCTGGGTGAAATCAGCACCGAGATTGAACAGGCCCCGACCGTTTATTTCGCCGAGACTTATCACCAGCAGTATCTGGCGAAAAACCCGGAAGGCTACTGCGGGATTGGCGGCACTGGCGTTTGCATGCCACCGAGCCTGGCGGGTAACTAAGCCCGTCCTGATCGCTCCCGCGCTATGTGCGGGAGCGATTGACGGTTGATCAGCTCTCGGCGATCAACCAGTCCATCTGCCACCCACCCTGGGTCTGCCCAAGTTTCTTGGACAGCCACGGCAGCAGCTCACGCAATTCTTCCTCCAGCCCCCACGGCGGATTGGCGATCGCCAGGCCAGAGCCGTTCAGGCTGTTCGGCGTGTCCAGCGGATGCACCAGCAGCTCGACCCGCAGCAACTTCGGCGCACCGGTGCCGGCCAGATCCTGATAGAAACGACGCAATGCGCGCTGGTCCTTTACCGGGTACCAGATCGCCGCCACGGTCTGGCGCATGCGCGAGATCGCCTCTTTCAAGGACGCCGCGCAACGCTGCATCTCGTCGAGTTTCTCGAACGGCGGGTCGATCAGCATCACCGCACGCTTCTCGGCCACCGGCAGCAACGCCCGCGCCACATGCCAGCCCTCCCCCAGATGCACGGCCACACGACGGTCGCCCTTCATGTTGTCCTTGAGCAGCACGCCGTCTTCCGGGTGCTTCTCGTTGAGCAACACCCGATCCTGGGAGCGGGTCAGACGCCGCGCCAGTTCCGGCGAACCCGGGTAGTAGCGCAACTGGCCATCCGGGTTCATCTCGTGCAGCACGTTCATGTAGTCCGCGGTCAGCGCCGGCAGATCCGGCTGGTCCCACAACCGCGCGATGCCTTCCAGGTACTCGCCGGTACGGTTGGCCTGATCGCCCTGCAGGTCATACAGACCGATGCCGGCGTGGCTGTCGAGATAGGCAAACGGCTGCTCCTTGCGCGACATCAGGGCGATGAGGCGGGTCAAGGTCAGGTGTTTGAACACATCGGCGTGATTGCCGGCATGGAAGGCGTGACGATAATTCATGGCTGCTCCTGCGAGGGCCGTGAAGTTTACCTTTTACCGGGCGGCAAGTCAGGGGTTGGGGGCTGAGTGGGCGTTCCCGGCGTTACACTGGCCGCAACCTCCTGACAGGAAGTCTGAAAATCATGTACCGCCGGATCATTGCCCTCCTGTGCCTGCCGGGTTCATTACACGCCTTCGCTGGTGAAGAACACACCGAACAGGCACGCCAGAATCTCAAGAACTACGGCTTGAGCCACTGCATCCTGGCGCCATTCAAAGAACAGTCCGCACTGGAAAAGGACATCAAACTGTCCGCCGGAGCCTACTCGTTCATGGGCAAAGGCCTGCACACCGTTGTTCAGAATGAGGACACGCTGGAGGTCACGCATGATCCGTATGCTGAGACTGAGAAATACATGGCAAGCGCCTACCTCAAAACGTCCTCTACCAGCAAACAGAATGGTAAAAACATAGTGTTTTATTCTTGCCTGGAAATTTATAACTCCCCGGAATTTGACGCTTTCATAAAGTCGCAGGATCAGTATCTGCAAAACTGAAATCTTCTCGCCTGACTAAATGATCCTTCCAAACCGATGCTGGAAAGATCTTTGGAAAGAACTGAGTGGGTGGTCTGGCTGTCGGGTACATCCTTCAGAAGCCCCTCACCCTAGCCCTCTCCCCGCGGGAGAGGGGACTGACGGTGGTGATCTTTCGGCTTGCATCGACCTGAAAAATCACCGCGACCTCCGCTTGGCCAAGCGAAGTTCACCCCTGAAGTAGCAGGTCGGCGTAGATCACTAATTCACTTCGGTCGGTCCCCTCTACCCCTGGGAGAGGGTTAGGGTGAGGGGAAGAGATCTAAGGCCGGTCACGCAACCTGCGGCCAATCACATCCAAGACATCACAACCGTCACGCAACGGAATCACACAGAGCTGGGCAAAGTCGCTAAGGATGACCGAGTCGCACTCGACCGAGCCGCGCATGCACATGTTTTCCAGGACCTGGATTACGGCGCGGATGCGGTAGTTGGCGGCGTCCATCAGGACATCGAGCGGGGCGTGGGTGTCGATGAACAGGGTGGGCATGTCGTTGCAGTTGCTGGTCAGCGCCATGAGGCGGTTGTTGGGGTGAGGGATGAATGGTTCGTAGGGTGGATCGGGTTTCAATGTTGGCACAGGAGTAACTCCTAACGTATTGGATGGAACCGCCAACTCTCACTTCCACGCATTAGGTGGCGGCTGTACGCAGGTGTGGAAGACCGGGACGTTAGGCACCCGGCGCACTCGAAAGCGCCCCGCGCACAGCCACCAAAAACTCAAACGACAAAGACGTCTGACTGGTGCAGCTTGACGCGCCTAACGATAAAAGGGCTTCCACGCCCTGTCACCGAATTTGCGGTGACAACCAAAGCCTATCCCCGCACTACCGCGCCCACCAGTTCACGCAAACCGCCGCAACTCGCAGGAAACGTCCGAAGCCTTTGCCCGGAAATTTCACTCTGACTCGTCCCGCAAGTAGTCCAGCAATGCTGAAGCCGACGACTCGTCCGACGTCGAAACCGCAAAAAACCTGACAACCTTGCAGCGCAAGACATCGGTGGGAAACGCCTCGAACAACGCCGGCTGCTCCTCGCTCAACCACTGCAAGGCATTGTTGATCCGGGCATCACCGCCGAATTGCGCCAGCAGTTTTTCCGGCACCTGCCACCAAGGAGAATCCCGACGCGAGGCCTGCGCCCTGCCCCCGATCCCGACGGCCTGACCGTTGATCAAGCCTCGCGTGAGGACCGGCAGCAATTGCCCGGCATCCACCTCGGATGACTCAAGGATCGGCAACAAATACCGCCCATCCCAAAACCGGAAGAACACCGCTTTCCCGTCCGGCATCAGCGCCTGAGTCAAACTGCGAAAGTGCTCGACCACCGCCTCAAGCCCCGCCGAAGAGACCGCCAGCCAGCCCCAGTCGCGGGATTCGGTGGTCGCGACCCAATCCAGAAACTCACTGCCCGAATCGACGATTCCCACGTAGGGCATCACCGCATCCCACTCGGCATAAATCGTTTCCGCCCAGACCGGCTTCGGCATCTGCGCGTCCGAAGGCCAGGCTTTCAGCGGATCCACCGCACTGGCGCTGCTGAAAATCGCGAACAACTGCTCCGAGGGTTTCAGCGGCTCATCCTTCAACCATTGATCAGGCCGCACAGACACCCTCCTTGCAGCGCTCGCATTCTTCGCAGAACGGCGCATCCCCCTTAAGGCTCATGATTTGCGCCGCAGTCAGAATCGCTGCCGGTGCCGCCGCCAGTTTCTCCGGCAACCCCGGCACGGTCGGCGCGGCGCTCATCGCCGCCATCGGCGCGCCACCCACCACAATCGGCACGCTGCTGAAGATCCCCCCGGGGCCGATATTGATCCACTGCCCGCCCGCCTGGATCGTCGCGCTCGCCCCTCCGTCGATCACCACTTGCTGGCCGGCGCTGACGTGGAATTGGGCACTGGCGTTGATCGCCTGATTGCTCACGCGGATGTGCCGGTCGCCAGTCACCGTGAGATGGTCGTCCTGCTTCACTTCGGTCTGGCGCTGGCCGTGGGTGATGCGTTGCTCATCAGCTTTGAGTTCATGCTTGGCGAGACCGGTCACGACAACGCTGCGCTGGTTATCCACCTGCACCTGCTGATCATTCAGCACATGCTGCGTCCAGTTTCGCTGAGCCCGCAGGTAGATTTCCTCGGCGCCTTTGCGATCCTCGATGCGCAATTCGTTGTAACCGCCGCCGCCCGGACTACTCTGACTGCGGAAAATACTGCGGGTCTTGTCGGCCGGCAGATCCAGCGGCACCGGTGTCGCCGCGTTCGGCAGACAACCCATGACCAGTGGTTTGTCGGCATCGGAATCGATAAACCCCACCAGCACTTCCATGCCGACCCGTGGAATCAGCACGCTGCCATAACGGTCATGAGCCCAGCCGCTGGCGACCCGCAGCCAGCAGCTGGAATGCTCGTTGAGTTCGCCGTCGCGATCCCAGGCCAGTTGCACCTTGACCCGGCCGTACTCGTCGCAATGGATTTCACTGTCTTTCGGGCCGGTGACCACGGCGGGTTGATAGCCGAGCATCCGGGGTTTTTCCGGCCCCATGGGTGGGCGGAAGAATACGTCCCACGGCGTCGCAAGAAAGGTATTACGGTAACCCTGGAATTCGTCGCCATCGCTGGTGACCGATTCCTCCAGCACTTGCGGCTGCCGGCCATGGTGCTCGATAGCGGTCAGCAGCCAGAGGTCATTCAAATCCTGGCGCGGATGCTCGGTCAGTTGCAGGAAATGTCCACTGACCAAGGCAGATTGATCGCTGCGCCCCTCGGCCTGACGGTAGTCGGCGACATGTCGCTCAAGGGTGCGCTGGGCCAGTTGCTTGCCGGTTTCACGCTCGGTGAACTGGCCGGGAAAGTGATAATCCTCCAGCACCGGGCGCTGTTCGCTTTCGGCGCGACTTTGCAGCGCCAGCCGGGGTTTGCTGAAGTCGTAGTCACGCCGGGTGACCACGCTGGTGCGGGTTTCCACCCGAACGGTGAAGCGCTTGATCGCCGGTGCCGCCGCAGCCATGCCGCTGCCCGGCAGGTACAGCGTCGGCTCGGCCAGACGCGGGAACACCGTTTGATCGTCGCCGAACACCAACAAATGCCCGTCCGGGCTGTGCTGAAAGTGGAAGTGAATACCGACTTCGGAACACAGGCGCTGGATGAACGCCAGATCGCTCTCGGCGTACTGCACGCAATATTCACGCGCCGGGTAATCGCTGCCGAGGCGAAACTCGAAGGCATCGCGCAGGATCGCGTGGTCCTTGAGGATCTGCGTCACGATCTGCGGCACGCTTTGATGCTGGAAAATCCGTTGATTGATCCGGTGACCAAGATAGGCCAGACGCGGAACGAGGCTGACGTGGTAGCGGGTCAGACGCTTGCCGGAATCCCCCTGCCCGACCCGATAAATCTGACCGTGAATACCGGAACCGCCTTCATCAAAACTCAGAAACGCCTGACAGTGCAGCAGGCTTTCTAGGTCCAGATCCGGTCGCTCGCTGACCAGCTCCAGGTCAAATCGAAAGGGTTGGCTGATGGCTTCCTTGCCCGTGAACTCAAGGACCTTGAGGTCAAATTGGGCGCCTTCGACGGTCAACGTGAAACGCGGTTGATTGGCAGGCGCGAACATCCGATGTCTCTCTGCAGTATGAAGGCGGGCGATTCTGCATGAGGGGCAAGGGGTGCAGGTTGGGTGACCGGAAAATCAGATTTTCCCTACTTGAAACTTCGATCTCCCCTTCAAAAAACAGCGCTTTCACCTACAGACTTTTCCTTCAGAAAAATCGCAGGCAATAAAAAACGGCCCGTTTCCTATGGGAAACGGGCCGTTCTTTTGTGAGCCTCAGCTCATTCCCATCACTTGTTCAGATGGAAGTCCTTCTCGGCCGCTTCAAAGCGCTGAACCATGCCAGTGCTTGGCTGGCCCATCAGGCTGACGAAGTAGATGGCCAGGCTGGCGAAGATGAAGCCCGGGATGATTTCGTACAGGCCCAGCACTTCAAAGTGCTTCCACACGATCACGGTGATCGCGCCGACCAGGATGCCGGCCAGTGCGCCGTCACGGGTCATCTTTTTCCAGATCACCGAGATCAGCACGACCGGACCGAAGGCTGCGCCGAAACCGGCCCAGGCGTAGGACACCAGGCCCAGCACACGGTTGTCCGGGTTGGCGGCCATCGCGATGGCGATCAGTGCAACCAGCAGCACCATCGCGCGACCGACCCATACCAGCTCGACTTGCGAGGCGGATTTA
Organism: Pseudomonas sp. MWU12-3088; assembly: GCF_023242405.1. Lineage (NCBI taxonomy): Bacteria > Pseudomonadati > Pseudomonadota > Gammaproteobacteria > Pseudomonadales > Pseudomonadaceae > Pseudomonas > Pseudomonas sp. MWU12-3088. Next base: position 291,851 of record NZ_JALJEA010000005.1, read on the forward strand.
CGCAGGAAAGTCTTGTAGAAGTCTTCGGTCAGGGCGCTCGAGCACACCAGCAACTGGCAGCTCAGGGTGCTCATCACGGCAGCCAGGATGGCCGACAGCAGGACACCGGCAATCCACGGGTTGAAGAGGATTTTCGCCAGCTCGATGAACACACGCTCGTGGTTCTCGCTCACAGGCATCGCCACGTCCGGGTTGGCCGAGAAGTAAGCAATACCGAAGAAACCCACGGCCACGGTGCCGCCCAGGCACAGGATCATCCAGGTCATGGAGATACGACGGGCCTTGGCGATGGATTTCACCGAGTCAGCGGCCATGAAGCGCGCCAGGATGTGCGGCTGGCCGAAGTAGCCCAGGCCCCAGCCCATCAGCGAGATGATGCCGATGAAAGTGGTGCCCTTGAGCATGTCGAAGTTGCTCGGGTCGTTGGCTTCGATGGCCAGGAACGTGGTGTCCACGCCACCGGTAGCCAGCAGCACGATGATCGGCGTCAGGATCAGGGCGAAGATCATCAGGGTGGCTTGTACGGTATCGGTCCAGCTCACCGCGAGGAAACCACCGACGAAGGTGTAGGCAATCGTCGCCGCAGCACCGGCCCACAGCGCGGTCTCGTAGGACATGCCGAAGGTGCTTTCGAACAGGCGGGCACCGGCCACGATGCCGGAAGCGCAGTAGATGGTGAAGAACACCAGAATCACTACTGCCGAAATGATCCGCAGCAGGCCGCTTTTGTCTTCGAAACGGCTGGCGAAGTAGTCCGGCAGGGTCAGCGCATCGCCGTTGTGCTCGGTTTGAACACGCAGACGGCCGGCGACGAACAGCCAGTTCAGGTAGGCACCGACGATCAGGCCGATGGCGATCCAGCTTTCGGACAGGCCAGACATGTAGATGGCACCCGGCAGGCCCATCAGCAACCAGCCGCTCATGTCGGAAGCGCCGGCGGACAATGCGGTCACCACGCTGCCCAGGCTGCGGCCGCCCAGAATGTAGTCGGAAAGGTTGTTGGTGGAGCGATAGGCCATGAAGCCGATCAGCACCATTGCTGCGATATAGATCACGAACGTGATCAGGGTTGGATTGCTTGCGCTCATTACGTACGTGCCCTGGCTTTGTTTTTATGTAGCGGCGGCGGTTGCACCGTTTGCAGACTGACGTCTGACAGACGATTCGCACGGCCGCGCATTTATGACCAATGTTTCCCCAGGAAAGCCATTGGCCGGCACACCGGGTTATCCCGGTTGCACCTTGGGCGCGAATCCTATGCAACAAAGCAAAACAGGTGCAACCAGTTTCTTGAGAATTAGTTGCACCTACGTCGTTTTTTCGCCTGCAAACCGCCGATTTTGCACCATTGCGGCGCAGTCATACCCCGCCATCTGCCTTGAAAGCACCTATCTAGAGCGATCATCGCGAAGCAGAAATTTATTCCTGACAAGCTGCCGAATATTCCGACAAAAAAAGGGTTGCACCCGGTTGCACCTCTGCAAGCTCACGGCTAATCTTGCCGCCAGCTGTTGTCGCGCAACTGCGGCACCTATGAGGATAAAAATATGGCTACCACCACCCTTGGGGTCAAACTCGACGACCCGACCCGCGAGCGCCTGAAGGCCGCCGCAACCTCGATTGATCGCACGCCGCACTGGCTGATCAAGCAGGCAATTTTCAATTACCTGGAAAAACTCGAGGGTGGTGCAACCCTGACCGAGCTGAACGGATTGTCCGCCAAGGACGCCGATGAGGCGGGCGAAGTCCACACCGATCACGCTCACCAATGCTTCCTCGAATTCGCCGAAAGCATCCTGCCGCAATCGGTGCTGCGCGCCTCGATCACCGCCGCTTACCGTCGCCCTGAGCCGGAAGTGGTGCCGATGCTGATCGAGCAGGCTCGCCTGCCGGCGCCGATGGCCGAAGCCACCAACAAACTTGCAGCCAACATCGCGGAAAAACTGCGTAACCAGAAGAGTGCCGGCGGTCGTGCAGGCATTGTTCAGGGCCTGTTGCAGGAATTCTCCCTGTCGTCCCAGGAAGGCGTGGCGCTGATGTGCCTGGCCGAAGCGCTGCTGCGTATCCCGGACAAAGGCACTCGCGATGCACTGATCCGCGACAAGATCAGCACCGGCAACTGGCAGCCGCACCTGGGCAACAGCCCGTCGCTGTTCGTCAACGCGGCGACCTGGGGTCTGCTGCTGACCGGCAAACTGGTCTCCACCCACAACGAAGCCGGCCTGACTTCGTCCCTGAGCCGCATCATCGGCAAGAGCGGCGAGCCGATGATCCGCAAGGGCGTCGACATGGCCATGCGCCTGATGGGCGAGCAGTTCGTCACCGGCGAAACCATCGCCGAAGCCCTGGCCAACGCGAGCAAGTTCGAAGCCAAGGGCTTCCGTTATTCCTACGACATGCTCGGTGAAGCGGCGCTGACCGAACACGACGCCCAGAAGTACCTGGCCTCGTACGAACAAGCCATTCACTCGATCGGCAAAGCGTCCCACGGCCGTGGGATTTATGAAGGCCCGGGCATCTCGATCAAGCTGTCGGCCCTGCACCCGCGTTACAGCCGCGCCCAGTACGAGCGCGTGATGGACGAGCTGTACCCGCGCCTGCTGTCACTGACCCTGCTGGCCAAGCAATACGACATCGGCCTGAACATCGACGCCGAAGAAGCTGACCGCCTGGAGCTGTCGCTGGATCTGCTCGAGCGCCTGTGCTTCGAGCCGCAACTGACCGGCTGGAACGGCATCGGTTTCGTGATCCAGGCTTACCAGAAGCGTTGCCCGTACGTGATCGACTACGTGATCGACCTGGCTCGCCGCAGCCGTCATCGCCTGATGATCCGCCTGGTAAAAGGCGCGTACTGGGACAGCGAAATCAAGCGCGCCCAGGTCGAAGGCCTGGAAGGCTACCCGGTCTACACCCGCAAGGTGTACACCGACGTTTCCTACATCGCCTGCGCCCGCAAACTGCTGTCGGTGCCGGAGGTCATCTACCCGCAATTCGCCACGCACAACGCCCACACCCTGTCGGCGATTTATCACATTGCCGGTCAGAACTATTACCCGGGCCAGTACGAATTCCAGTGCCTGCATGGCATGGGCGAACCGTTGTACGAGCAGGTTGTAGGCAAGGTTTCCGAAGGCAAGCTGAACCGTCCGTGCCGCGTGTACGCTCCGGTCGGCACCCACGAAACCCTGCTGGCGTACCTCGTGCGTCGTCTGCTGGAAAACGGCGCCAACACCTCGTTCGTCAACCGCATCGCCGACCAGTCGATTTCGATTCAGGAACTGGTGGCCGATCCTGTTGCGCAGATCGAGCAGATGGCAACCGTGGAAGGCGGTTTCGGCCTGCCGCACCCGCGCATTCCGCTGCCGCGTGACCTGTACGGTTCCGAGCGCGCCAACTCCAGCGGCATCGACATGGCCAACGAACACCGTCTGGCATCGTTGTCCTGCGCCCTGCTGGCCACCGCGCACAACAACTGGAAAGCCGCGCCGATGCTCGGTTGCGCCTCCAGCAACGAAGCGCCGGCACCGGTACTGAACCCGTCCGATCTGCGTGACGTGGTCGGCCACGTGCAGGAAGCCACCGTCGAAGACGTCGACAACGCCATTCAATGCGCCCTGAACGCCGCACCGATCTGGCAGGCCACCCCGCCGGCCGAACGTGCTGCGATTCTGGAGCGCGCCGCCGACCTGATGGAAGGCGAGATCCAGCCGCTGATGGGCCTGCTGGCTCGCGAAGCCGGCAAGACCTTCGCCAACGCCATCGCCGAAGTCCGCGAAGCGGTCGACTTCCTGCGTTATTACGCGGTGCAGGCTCGCAACGATTTCAGCAACGACGCCCACCGCCCACTGGGCCCGGTGGTGTGCATCAGCCCGTGGAACTTCCCGCTGGCGATCTTCAGCGGTCAGGTTGCCGCCGCACTGGCCGCCGGTAACCCGGTACTGGCCAAACCGGCCGAACAGACTCCGCTGGTCGCCGCACAAGCCGTGCGTCTGCTGCTCGAAGCCGGGATTCCGGAAGGCGTGCTGCAACTGTTGCCAGGTCGCGGTGAAACCGTCGGCGCCGGTCTGGTGGGCGACGAGCGCGTCAAAGGCGTGATGTTCACCGGTTCCACCGAAGTCGCGCGTCTGCTGCAACGCAACATCGCCGGTCGCCTCGACAACCAGGGCCGTCCAATCCCGCTGATCGCCGAAACCGGCGGCCAGAACGCGATGATCGTCGACTCTTCGGCACTGACCGAACAAGTGGTGATCGATGTGGTGTCGTCGGCCTTCGACAGCGCCGGTCAACGCTGCTCGGCCCTGCGCGTCCTGTGCCTGCAGGAAGATTCCGCTGATCGCGTCATCGAAATGCTCAAGGGCGCGATGGCTGAAAGCCGTCTCGGCAATCCGGAGCGACTGTCCGTGGACATCGGCCCGGTGATCGACGCCGAAGCCAAGGCCGGTATCGAGAAGCACATCCAGGGCATGCGCGACAAAGGTCGCAACGTGTACCAGGTGGCCATCGCCGATGCCGAGGAAGTCAAACGCGGCACCTTCGTCATGCCGACCCTGATCGAACTGGAAAGCTTCGACGAACTGCAACGCGAGATCTTCGGCCCGGTGCTGCACGTGGTCCGCTACAAGCGTAAAGAAATCGACCAGTTGATCGCCCAGATCAATGCGTCCGGTTACGGCCTGACTCTCGGCGTGCACACCCGCATCGACGAGACCATCGCCAAGGTGATCGACAACGTCAACGCCGGTAACGTCTATGTCAACCGCAACATCGTGGGTGCCGTGGTCGGCGTCCAGCCGTTCGGTGGCGAAGGCCTGTCGGGTACGGGTCCGAAGGCCGGTGGCCCGCTGTACCTGTACCGTCTGCTATCGACGCGTCCTGCCGACGCCATCGAACAATCCTTCGCTCGCGGTGATGCGGCCGTGGCACCGGACGTTCGTCTGCGCGATGCCCTGAGCAAACCGCTGGTTGCCCTGAAAGCCTGGGCCGACAGCAACAAGTTCGCCGATCTGAGCACCCTGTGCGTGCAGTACGCAGCCCAGTCGCAAAGCGGTATCACCCGCGTGCTGGCCGGTCCGACCGGCGAGAAGAACAGCTACGCCATCCTGCCGCGCGAGCACGTGCTGTGCCTGGCGGACATCGAAGGTGATCTGCTGACCCAGCTCGCTGCAGTACTGGCGGTGGGCGGTTCGGCGGTCTGGCCGGAATCCGACACCAGCAAGGCATTGTTCGCACGCCTGCCGAAGGAGATTCAGGCGCGGATCAAACTGGTTTCCGACTGGAACAAGGACGAGGTGGTGTTCGATGCGGTTCTGCATCACGGCCATTCCGACCAGTTGCGGGCGGTCTGCCAACAGATCGCCAAGCGTGCCGGTGCCATCGTCGGGGTTCAGGGCCTGTCCCAGGGCGAGACCAACATTGCGCTGGAGCGCCTGGTGATCGAGCGCGCATTGAGCGTCAACACTGCGGCAGCGGGCGGTAACGCCAGCCTGATGACCATCGGTTAATCAGCGACTCTGCCAGCAGCATAAAAATGGGCGCCCTCACCGGCGCCCATTTTTTTGGCCTCTCCATCACCGTTATCAATCTTCCTGTTCAACCTTTATTCGCACGCCTAGACTCGGCCCATTCCAAAAAAAGGTAGGCCGCCATGTCCGAGACGCTGCTCAGTTCCCGCAATCTGGCTTTCGAGCTGTACGAAGTCCTCGATGCCGAGGGCCTGACCCGGCGCGAGCGGTTTGCCGAGCACAACCGCGAAACCTTCGATGCCGCCATCGGCACGGCACGCAACATCGCCGAAAAGTACTTCGCACCGCACAACCGCAAGGGCGACGAGAACGAGCCGCGCTACGAGAACGGTCAGGCGATTCTGATTCCCGAAGTGAAACCGGCGGTGGATGCCTTCCTCGAAGCCGGATTCCTCAACGCGGCGCGCAGTTTCGACGCCGGCGGCATGCAACTGCCTACATTGTTGTCCCAGGCATGCTTCGCCCACTTTCAGTCGGCCAACGCGGCGTCGACCTCGTACCCGTTCCTGACCATGGGCGCGGCCAACCTGATCGAAAGTTTCGGCACCGAAGAGCAGAAGCAGCGCTTCCTGCAACCGATGATCGACGGCCGTTTCTTCGGCACCATGGCCCTGACCGAACCCCATGCCGGCTCGTCGTTGTCGGATATTCGTACCCGCGCCGAGCCTGCGTCCGACGGCACTTATCGACTCAAGGGCAACAAGATCTTCATTTCCGGTGGTGATCACCCGCTCTCGGAAAACATCGTGCACATGGTGCTGGCCAAACTGCCGGACGCACCGGCCGGGGTGAAGGGGATTTCGCTGTTCATCGTGCCCAAGTTTCTGGTCAACGATGACGGCAGCCTCGGCAAGCGCAACGACGTGCTGCTGGCCGGGCTGTTCCACAAGATGGGCTGGCGCGGCACCACGTCAACGGCGCTGAACTTCGGCGATAACGGTGAGTGCGTCGGCTATCTGGTGGGCAAGCCGCATCATGGCTTGAGCTACATGTTCCAGATGATGAACGAGGCGCGGATCGGCGTCGGCATGGGCGCGGTGATGCTCGGTTACGCCGGTTACCTGTATTCGCTGGAATACGCCCGCGAACGGCCGCAGGGCCGGGTGCCGGATAGCAAGGACCCGACGACGGCGCCGGTGGCGATCATCCAGCACGCGGATGTCAGACGCATGCTGCTGACGCAGAAATCCTACGTCGAAGGTGCGTTCGATCTCGGGTTATACGCGGCGCGGTTGTTCGATGACACCACGACACTGGAAACCGAAGCCGAGCGCAAACAGGCCCACGAACTGCTGGACTTGCTGACGCCGATCGTCAAATCCTGGCCATCAGAGTTCTGCCTGAAAGCCAACGAACTGGCGATCCAGATTCTCGGCGGCCACGGTTACACCCGCGAATACCCGGTGGAACAGTACTACCGCGACAACCGCTTGAACCCGATCCACGAAGGCACCCACGGCATTCAATCGCTGGACTTGCTGGGACGCAAACTGGCGCAGAACGGTGGTGCCGGGCTCAAGCAACTGATCCGCCTGATTGCCGCCACCGCCGAACGCGCGGTGGCGTACGAATCGTTGACAGCGCTGCGTGAGCCGCTGGAGAAACTGGTCGCACGCCTGCAGAGCGTGACCATCGGCCTGCTGACCGATCTGGCTCAGGGTAAGGTCAACAGCAGCCTGGCGAATTCGGCGCTGTACCTGAAAGTGTTCGGGCACACGGTGATTGGCTGGCGCTGGCTGGAACAGGCGATTCGGGCCGAGGAAGGGTTGGCCAAGGGGAATGCGGCGGATGTCGACTTTTATAAGGGCAAGTTGCAGGCGGCGCGGTATTTTCTGACGTGGGAAGTGCCGGGTTGTCAGCATGAGCTGGCGTTGCTGGAGGTGCGGGATGATACGTGTCTGGCAATGCAAAATGAGTGGTTCTAAAGCCGGCCCTCACCCCAGCCCTCTCCCGGAGGGAGAGGGGGCCGACCAAGGTGTCTTGCGCCGTACATCGACCTGAAAAACCGAGTCGATTATGGATTCAAAGCCGATCTTTCAAGTCGGTGAACCTCTTCAATATCCCCCAATCGGTCCCCTCTCCCTCCGGGAGAGGGCTAGGGTGAGGGGGCTCTTGGCACTCAACTCAACTTGAACCCACCCATTTGCCGCGCCAGATCATCCGCCAGCCGCTGCAGCATCTGACAATCCTCACGACAGGCCCGAACCTCCCCCGCCGTGGCCCGGGCCAGATCGGAAATCCCCTGCACGTTGCGGTTGATCTCCTCGGTCACCGCCGACTGCTCTTCAGTCGCCGTCGCCACCTGATGATTCATGTCGCTGATGCGCTCGACTTGCCCGGTAATCGCGGTCAGCGACGCTCCGGTACGCTGGCTCGATTCAACCCCGGTACCCGTTGCGGCCTGACCGGTGCGCATTGAAGACACGGCATTTTCCGCCCCCTGCTTGAGGCTGCCGATCATCTGCTGGATCTCGTCGGTAGATGCCTGGGTCCTGCGCGCCAGCGTCCGCACTTCATCCGCCACCACCGCAAAACCACGCCCCATGTCCCCGGCCCGCGCCGCTTCAATCGCCGCGTTCAACGCCAACAGATTGGTCTGTTCGGAAACACCGCGAATCACTGCCAGCACCTGATCGATCGAGGCGACCTGATGCGCAAGCTCACCCACCGCGCCGGCAGCAACGCCGATTTCATCGGACATGCTTTCTATATGGCGAATCGAGCCGCCGACCACTTCCCTAGCCTGCATCGCTTCATCACGCGCCGTTTGCGAGGCGAGCGCGGCATTGCCGGCGTTCTGGGCGATTTCCTGCACAGTCAGGCCCATTTCGTGAACGGCAGTGGCGACCATGTCGGTCATTTCCTGCTGGCGGCCGGAGCGCTCGGCGGTGTTATCCACAACCCTGGCCACCTGGCCGACGGCGACACGCAGACGCTCGCTGGTGGTCAGCACTTCGCCGATCATCCCGCGCTGACTGTCGAGGAAACGGTTGAAGCCCCGGGCGAGGTCGCCCAGTTCATCGGCGCGACTGGAATCTAACCGATGGGTCAAATCTCCACCACCGCTACCGATTGCTACCAGAGCGGCTGTTACCTGACGAATCGGTCGCACCAGGCCCTGGGCCAGCCAGATCACCAGCGCCAGGCAAACCAGCGCCACCGCCAGGCCGATGCCGCTGCTCATCCACATCGCCCGGCGGGCTTCGGCGTAGATTTGCGACTGCGGCACTTCGGCCACCAGGGTCCAGCCGAGGTCTCGCAAGGGCAAGCTGAAGGCGAGGAAGTCTTCGCCGTCGCGCTGAAAGCTGCTGTTGGTCGCCACTTTGTGGCCCATGACCGCTTGCGCTGCGTTGGCGCCGATCTGCTCCGTGAGGGTGCGCTTGCCGCTGAACTGCGCCTCGGGATGGACCTGGATCAAACCGTCGGAACGCACGAGATAGACCTTCCCGCGTTCGCCGAAGCTGAAGTTGTGGATCAGCTCCGACAGCTCTTTCATGCTCAACCCGAGCCCCGCGACACCGACCACTTTGCCGGCCTGCTCGACCTTCAAATCGATGAACAGCGCCAGCTCTCCGGTGGCTCCGTCGTTGTCGATGTTCAGAGTGCGCGGCTGATTGCTGTCGAGAAACGAGTAAAACCACGCATCGGCCGGCTTGGTGCGACTGAGGGTGCGATCCAGGCCTTTTTCGGTGATGTAGTGATTGGATTCGGTGCCGATGATCAGCGCCGTAAACGCCTTGTGTTCGGCGCGGATGCCTTCCAGATACTGCGCAAAGCCCGCCGTTTTGCCGGAGTCTTCACCAGTGGCCAGCCAGTCGCGGACCATGGTGTTGCTGGCGATGTCTTTGGCGGCCGTGAGGGGTTGAACGAGGATTCGCTCGATGTCGTTGCGCGTCGCTTCGATGCTCGACGGCAACGCCTGTTCGACCAGATAGCTCTGGGCGAGGCGGTTGACCACCAGGGTATAAATGCCAACCACGATCAGGATGCTGACCAGCAGGGCGGTGCCCATGCCGAGGATCAGCTGCCATTGGATACTGCGACGCCAGAACTGCATTGGGACTCTCCCAAGAAATGGAAGACGAAAGCAATGCAACAGTCATGCCGATTGTATACAAAAAAACAGACAATATAGCCAGTAAACGAATACAAATTTCACTTCAATCGGGCACTTTTAGTTGCAGCGCAAACATAAAAATAACGCCTGTATAAGTAATCACCTGTCAGATATGACAGGTTACAAACAAAATCCAACCCCTCAATATTGACTACGGAACGAAAGGTTTCATTCCGAAAAACTACTCATCCCATGCTAAAAGAGAAACATCATGAACACAGAAGTTAAGTTTCACGACGGATTGACCAGAAACGGAAAAAAACTCAGCGATGAGGAATACAGTAACTTTCAGGAAACTGCACGAAATCTCAACCCAGGCGACTTATATATAGATATATATTTAGATCCCGCAATACAGTCAACCGTTGTTAGAAAAGCTGTTTTGGCATCGGACGACGGAAACGGACATTTGAACCACAGGTTTGTTTTTTGGACCGCTCGAATTCACGTTCCTGGTAACTAGCCATTGATCCGGCATCTGAGGATGGGAACTCCTTGAAGGAGTTCCCAAACCATAACTTTCCGCATCAACAATAAAACTTTTTAAATCCCTCTTACGGGCAAGAAGCATCACTCTCTACCAATAGTCTTGGCGATGGTCTCGACCGTGGCGCTGACTTGCTCTTGGTAACGCTCGAGTTCTTCCTGATGCTGCTTCTTCATTTCAATCTGCTGCGAGCACAGATTCATCGCCGCCAGCACCAGCAGGCGGTCACCGATCAGGGTCGGGTATTTGCGCTTGGTGTCGGCCAGCGCAGCCTTGAGCATCAATGCAGCGTCCAGCAGGGTCTGTTCTTCCCCGGCCGGTGCCTTGATCGAATAGTCCTCCCCCATGATGGAGATGACTTTTACCCCTGCTGTGCCGTGGTTCATGCGCTGACAGGACCTGCGTTGACGCGATCAACCAGGGCCTGGATGCGTGCGGCGGTGGCGCCGTGCTTTTCTTCCTGTTCCATCAGGCTCAGTTGCAGGCTTTCGTTTTCATCCTTGGCCTGGGCCAGTTCCGTGGACAGGGTCTGGTTGGTTTCCGACAGGGTCTGGTTCTGTTGCACCAGGTCGCTGACGAGCTGTTCCAATTGGCTGAGGGATGCTTCCAACATTTTGATATTCCAGGGCTTTTTCAAAGGGCGCGTACGATAAAGAAAAGTCGTCGTGGATGCCAGGATTAAACCGGCGCAAGGCCTTGATTTTCCTGGCAGTCGACCATTCCTGCGAGTGTTAGAGACTGTGATCTGCCGATCTGGTTCCTGCACTTCGTCGCCCGACCCCCTATGCGACAAATACGCGCACCGCCTCAAGACTTTAGTCGTATGACCGATAAGTCATCCAACAGCAGTCTCAGCCCGCATGGATGCGGCCCTTCCCTGGTAATCGCACCATGTCCCTTCGCAATATGAATATCGCCCCCCGGGCGTTCACCGGTTTCGCCCTGATCGGCGGCCTGATGCTCATTCTCGGTGTGTTCGCCCTGAACCAGATGAGCAAGATTCGCGGCGCCGCCGAAAACATCACCACCACCAGCGTGCCGAGCATCAAGAACCTCGACGAGTTCACTCAGCTGACCCTGCGCCTGCGAGTACTGTCGTACCGTTTGCTGGTGAACCGCGAGCCGGACATCCAGCAGAAAACCATCGAACTGCTGGAGATGCGCAACCAGCAGATCCGCAAGGCCCAGACTGATTACGAGCCGTTGATCGGCAGCCCGGCCGAACGTGCGGCCTACGATCAATACGTGCAGTTGCTGGGTCAATACCGCCAGATCGAAGACCGGATGAAAACCCTGTCGCGCAACAATCAGGTGGATGAGCTGCGCAACCTGCTGAACACCGAATTGCTGAACAACTCCGAAGCAATGAACACCGTGCTCAACCGCCTGATGCAGATCAACGGCGAGCAGATCAGCCAGACCAACCAGCAAGCCGCCGAGCAGTTTTCTTCGGCCTTCAGTCTGGTGGTGACGCTATTGGTGATCGCCACCGGCCTGACCTTCCTGTTCGCCTGGCTGTTGACCATCAGCATCACCAAACCGATCTCGAAAGCGCTGGACGCGGCAGAAACCATCGCCGAAGGCAACCTGACCCAGCCGATCCACGTCGACGGCACCGACGAAGCCGGGCGCCTGCTGGCGGCCATGGCCAAGATGCAATCGAAGCTGCGCGACACCCTGCAGCGGATTTCCGGCTCGGCGACTCAACTGGCGTCCGCCGCCGAAGAGCTGAACAGCGTCACCGACGAAAGCGCCCGTGGTCTGACCCAGCAGAACAACGAAATCGAACAGGCCGCCACGGCGGTCAACGAGATGACCAGTGCCGTGGAAGAAGTTGCACGCAACGCGGTCAGCACCTCGGAAGCCTCGAAGAACGCCACCACCTCCGCCGGCGACGGTCGCGATCTGGTGCAGGAAACCGTCAGCGCCATCGAACGCATGAGCGCCGACGTGCAGAGCACCGCGACCCTGATCGGTGATCTGGCCAACGAATCCCGCGACATCGGCAAGGTGCTGGACGTGATCCGTGGCCTGGCCGATCAGACCAACCTGCTGGCACTGAACGCTGCCATTGAAGCGGCCCGTGCCGGTGAAGCCGGTCGTGGTTTTGCCGTGGTGGCGGACGAAGTCCGTGCCCTGGCGCACCGCACCCAGCAGTCGACCAGCGAAATCGAGCGCATGATCGGCAGCATCCAGAGCGGCACCGAACACGCCGTGGATTCGATGCGCAACAGCACCGAGCGCGCCGAATCGACATTGAACATCGCCCGTGGCGCCGGCCTGTCGCTGGACACCATCAACACCGCCATCGTCGAGATCAACGAACGCAACCTGGTGATCGCCAGCGCTGCCGAAGAACAGGCGCAGGTAGCGCGGGAAGTGGACCGTAATCTGGTGAACATCCGCGATCTGTCGGTGCAATCGGCGACCGGCGCGAATCAGACCAGTGCGGCGAGCAACGAGCTGTCGCGCCTGGCGCTGGATCTGAACAATATGGTTGGGCGGTTCAGCCTCTAACCTTGCGCAAGACTGATCGCTCCCACGCCCGTGGGGACGATCTTTCACCTCGCTGAAAAAGCTTTTTGACAGCATCACATTTCAACAGGTTAGAATCGCTGGCACGTAGACTGCATGGTCAGTTTGTGCCCGTCTTTCCGCTTCTGGAGTACTGCCTTTGAATGCGACGACCATCAACAGCCTGTTCTTGATCGGCGCGTTGCTGGTAGGTGCGAGCATTCTTGTCAGTTCCCTTTCGTCGCGTCTCGGCATCCCGATTCTGGTGATCATCCTCGCCGTCGGCATGACTGCCGGGGTCGATGGCGGCGGCATCATTTTCGATAACTATCCGACGGCCTATCTGGTCGGCAACCTTGCGCTGGCGGTGATCCTGCTCGACGGCGGCTTGCGCACCCGGGTATCCAGTTTCCGCGTGGCCTTGTGGCCGGCCTTGTCGCTGGCCACGGTCGGTGTGCTGATAACCACCGGCCTCACTGGCATGGCCGCCGCGTGGCTGTTCGACCTCAATCTGATTCAAGGCCTGCTGATCGGCGCCATCGTTGGTTCCACGGACGCCGCGGCGGTGTTCTCGCTGCTGGGTGGCAAGGGCCTGAACGAACGGGTGACCGCCAGTCTGGAAATCGAATCCGGCAGCAACGACCCGATGGCGGTGTTCCTCACCGTGACCCTGATCGACATGCTCGCCAGCGGCCAGACCGGTCTGCACTGGAGCCTGCTGACCCACCTGATCCGCGAGTTCGGCATCGGTGGCGTGATCGGTCTCGGCGGCGGCTGGCTGATGCTGCAACTGGTCAACCGGATCAACCTTGCCACCGGCCTTTACCCGATCCTGGTGATCGCCGGTGGTCTGGTGGTGTTCGCCCTGACCAACGCCCTGCACGGCAGCGGCTTCCTTGCCGTTTACCTGTGCGGCCTGGTGATCGGCAACCGCCCGGTGCGCAGCCGCCACGGCATCCTGCACATGCTCGACGGTATGGCGTGGCTGGCACAGATCGGCATGTTCCTGGTGCTGGGTTTGCTGGTCACGCCGCACGATCTGCTGCCGATCGCCTTGCCCGCTCTGGGCCTGGCACTGTGGATGATTCTGTTCGCACGGCCGCTGTCGGTGGTGGTCGGGCTGCTGCCGTTCAAGGCTTTCCATGGTCGCGAGAAGGCCTTCATCTCCTGGGTCGGCCTGCGTGGCGCGGTACCGATCATTCTGGCGGTGTTCCCGCTGATGGCCGGGCTGCCGAATGCGCAGCTGTACTTCAACCTCGCGTTCTTTATCGTGCTGGTGTCGCTGCTGGTGCAGGGCACAAGCCTGCCGTGGGTAGCCAGACTGCTCAAGGTAACGGTGCCGCCGGAGCCTGCGCCGATCTCCCGTTCGGCCCTGGAAGTGCACATCACCAGCGAGTGGGAACTGTTCGTTTACAAGCTCGGTGCGGAGAAATGGTGCATCGGTTCCCCCCTGCGCGAGCTGAAAATGCCCGAAGGCACCCGTATCGCGGCCCTGTTTCGTGGTCAGCAACTGCTCCATCCGTCGGGTAGTACGGTGCTGGAAGTCGATGATTTGCTGTGTGTTATCGGCCATGAACACAACTTGCCAGCCCTTGGAAAACTGTTCAGCCAGGCACCGCAACGGGGCCTCGATCTGCGCTTCTTCGGCGACTTCGTACTCGAAGGAGACGCCCAGCTCAAAGCGGTTGCGGCCCTTTATGGCCTGTCGGCCGAAGGCATCGATCCGGACATGACCCTGGGCCACTTCATCGCGCAGAAAGTCGGCGGTGCACCGATCGTTGGCGACCAGGTGGAATGGAACAACACCCACTGGACGGTGGCGGTCATGGACGGGAACAAGATCGCCAAAGTGGGCGTCAGATTCCCCGAAGGAAGTCGCCCGGGCCCCGGGCTCTTCCTCTAAACTGCCTCCACTCTCACTTGCTTGACCGGTCTCTATGCCTACCCTGCGCTCCTTTTTCCTCGCGGCCCTGCTGGGCCTGAGTCTTACTGTCGGCCCGCTGCAGGCCGCAGAACCGCCGTCCAGCGAAGCCGTGCAGGCGAACCTGGACAAGCTCACCGACAGCAAACTGCCCGAGGCCGACAAAAAGGCCCTGCAAACGCTCCTGCAAAACACGCTGAACCAGCTCAACAACCGGCGTGACTACGATCAGAAACTGATCGACCTCAAGCAGCAACTGGCCACCGCGCCGAAACAGACCATCGAGAACACCCGCGAACTGGCACGCCTCAAGGCCACTGCCGTGGTACCGGTAGCGCAGCGCTTCACCAAAGAGAACATCCAGCAGCTGGAACAGATCCTCACCGAGCGCTCGACCCAGCAGAGCGACCTGCAAAAAGCCCTTGCGGACGCCAACAGCCTGATCATCACCGCTCAGACTCGTCCGGAACGCGCCCAGGCAGAAATCGCCAGCAGCCAGACCCGCATCCAGCAGATCAACAGCATCCTCAAGACCGGCAAGGACAGCGGCAAGACCCTGAGTGCCGAGCAACGCGACCTGCTCAACGCCGAGCTTTCAGCGCTTAATGCACTGATCCCGTTGCGCCGCCAGGAACTGGCCGGCAACAACCAGTTGCAGGATCTGGGCAACAGCCAGCATGACCTGCTCACGGAAAAGTCCGACCGTCTGGACCACGAGATCCAGGAACTGCAGACCCTGATCAACCAGAAGCGTCTGACCCTGTCTCAGGAAACCGTGACGCAGCAGTCGATCGAGGCCCAGAAGTCCGGCAGCAGCACCCTGCTCGCCACTGAAAGCGCGGCCAACCTCAAGCTCTCCGACTACCTGCTCAAAAGCACCGACCGCCTCAACGAACTCACCCAGCAGAACCTGCAGACCAAGCAGCAACTGGACAGCGTGACCCAGAGCGATTCCGCCCTCGACGAGCAGATCAACGTACTCAAGGGCAGCCTGCTGCTGTCGAAGATTCTCTATAAACAGAAGCAGGCACTGCCGCGCCTCAAGGTCGACCGCGACCTGGCAGATCAGATCGCCGACATTCGCCTGTACCAGTTCGAAATCAATCAACAGCGCGAACAGTTGAGCAATCCGGCGACTTACGTCGACACCCTGCTGTCCACCCAGCCACCAGAACAAGTCACACCGCAACTTCGCAAAAATCTGCTGGATCTGGCCAATACTCGTGTCGATCTGCTGGAGCGGCTGAGTCGCGAACTGAGCGCGATGCTCAATGAGTCGATCACCCTGCAACTGAACCAGAAGCAATTGCTGAGCACCGCGCAAAGCCTGCGCGCGACCCTCGACGAGCAGATGTTCTGGATTCCCAGCAACAAGCCGCTGGACTCCGAGTGGCTGCGCGGTGTGCCGGAACGCCTGAAACGTCAGATCGACACCTTGCCACTGGCCTCCAGCCTCAGCGAACTGACCGACGGCCTGACCCAGCGCCCGCTGCTGTTCCTGCCGCTGGCGCTGCTGATCGGCGCCTTGCTGTGGCGGCGCAAGCAGCTGTACGCACGCCTGAACAAGGTTCACCAGGACATCGGCCACTTCAAACGTGACAGCCAGTGGCACACGCCGCAGGCAATCCTGATCAACATCCTGCTGGCGATGCCGGTGGCGCTCGGTCTTGCGCTGTGCGGGCTGGCGCTGCAGATCGACGCCCGGGGCCAGAACGCCAACATGGGCGCGGCCCTGCTGCAAATGGGTCAGGCATGGCTGGTGTTCTACACCGCTTACCGGATCCTTGCGCCGGGCGGTGTGGCTGAACTGCACTTCCGTTGGGAGAAGCCGCAGGTCGAATTCCTGCAGGGATGGGTGCGTCGCCTCGGTCTGGTGGTCATGGCTCTCGTGGCGGTGGTGGCGGTCGCCGAACTGCAACCGGCAGCGCTGGCCGATGACGTCATCGGCATGCCAGTGGTGCTGACTTGCTACGCGCTGATGGCGTGGCTGCTCAGTCGCCTGCTGATCAGCAGCCCGACCCACGAAAACGCCTCGCTGTTCCGCAAGGCCGTGGGGATCATGTTCACCCTGCTGCCCATCGCGCTGTTCGTCGCGGTGTGCTTCGGCTACTACTACACCGCGCTGAAACTCAGCGACCGCTTGATCAACACCCTGTACCTGCTGATGTTCTGGCTGGTGATCGAGGCGACTTTCGTCCGCGGTCTGGCAGTTGCCGCTCGGCGCCTGGCCTACCAGCGCGCCCTGGCCAAACGTCAGGCAGCGAAGGAAGCCGGCGACGGCGAAGCGGTGATCGAAGAACCGACCCTGGACATCGAGAAGGTCAACGAACAGTCCCTGCGCCTGATTCGTCTGGCCCTGCTCGGCGGTTTCATCGCCGCGCTGTACTGGGTCTGGGCCGACCTTATCACGGTGTTCTCGTACCTCGACAACATCACCCTCTACGAATACACCAGCGGCACCGGCGCCAACATGAGCATGGTGCCGATCAGCATCGGCGACATGCTCGGCGCGCTGATCATCATCGGCATTACCTTTGCGCTCGCACGCAACTTGCCGGGCCTGCTGGAAGTGTTCGTGCTGTCGAAACTCAATCTGGCCCAGGGCAGTGCTTACGCGACCACGACGCTGCTGTCCTACGTGATCGCCGGGGTCGGCTTCGTCTCCACCCTGTCGACCCTCGGCGTGAGCTGGGACAAGTTGCAATGGCTGGTGGCGGCGCTGTCGGTCGGCCTCGGTTTCGGTATGCAGGAGATCTTCGCGAACTTCATCTCCGGCATCATGATCCTGTTCGAACGCCCGGTGCGGATCGGCGACACCATCACCATCGGCAACCTGTCGGGCACCGTGAGCAAGATCCGCATCCGTGCCACGACCATCACCGACTTCGACCGCAAGGACATCATTGTCCCGAACAAGACGTTCATCACCGGGCAACTGATCAACTGGTCGCTGACCGACACCATCACCCGGGTGACGCTGAAACTCGGTGTGGATTACGGTTCGGATCTGGATCTGGTCAAGGAACTGCTGCTCAAGGCCGCCCGGGAAAACCCGCGCGTGCTCAAGGAACCCGAGCCGCACGTGTACTTCCTCAACTTCGGCGAAAGCACCCTCGACCACGAGCTGCGCATGCACGTGCGCGACCTCGGTGACCGCAACCCGGTGATCGACGAGGTCAACCGCTTCATCAACCGCGAGTTCAAGAAGCAGCACATCAACATCTCGTTCCGGCAGATGGAGGTTTACCTGAAGAACCTTCACGGTCAGGAGTACAAACTGGTTCCGGTCGAAGACGACAGCAAAACCATCGTGCCCGTCAGCGGCGAGCAAAAACCGCTGCAAGAGCCGCCGCCCGCCAAACTCGACTAACCCAGCTAATCCCAGCAGAATGCTCGGACATTCTGCTGGAGCCGGCCCTTGAAAGCCCTCGACGAACTGACCTTCGACAACCGCTTCGCCCGCCTGGGCGATGCGTTCTCGGCCCATGTGCTGCCCGAACCGATCGACAACCCGCGACTGGTGGTCGCCAGCCCTGCGGCACTGGCGCTGCTGGATCTGGAACCGGCGGCGGCTGACACCCAGGAATTCGCTGAACTGTTCGGCGGCCACAAGTTGTGGGCCGATGCCGAGCCACGGGCGATGGTCTACTCCGGGCATCAGTTCGGCGGGTACACGCCACAACTGGGCGATGGTCGCGGGCTGTTGCTGGGCGAGGTCTACAACGAAGCCGGTGAACACTGGGACTTGCACCTCAAGGGCGCCGGGCAGACGCCGTTCTCGCGCATGGGCGATGGTCGTGCCGTGCTGCGTTCGTCGATCCGTGAGTTTCTCGCGTCCGAAGCGCTGTATGCGCTGAACATCCCGTCTTCACGCGCCGCCTGCGTGATCGGTTCCGACACCCCGGTGTGGCGCGAGAAACAGGAGCGCGCCGCGATGGTGCTGCGTCTGGCGCCAAGCCACGTGCGCTTCGGCCATTTCGAATATTTCTATTACACCAAGCGGCCCGAGCAGCAGAAGCAGCTCGGCGAGCACGTGCTGGCGATGCACTTCCCCGAGTGCCTGGAACAGCCAGAGCCGTATCTGGCAATGTTCCGCGAAATCGTCGAACGCAACGCCGAACTGATCGCCAAGTGGCAGGCCTACGGTTTCTGCCATGGGGTGATGAACACCGACAACATGTCGATCCTCGGCATCACCTTCGACTTCGGCCCGTTCGCCTTCCTCGACGACTTTGACGCGAACTTCATCTGCAACCATTCCGATGACCAGGGCCGTTACTCGTTCAGCAATCAGGTCCCCGTCGGCCAGTGGAACCTCAGCGCCCTGGCCCAGGCCCTGACGCCATTCATCAGCGTCGAGGCCCTGCGCGAGACTCTTGGCCTTTACCTGCCGCTGTTCCAGGCGCACTACCTCGACCTGATGCGCCGCCGTTTCGGCTTCACCACGGCCGAGGACGACGACCAGCAACTGCTGGAACAATTGCTGCAACTGATGCAGAACAGCGGCGTCGACTACACCTTGTTCTTCCGTCGCCTGGGCGAAGAATCAGCAGACCAGGCGGTTGCCCGGCTGCGCGACGACTTTGTGGATATCCGTGGCTTCGACGCCTGGGGCGAGCGGTATGTCGACCGCGTCGCACGGGATGGTGCGACCGATAAGGAGCAGCGCCGGGCGCGAATGCATGCGGTGAATCCTCTGTACATCCTGCGCAATTACCTGGCGCAGAAGGCGATTGATGCGGCGGAACAGGGTGACTACTCCGAGGTGCGCCGACTGCATGCGGTGTTGAGCAATCCATTCGAGGAACAGCCTGGAATGGAAAGCTATGCAGAACGGCCGCCGGAGTGGGGCAAGCATCTGGAGATCAGTTGTTCGTCGTGAGGAGGCTCAATCCAACGGATCGATTGCGCTGACTACCCGAGCGACGATGTCCACCATCGTCACGTCGTCCAGTCGCTCGATAAACTTCGCGCTTCCCTCTCGTACACGCTGTTCGATATCAAAGCTACGAACCTGATTACACACCGCTACACCATTGGTATCGTGACCAGAAATGGTCACGGCCAATCCCGAGGTTCGACTGAAATTGCCGCCGCTGGTGATCGGTACGGTCATGCTGACGCCCAAAGCATTTATCTCCCGAGGAGTGATGACTACAAAACGATGCCTGTTCATCATCTCCCGCCCGGCCACGGGATTGGGATCAATCCAGTAAACATCTCCCCGTTGCGGGGGCTGTCGACGCACCATCAACCCAGCTCCCTGCCAACAGGCTCACCTTCGCGAGCTTCGGCAGTTTGAGCATTCAGTTCTTGCAACTGCTCAGCGCCCTCAAGCAGTTCGACCAAGCTATAACGCTTGCGAGCAACAGGCGCCACGGGGCGAGCTATCAACTCCCCTTCAACAACATTCAGCTCCAGTTGAGCTCCCACATCCAGATGCAACAGCTTCAACAGCGTTGGCGGGATCGTTATGACTGCAGCGCCTCCCTGACGGCGAATTCTGGACGTTACGGACATGAAGTCACTCCGATCCGGTAAGTGGAAATCATCGATCTCTCGATTTGTGCAACAAAAGTAGCACGCAGATACAGTCAAAGCGACCTCCTCACGACGAGCGTTAAAAACAGGAATTTGCTTTCAGCCTAGACATCAATCGAAAGGTGGCCGGCGGAAACTGTGACGATTCAAGACATTGATAAATGACTCCCTCGACACCAGATCAGTGACATCAACTGCTCAATCGAGACCTATCATGACCGACCCACTCCTCATCCCCTGCCCCTCCTGCAACGGCCTCAACCGCATTCCCGCCGAACGCCTCAACGATCATCCGAAATGCGGGCGCTGCAAGTCCGAGGTGCTGTTGAACAAGCCGTTCGACCTCAAGCAAGGCGACTACGCCAGCCAGGTCAAGGGCGATCTGCCGTTGCTGGTGGATGTGTGGGCGGACTGGTGCGGACCGTGCAAGTCATTTGCGCCGGTGTTCGAGCAGGCGGCGGCACAACTGGCGGGCAAATGCCGGCTGGCCAAGCTGGACAGCGAAGCCAATCAGCAGTTGTCGGCGCAGTTGGGGATCCGTTCGATTCCGAGCCTGATCCTGTTCAAAAATGGCCGGGAGGTGGCGCGGCAGAGTGGTGCGTTTCCGCTGCCGCAACTGATGGCGTGGTTGCGTAGCCAAGGTATCTGATCAAAACGCATATTCCCTGTGGGAGCGAGTCTGCTCGCGATGACGGTTGCTCATTCAACAAATGTGCTGAATGAAAGACCGCTATCGCGAGCAGGCTCGCTCCCACTGTTCTTTGTGTTGGCTCAGACGATCAGGCGTCTTCGAGCAGGTTGTGCAGCTCGACGAACTGCTGCGTCAGCTTGTGTCGCGGATCGAGATGGATCAGCGGTGTGCTGGCCTGGTGCGATTCGCGCATGCGCACTGAGCTGGCAAGGTAAACCGGCAATACCGGCAACCCTTCGGCGATCAACTCGTCGAGCATCTGCTGCGGCAGGCTGGCCCGGGCCTGGAACTGGTTGACCACGATGCCTTCGACTTCCAGGCCTTCGTTGTGGTCGTCCTTCAACTCTTCGATCTCCGACATCAGCCCGTACAGCGCCTGACGGGAAAAACTGTCGCAATCGAAGGGAATCAGCACACGATCAGCGGCAATCAGCGCGGATACCGCATAAAAGTTCAAGGCTGGCGGAGTATCGAGGTAGATGCGGTCGTATTCGCCGTCCAGCTCTTCCAGCAACTTACGCAGCTTGTTGATCTTGTGCTTGGCCTCGAGCTTTGGCTGCAGGTCGGCCAGCTCCGCCGTGGCGGTGATGATGTGCAGGTTGTCGAACGGGGTTTCGTAAATATCGGCCTTGTTCTTCTTGGAGAACGGGCCCGAGGACAGGGTCTGCTTGAAGAAGTCGGCGATGCCCATCGGAATGTCATTACCGGTGAGCCCGGTCAGGTACTGAGTGGAGTTGGCCTGAGCATCAAGGTCCACCAACAGCGTGCGATAACCCTCGCTGGCGCTGACCGCCGCCAGATTGCAGGCGATGCTGGATTTGCCCACGCCACCTTTCTGATTGAACACCACGCGCCGCATGACAAAACCTCCGTGTATCAAAGAATGACCGAGTGTAGTGGTGCCCGGCCCCGCTTCGCTACCTTCATGGATGCGGACTACAGAGTCAGACGCCAATCTCTCATTCAACACGGCGCAAAGACTGCCATTGGCCGCTGATATGCCTGACAGAAAAATCCCGATCAGCGTGGATAATGGCCATGTGACAGTTTTTGCCATGTACCCTTCGGTCCATTTCAGAGCGCAAAATGTAACCAGCATTTGCTACACACTCGTCGCACCGGGATAATGCGCGCCACCCGGGGCCAAGCGCCACGCCACTTCCGGCAAGGTCAGCGCGTCTGCGGCGCTGGCAAAACAGCGTCAAATTTAGCCCGCAGGGGCGGGATGAATGTCCGTGATCAACTTCAACATCGCCCAATGGCGCGCCTGGGCTCCCGGGCTCGACAGCGTGGACGCCTGGCAAGCCTGGAGCCGACAGCCGGTCGTGCTGCCGAGCAGCGATGCCGCGCCCGATGTGTCGTTCCTTCCCGCCATGCAGCGTCGCCGTCTCAGTCGCCTGGCGCGAATGGCCTTCAGTGTCGGCTGGCCACTCGCCGACGGTCGGGAAAACCTGCCGCTGGTGTTCGTGTCCCGTCACGGCGAAACGCCGCGCACCTTCGAAATTCTCAGTGACCTGGCCAACGAGCAGCCGCTGTCACCGACCCAGTTCAGCCTCTCCGTGCACAACGCGATCATCGGCCTGTGGTCGATCATGCGCAGTGAAACCAGCGAGATGACGGCCCTCGCCGCCGCTGGCGACGGTCTAGAACACGGCGTGCTGGAAGCCGCCGCCCTGCTGGACGAAGGCGCGCCCGCCGTATTGCTGGTCATCACCGAAGAACAACCGCCCGAGGCCTATTCGGCGTGGATCGATGATGTGCCGTTTCCGTACGCGGTGGGCTTGCTGCTGACCCCCGGTACCGACTGGCGGCTGACCCTGAACAGCGCCCCCGAAGCACTGTCCAAAGCGCAATGGCCCCATGCACTGAATCTGCTGCAAACCCTGCTCGGCCAGCAATCCCTTTGCCAACATGCCTGGAAAAATCGTGTATGGACCTGGCAACGCAACCAGTGACCGAAAAAAACCGCGACGCCTACTACTGGCGCCTGCTGGCCACCGCCATCAGCTTCGCCCTGTTCGGGCTGGGCGGGCTGTGCCTGCGTTTACTGGTTTTTCCGCTGCTGGGCTGCCTGCCGGGTGATGCGAAAGCCCATCGCGAGCGGGCGCGGCAGACCGTCAGTCGGCTGTTCTGGTTTTTCGTCCGGTTCATGGCCCGTACAGGCGTGTTGACCTATGACATCCAGGGTGCCGAACGCCTTGGCCGGCCGGGGCAGATGATCATCGCCAACCACCCGTCGCTGATCGATGTGGTGTTCCTGATCGGACTGGTACGCCACGCCAATTGCGTGGTGAAGAAAACGCTGTGGGAAAACCCTTTCACCCGTGGCCCGCTGCGCAGCACCGAATACATCAGCAACGACGGCAGCATGGACATGCTCGATGCCGCCGCCGGCGCATTGCAGGATGGCCAGACCCTGATCATTTTCCCCGAAGGCACGCGCACCCAACCCGGTCAGGCCCCGGCCTTTCATCGGGGGGCAGCGGCCATCGCGCTACGCGGTGCGAAAATCCTGACGCCGGTCATCATCAAGGTCAGCCCGACCACTTTGACCAAGGCCGAGCCGTGGTATCGCATCCCGAGCCGCCGTGTTCACTTCAGTTTTCGCGTCGGGGCCGATATAGACCCACAGACCTTTGCCGCACAAGGCCCTGCACCGCAGGCCTCGCGCAAGCTCAACGACTTTCTGCACCATTTTTTTATCAAGGAGCTCGCCGAAGATGAGCGATCTGCACCGTGAGATAAAACTGCTGATCATCGACGCCCTGGGCCTCGAAGACATCAGCGTCGACGACATCGGCGACGACCAGACACTGTTCGGCGAAGGCCTGGGCCTGGATTCCGTCGACGCTCTGGAACTCGGCCTGGCGATCCAGAAAAAGTACGGCATCAAGATCGACGCCGACGCCAAGGACACCCGCAACCATTTCACCAACGTGGCGAGCCTCGCGGCGTTCGTCACGGCAAAACAGGCAGCTTGAGACCGGACCATGCAAACTCGTGACGACATCTTCAACACCCTGCGCGATGCCCTGGTCGAGCTATTCGAACTGGACCCGGCCCGTGTGAGCCTGGAATCGAACCTGTATCAGGACCTGGAAATCGACAGCATCGACGCCGTCGACCTGATCGACCACATCAAGCGCCAGACCGGCAAGAAAATCGCCGCCGAGGAATTCAAGTCGGTGCGTACCGTCGGCGACGTGGTCGAGGCGGTCTACCGTCTGGTTCAACCGGCCGCATGAGCCGATTGATCGGCCTCGGCCTGCTGCTGGCGGGCCTGTTGTATCCCTTTGCGGTGTATTTCGGCATGGAGCACTTTGCGCCGTGGCAGTTCGGCCTGCTGCTGGGCAGCCTGTGGCTGGCCCGCGCGCTGACCGGCGAGCGCAAGCCCGGCAGCCTGTGGATGGCCTGCGTGGCCATCGTGTTCTGCCTGCTGCTGGCGCTGTTCGACAGCCCGCTGTTGCTGCGCTGGTATCCGGTGCTGATCAGCGGCTTCATGCTGGTGCTGTTCAGCCTGAGCCTGAAATACGGCCCGCCGATGGTCGAACGTCTGGCGCGAATTCGCGAGCCGCAATTGCCGCCCGAGGCGATCCGCTACACCCGTCAGGTCACCGTGGCCTGGAGCGTGTTTTTTTTCTGTAATGGCTTGTGCGCGGCCCTGCTGACCCTTTGGGCGCCGCTGCACTGGTGGATGTTGTACACCGGCCTGATCTCCTACGGATTGATCGGCCTGATGTTTGCCATTGAATGGCTGATACGACAACGGGTAAGAGGTCGCCCATGAACTGGATAAAACTTGAGCAGCTGTTGCTCAAGGATCTGCCGCAGCGCGCCGTCACCGTCGCGCCGGCACTCGATCACGCACACCTGCGCGAACAGGCCCTGAGCCTGGCCGCCGGCCTGCAAGCCAAGGGCGTGCAACGTCTGGCCGTGCACCTGGAAGATGCCGCAGAACTGGCGATTGCCCTGCTCGGTGCCTGGCGTGCCGGCGTCAGCGTCTTGCTGCCTTCGGATCTGCAAGCGCAGACCCGCCAGCGCTGGTCGAACGAAGTCGACCTGTGGCTGACCGATCACGCAGACGACGCACACCTGAGCGACTTGCAGTACACAGCTCTGACGGGCGCTGAACTGGATCTCGACCAGTGCCGCCTGAGCCTGTGCACCTCCGGCTCCAGCGGCGAGCCCAAACGCATCGACAAATCCCTGCGGCAACTGGCCAACGAAGTCGAAGCCCTCGAGCAACTGTGGGGCGCGGATCTCGGTGAGGCCTGCATCATCGGCAGCGTCGCCACCCAACACATTTACGGTCTGTTGTTCCGTGTGTTGTGGCCGCTGTGTGCCGGGCGCGTGTTTCTGCGCAAACAACTGGCCTTTCCTGAAGACATGCAGCGCGCCAGCCGCCAACACCCGGCCTTCGCCTGGGTGGCCAGCCCGGCGTTGCTCAAGCGCATGGGCGACAACCTCGACTGGCCGGCCCTGAGCGCCGTGCGTCGGGTGTTTTCCTCCGGCGGCGCGCTGCCGGCAGATGCTGCGCAGAGCCTGCACCAGCGCTTGCAGCAGTGGCCAACGGAAATCCTCGGCAGCTCGGAGACCGGCGGCATCGCCTGGCGTCAGGGCCAACAGCTGTGGCAGCCGTTTGCCGGTGTCGAGCTGAGCCAGGACGGCGACGGCGCCCTGTTGATCGCCTCGCCATACTTGCCCGCCGGGCATGTCGAACACACCGCCGATGCCGCAAGCATCGAAGCCGATGGTCGCTTCGAACTGCTGGGGCGGCTGGACCGGATCGTCAAACTGGAAGAAAAACGCATCTCTCTGCCGATGCTGGAGCAGGCCCTGGTCGCCCACGACTGGGTCGCCGAAGCGCGACTCGGTGTGGTGCAGGAAAACCGCGCGTCCCTCGGTGCCCTGCTGGTGCTCAGCGAATCCGGCCTGTTTGCCTTGCGCGAACACGGCCGGCGCAGCCTCACCGAAACCCTGCGCCGTCACCTCGGCGAGCATTGCGAAGCCCTCGCCCTGCCCCGGCGCTGGCGCCTGTTGCGACAACTGCCGCTGAATCCTCAGGGCAAGCTGCCACAGGCCGACGTCGAAGCCTTGCTGCTGGCGCCGCGTCCGAAAGCACCGGAGGTTCTGGAACAAACCGAAACCGATGGCGAGTGGAGCCTGCAACTGAGCGTGCCGCCAGACCTCGCTTACTTCAGCGGTCACTTCCCCAAGGCCCCGGTGCTGCCCGGCGTGGTGCAGGTCGAGTGGGCGCTGAACCTCGGTCGTCAGCTGTTGAACCTGTCCGGCGCGTTCGCCGGCATGGAAGTGCTGAAGTTCCAGCAACTGGTGCGCCCCGGCGATGAAATCCAGCTGCATCTGCGCTTCGACCCTGAACGCGGCAAACTGTATTTCGCCTACCGCAACGACACCGCCACCTGCTCCAGCGGGCGGATTCTGCTGGGGACTGGCAATGCATAATCCTTGCGCGGTCATCCCGGTGTACAACCACGAAACCGCGATCGCCACGGTGGTCGATGCCCTGCTCGCCCAAGGCTTGCCGTGCATTCTGGTGGACGACGCCAGCAGCAAATCCTGTGCAGCCGTGCTGGATGTGCTGGCCGAACGCGAGCGGGTGTACCTGGTGCGCCTAACCACCAATCAGGGCAAGGGCGGCGCGGTGATGACCGGCCTGCGTGAAGCGGCGCGACTGGGTTTCAGCCACGCCTTGCAGGTCGACGCCGACGGTCAGCACGACTTGCAGGATGTCGCGCGGTTCGTCGAGGAATCCCGCGCCCATCCGCGAGCGCTGATCTGCGGTTATCCGCTGTACGACGCCAGCGTCCCCAAGGGTCGCCTGTACGCCCGTTACCTGACTCACGTGATGGTGTGGATCAACACCCTGTCGCTGCAGATCCGCGATTCGATGTGCGGTTTCCGCGTCTATCCGCTGGAACCGACACTGGCGGTGATCGACTCGGCGCGGATCGGCAAGCGCATGGATTTCGACTCGGACATCCTCGTGCGCCTGTCCTGGCGCAACCAGCCGATGCGCTGGCTGCAAACCAGCGTGCACTACCCGCTGGACGGTGTGTCGCACTTTCGGATGTTCCACGACAACGTGCTGATTTCGAGCATGCACACGCGCCTGTTCTTCGGCATGTTGCTGCGCTCGCCCGCGATCCTCTGGCGACGGTGGCGCGCATGACCGTCGAAACCGACAAGAAGCACTGGGCCGACCGCGAAGAGCGCGGCAGTTTCCTGCTGATGAAATTCACCGCGTTCGCCGCCAGGGTCCTTGGCCGACGCCTGCTGAGCCCGTTGCTGTACGGCATCGTCCTGTACTTCTTCCTGTTCGGCCGTACGGCCCGGCGCAGCGCCTGGCAGTATCAGCAGCGCCTCGCCGACTGGAGCGGTCGCCATGAATTGCGCCCGAGCCTGTGGCGCGTGTTCGAGCAGTTCATGGCGTTCGCCGATTCGCTGCTCGACAAGCTCGACGTATGGAACCGCAAGCTGAGCATCGAGCAGATCGAAATCATCGACCCGGCGCTGTTGCGCAATCAGTTGCGTGGCAGTCGCGGGCAAATGCTGGTGGGCGCGCACCTGGGCAACCTCGAAGTGTGCCGCGCACTGGCGGAGATCGGCGAAAAGGTCACCATGAACGTGCTGGTGCACACCAAGCACGCCGAACAATTCAACCGCCTGCTGGGCGAAGCCGGGGCGACCAATCTGCGGCTGATCCAGGTCAGCGAGCTGGACCCGGGGGTCATGCTGCAGCTGAACGAACGCCTGGAGCGCGGCGAATGGCTGGCGATTGCCGGCGACCGCGTACCGCTGCATGGCGGCCGCAGCGTCACCGTGGATTTCCTCGGCCATCCGGCGCGGTTCCCGCAAGGTCCGTGGCTGCTGGCCGGCCTGCTGAAATGCCCGGTCAATCTGCTGATGTGCCTCAAGCAACCTGACGGCCACTATCGCCTGACCCTGGAGCCGTTCACCGAGGCCGTGACCTGGACCCGCCGCGACCGCGAACAGGTCATTCATCAGTGGGCGACCCGCTACGCCGAACGACTGAGTCACTATTGCCTCGAAGCCCCCAAGCAATGGTTCAACTTTTACCCTTTCTGGAAGACCGATGACGACGCCAACCCATGAGCCGGTAACCTTCGGCGAACGCCCTTTGCGCAT
Source organism: Pseudomonas sp. MWU12-3088 (assembly GCF_023242405.1). Classification (NCBI taxonomy): domain Bacteria; kingdom Pseudomonadati; phylum Pseudomonadota; class Gammaproteobacteria; order Pseudomonadales; family Pseudomonadaceae; genus Pseudomonas; species Pseudomonas sp. MWU12-3088. Next base: position 319,811 of record NZ_JALJEA010000005.1, read on the forward strand.
CGAAGACGTGCTGGCCCTGGCCAACCGTCAGGCGCCCGTGCAGTTGCAGAGCGACGCCGACTACCGTGAACGCATCGCCAAAGGTGCGCGGTTCCTCGATTCGCTGCTGGACAAGGAAGGCGTGATCTACGGCGTGACCACCGGTTACGGCGACTCCTGCGTGGTCGCGGTGCCGCTGCATCACGTCGAAGCGCTGCCGCAGCACTTGTACACCTTCCACGGTTGCGGGCTGGGCAAACTGCTCGACGCCCAGGCCACCCGCGCGGTGCTGGCGGCGCGTCTGCAGTCGCTGTGCCACGGCGTGTCCGGGGTGCGCATCGAGCTGCTGGAACGCCTGCACGCCTTCCTCGAACACGACATCCTGCCGCTGATCCCCGAAGAGGGTTCGGTGGGCGCCAGCGGCGATCTGACGCCGCTGTCCTACGTTGCCGCGACCCTGTCCGGTGAGCGTGAAGTGATGTTCCGTGGCGAGCGCCGCCAGTCCGCCGATGTGCACCGTGAACTGGGCTGGACCCCGTTGGTGCTGCGCCCGAAAGAAGCGCTGGCATTGATGAACGGCACCGCCGTGATGACCGGTCTCGCCTGCCTGGCCTACGCCCGCGCCGATTACCTGCTGCAACTGGCCACCCGCATCACCGCGCTGAACGTGGTGGCGCTGCAAGGCAATCCGGAGCACTTCGACGAGCGCCTGTTCGCCGCCAAGCCGCATCCGGGGCAGATGCAGGTCGCCGCGTGGCTGCGCAAGGATCTGGCGATCGACGCGCCGACCGCGCCGCTGCATCGCCTGCAGGATCGCTACTCGCTGCGTTGCGCACCGCACGTGCTCGGCGTGCTGGCCGACAGCCTGAACTGGCTGCGTTCGTTCATCGAGACCGAACTCAACAGCGCCAACGACAACCCGATCATCGACGCCGAAGCCGAGCGCGTGCTGCACGGCGGGCACTTCTACGGCGGGCATATCGCGTTCGCCATGGACAGCCTGAAAAACCTCGTGGCCAACGTCGCCGACCTGCTTGACCGGCAACTCGCGCTGCTGGTGGACGAGCGTTACAACCACGGTTTGCCGAGCAACCTGTCCGGCGCCAGCGCCGACCGTGCGATGCTCAACCACGGCTTCAAGGCTGTGCAGATCGGCGCCAGCGCCTGGACCGCCGAAGCGTTGAAAAACACCATGCCGGCCAGCGTCTTCTCGCGCTCCACCGAGTGCCACAACCAGGACAAGGTGAGCATGGGCACCATCGCCGCCCGCGACGCCATTCGCGTGCTGGAGCTGACCGAACAGGTCGCCGCGGCCACACTGCTCGCGGCCAATCAGGGCGTGTGGCTGCGTGGCCGTGATGAAGACGCACGACCACTGCCGCCGTCCCTGACCGCGATGCACGAAGCGCTGGCCCAAGACTTCCCGCCGGTGATCGAAGACCGCGCACTGGAAGGCGAACTGCGCCTGTGCCTGCAACGCATCGCCGAACAACACTGGAGGCTGCATGCGTAGTGCCGGAGTGCTTCACGCCGATACGGAAATCCTCGTGCCGTTCTTTGACGTCGACACCATGCACGTCGTCTGGCACGGCCATTACGTGAAATACCTGGAAGTGGCGCGCTGCGCGCTGCTCGACAAGATCGGCCACAACTACAACCAGATGGTCGATTCGGGCTACGCCTGGCCGGTGATCGACCTGCAATTGCGCTACGTGCGCGGCGCGGTGTTCGGTCAGCGGCTGAACGTGCGCGCCAGCCTGGTGGAATGGGAAAACCGCCTGAAGATTCACTACCTGATCACCGACGCCGAGACCGGCGAGCGCCTGACCCGCGCCAGTTCGGTGCAGGTCGCTGTCGAGGTGAGCAGCCGCGAGATGCAACTGGCGTCGCCGAAAGTCTTCACCGATGCCGTGGAAAGGATGCTGCGATGAATGTGTTTGTGAAATCCCTTGGAGCCCTGGCACTGCTGACGCTGTCGTCGCTGGCCAACGCCTTCGACCTGCAACAGTTGAGCGATCAACTGGCGAAACCGGACGTGATCCACGGCCAGTTCATCCAGGAAAAGCACCTGCGTGCCCTGCCCCAGCCGCTGATCAGCAAGGGCACCTTTGTCCTCGCCAAGCATTACGGTCTGCTCTGGCTGCTGAAAACCCCGCTGCAGCAGGACTACCGCATCAACGCAAAAGGCATCGCCCGTCGTGACGTCAGCGGTTGGCAACTTTTGCCGGGCAAGAGCGCCGGCGCCGAACAGAACCGTCTGTTCCTCGCCGTGCTGCAAGGCGACAGCAGCGGCCTGCAACGGGATTTCGAACTGGCCCTGAGCGGCGATGCGCAGCAATGGCATCTGACTCTCACCCCGCGCTCGGTGTTGCTCAAGCAGGTTTTCAACCAGATCAACATCACCGGCGGCACGCTGGTGAATACCATCGAACTGCTGGAAACCCAGGGCGACAGCACTGTGCTGCGCATGCAGGACAGCACCGCCGGCCAACCGTTGAGCGACGCGGAGCAACATGACTTTGCCGAGTGAACGCAGGCTGCCCTGGCTGTTCCTGATCCTGTTGCTGGCCGTCGTCGCATTGGGCGCGTGGCAGTGGCGCGACGGCGCACCGCTGTCGGCGAACCTGATGGAGCTGGTGCCCGGCACCCATCCGGACGCCGTCGAGCAGCGTGCCGAACAACGCATGCAGGAACCGCTCAACCGGGAAATGCTGGTATTGGTCGGCCACACCGATCGCCAGCAAGCCGTCGCCATGGCCCAGACGCTGGGCGAGCAATGGCAGGCCAGCGGACTGTTCGAAAAAGTGCAGTGGAACCTGCAAGCCGACCTGCCCGCCCTGCGCACGCAATTGCTGCAAGGGCGACTGGCAATGCTCTCGGCGGATGATCGGCAACTGCTGATCGAACACCCGGATGCCTTTATCCAGCAGCGGGTGCAGGCGCTGTTCGATCCGTTCACCGGTTTCAGTCTGGTGCCGAGCCAGGACGACTGGCTGGGCCTGACTAGCCGTATCCAGAACAGTCAGCCGCAGCACGGCGCGGTGCAACTGGATATCGGCAGCGGAGCGTTGATCGCCGATGCCGACGGCAAGAGCTGGGTGCTGCTGCGGGCACGCACCACCGGCAACGCCTTCGACATGAATTTGCCGCTGCAAGTCGCCGCGCTGCTGCAACACAGCCGCGAGCAAGCGGCGAAATCCGATGTGCAACTGCTGGCCGCCAGCGGTTTGCTCTACGCGGCCAACGGTCAGCAGCAAGCGACCCGGGAAATTTCCTGGGTCGGCGGCGGCGCGACCCTCGGCATTCTGTTGCTGCTGTTGCTCGCCTTCCGCCGCTGGCGGGTGTTGCTGGCATTCATTCCGGTGCTGGTGGGCATGCTGTTCGGCGCAGTGGCCTGCGTGGCGCTGTTCGGGCACCTACATGTGATGACGCTGGTGCTCGGCTCTAGCCTGATCGGTGTCGCGGTGGACTACCCGCTGCACTACCTGTCCAAGAGCTGGAGCCTCAAACCCTGGCGCAGCTGGCCGGCGCTGCGGTTGACCGTCTCGGGCCTGACTCTGAGCCTGATCACCAGCGCCATCGGTTATCTGGCGCTGGCCTGGACACCGTTCCCGGCCCTGACCCAGATCGCCGTGTTCTCCGCCGCCGGGCTGCTCGGCGCTTACCTGTCGGCGGTGTGCCTGCTGCCGGCGCTGTTGAGCAACGTCGAATTGCGCCCGGCGCAGTGGCCGTTGCGGCTGGCCGAACGCATGGTCAGCCTTCGGGAAAACCTGCTGGAACACGTGCGCACGCCGATTCTGTTCGCCCTGCTGATCGCCTTCTGCGCCGGCGGTCTGGTGCAACTGCAAAGCAAGAACGACATCCGCCAGTGGGTTGGCGCGCCGCAGCATCTGACCGATGAGGCGCAGGCCATCGCCCGCATCACCGGTTATCAACCGACCAGCCAGTTCTTCCTGGTACGCGCGGAAAACCAGGAGCAACTGCTGGAGCGTCAGGCCGCGCTGAGTGAGCGCCTGGAGCAATTGGTCAACCTCGACAAGTTGCAGGGTTTTCTGGCGCTCAACCAACTGGTCAGCCCGCCGAGCCAGCAACAGGAGGTTCGCGAAGCACTGAACAAGTTGCCGCAATTCTGGCAGCCGCTGCTTGAAGTCGGCGTTCCGCTCGCGGCCCTGCAAACCGAACTCGCGCAACTGCAAGCCCTGCCCGCCGAAGACATCGACACCGCGCTCAGCGGCCCGCTCGGCGAGCCCTACCGCACCCTGTGGCTCGGCCCGGTAGAGGGCGGTGTGGCGGCAATGGTCAGCCTGCAAGGCCTGAACAACCCCGCACTGCTGCGGGTGCAGGCGCTGGACCTGCCCGGCGTGGAGCTGGTGGATCGCCTCGGTGACCTGAACCGGGTGTTTGCCGAAACCCAGATCAGCGCCGCCGAACTGAAACTCGCCTCCTGCGTGCTGATCGTGCTGGTGTTGATCCTGCCGTTCGGCCTCGGTGGCGCGTTGCGCATCGTTTCCCTGCCGCTGCTCGCCGCGCTGTGCAGTCTGGCCAGCCTCGGCTGGCTCGGTCAGCCGCTGACCCTGTTCAGCCTGTTCGGCCTGCTGCTGGTGACGGCGATCAGCGTCGATTACGCGATCCTCATGCGCGAGCAGGTTGGCGGCGCGGCGGTCAGTCTGCTCGGCACCTTGCTGGCGGCGCTGACGACCTGGCTGTCGTTCGGCCTGCTGGCGGTGTCGAGTACGCCGGCGGTGAGCAATTTCGGTCTGTCGGTAAGCCTCGGGCTGGCCTTCAGCTTCATGTTGGCGCCGTGGGCCGGGCGTCATGCCCATGCCGCGACAGTCGCGGAGCCGGCAGCATGATGGTCGCAGTCTTCTGGGTCATGGCCCTGGCGCTGTTCGCCGTGGCCACCCGCGTCGGCCGGCATTTCGGGTTGATTCCGATTGTCAGCCAGTTGCTGCTGGCCAGCTTCATCCTGCCGCTGTTGATGTATTTCTGGATCGAACCGGGCTGGCAGCTCAGCGGCGCCGATCTGATTGCGCCGGACTGGCTGAAAAACCTCTACAGCCTGAGCTTTGCGCTGCTGCTCGGGCACATCCTCAGCGATGTGATCGACCTGCGTCTGGATCGCCAGAGCGTGAAAATCGCCGTGCCGAGTTTCGCCGTGCCTTTCGCCTGCGGACTCGCAACGGCGTACTGGCTGCTGCCGGCGCAACCGTGGATCAACTCGCTGGCCATCGGTCTGGTGTTCGCCATCACCGCAATCCCGGTGCTGTATCTGTACCTGCGCCATATCGACTATCCGCCCGCCGCCACCCGGCGTCTGGTGCAGACCGCGATCCTGATCGACCTGACCTGCTGGACCCTGTTCGGCCTCGCCCAGGGCAGCCTGCACCTGAGCAGTCTGTTGCTGCCGCTGGGGCTGGCCTGCGTGCCGTTGCTGTTGCGGGTATTCGCAATCCGCCGGCCGCTGACTTACAGCCTGGGTTTCTTTGCGCTGCTGGTGCTGGCCGAACACTACAAGCTCAATGCGCTGATTTTCGGCATCGGCTACCTGCTGTGCATGGCCGCGCTGAAAGTGCCGCTGGTGCTGCCGCTGCCGGCGCGCTGGATGAACCGTTTGCAGACGTGGATCGCGATTCCGCTGATCCTCACCTTCGGCATCGTGCAGATCGATGTGCACAGCGCCCTCGCAAGCCTCGGCGCTGTGCAATGGGCAGCGTTGCTGCTGTTGCCGATCGCCAGCAAATTGCTCGGCAACTGGCTGGGCATCGGCTGGGCCGGCGCATCGTTCGAAGGAGCCAGCCGCTGGCGCGAAAGCGTGCTGCTGAATATTCGCGGCCTGAGTGAAATCGTCTTTCTCAACCTGCTGTTGCAACAACAACTCATCAGCCCGGCGCTGTACTTTGCGCTGATGCTGATGGGGCTGATCGCGACGCTGTTGCCGGCCTTCATCGGCCTGCACCGTGCGTCACTGAACCCTATTGCCGTACCCAGGAGCTCGCGTGCCAATCGTTGAAATGGAATCCCGTCAGGTCGTGATCATCGGCGCCGGTCCCTCCGGCGCCATCGCCGCTGCGTTGCTCAAGCGCAAGGGGCACGACGTGCTGGTCATCGAGCGCCAGCATTTTCCGCGGTTTTCCATCGGCGAAAGCCTGCTCAGTCATTGCCTGGATTTCGTCGAGGAAGCGGGGATGCTCGATGCGGTGAACGCCGCCGGATTCCAGCGCAAGACCGGGGCGGCATTCGCCTGGGGCGAGCGCTACAGCGCGTTCGATTTCGGCGATACGTTCACCGGCGGCAAACCGACCACCTTCCAGGTACAACGCGCCGACTTCGACAAACTGCTGGCCGATCAAGCCGCGCTGCAAGGCGTGGAAATCCGTTATGGCGATGCCATCGTCAGCGTCGATTTCGACCGCCCGCGCCCGCAACTCGATGTGCGTCGCGAGGACGGCAGCGAGTACCGTGTCGAGGCCGGTTTCGTTCTCGATGCCAGCGGCTATGGCCGCGTTTTGTCACGCTTGCTGGACCTGGAAGCACCGTCGAATTTCCCGGTGCGCCAGGCCGTGTTCACCCACGTCGAAGATCACATCGACCACCCGGCCTTCGATCGCGAAAAGATCCTCGTCACCACCCATCCGCAGCATCGCGATATCTGGTTCTGGACGATTCCGTTCAGCAACGGTCGCTGCTCGGTGGGCGTGGTCGCTGCCGCTGAACATTTCAATGGTCGCGATGCTGATCTCGATGCCTGCCTGCGCGGTTTCATTGCTGAAACGCCAAGCCTGGCCAAAGTGTTGAACAACGCCGTGTGGGATACCCCGGCGCGCACCCTCGGCGGTTATGCCGCCAACGTCAAAACCCTGCACGGTCCGGGTTTTGCTCTGCTAGGCAACGCCGCCGAGTTTCTCGACCCGGTGTTTTCCTCCGGCGTGACCATCGCCATGCGCTCGGCGAGCATGGCCGCCGGTGTATTGCACCGGCAGTTGCAGGGCGAAACCGTGAACTGGCAAAGCGAGTTCGCCGAGCCGTTGAAACGCGGCGTCGACACCTTCCGCGCCTACGTCGAGGGATGGTACGCCGGCACTTTCCAGGACGTGATTTTCCATGAGCAGGCCTCCCCGGACATCCGTCGCATGATCTGCTCGATTCTCGCCGGTTACGCCTGGGACGAACGCAACCCGTTCGTCAGCGAAGCACGCCGCCGGCTGAAGACGATTTCCGAACTCTGTGCAAAGGACGACACATGAATTACTTGAGCGACAGCTACGTCGAGGAAACCCGTTTCGGCTTCTGGTTCCTGCGCAGCCACACCTGGCAGCACCATGTATTGCGCGTGGCGATCAACGATTTGCGCGGCTTGTTCAGCGAAGCGCTGCCGGCCAATCCGGTGCTGCTGGACGCCGGATGCGGCCAAGGCAAATCCTTCGGCCACCTGCGCCAGACCTTCGCGCCACAGCGTTTGATCGGCGTCGATGCCGACCCGCACAGCCTGGAACTGAGCGCCGCCGAAGCAGTGCGCCAGGGTTTTGCTGTCGAGCTGATCGGCAGCGACTGCGCGACACTGAATGTTCCGGATGCGAGCGTCGATCTGCTGTTCTGTCACCAGACCTTTCATCACCTCGTGGAGCAGGAAAAGGCCCTGGCCGAGTTCTACCGGGTGCTCAAGCCGGGTGGTTATCTGCTGTTCGCCGAGTCCACCGAGGCTTACATTGATACGTGGGTCATCCGTTGGTTGTTCCGCCACCCGATGCATGTGCAGAAGAGTGCGGCACAGTATCTGGAAATGATTCGCCAGCAGGGCTTCGAGTTCGGCGAGCGGAATGTTTCCTACCCGTACCTGTGGTGGAGCCGGGCGAAGGATTTCGGCCTGCTGGAACGTTTTGGCCTGCGCCAGCCGAAGCCGTTTGGCCAGCGTGAAGAAACCCTGGTCAACGTCGTGGCGCGCAAACCGCTGGAAGAGGCTGTCTGATGCCGCGTGTTCTGCTGCTCGCCTGCGTCCTGCTGCTGACCGCTTGCGCCAGCCAGGCGCCGTTGCCTGTGGATAACCCGACGCTGCCCTTGCCGCTGCAACTGCACATCGAGCGCCAGCAAGCCGGACAGCGTCAGGACTGGTTGCTGGTGATCCAGCGCGAGGGCCCGGGCATCCGCTGGTCGATGATGGATCCGCTGGGCATTCCCCAGGCCCGTCAGCAACTGATCGACGGACGCTGGCAGGCCGACGGCCTGCTGCCGCCGAATCCGGAAGCCCGGGAGTTGTTCGCGGCGCTGCTGTTCGCCCTGACGCCTGCCGGCGAGCTGTCACGCAATTACCCCACCGCGCAGCAACACGACGGGCAACGTTCCTTGCCGGCACGCTGGGACGTCCGCTATTCACAACCGTCGAGCTTCGAATTGAATCTGCCCCAAGGCCCGCACTATCGCGTGTCTCCCTTAGGTGAATCGACGCCATGACCGCCTACCTCAACGCCCTCGGCGTGATCTGCGCCCTGGGCCGTGACAAGCAAGAAGTCGCCCGCCACCTGTTCGCCGGCGATTGTTCGGGCATGCGCCACGAGTCGGGCTGGGTGCCGGAACGCGAGTTGCCGGTGGCCGCCGCACGCGGTGATCTGGCGCCCGTTCCGCCACAGATGGCGGCGCACAAGAGCCGCAACAATCAGTTGTTGCTGGAAGCCGCGTTGCAGATTCGCGACGACATCGACGCTGCCATTCAGGCCTACGGCCCGGACCGCATCGGCGTAGTGCTCGGCACCAGCACCTCGGGTATCGACGAGGCCAGCCAGGGGCTGGCGCATTACATTCGCAACCAACAGTTCCCGGACGATTACGACTATCGGCAACAGGAACTCGGCGCCCCGGCGACCTTCCTCGCCGACTGGCTGCAACTGAGCGGCCCGACCTATGTGATTTCCACGGCGTGCACCTCCAGCGCCCGAGCCCTGATGAGTGCCAAACGCCTGCTCGATCTGGGGCTGTGCGACGCGGTGCTGTGCGGCGGCGTCGACAGCCTGTGCAAACTGACGCTCAATGGTTTTTCGTCGCTGGAAGCTGTTTCCGGGGAGCGCTGCAACCCGTTCTCTGCCAACCGCAACGGCATCAATATCGGCGAGGCAGCGGTGCTGTTCGTCATGAGCAAACAGCGCGGCGACGGCCCGGCCATCGCCCTGCTGGGCGCTGGCGCCAGTTCCGATGCCCATCACATTTCCGCACCTGAACCGTCCGGCCGAGGCGCGTTGCAGGCCATGCAACAGGCGCTGGATCGCGCCCGACTGCAAGCCGCGCAAATCAGTTACCTGAACCTGCATGGCACCGCCACCCAACACAACGACGCCATGGAAAGCCTGGCCGTTGCCACCCTGTTCCCGCAGGGCGTGGCGTGCTCCTCGACCAAACCCATGACCGGCCACACCCTTGGTGCTGCCGGCGCACTGGAAGCCGCGTTCTGCTGGCTGAGCCTGAGTGCCGACAACCCCGACCACGCCTTGCCGCCGCACGTCTGGGACGGCCAGGCCGATCCCGACCTGCCAGCGCTGAAGTGGGTGACCGCGAGCGAGCGCCTGGCGTCCATTGCACCCCGCTACCTGATGAGCAATTCGTTTGCCTTCGGTGGCAATAACGTCAGCCTGATTATCGGAGACGCCCCATGACTGACTGGCCGCTCGCCGAATTGCTGCCCCACGCTGGCGACATGATTCTGATCGACCGGATCCTGAGCTTCGACGACGAGCAGATCCACACCATCCTGACGGTCAAACCCGATGGCCTGTTCAGTCTGCCCGACGGCAGTCTGCCGGCGTGGGTCGGCGTCGAACTGATGGCGCAGAGCGTTGCCGCGTTCGCCGGCTGCCATGCACGACAGAAAGGCAATGCGGTGGAGCTGGGCTTTCTGCTCGGCACCCGCAAATTCGAATGCAATGTCGAGGCGTTTCCCGTCGGTTGTGAACTGACCATCCACGGCATCCGCTCGCTGGAAGATGACAACGGCATGGGCGTGTTCGAATGCCATATCCATGCGCCCGGCATCGAAGCCAGCGCCCGGCTGAACGTGTTCCGCCCGCCGCATGCGGCGCAATATCTTGAACAATTGAAGGAGTCGAACGATGACTGAATTCGTACTGGTCACCGGCTCCAGCCGTGGCATCGGCCGCGCCATCGCACTGCGCCTGGCCCAGGCCGGCCACGATATCGTCCTGCATTGCCGCAGCGGCGTGGCCGAAGCGCAAGCGGTAAAAGCCGAAGTCGAAGCGCTCGGGCGCAATGCGCGCATCCTGCAATTCGACGTGGCCGACCGCGAAGCCTGCAAAGCCATCCTCGAAGCCGATGTCGAAAGCCACGGCGCCTATTACGGCGTGGTGCTGAACGCCGGCCTGACCCGCGACGGCGCATTTCCCGCCCTGAGCGATGACGATTGGGACGTGGTATTGCGCACCAATCTCGACGGTTTCTACAACGTCCTGCATCCGGTGATGATGCCGATGATCCGCCGTCGCGCCGCCGGTCGCATTGTTTGCATTACCTCGGTTTCGGGGCTGATCGGCAACCGGGGCCAGGTCAACTACAGCGCTTCGAAGGCTGGCGTGATTGGTGCCGCAAAGGCGTTGGCGATCGAACTGGCCAAGCGCAAAATTACAGTCAACTGTGTCGCGCCGGGCCTGATCGACACGGCCATGCTCGACGAAAACGTGCCGGTGGAAGAACTGATGAAAATGATCCCGGCACAACGCATGGGCACCCCTGAAGAGGTGGCCGGTGCGGTGAATTTCTTGATGTCGGCGGAAGCGTCGTACATCACCCGCCAGGTCCTGGCGGTCAACGGAGGCTTGTGCTGATGAAGCGCGTTGTCGTCACCGGCATGGCCGGCATCACCTCGCTGGGCAGCGACTGGGACACCATCGCCGGCAACTTTGCGGCCAACCGCAGCGGCATCCGCCGGATGGATGAGTGGGATCGCTTCAGCGAGCTGAACACCCGACTGGCCGGGCCGATCGATGATTTTCTGGTGCCGGCGCACTGGACACGTAAACAACTGCGCAGCATGGGCCGGGTCTCGCGGCTGGCCGTCGGCGCGGCGGAAAAAGCGCTGGCCGATGCAGGGCTGCTGGGCGACGAATCGATCAAGGACGGGCGCATGGGCGTCGCCTGTGGTTCGTCCACCGGCAGCACCGACGAGATCAAGGCGTTCGGCAACATGCTGCTGAATTCGGTGGCCGAAGGTCTGAACGCCAACTCTTACGTGCGGATGATGCCGCACACCACGGCGGCGAACATCAGCATCTTCTTCGGCCTCACTGGTCGCCTGATCCCGACCTCCAGCGCCTGCACCAGCGGCAGCCAGGGCATCGGTTACGCCTACGAGGCGATCAAGTTCGGCCGCCTGCCGTTGATGCTCGCCGGCGGTGCCGAAGAGCTGTGCCCGACCGAAGCCATGGTGTTCGACGCGCTGTACGCCACCAGCCTCAAGAACGATGCACCGCAAACGTCGCCACGCCCATACGACAAGGGCCGCGACGGCCTGGTGATCGGCGAGGGCGGCGGCATGTTGGTGCTCGAAGAGCTTGAGCACGCCCTGGCTCGCGGCGCGCGCATCCACGCTGAAATCGTCGGCTTCGGCAGCAACGCCGATGGCCAGCACACCACCCGCCCGGAACAGGTCACCATGCGCCGTGCGATGGAGCTGGCACTGGAGGACGCCGGCCTCACGCCTGACGCCATCGGTTACGTGAACGGTCACGGTACGGCTACCGAGCAGGGCGACATCGCCGAGACCCTGGCCACCAGCAGCCTGTTCGGCGAGCACATGCCGATCAGCTCGCAGAAGAGCTTCCTCGGCCACACTTTGGGCGCCTGCGGCGCGCTGGAGTCGTGGTTCAGCATCGAAATGCTCAACCGCGACCTGTACGTGCACACGCTCAACCTCGACGAAGTCGATCCGCACTGCGGCCAGCTCGATTACCTGCGCGGCGAGTTCCGCCAGATGCACCACGACTACGTGATGAACAACAACTTCGCGTTCGGCGGGGTCAATACCTCGCTGATTTTCCGCCGCTGGACACAACCGAATTAATCCAGGTCAAGGAGACCTCCATGCGCTTCAACCAACTCGCTGCCGCCCTGCTCATCTGTGCCTTGCCGGCCGTCAGCCAGGCCCGTGACACGGCGGTCTACCTGCCATTCGACAAAGCGGTCGCAGAGGCAACCCGCACCGGCAAGATCGACGGCAGCGTGAAGTTCTATCTGGCGGGCAACGCCCCGGCCGGCAAAGTCAACGTCGTCAGCCCTGGCGCGGTGACCAACAAGAAGACCAACGCCTTCAACAAGTCCGACCAGGAAGCCTGCGAGTGGGTCGTGCAATCGGCCATCATCAGCCTGCACCAGGCGGCAAAAAACGCCGGCGCCAATGCCGTGACCAACATCGTCAGCTTCTACAAGAGCAACGAACGCAAGGATGCGAAGAACTACGAATGCCACGCCGGCGCGATCATGGCCGGTGTTGCGTTGAAGGGTGACCTGGCGACGGTTCAGTAACCGCCGGAAACGACAAAGGGCGCCTTTCGGCGCCCTTTTCACTTGATGTCTCGAGATCAGCCGTAGCCGCTAAGCTACACGCACTCTACATGGACGTCTCTCAGTCCGATATACGGCGTCTACACTCGTCATACCCATGATTTGCTGTGCGTTACGTCAAGGAGATGACCATGCAAGCGAAAGCCCTGATCGCCGCCGCCCTCTTCAGCCTGCTCCCCAGCGCCAGCCACGCCACCAACCTGATGTACATGCCGTTCGAAACCGTGCTGTCGGATGCGATTCGGGCCGGGCGGCTGGATGGCAGTGTGAAGTTTTACCTGATCGGCAATGGACCTCAGGGGACTCAGCGGATGTTGCAGCGCGGTGTGGTCAGCGACCTGAAGACCAACGGCTTCAACAAGAGCGATCACGACTCCTGCGAGTGGGTGCTGCAGTCGAACCTGATTGCCCTGCAGGCCCAGGCCAAGCGCGTCGGTGCCAACGCGGTGACCAATATCGTCAGTTACTACGACCAGCATGTGCGCAAGGATCTGAACACTTACGAATGTCGGGCCGGGGTGTTTGTGACGCGGGTGGCGTTAAAGGGGGATCTGGTACGGTTGCCTTGATCAACCGGCCTCGACCTTGCGTGTGAGCAATTCGACAAACGCCTTGGCCATCGGCGATTTCTGGTCCTTGCGCTGCACCAGCCATACCGCCGTTACGGCTTCGGGATCGAGCAGCGGGCGATAGACCACGCCGTCGATGCGCATCCGCTGATACGAGGCCGGCATGACCGACACCCCCAGACCTGCTGCCACCAGACCGATGATGGTCATGGCTTCCCCCGCTTCCTGAGCGAAGTGCGGGCTGAAACCGGCGTCACGGGCCAGGCTGATCAGTTGCGAGTACAAACCACTGCCGTAGCTGCGGGGGAAGAACACGAACGGTTCGAGGGCCAGCGCCGAGAGGAACAGCCCTTCCTCACTGCCTTGGGCCAGCGGATGCTTGGAACTGAGCACCGCAACCAAGGGCTCGCGCATCAGTTCGACCACGCTCAACGAATCCGGCAGACCCAAGGGGCGCATGATGCCGACCTCGATCGACTCGTCCACCAGTGCGTCGGCCACCATGGTGCTGCTCATCTCCCGCAGGTTCAGATGCACGGCCGGGAAACGCTGGCGGAAGGAAAAAATCGCCTGGGGAATGGTCGAGTTGAACGGCGCCGAGGAGGTGAAGCCGATCTTCAACTCACCCAATTCACCGAGTTGCGCACGGCGGGCTACATCTGCCGCTTTGTCGACCTGAGCCAGCACCAGCCGCGCCTCTTCCAGAAACAGCCGCCCGGCCTCGCTGAGCTCGACCCGACGATTGGTACGCTCGAACAGCCGTGCGCCGACTTCCTGTTCCAGCGCCTGAATCTGCTGGCTCAGCGGTGGCTGGGAGATGCCCAGCACCTGTGCGGCGCGGCCGAAGTGCAGTTCTTCGGCGACGGCGATGAAGTAGCGCAAGTGACGCAATTCCATGGACACCCCATTAGGTCGTTAAAGCTATCAAACAGGTCGAACAATATATTGGATAGAAACATTAGCCAGCTATATGATTTTTTCATTGCCTGCTTGTCCGCGCCCTCCGAGGTCTGATGTGAAAACCGCCGTCGCTCCACTGGCCCATGAAGTCCCGCCCGCTGCGGCGGACGATGTACTGACCGAACTGCAAGAGATCTACATCGAGAAAGGCACGCCCGCGTTCATGCGCACGGTACTCGCGCTGTTCAGCGGCGGCTTCGCGACCTTCGCCCTGCTGTACTGCGTGCAGCCGATGATGCCGCTGCTGTCCCACGAATATTCGATCAACGCGGCGCAGAGCAGCCTGATTCTTTCAGTGGCCACCGGCATGCTGGCCTTTGGTCTGCTGATCACCGGCCCGATTTCCGATCGGGTCGGACGCAAACCGGTGATGGTCGCCGCGTTGTTTGCCGCAGCCCTGTGCACCATCGCCAGTTCGATGATGCCGAGCTGGCACGGCGTGCTGATCATGCGGGCGCTGATCGGGTTGTCGCTGAGCGGGCTGGCGGCGGTCGCGATGACATACCTGAGCGAGGAAATCCATCCGCAGCACATCGGTCTGGCGATGGGCCTGTACATCGGCGGCAACGCGATTGGCGGAATGAGCGGGCGGCTAATCACTGGCGTGCTGATCGACTTCGTCAGCTGGCACACAGCGATGATGGTGATCGGCGGTCTGGCGCTGATTGCGGCGGCGGTGTTCTGGAAGATCCTGCCGGAGTCGCGCAACTTCCGCTCCCGCTCGCTGCACCCGCGCAGCCTGCTCGACGGCTTCACCATGCACTTTCGCGATGCCGGCCTGCCGTTGCTGTTCCTTGAGGCCTTTGTGCTGATGGGCGCGTTCGTCACGCTGTTCAACTACATCGGTTACCGCCTGCTGGCCGAGCCGTATCACCTGGACCAGGTGTTTGTGGGGCTGTTGTCGGTGGTCTATCTGTCGGGCATCTACAGCTCGGCGAAAATCGGCTCGCTGGCCGATAAACTGGGCCGCCGCAAAGTCCTGTGGGCCACCATCGCCCTGATGTTCGCCGGCCTGGCCCTGACCATGTTCACCCCGCTGCCGCTGGTAATCATCGGCATGCTGATCTTCACCTTCGGCTTCTTCGGCGCCCACTCGGTGGCCAGCAGCTGGATCGGCCGCCGGGCACTCAAGGCCAAGGGCCAGGCCTCGTCGCTGTACCTGTTCAGCTATTACGCCGGGTCGAGCATCGCCGGGACGGCGGGCGGGGTGTTCTGGCACATGGCGGGATGGAACGGGATTGGCCTGTTTATCGGCGCGCTGTTGCTGGTGGCGCTGTTGGTGGCGTTGAAGCTGGCGAAGTTGCCGCCGTTGGGTGGCGTCAAAGCCTGATTCACGCCCACAAAAAAACGCCCGGCATAAGCCGGGCGTTTTTTATTGAAACATGTTCACTCGTGATACTGCGCCGACAACTCATGCACCGCACGCAGGAACGCGCCGGCATGTTCCGGGTCGACTTCCGGCGTGATGCCGTGGCCGAGGTTGAACACGTGGCCGCTGCCCTTGCCGTAGCTGGCGAGGATGCGGCCCACTTCAGTGCGGATCGCTTCCGGCTTGGCGTACAACACGGTCGGGTCCATGTTGCCTTGCAACGCGACTTTGTCGCCGACGCGGGCGCGGGCGTTGCCGATGTCGCAGGTCCAGTCCAGGCCCAGCGCGTCGGCACCGGCGTCGGCGATGCTTTCCAGCCACAGGCCGCCGTTCTTGGTGAACAGAATCACCGGCACCTTGCGACCGTCGTGCTCGCGGATCAGGCCGCTGACGATTTTCTTCATGTAGGCCAGGGAGAATTCCTGATACGCCGCCGCCGACAGGTTGCCGCCCCAGGTATCGAAGATCTGCACCGCTTGCGCACCCGCCTGGATCTGGCCGTTGAGGTACGAGGTCACCGACTGCGCCAGTTTGTCGAGCAGCAGGTGCATGGCTTGCGGGTTGTCGTAGAGCATCGCCTTGGTCTTGCGGAAGTCTTTCGACGAGCCGCCTTCGACCATGTAGGTGGCGAGGGTCCACGGGCTGCCGGAGAAACCGATCAGCGGCACGCGGCCGTTCAGTTCGCGGCGGATGGTGCTGACCGCGTCCATCACGTAGCCGAGGTCTTTGTGCGGATCCGGGATCGGCAGGGCTTCGATGTCGGCCAGGGTGCTGACGACTTTCTTGAAGCGCGGGCCTTCACCGGTCTCGAAATACAGGCCCTGGCCCATGGCATCGGGAATGGTGAGGATGTCGGAGAACAGGATCGCCGCGTCCAGTTGCGGATAGCGGTCGAGGGGTTGCAACGTGACTTCGCAGGCGAATTCCGGATTCATGCACAGGCTCATGAAATCACCGGCCTGGGCGCGGCTGGCGCGGTATTCCGGCAGGTAACGGCCGGCCTGGCGCATCATCCACACAGGGGTGACGTCTACGGGTTGCTTGAGCAGGGCGCGGAGGAAACGGTCGTTCTTCAGGGCAGTCATGTCGGCATCCGGAAAAAAAGTGCGGGCATTTTCTCAGAGCGCGACGCAAAAGGCACGGATGCAGGTCAGCCTTTTGTCTATCGGGTCAATTTGTCGCAATGATTTCGCGGATTTCAGCAACACCCTGAAAACAATGTGGGAGCTGGCAAGCCAGCTCCCACAGGTATTGCGGTGCAGTGTCGAAGCGGGTTTAGACGCCCAGGTAATCCAGGATCCCTTCCGCCGCATTGCGGCCTTCGAAGATCGCAGTCACCACCAGGTCGGAACCGCGCACCATGTCGCCACCGGCGAAGATTTTCGGGTTGCTGGTCTGGTGCTTGTACTGACCTTGCTCAGGCGCAACAACGCGGCCCTGGCTGTCGGTCTGGATTTCAAACTGCTCGAACCACGGCGCCGGACTCGGACGGAAACCGAACGCGATGACCACGGCGTCGGCCGGGATGATCTCTTCGGAGCCCGGGATCGGCTCGGGGCTGCGACGGCCACGGGCGTCCGGTTCGCCGAGACGGGTCTCGACCACTTTCACGCCTTCGACCTTGTCTTCGCCGACGATGGCGATCGGCTGGCGGTTGTAGAGGAATTTCACGCCTTCTTCCTTGGCGTTCTTCACCTCTTTGCGCGAGCCGGGCATGTTCGCTTCGTCACGACGATAGGCGCAGGTCACCGACTTGGCGCCCTGACGGATCGACGTGCGGTTGCAGTCCATCGCCGTGTCGCCGCCGCCCAGCACCACAACCTTCTTGCCTTTCATGTCGACGAAATCTTCCGGCGACTTTTCAAAGCCCAGGTTGCGGTTGACGTTGGCGATCAGGAAGTCCAGTGCGTCATACACGCCCGGCAGATCCTCACCGGCAAAACCGCCCTTCATGTAGGTGTAGGTGCCCATGCCCATGAACACGGCATCGTATTCGGCGAGCAGTTGCTCCATGGTCACGTCCTTGCCGACCTCGGTGTTGAGGCGGAACTCGATGCCCATCCCGGTGAAGACTTCGCGGCGATTGCTCAGCACGGTCTTCTCAAGCTTGAACTCGGGGATGCCGAAGGTCAGCAGACCGCCGATTTCCGGGTTCTTGTCGAACACCACCGGGGTCACGCCGCCGCGCACCAGCACGTCGGCACAACCGAGGCCCGCCGGGCCTGCACCGATGATCGCGACACGCTTGCCGGTCGGTTTGACCTTGGACATGTCCGGGCGCCAGCCCATGGCGAACGCGGTGTCGGTGATGTACTTCTCGACCGAACCGATGGTCACCGCGCCGAAGCCGTCGTTGAGGGTGCACGCACCCTCGCACAGACGATCCTGCGGGCACACCCGGCCGCAGACTTCCGGCAGGGTGTTGGTCTGGTGCGACAGCTCGGCGGCCTGGAGGATGTTGCCCTCGGCCACCAGCTTCAGCCAGTTCGGAATGAAGTTGTGCACCGGGCACTTCCATTCGCAATACGGGTTGCCGCAACCCAGGCAGCGGTGGGCCTGGTCGGCCGACTGCTGGGGTTTGAACGGTTCGTAGATTTCCACGAACTCTTTCTTGCGTTGACGCAACAGTTTCTTCTTCGGATCCTTGCGCCCGACATCGATGAACTGGAAGTCGTTATTCAGACGTTCAGCCATTGTTAAAACCTCATCAAACTCTTCAGGCGCATATCACTGCGGGTTGGCACGAGTGCTGGAAAGCAACGACTTCAGGTTGGCAGCCTTCGGCTTGACCAGCCAGAAACGACGCAGGTAGTCATCGAGGTTCTCGGCGAGTTCACGACCCCACTCGCTGTCGGTTTCCGCGACGTACTCGTTCAGCACGTTCTGCAGGTGGCTGCGATAGGCTTCCATCGCCTCGCCGCTGATCCGCTGGATTTCCACCAGTTCGTGGTTGACCCGGTCAACGAAGGTGTTGTCCTGGTCGAGCACGTAGGCGAAACCGCCGGTCATGCCAGAGCCGAAGTTGTAACCGGTCTTGCCCAGGACGCAGACAAAACCACCGGTCATGTACTCGCAGCAGTGATCGCCGGTGCCTTCCACGACGGTGTGGGCACCGGAGTTACGCACGGCGAAACGCTCGCCCGCAGTGCCGGCGGCGAACAGCTTGCCGCCAGTGGCGCCGTACAGGCAGGTGTTGCCGATGATGGCGCTGTTTTGAGTCTGATAAACGCTGCCCTTCGGCGGCACGATGACCAGTTTGCCGCCGGTCATGCCTTTGCCGACGTAGTCGTTGGCGTCGCCTTCCAGGTACAGGTTCAGGCCGCCGGCGTTCCACACGCCGAAGCTCTGGCCCGCAGTGCCCTTGAAGCGGAAGGTGATCGGCGCCTTGGCCATGCCCTGGTTGCCGTGCTTGCGCGCGATTTCGCCGGAGATCCGCGCGCCGATCGAACGGTCGCAGTTGCAGATGTCCAGATCGAACTCGGCACCGCTGAGGTCGTTGATCGCCGACGTCGCCATCTCGACCATTTTCTCGGCCAGCAGGCCCTGGTCGAACGGTGGGTTGCGCTCGACGCCGCAGAACTGCGGTTTGTCCGCCGGGATGTGATCGCTGCCCAGCAGCGGGGTCAGATCCAGGTGATGTTGCTTGGCGGTCTGGCCTTCGAGGACTTCCAGCAGATCGGTGCGGCCGATCAGCTCTTCGAGGGAACGCACGCCGAGCTTGGCCAGCCACTCACGGGTTTCTTCGGCGACGTAGGTGAAGAAGTTCACCACCATGTCGACGGTACCGATGTAGTGATCCTTGCGCAGCTTCTCGTTCTGGGTCGCAACGCCGGTGGCGCAGTTGTTCAAGTGGCAGATACGCAGGTATTTGCAGCCCAGGGCGATCATCGGCGCGGTACCGAAGCCGAAGCTTTCGGCGCCGAGGATGGCTGCCTTGATCACGTCGAGGCCGGTTTTCAGGCCGCCGTCGGTCTGCACCCGGACCTTGCCGCGCAGGTCGTTGCCGCGCAGGGTCTGATGGGTTTCGGCGAGGCCGAGTTCCCACGGCGCGCCGGCGTACTTGATCGAGGTCAGCGGCGAAGCACCGGTGCCACCGTCGTAGCCGGAGATTGTGATCAAGTCCGCATAGGCCTTGGCCACGCCGGCGGCGATGGTGCCGACGCCCGCTTCAGCCACGAGCTTCACCGAAACCAGCGCCTTCGGGTTGACCTGTTTCAGGTCGAAGATCAGCTGCGACAAGTCTTCGATGGAATAGATGTCGTGGTGCGGCGGCGGCGAAATCAGGGTCACGCCCGGCACTGCGTAACGCAGCTTGGCGATCAGCCCGTTCACCTTGCCGCCCGGCAGTTGACCGCCCTCGCCCGGCTTGGCGCCCTGGGCGACCTTGATCTGCAGCACTTCGGCGTTGACCAGGTATTCCGGGGTCACACCGAAACGGCCAGTCGCGACCTGCTTGATTTTCGAGCTCTTGATGGTGCCGTAGCGTGCCGGGTCTTCACCGCCTTCGCCGGAGTTGGAACGCGCACCGAGGCGGTTCATGGCTTCGGCCAGGGCTTCGTGAGCTTCCGGCGACAGGGCGCCCAGCGAGATGCCGGCGGAGTCGAAGCGCTTGAGCACCGACTCCAGCGGCTCGACTTCGCTGATGTCCAGCGGCTTGTCGAGGGTCTTGACCTTGAACAGGTCGCGAATCATCGACACCGGACGGTTGTCCACCAGCGAGGTGTATTCCTTGAACTTGGCGTAGTCGCCCTGCTGCACGGCAGCTTGCAGGGTGTTGACCACGTCCGGGTTGTACGCGTGGTATTCGCCACCGTGGACGAACTTCAGCAGACCGCCCTGCTGGATCGGCTTGCGCGGACTCCAGGCTTCGGTGGCCAGGGCTTTCTGCTCGGCTTCGATGTCGACGAAACGCGCACCCTTGATGCGGCTTGGCACGCCACGGAAGCTCAGGTTGCAGACTTCCTCGGACAGACCGATGGCTTCGAACAGTTGAGCACCACGGTACGACGCGATGGTCGAGATGCCCATCTTCGACAGGATTTTCAACAGACCTTTGGTGATGCCTTTGCGGTAGTTCTTGAACACCTCGTAGAGGTCGCCCAGGACTTCACCGGTACGGATCAGGTCGCCCAGCACTTCGTAGGCCAGGAACGGATAGACCGCCGACGCACCGAAGCCGATCAGCACCGCGAAGTGGTGCGGATCGCGTGCGGTGGCGGTTTCCACCAGGATGTTGGAGTCGCAGCGCAGGCCTTTTTCGGTCAGGCGATGGTGCACCGCGCCGGTGGCCATCGAGGCGTGGATCGGCAGTTTGCCCGGGGCGATATGGCGGTCGCTCAGGACGATCTGGGTACGACCGGCACGCACGGCTTCTTCAGCCTGATCGGCGACATTGCGGATCGCCGCTTCGAGGCCGACGCTTTCGTCGTAGTTGAGGTCGATGATCTGCCGCTCGAAACCCGGACGGTCGAGGTTCATCAACGAGCGCCACTTGGCCGGGGAAATGACCGGCGAGCTGAGGATCACGCGCGAAGCGTGCTCCGGCGATTCCTGGAAGATGTTGCGCTCGGCACCGAGGCAGATTTCCAGCGACATCACGATCGCTTCCCGCAGCGGGTCGATCGGCGGATTGGTCACCTGCGCGAACTGCTGACGGAAATAGTCGTACGGCGTGCGCACGCGCTGGGACAGCACGGCCATCGGCGTGTCGTCGCCCATCGAGCCAACGGCTTCGTAGCCTTGCTCGCCAAGCGGACGCAGTACCTGATCGCGCTCTTCGAACGTGACCTGATACATCTTCATGTATTGCTTGAGCTGATCGACGTCGTAGAAAGCCGAACCGTGATCGTTGTCTTCCATGGTCGCCTGGATGCGCAGGGCATTCTTGCGCAGCCATTGCTTGTACGGATGACGGGATTTCAGACGGTTGTCGATCGCATCGGTGTCGAGGATCTGACCGGTTTCGGTGTCCACGGCGAGGATCTGGCCAGGACCGACACGGCCCTTGGCGATCACGTCCTGCGGCTGGTAGTTCCAGACGCCGATTTCCGAGGCGACGGTGATGAAACCGTTGGTGGTGGTGACCCAGCGCGCCGGGCGCAGACCGTTACGGTCGAGCAGGCACACCGCGTAGCGACCATCGGTCATTACCACGCCGGCCGGGCCGTCCCACGGCTCCATGTGCATCGAGTTGTACTCGTAGAACGCACGCAAATCCGGGTCCATGGTTTCGACATTCTGCCACGCTGGCGGAATGATCATCCGCACGCCACGGAACAGGTCGATGCCACCGGTGACCATCAGTTCGAGCATGTTGTCCATGCTCGAAGAGTCGGAACCGACACGGTTCACCAGCGGGCCGAGTTCTTCCAGATCCATCAGATCGTTGGTGAACTTGGTGCGACGGGCCTGGGCCCAGTTGCGGTTGCCGGTGATGGTGTTGATCTCGCCGTTGTGAGCGAGGAAGCGGAATGGCTGAGCCAGCGGCCATTTCGGCAGGGTGTTGGTGGAGAAGCGCTGGTGGAACACGCAGATCGCGGTTTGCAGGCGCTGGTCACCCAGGTCCGGATAGAACGCGGCCAGGTCGGCCGGCATCATCAGGCCTTTATAGATGATGGTCTTGTGGGAAAAACTGCAGATGTAGTGGTCGGTGTCGGCGGCGTTGGCCACCGACGAACGACGACGGGCACTGAACAGCTTGACCGCCATGTCCTGATCGCTCAGGCCTTCGCCGCCGATGTACACCTGCTCGATCTGCGGCAGGCGCTCAAGGGCGAGGCGGCCGAGGACGCTGGTGTCGATGGGCACTTTGCGCCAGCCGATCAGTTGCAGGCCTTCGGCGAGGATCTCGCGGTTCATGTTCTCGCGAGCGGCTTCGGCCTTGGCCGGGTCCTGGTTGAAGAAGACCATGCCCACGGCATATTGCTTGGGCAGCTCGACACTGAAGGTTTCCTGGGCAATGGCGCGCAGGAAGGCGTCGGGTTTTTGAATCAGCAGACCGCAACCGTCACCGGTCTTGCCGTCGGCATTAATCCCACCGCGGTGGGTCATGCAGGTCAGGGCCTCAATGGCCGTTTGCAATAGGGTATGACTGGGTTCGCCCTGCATATGGGCTATCAGGCCGAAACCGCAGTTATCCTTGAATTCATCTGGTTGGTACAGACCTGCTTTCATAGACACTTTCTCACCAGGCTGCCTCTTTTCGAGGCAAATTTCTTTTCAATTCAACCACTTGCATCTCGCGCCGAACGTACGCCGGCTTTGCGAGGGCAAAAGGGTGGTCATTGTACACAGCGACACAGACGCTCACAAATTTGACGACGAAATGTCGCAAATCTATGTCGCATTTGTGAAAGGTTTAAAGCGATATGCTGTGCTAGTCAAAACTTTTTTAATTCTGACCGCAACGACTCAAAGACTACTGTGACGCAGACACCACAAGGCACGCGGCCCGTAGGGGCGGCGCGCACTTGTAGAAATTTTGAGGTGCTTGGAGAGGCGGCCTGGGTAAGGCCGCCGAATCTTCAGCGAGTTGTTGCCAGTTCCTGTTGGACGCTGGCGACAGTGCGAGGCCAAGGTTTACCAGCCTGAACCTTCGCTGGCAAGGCCTTGATGGCAGAAACGGCCGCATCACGATTGGCAAAGCTGCCATAGGTGATCACGTAGAGCGGC
This sequence comes from Pseudomonas sp. MWU12-3088, assembly GCF_023242405.1. Classification (NCBI taxonomy): domain Bacteria; kingdom Pseudomonadati; phylum Pseudomonadota; class Gammaproteobacteria; order Pseudomonadales; family Pseudomonadaceae; genus Pseudomonas; species Pseudomonas sp. MWU12-3088. The sequence goes on from NZ_JALJEA010000005.1 coordinate 342,917, forward strand.
TTGCCGTTGAGGACTTTCTTGAAATAGCGGTACTCGCCGCCCTGCTCCTTGACGAAGCTTTGCGCGGCGGCTTCGGAGCTGGTGCCGAGGATCTGCACCACGTAGTTGCCCGGGGCTTGACCTGCGTACCAGCTGCCACCGGCGGTCTTGGCGACGGTGACCGGCTTCTCGGCGGCTTTCTCGGCCGGTTTGGCCGCAGCGACAGGCTTGGCAGGCGCCGGAGCTGGCTTGGCGACTGGCGCAGCCGGAGCAGGCGCTGGCTTGGCCGTGGCAACCTGGGTCGGTGCCGGTGTCGGCCTGGCCGCAGGGACCGGAACCGGTGTCGGAGCAGGACCGGCAGGCACACCGGCCGGTGGCGCGGTGGTGGTCACGGTGGGCGGTGTATTGCTCGAGCCTTCCAGCGGTACGCCGTCGTCACCTTCGGTGATCCCACCGGCCGCTTCGGCCAATGGCTTGCGCATGACCGGTTGCGAATTGCCAACCAGCGGCAACGGCATCGGCTGGGTGTTACCGGCGAACTCCACGTTCGGCGCGCCACCCTGGCCCAGTGGCAACTGAGCCTGTTCATTGGCCGGCGCGCCGGTGGTCGGCGCCTTGTTGCGACCGGGCATCAGCCAGGCGGCAGCGACCGCCACCACGACAACGGCGGAAATCGCCAATACGTGTTTCTTCGGCATGTTGAACCCCATACTTGGACGCTTCACCGCAGAGCGGCTGGCAATCATGACTTCGATCAGTGCATCGCGAGCGACCTGGTTGATGTTGCCGGGCCAACCCTCGGAGCTTTCGTGAATATCAGAGATCTGATCCGCGGTGAAAAGTTCGACACCACGGCCCGCACCTTCGAGCCGCTGGTCGAGATACTCGCGGGTTTCTTCTTCGGTGTACGGCTGCAATTCGATGACGTGGAAGCGCTCTTCTTCGAGGTGCAGGGCCTCGAGCTGGGCGATCAGCGACGACTCACCGAACAGGAACACATGCGGACGGCCTTCCGGCGCGCCAGCGCCCAAAGCCATCAGGGCTTCGAGGGCGGACTCGTCGAGCTGCTCGGCGTCATCCACCAGCAGGTAGACTTCCTGGCCGGTCAGCGCCAGTTGCACCACCTGATCGAGGATCGCCCCGACTTCGGCCTGGGCCAAATTCAGCGCCTGGGCGACCTGACGCAGCACACCGGCTGCATCGCCGGCGCCACGGGCGGAGACGACGACACTCTGAACCGACTGCTTGTTGGTGCTCGCCACCAGCGCCTGGCGCAGCAATGTCTTGCCGCTGCCCTGAGGGCCGGTGACCACCAGCAGCAACTGGCTGTAACGCGCCAGGTGATGCAGTTGACCCAGCACCGGTTTGCGCTGGGCCGGGAAGAATTTGAAGCCCGGGACCCGTGGAGCGAAAGGGTCATGACTTAACTGGAAATGGCCGAGGAACGCCTCGTCGGCATGCAAACTAGTCATCGGAATCTTATTAACCTTTAAGCTGAGCCAGAGCGCGGTAATCCGCTCCCAGCGTGGCCTGTAGAACCTCTTTCGGATAATCGTCGGTCACCACCGCTTCGCCCATCCGGCGCAGCAGCACCAGGCGCAGACGACCGTCGATCACTTTTTTGTCAATTGCCATATGTTCGAGAAAATCGGCTTCGGTCATCTCTTCCGGCGGAACCACCGGCAGGCCGGCACGCTGGAACAGACGAATGCCGCGATCACGCTCCTGCTCGCTGATCCAGCCGAGGCGCGCGGACATCTCCATCGCCATTACCGTGCCAGCAGCGACCGCTTCCCCGTGCAACCAGACACCATAGCCCATGTGGGTTTCGATGGCGTGGCCGAAGGTGTGGCCGAGATTGAGCGTGGCGCGTACACCGGTTTCCTTCTCATCGGCGCCGACCACCGCCGCCTTGGCGGCGCAGGAGCGTTCGATGGCATAGGTCAGGGCTTTCTGGTCCAGCGCACGCAGGGCATCGACGTTGTCTTCGAGCCAGGTCAGGAACGGCTCGTCGCAGATCAGGCCGTACTTAATGACTTCCGCCAGGCCTGCGGACAGCTCGCGCGCTGGCAGGGTTTTCAGGGACGCCGTATCGATCAGCACCACGTTCGGCTGGTAGAAGGCGCCGACCATGTTCTTGCCCAGCGGATGGTTGATGCCGGTCTTGCCGCCCACCGACGAATCGACCTGGGACAGCAGCGTGGTAGGAATCTGGATGAAATCGACGCCGCGCTGATAGCAGGCGGCTGCAAAACCGGCCATGTCGCCGATCACACCGCCACCGAGGGCAATCACCGTGGTACGACGGTCATGACGGGCGGTCAGCAGACCGTCGAAGATCAGTTGCAGGGTTTCCCAGTTCTTGAAGGCTTCGCCGTCCGGCAGCACCACGGAAACCACCGAGAACTGCGACAGACTGCGGGTCAGACGCTCGAGATAGAGCGGCGCAACGGTCTCGTTGGAGATGATTGCCACTTGCCGCCCGTGGATGTGCGGAGCGAGCAATTCAGGCTGATCCAACAGTCCTTCGCCAATATGAATCGGGTAGCTGCGCTCGCCTAGATCGACCTTGAGTGTCTGCATGTGTCCCCACAGTGAAGATGGAAGCAGGCGTCCTGCCTTGAATTATCGGATGTCCCCGGTCTTGAGAGGTGTGACGCCGCTTGCGTGCGATCCGCCACAACCCTCGACAGGACGCCGAGGATAGCGCATTTCGGGCGGCGCTTTAACGGGGTGGAAGTTGCGCCAGACGGTCAAGAATGTCGAGTACCACCATGCGTGGCGGCCGCTCGTCGGTTTCCACCACCAGATCGGCGATTTCCCGATAAAGCGGATCGCGGATCGCCAGCAGGTCGCGCAGGGTTTTCTCGGGATTGGCCGTGCGCAGCAGCGGGCGATTGCGGTCGCGGGAGGTGCGGCCGACCTGCTGTTCGACGGAGGCGTGCAGATACACCACCCGCCCGCCCTCGTGCAGGGCCTTGCGGTTGGCATCGCGCATCACCGCGCCGCCGCCCGTCGCCAGCACTACGCCGTCGAATGCGCACAGCTCGGCGATCATCGCCTGCTCACGATCACGAAAGCCGGGCTCGCCTTCCTTGTCGAAGATCCACGGGATATTGGCGCCCGTACGCAGTTCAATTTCCTTGTCGGAATCCTTGAACGGCAGGCGCAGCTCTTTGGCCAGTAATCGGCCGATGGTGCTTTTTCCAGCCCCCATCGGTCCTACAAGAATCAAATTTCGCACAGAATCAACGACTCACAGCAATCGCCTGGTTATTCATGATACGCGGAGTGAGGAATACCAACAGCTCGGATTTTTTCTCCGAAACCACATCACGCCGGAAAAGGCGGCCAAGATACGGCACATCGCCAAGAAATGGCACCTTATCTACGACCTTGCTTTGAGTATTTGAGAAAACCCCGCCAATCACGATGGTTTCGCCGTCGTTCACCAGCACCTTGGCGTTGACCTCGTTTTTCTTGATCGGCGGTACATCCTGCACTTTGTTCAGGTAGTCCGGTTCGTCCTTGGTGACCTTCACCTCCATGATGATGCGGTTGTCCGGAGTGATCTGCGGCGTGACCTCCAACGACAGCGAAGCCTCCTTGAACGATACCGACGTAGCGCCGCTGGAGCTGGCTTCCTGATACGGAATCTCGGTGCCCTTGAGGATTTTCGCGGTCTCCTTGTCGGAGGTGACCACCTTGGGTTGCGAGACGATTTCGCCGTTGCCGGTCTTTTCCATCGCCGTCAGCTCAAGGTCCAGCAAGACGTTGTCGGTGATGAACGCAATGCCGATCCCGGAGGTGTTGTTGACCGTGCCCATGTCGACGAACGGCGAGTTGGTGCTGGTGCTGCCCGGCGTGCCGATGGTGGTCGACGAGCCATTGCTGACCCCGGAAGTGTTCCAGTTGCCCTTGTTCTGGATCGACCCGCCCCAGCGCACACCCAGGCTCTTGTCGTAATCGACGTTGGCCTCGACGATCCGCGCCTCGATCATCACCTGACGCACCGGGATATCCAGCTGCGCCACAATGCGCCTCAGTTCGTCGAGGCGATCCTGGGTCTGGTAGGCGATGATGTTGTTGGTGCGCTCATCGACGGTGATCGAACCCCGCTCATCGACCTTGGCCTCGGCGCTGGTGACCGACTGGAACAGCTTGGCGATGTCCGCAGCCTTGGCGTAGTTCACTTGGAGCAGTTCACGGCGCAGCGGCGCCAGTTCAGCGATCTGCTTCTGCGACTCCAGCTCCTGTCGTTCGCGGGCGGCGATCTCATCCGCCGGCGCCACCAGCAACACGTTGCCGACCTTGCGCTTATCCAGGCCTTTGGTCTTGAGCACCAGATCCAGTGCCTGATCCCACGGCACGTTTTGCAGGCGCAAGGTGATCCCGCCCTGAACCGTGTCGCTGGCCACCAGGTTAAGATTGGTGAAGTCCGCGATCAGTTGCAGCACCGAACGCACGTCGATGTCCTGGAAATTCAACGAAAGCTTTTCACCGCTGTAGCTGTTGCGGTCGGCGTTGCGCTTTTGCAGGTCGTCGATGGTCAGCGGACGGATACTCACCGTCAGCTTGTTGTCGGTCTGGTAGGTGGAATAGTCGAACGTGCCGCCGGGCTCTACGGTGATGGTCGCCCGATCCCCGCTCACGCCGGCATTGACGAACTGCACCGGGGTGGCGAAATCCTTGACGTCGAGACGCACCCGCAACGGCTCGGGCAACTGGGTGCGGGCAAAATTGAGGATGATCTTGCCGTCGTGCTCCTGAATGTCCGGCGCGATGGTCGGGTCGGACAGGTCGATCACGACATTGCCCTCACCCGCCGTGCCGCGCTGGAAGTCCACGCCACGGATGGCCCTGGCGACGGGTGCGTAAGTCCGAGACGGGGCTGCCACCGGCGTGGCACGTGGTGTCTTCGCGGCAGGTCGCGGCGCGCTGGCCCTGGTGCCCTGCCCGACCACCACGAACAGCGTGCTGCCCTCGACCCGGGTGTCATACGGCGCCAGTTGCGTCAGGTTGATGATCAACCGGGTACGGTCATTGGCCTCGACCACCGTGGCTGAGCGCGCATTGCCGCTACCGAGGTCGCGGGTCTTGGTTGCGAGCTGGCTGGCCACTCCCGGCAGGTCGAGGGCGATCCGCGCCGGCGAATCGGTGGTGTAGCCCTTGGGCTGCGGCGGCGGGCCGTCGAACGACAGTTTCAGCTCGACGCGATCACCCGGCAGCGCGGCAACGTCCAGCGTCTTCAGGTTGGCCGCGTGAACCATCGGTGAAAGCAGCGCTATCCATAGCGAAAAACCGAGGGTGGAGAAAATCCTGTTCATTGTTCGACTTCCACTATGAGTGCTCTTTCAAAGGAATGGTGCGCGGCCGCTCCAGCCAGGCGCCTTCGCCATCGGGAACGATTTCGACCACATCGACCTGGGAGGCGCTGATCGCGACGATGCGTCCGTCGTTGCGCCCCAGGTAATCGCCGACTTTCAGCCGATGCACCCCGCCCGCCCCGCGCAGCAGCGCAAAGGAGCCGGAGGCATTGGAAATCGTGCCGACCATCTCGAACTGCTCGATGTTGAAACCTTCGAGGTATTGCTTGACCCGGTTCGGGTCCGGCTTGACGTTGCGCGAGCCGTGCTGCTGCCCGGCCAGATCGACCCGCACCTGACGCGAGAACGGACTGCGCAGGTTGGACGCGCTGTAGGTGAACGTCGGGTAGGAGCGAAAGGTCGGCGTCGGCTCGATCTTGCCCGGCGGTCGCAGACGCACTTCATTCATGTAGGCGTCGAGATCGCCGAAGTCGTTGCCGCCGCAACCGCTCAGCCCCAGCATCAATGCCGACAACAGAAGAAAACGGATCGGGCTCATTTTTGCAGCCCCTTGTCGTTGTAGCGGTACGTCTTGGCGAGGATGCTCATGCGCAACTTGGTCCCGCCTTCCGGGTTGGCCGGCGCCAGCTCGAAGTCGTGCAGCGTGACGATCCGCGGCAACCCGGCCACGCCACTGACGAAGGTGGCGAGGTCGTGATAGGCGCCCGTGACGGTGATCTGGATCGGCAGTTCGATGTAGAACTGCTGCGTCACCTCCGGCAACAGCTTGATTTCCTCGAACTCAAGACCACTGCCCAGACCGGTGCGCGTGATGTCCTCCAGCAATCCCGGCACTTCGGTGTCACTGGGTAATTGCCGCAACAGCACGCCGAACGAATTCTCCATCTCCTTCATCTGCTGGGTGTACAGCTCCAGATTGGCAGCCATGTGCGCCTTGCTGGAGAACTGTTCCTTGAGCGTGGCTTCTTCCGTGCGCTTGGTTTCGAGCTCGCTCTCCATGTCACTGACGAAAAAGTTGTAGCCCAGGGCCAGCACCAGAATCATCAACAGCGCCCCGGCCAGGCCTTTCACGGCCGGCGGCCAGGAGCCGATGTTGCTGGTATCCAGGTCGTTGAAGTCGATACTGCGCAGGCTGGCCAGCCATTCGGACGGTTTCATTGGTCGTCCTCCAGGTTTTTCGGCCGGGTCTGATGGACGGTCAACTGAAACACATTGGCCTGATCCAGCTGCCCCGCCGTGGTTGCCTTGACCTCGTTCAAGGTCGGCGCATCGAACCAGTCGGACGCCTCCAGATTGCGCATCAGGTCGGACACCCGGTTGTTCGACTCCGCCGCACCGCTGATCGACAGGGTCTTGCCGACCATCTTCACGCTGGTGAAATAAACGCCGTCGGGCAGCGTGCGTGCCAGTTGATCGAAGATCCGCCCGCTGACCTGCCGGTTGCCTTGCAGGTCCTGGATGATGCGCATGCGCTCCACCAGTTGCTGGCGACGCGCCTTGAGTTCGCTGATCTGCTTGATCCGCTCATCGACCACGGCAATCTGCTTGCCGATGTAATCGTTGCGCGCCTGCTGATGCTCGATGGCCGTGCTGAATACCTGAGCGGCAATGAACACCGCGCCGACCGAACCGACCACCACGCCGGTCAGGGTCAGCAGAAAGCGTTTGCGCCGTTCTTCGCGGCGCTCCTCGCGCCAGGGGAGAAGGTTGATCCGCGCCATCAGTCGAAACTCCTGAGCGCGAGCCCGCAGGCAATCATCAGGGCCGGCGCATCACTGGCCAGGGCTCCGGCGTTGACCTTGCTGCTCAAGGCCATGTCGGAAAACGGATTGGCGACCTGGGTCGGGGTGCCCAGGCGCTCTTCGATCAGCCGGTCCAGCCCGGGCACTGACGCGGTGCCACCGGCCAGCAGAATGTGATCGACCGCGTTGTACTGGCCGGAAGCGAAAAAGAACTGCAGGGAACGCGAGACCTGTTGCACCAGCGCCTCGCGAAACGGCTGCAGGACCTCGCTGACATAATCGTCCGGCAGACCGCCCTGCTTCTTGGCCAGCCCGGCCTGCTCAATGGTCAGGCCATAGCGGCGCTGGATTTCCTCGGTCAGTTGGCGCCCGCCGAACAGTTGCTCGCGGGTGTAGATGATCCGGCCGTTGTGCAAGACGCTGAGGGTCGTCATGGTGGCGCCGATATCGACCACCGCGACGGTCAGACGCTCCTGGGAGGCCGCCAGTTGCGTGGCCAGCAGGCCGAACGAGCGCTCCAGCGCATACGCCTCGACATCCACCACCCGCGCCGTCAGCCCGGCGAGGGCCAGCGCCGCCTCACGGACTTCGACGTTTTCCTTGCGACAGGCGGCCAGCAGCACGTTGACTCGCTCGGGGCTGCGCGGTGAGACGCCCTGGACTTCAAAGTCGATGGCGACCTCGTCAAGCGGATAGGGAATGTATTGATCGGCTTCGATCTTGAGCTGGTTTTCCAGTTCGTCGTCGGACAGCCCGGCGTCCATTTCGATGACCTTGGTGATCACTGCCGAACCGGCCACCGCCACCGCCACGCTCTTGAGCCCGGTGCGCGCCTTGGCCAGCACCCGGGACAGGGCATGCCCGACGCCTTCAAGCTCGGCGATGTTCTTCTCGACCACGGCGTTGGCCGGCAACGGCTCCACCGCGTACGCCTCGACCCGGTAGCGCTCGCCCTGACGGCTCAGCTCCAGCAGCTTCACCGAAGTGGAGCTGATATCGATCCCCAGCAACGTATTGGTCTTTTTATTGAAGAGTCCTAGCACTACCAATTCCCTATGACTTTCCGTGAGTTACGGACTCTGTAATGCGCATTGCGTTCCCTCGCCCCGTCTTGACAGAAGCGCAAATGACGCCCCCAGCGGAAAAGTGCTTATAATGCCCAGCGATTTTTTCCGCTTTTTACTGCCGGCGCGGGCCGTTCTGTGTGTTCCCGGAACCCTGTCGCCCAATTCATTCTTTGCCCTGGATGTCCAAAAGCCTTGATTCGTCTGCTGAAATTCTTCGGTTGGTCCATCGTCGCCGTTTTCTGCGGACTGCTTTTAGTTCTCAGCGGCGCGTTTCTTTACCTTAGTCCGGGTTTGCCATCTGTGGAGGCGCTGAGAAGCATTCAGTTGCAGATTCCGCTCCGGGTGTACAGCAGCGACAACAAGTTGATCGCAGAATTTGGCGAAATGCGCCGTACTCCGATCCGTTTCGCCGACATTCCCCCCAATTTCATCAATGCGTTACTAAGTGCTGAAGACGACAACTTCGCCAACCACTATGGCGTCGATCCGAGCAGCCTGATGCGTGCCGCGACCCAACTGGTCAAGAGCGGGCACATCCAGTCCGGCGGCAGCACCATCACCATGCAGGTGGCGAAGAACTTCTTCCTGACCAGCGAACGCAGCTTCTCGCGCAAGACCACGGAAATCCTCCTGGCCCTGCAGATCGAACGCCAGCTGACCAAGGACGAGATCCTTGAGCTGTACGTGAACAAGATTTATCTGGGCAACCGCGCCTACGGCATCGAGGCCGCGGCGCAGGTGTATTACGGCAAGTCGATCCGCGAGGTCAGCCTGGCGCAGATGGCGATGATTGCCGGCCTGCCGAAGGCCCCGTCGCGCTTCAACCCGCTGGCCAACCCGGCGCGCAGCAAGGAGCGTCGCGACTGGATCCTCGGGCGCATGTACAAGCTCGGCAAGATCACCGAAGCCGACTACACCGCCGCCATCAACGAGCCGCTGAACGCCAGCTACCACGTGCCGACCCCGGAAGTGAACGCGCCGTACATCGCCGAGATGGCCCGTGCCGAAATGGTCGGCCGTTACGGCAGCGACGCCTATACCGAAGGTTTCCGCGTCACTACCACGGTGCCTAGCAACCTGCAGGAAATGGCCAATACCGCGCTGCACGAAGGCCTGATGACCTACGACCAGCGTCACGGCTACCGTGGTCCTGAATCGCGCCTGCCGGGCAAGACCCGCGAAGCCTGGGCCGTCGAGCTGACCAAGCAACGCACCATCAGCAGCCTCGAACCGGCCATCGTCACCCAGGTCGACAAGAACGGCCTGCAAGTGCTGACCCGTACCGGTGAAGAGCATGTGGCGTGGGACACCATGAAATGGGCCCGTCCGTTCCTCAACACCAACAGCATGGGCGCCGCGCCGCGTCAGCCATCGGATGTCGCGCAGGTCGGCGACCTGGTGCGCGTACAGCGCCAGCCGAACAATTCGCTGAAGTTCAGCCAGATTCCGCAGGCCCAGGGCGCGCTGGTGTCGCTGGATCCGCAGAACGGCGCAATCCGCTCGCTGGTCGGCGGTTTCGCCTTCGAGCAGAGCAACTACAACCGTGCCATGCAGGCCAAGCGTCAGCCGGGCTCGAGCTTCAAGCCATTCGTCTACAGTGCCGCGCTGGATAACGGTTACACCGCCGCCACGCTGGTCAACGACGCGCCGATCGTGTTCGTCGACGAGTACCTGGACAAGGTCTGGCGTCCGAAGAACGACACCAACACCTTCCTCGGCCCGATCCGCCTGCGCGAAGCGCTGTACAAGTCGCGCAACCTGGTTTCGATCCGCCTGCTGCAGGCGATGGGCGTAGGCAAGACCATCGACTACATCACCCGCTTCGGTTTCAACAAGCAGGATCTGCCGCCAAACCTGTCCCTGGCGCTGGGCACCGCGACCCTGACCCCGATGGAAATCGCCACTGGCTGGAGCACTTTCGCCAACGGTGGTTACAAGATCACCCCGTACATCATCGACAAGATCGAAAGCCGCAATGGCGACACGCTGTTCGTCGCCAACCCGCCGACCGTGCCACAGGGCGGCGCGGCCACCGACGGCATCGCGGCACCGGCGACCCAACCGATCACCGTCGACGCAGCACCGGTTCCGGGTGAAGCACCGGGCAGCGCCGCAATGCCACAAGCTCCGGCAGTCGCCGAACGCATCGTCGATGGCCGCACCACCTACATCCTCAACAGCATGTTGCAGGACGTGATCAAGCTCGGCACCGGTCGTCGCGCACTGGCCATGGGCCGCAGCGACATCGCGGGCAAAACCGGTACTACCAACGAATCCAAGGATGCGTGGTTCTCCGGTTACAACGCCGATTACGTGACCACGGTCTGGACCGGTTTCGACCAGCCGGAAAGCCTCGGTCGCCGGGAGTTCGGCGGCACCGTGGCGCTGCCGATCTGGATGAACTACATGAGCGCCGCGCTCAAGGACAAGCCGCCGCATGTCCAGCCGGAGCCGGAAGGCATCCTCAGCCTGCGGGTAGACCCGGTCAGCGGCCGCGCGGCCTCGCCGAGCACGCCAGGCGCCTACTTCGAGCTGTTCAAGGCCGAAGACACGCCGCCGTCGGTCAACGAGATCGGCAACGGCACCGCGCCGGGCAGCCCGCTGCCGGCGGACGAACAGGCGCCGATCGATTTGTTCTGATCCTGGCCTGCCAAAAAGCCCCGCCTTCGTGAGAAGTGCGGGGCTTTTTATTGCCTTCAGGATTGTGGTGGATGAACCGGCCAGACTCGATACAAAACCCTCAGGCACAAAAAAGCCCCGACTCTCACAAGCCGGGGCTTTCGCTTGAAGCGCTACAACGACTTAGCCGTTGAACACGTCATCCACGCTTTTCAGCGGGTAGTTCTTCGGATACGGCAGGGTCGCTACGCCGGTCTCGATCGCAGCCTTGGCCACGGCGTCGGAGATCACGGTGATCAGGCGCTTGTCCATTGGCTTCGGAATGATGTACTCACGACCGAATTCCAGGGAGATACCGCCGTAGGCGTCGCAGACTTCCTGAGGAACCGGCAGCTTGGCCAGTTCGCGCAGGGCGTTGGCGGCAGCGATCTTCATTTCTTCGTTGATGCGCTTGGCGCGAACGTCCAGGGCACCGCGGAAGATGAACGGGAAGCCCAGTACGTTGTTGACCTGGTTCGGGTAGTCCGAACGGCCGGTGGCCATGATCACGTCGTTGCGGGTGGCGTGAGCCAGTTCCGGGGAGATTTCCGGATCCGGGTTGGAGCAGGCGAAGACGATCGGGTTGGCCGCCATGCGCTTCAGTTGCTCGGCGCTCAGCAGGTTCGGGCCCGACAGGCCGACGAATACGTCAGCGCCTTCGATGGCGTCGTCCAGGGTGCGTTTCTCGGTAGCGTGAGCGAACACAGCCTTGTACTGGTTCAGGTCGTCACGGCCAGCGTGGATCACACCGGTACGGTCGATCATGAAGATGTTCTCGACCTTGGCGCCCATGCTCACCAGCAGTTTCATGCAGGAGATGGCGGCAGCGCCGGCGCCCAGGCAGACGATCTTGGCTTCGCCGAGGGTTTTGCCAGCGATTTCCAGGGCGTTGATCATGCCCGCAGCGGTCACGATCGCGGTGCCGTGCTGGTCATCGTGGAATACCGGAATGTCGCACTGCTCGATCAGAGCGCGTTCGATCTCAAAGCACTCAGGTGCCTTGATGTCTTCCAGGTTGATGCCACCGAAGGTGATGGAAATGCGTTTTACGGTGTCGATGAAGGCTTGCGGGCTTTCGGAGTCGACTTCGATGTCGAAGACGTCGATGCCGGCGAAGCGCTTGAACAGCACGCCTTTACCTTCCATCACTGGCTTGGAAGCCAGTGGGCCGAGGTTACCCAGGCCCAGAATCGCGGTGCCATCGGAAATGACTGCAACCAGGTTGCCCTTGCCGGTGTACTTGTAGGCCAGTTCAGGATCGCGGGCGATCTCGCGCACTGGTTCAGCTACGCCGGGGCTGTAGGCCAGCGACAGGTCGCGGGCGGTAGCAGTGGCCTTGGTGAGCTCGACACTCAGCTTTCCTGGACGAGGATTGGCGTGATATTCGAGAGCGGCAGTTTTCAGATCAGACATTTTGGCATTCCGCTTTTTACTGTTGGACAGACTGGTCAGCGAGGATACGCGCCTCGCAAAGTCCCCACAAGACTGCCCGGTCACCCCTGTCAAGCGCCCTGCCCTACGACTTTGGGCCAAGAGCCACGTCGCACAAGGGCTAGACTGTTCACAATCGACAGAAAAAATGTCTACAACTTTTTCTTCAGCGGGACGATTGCAACATCGTCGGGTCGGTCAGCGGCAACAGCCAGCGAGCCTGACCGGGTTTCAATCCGCCCCGTCGTGAACGGTCGACCACCCAGCCCCGGGCCTCGATCTGCTTGCCCTTCAGCGCTTGCAGGGAACTGCCGGCGAAGCGCTCCAGCAGATTGGGTGCAACGCGCAGTACAAGCTTGTCCTGCAACTCGATCCAGATTCCGCCACGATTGCGCTGAACCTTGCTCACACGCCCGCTGACGATGGCGAAACCCGAGCGTTCGATCTGCTCCGCTTTCAGTACAGGCGAGCGCTTCCACAGGCCAAGCCCGGCCTGCCGTGCGCTGCGTTCGGCAGCTCGCTGACAATCGACAAGATCGACATTCGGTGCCACCGCGACCTGGAATCCAAGGCCATCGGCGAGCATTTGCGCTTCGAGACTGGCGCCGCTGACGCTGTAGAGATGGGCGAGCGTACGCCCGTAGTGGTCTTTTGCTTGCGCGCCGAGGCGCAAACCGACTCGACCGCCACTGTCAGCCACCAAGGCTTCCAGGCGTTTGCGCGCCGCCACGGCAAACGGTTCGTCGCTGCGCCCCTGCTTGCCCAGCTCAGGCGTGTTGAGGCCGATCAGGCGTACGCTGCGGCCGTCACTCAGGCGCACCGTGTCGCCATCGACAACCCGCTGCACCACCACGCTCGACAGCCCCGACGGGGTCGGGCAAAAAGCCTGGGCGGCGGACAGCCAAATCGCGGGCACAAAAAAGGCGCCCACAAGGGACGCCTTTTTCATCAGACCGGAAAAGCCGCTGAGGTTTTCCAGAATGAGGGGCCTTAGGCCTTTTTCGCGCCGAAAGCACCGAAACGGTCGGCGAACTTCTGAACGCGACCACCGGTGTCCAGAGTCTTCTGCTTACCGGTGTAGAACGGGTGGCACTCGTTGCAAACGTCGATCGCCAGGGCTTTGCCGAAGGTCGAACGGGTTTCGAACTTGTTGCCGCAGCTGCAAGTTACTGCAACTTCTGGGTAATTCGGGTGGATATCGGCTTTCATGGTGTTTTCCTCAGCTGGCGTGCCGCCATCCAACACGATTGTTGAATACCGCACGTAATTAGGCCGCGGATTCTACCAGACAATCCCGATCACGCAAGCTGTCACTGAGACCGACCGTCTGCTAGGCTCCGGCCCTTCTTTACCCACCCGCCCATGAGATCCCCCCGCGTGCCCGACGCCATTCTGCGCCTCGCCCTGCCTTCGCCCCTGCGCCGCCTGTTCGACTATCGGGCCCCGGCCGGCGTGCTGCGTGCGCAGTTGCAACCGGGCATGCGCCTGCGGGTGCCGTTCGGTCGGCGGGAGATGATCGGGATTCTGGTGGAAGTCACTGACACCAGCGAAGTACCGGTGGAGAAGCTCAAACCGGCGCTGGCCCTGCTCGACGCCACCGCGCCCCTGCCACCCGCACTATTCAAGCTGTGCCTGTGGACCGCCCAGTATTATCAGCACAGCCTCGGCGACACCTTGAGCTGGGCACTGCCGGTGCTGCTGCGCCAAGGCGAACTGGCCGAAGCCCGCCAGGAACGCTTCTGGTCCGCCGCCCCCGGCGCCAGCCTCGATGACCCGCGCATCGCCCGCGCCCCGCGCCAGCGTGAAGCCCTGGCAACGCTGGCCCAGCACCCTCACGGCGTCGCCCATCAGTTGCTGAGCAAACTGATGTTGAGCAAGGACAGCCTCGATCTGCTGCTGGCCAAGAATCTGGTGCAGGTCGAAGTGCGCCGTCACGCTCCCGGCGCGCGCCACGAACACTGGCTGGCCCAGCCCGAGCTGCCGCTCAACAGCGAGCAACGCGCCGCGTACGAGGCGATTCGCGCCGGGTTCGACAGTTATCACGCGTTCCTGCTGGCCGGGGTCACCGGCAGCGGCAAGACCGAAGTCTATTTGCAGCTGATCCGCGAAACCCTCGAGGCCGGCAAGCAGGCACTGGTGCTGATCCCGGAAATCAACCTCGGCCCGCAGACCCTGGCCCGCTTCGAACAACGTTTCAACGCGCGCATCGCCCTGCTGCACTCGGCGGTCAACGACCGCGATCGCCTCGATGCCTGGCTCGCTGCCCGTGATGGCGAGGCCGACATTATTATCGGCACCCGCTCGGCGCTGTTCACCCCGATGAAAAATCCGGGGCTGATCATCATCGACGAAGAACACGACGGCTCCTATAAACAGCAGGAAGGCCTGCGCTACCACGCACGGGATCTGGCGCTGGTGCGGGCACGGCAGGAAAACATCCCGATCGTGCTCGGCTCCGCGACGCCATCGCTGGAAAGCCTGCACAACGCCTACACCGGCCGGTACGGACTCCTGCGCCTGAACGAACGGGCCGGCGGCGCCAAACAGCCACGGTTCCTGCGCCTTGATGTGAAAAGTCGTCCACTGGACAGCGGCATTTCCGGACCGATGCAGCAAGCCATCGGCCAGACCCTCGCCGCCGGCCAGCAGGTACTGGTGTTCCTCAACCGCCGGGGGTTTGCCCCGACCCTGCTGTGCCACGACTGCGGCTGGATGTCCGAGTGCCAGCGCTGCGATGCGCGGATGACCGTGCACCAGCGCTATGGCGAACTGCGCTGCCATCACTGCGGTTACGTCGAGCGCGTGCCGCGCCAGTGCCCGAAGTGCAACAAGGTCGACCTGCGGCCGGTGGGCGCCGGCACCGAGCGGGCCGAAGAACGGCTGGCGATTCTGTTCCCGGACTATCCGGTACTGCGCGTCGACCGCGACAGCACCTCGCGCAAGGATGCGATGAACCAGTTGTTCGCCACCATTCAGAAAGGCCAGCCGTGCATTCTGGTCGGCACCCAGATGTTGGCCAAGGGTCACCATTTCCCCCGGGTCACTCTGGTGTCGATCCTCGACGCCGACGGCGGACTGTTCTCTGGCGACTTCCGCGCCAGCGAGCGCATGGCGCAGCTGATCGTGCAGGTCGCCGGTCGCGCCGGGCGGGCAGAGGAGCCGGGCAAGGTAATCATCCAGACCCACCTGGCCGACCATCCTTTATTGGTGCAACTGACCGAACAAGGTTACTTCGCCTTCGCCGAACAGGCCCTGAGCGAGCGCCGCGCTGCCGGCCTGCCGCCGTTCGCCCACCTCGCCCTGCTGCGCGCCGAAGCGCACAAGCCAGGGCAGGCCGAAGGTTTTCTCGATGAAGCCTGCAGCGAGGCCGAGCGTTTGCTGGCCGAGCAGAACCTGAGCGGCATCGAACTGCTGGGGCCGGTGCCGGCACCGATGGAACGCCGGGCCGGACGCTTCCGCGCGCAACTGCTGTTGCAGGCCACGGCCCGGGCGCCGCTGCACCGCTTGCTGGCGAGCTGGCTGCTGGTGCTGGAGCAGATGCCGAGCGGCCGGGCGGTGCGCTGGTCGCTGGATGTCGATCCGGTGGATCTGTACTGACCGGGCAAAACCGCTCGAATTGTCACCACACATCCACATCCTGCCTGCTAAGGTTGGCAAGCCCGTCTTCGCAACGGATAATGCCCAGTTTTTCCACCCGCGCATCGATGCGCCGCCGCGCTTGCGGTCGAAAGAGAAGACCATGAAAGACACCATTCGCCAGCTGATCCAACAAGCCCTCACCCAACTCGTCAACGAAGGTGTGTTGCCTGAAGGCCTGACGCCGGCGATCCAGGTGGAAAACGCCCGGGACAAGACCCACGGCGATTTCGCCAGCAACATCGCCATGATGCTGGCCAAACCTGCAGGCATGAAACCGCGCGACCTGGCAGAAAAAATCATCGCCGCCCTGCCGGCTGACGAGAACGTCACCAAGGCCGAAATCGCCGGCCCAGGCTTCATTAATTTCTTCCAGAACACCCAGGCGCTGGCCTCGCGCCTCGACGCGGCCCTGGCCGACGCTCACGTTGGTGTGCGCAAGGCCGGCCCGGCGCAACGCACCGTGGTCGACCTGTCGGCGCCGAACCTGGCCAAAGAGATGCACGTCGGCCACTTGCGCTCGACCATCATCGGCGACGGCGTGGCCCGTGTGCTCGAGTTCCTCGGCGATACCGTCATCCGTCAGAACCACGTCGGCGACTGGGGTACCCAGTTCGGCATGCTGATGGCGTACCTGCAGGAAAACCCGATCACCAGCGACGAACTGTCGGACCTGGAAAACTTCTACCGCGCCGCCAAGCAGCGCTTCGACGAGTCCCCGGAGTTCGCCGACCGCGCCCGTGGCCTGGTGGTCAAGCTGCAGGCCGGCGATGCCGAATGCCTGGCGCTGTGGACCAAGTTCAAGGACATCTCGCTGTCGCACTGCCAGAAGATCTACGAACTGCTCAACGTCAAACTGACCATGGCCGACGTGATGGGCGAAAGCGCCTACAACGACGACCTGATCAACGTGGTCAACGACCTGAAAGCTGCCGGCATGCTGGTTGAAAGCAACGGCGCCCAGTGCGTGTTCCTCGACGAATTCAAGAACGCCGAAGGCGAGCCTTTGCCGGTGATCATCGTCAAGGCGGACGGCGGCTACCTGTACGCGACTACAGACCTGGCCGCCGTGCGTTACCGCAGCGGCAAACTGAAGGCGGACCGTGCGCTGTACTTCGTCGACCAGCGTCAGGCCCTGCACTTCCAGCAAGTGTTCGCCGTGGCGCGCAAGGCCGGTTTCGTGACCCATCCGATGGAAATGGAACACATGGGCTTCGGCACCATGAACGGCGCCGATGGCCGTCCGTTCAAGACCCGTGACGGCGGCACCGTGAAGCTGATCGATCTGCTGACCGAAGCGCAGGAACGTGCCTACAGCCTGGTGAAGGAAAAGAACCCTGAGCTTGCCGAAGACGAACTGCGCGCCATCGCCAAAGTCGTGGGCATCGGCGCGGTGAAGTACGCCGACCTGTCGAAGCACCGCACCAGCGACTACAGCTTCAACTTCGACCTGATGCTCAACTTCGAAGGCAACACCGCGCCATACCTGCTGTACGCCTACACTCGCGTGGCCGGCGTATTCCGCAAACTGGGCAAGGATTTCAGCCAAGTCGACGGCCAGATCGTCCTCGAAGCCGCGCACGAACAGGAACTGGCGGCCAAACTGGCGCAGTTCGGTGAAGTGCTGAACAACGTCGCGGAAAAGGGCACGCCGCACACCCTGTGCACCTACCTGTACGACGTGGCCGGCCTGTTCTCCAGCTTCTACGAGAACTGCCCGATCCTCGCCGCCGAGACCACGGCACAAATGCAAAGCCGTCTGCGCCTTGCCGCGCTGACCGGCCGTACCCTCAAGCAAGGCCTGGAACTGCTCGGCCTGGAAACCCTGGAGCGTATGTAAGTTGGCTGCCAAGAAAAAACCTGCACCCAAGCGTGGCGCCAGCCGTTACCAAGCTCCTGCGAAGCAACCGATCCCGGGTTGGCTGTGGATGGCCATCGGCCTGACGGTCGGTGCGTTCATCGTGTTCCTGATGAAACTGGAGCCGGGCAAGGGCAGCGACACGGTCAAGCGCGAGAAGGTCGAGCAACAGCAACAACAGAAAGCCACCAAGATCGCCGAGGCCAACAAGACCCCGCCGAGCCCGACGCAACCGGTGAAGCCGAAGTACGACTTCTACACCCTGCTGCCGGAATCGGAAGTAATCGTGCCGCCTGACGCCGTGCCGGAGAAAACCCTGCCGACGCCACAGGTGCCGGCGATCCCGACCACGCCGGTGACCCCGGCGGAAGCGGCGAAGATCGACACCGCACGCGCCCAGGCTGCGCTGGCCGGGATCACCCCGCCGCCAGCGCCACCGGTGACCAAGGCTGCACCGGTGACCAAGTTCTTCCTGCAGGCCGGCTCGTTCCGCAAGCAGACAGATGCCGACAAGGTCCGCGCGCAGATCATTCTGCTCGGCCAGGCGGTCGCGGTAGAGTCCGGGACGGTGAAGGATGAAACCTGGTACCGCGTACTGGTCGGTCCGTTCAGCAACCGCGAACAGCTGACCACCGCCCAGAAACAACTGGCGGGCGCCGGCTTCAGCAACCTGTTGTTACAACAACGCCAGAGCCGCTGATTCCCCGCGAATGATCCTTCCCCCGCTCTGCGTGGGGAGGATCAGCGCAACACCACCGCTCGTCCCCTCTCCCTCCCCGCAGTTGAAATCCTCTCCACCACCCCCATATGAATGGGCATAAGGCATTTTCGCCCCGCAGTGTGGAGACTCTTCCCTTGACCACCATCGTTTCAGTCCGCCGCCACGGCAAAGTCGTCATGGGCGGCGACGGCCAGGTTTCTCTCGGCAACACCGTGATGAAAGGCAACGCGAAGAAAGTTCGTCGCCTGTACCACGGCCAGGTCATCGCCGGTTTCGCCGGTGCCACCGCCGACGCCTTTACCCTGTTCGAGCGTTTCGAAGGCCAGCTCGAGAAACATCAGGGCCACCTGATCCGTGCCGCCGTCGAACTCGCCAAAGAATGGCGCACCGACCGCTCCCTGAGCCGCCTCGAAGCGATGCTCGCGGTCGCCAACAAGGACGCCTCCCTGATCATTACCGGCAACGGTGACGTGGTCGAACCCGAAGACGGCCTGATCGCCATGGGTTCCGGTGGCGCCTATGCGCAAGCCGCCGCCAGCGCCCTGCTGAAGAAGACCGACCTGTCGGCCCGCGAAATCGTCGAGACCGCTCTCGGCATCGCCGGCGACATCTGTGTATTCACCAACCACACCCAGACCATTGAGGAGCAGGATCTCGCTGAATAAGCCTGACGCGGCCCTGTGCCACGGCTTGTTTCTGCTTGAGGACCGTCAATTATTATGTCCATGACTCCCCGCGAAATCGTCCACGAACTCAACCGCCATATCATCGGCCAGGACGATGCCAAGCGCGCCGTCGCGATTGCCCTGCGCAACCGCTGGCGCCGCATGCAGCTGCCTGAAGAGCTGCGTGTTGAAGTGACCCCGAAGAACATCCTGATGATCGGCCCGACCGGTGTCGGTAAAACCGAGATCGCCCGTCGCCTGGCCAAGCTGGCCAACGCGCCGTTCATCAAGGTCGAAGCGACCAAGTTCACTGAAGTCGGCTACGTCGGCCGTGACGTCGAATCGATCATCCGTGATCTGGCCGATGCCGCGATCAAGATGCTGCGCGAGCAGGAAATGACCCGCGTGCGCCACCGCGCCGAAGACGCCGCCGAGGACCGCATCCTCGACGCCCTGCTGCCGCCGGCACGCATGGGCTTCGGCAACGAAGACGCGCCGACCCAGGATTCCAACACTCGCCAGCTGTTCCGCAAGCGCCTGCGCGAAGGTCAGCTGGACGACAAGGAAATCGAGATCGAAGTCGCCGAAATGGCCGGCATCGAGATCGCCACGCCTCCGGGCATGGAAGAAATGACCAACCAGCTGCAGTCCCTGTTCGCCAACATGGGCAAGGGCAAGAAGAAGTCCCGCAAGCTCAAGGTCAAGGAAGCGCTGAAGCTGGTGCGCGATGAAGAAGCCGGTCGCCTGGTCAACGAAGAAGAGTTGAAGGCCAAGGCCCTGGAAGCGGTCGAGCAGCACGGTATCGTGTTCATCGACGAAATCGACAAGGTCGCCAAGCGCGGCAATGTCGGCGGCGCCGATGTGTCCCGTGAAGGCGTACAGCGCGACCTGCTGCCGCTGATCGAAGGCTGCACCGTCAACACCAAGCTGGGCATGGTCAAGACCGACCACATCCTGTTCATTGCCTCCGGTGCGTTCCACCTGAGCAAGCCGAGCGATCTGGTGCCGGAGCTGCAAGGCCGTCTGCCGATCCGCGTCGAACTCAAGGCCCTGAGCCCGGAAGACTTCGAGCGCATCCTCAGCGAACCGCACGCCTCGCTCACCGAGCAGTACTGCGCACTGTTGAAGACCGAAGGCCTGAACATCCAGTTCCAGCCTGAAGGCATCAAGCGTCTGGCGGAGATCGCCTGGCAGGTCAACGAAAAGACCGAGAACATCGGTGCCCGTCGCCTGCACACGCTGCTCGAGCGTCTGCTGGAAGAGGTGTCGTTCAGTGCCGGCGACCTGGCCAGCGCCCACGACGACAAGGCGATCCTGATCGATGCCGAGTACGTCAACAGCCACCTGGGCGAATTGGCGCAGAACGAAGATCTGTCCCGTTATATCCTGTAAGCCATACTTACAGTGGTCGTGAAACTGTGGGAGCCATCGGCTCCCACAATTTTTTCCACCTGACGGAACACCCGCGATGACCCAACTCCCCACCGACATCAAACTGCACAAAGCCTCGAAAACCCTGTCGCTCAAATACGCGTCCGGCGAGGAATACACCCTGCCCGCCGAATTCCTGCGCGTGCATTCCCCCTCCGCCGAGGTCCAGGGCCACGGCAAACCGATCCTGCAATTCGGCAAGCTGCACGTCGGCCTGACCAAGGTAGAACCGGCCGGTCAGTACGCACTGAAACTGACCTTCGACGACGGTCATGACAGCGGCCTGTTCACCTGGGATTACCTCTACGAACTGGGGCGACGTTATGACGCACTCTGGGCGGATTATCTGGCCGAGCTCAAAGCCGCCGGCAAAACCCGCGACCCGGACGAGTCCGTCGTCAAGCTGATGCTCTAGTCCGCGCCTCGGACTGTTTAGAGGGCATTTTCTAAATTCATCTGTTTGAATGCTCCGCTAAAGCGGCCCGGGATCGGCTGCTTGCGAAAAAAATTAAACTCGGGTAACCAATGGAGCTGGCAAGTTCCCTGCAGTGCTCTACGACTGTAAAGCAGCTATGCAGAATCAACGGTCACCCGAGCAGTAGTACCTGGCATTGGCTGTGGAACTGCACAGCAGAAACCGGGTACTCGTCTCAGGACAATGGAGCGTCGTAGATGAGTAACAAGAATAACGATGATTTGAAGTACCAAGCCTCGGAAAACACCCTGGGGCTGAATCCTGTCGTTGGGCTTCGCGGAAAGGATCTGCTGGCCTCTGCTCGAATGGTGCTGACCCAGGCCATCAAACAACCGATCCATAGCGTCAAACACGTCACTCATTTCGGCATCGAACTGAAGAACGTGCTGTTCGGCAAATCAGAACTGCAACCGGCAGGCGATGACCGTCGCTTTGTCGACCCGGCGTGGAGTCAGAACCCGCTGTACAAACGTTACCTGCAAACCTACCTGGCGTGGCGCAAGGAACTCCATGCCTGGATCGACGACAGCAGCCTCTCGCCCAAGGACATCGCGCGCGGCCACTTCGTGATCAATCTGATGACCGAAGCCATGGCGCCGACCAACACGGCGGCCAACCCGGCGGCGGTCAAACGTTTCTTCGAGACCGGTGGCAAGAGTCTGCTCGACGGCCTCTCGCATCTGGCCAAGGATCTGGTGCACAACGGCGGCATGCCGAGCCAGGTCAACATGGGCGCCTTCGAGGTCGGCAAGACCCTGGGCGTGAGCGAAGGCGCGGTGGTGTTTCGCAACGACGTGCTGGAGCTGATCCAGTACAAACCGATCACCGAGCAAGTCCACGAGCGTCCGCTGCTGGTAGTGCCGCCGCAGATCAACAAGTTCTACGTATTCGACCTGAGCCCGGACAAGAGCCTGGCGCGCTTCTGCCTGCGCAACAATGTGCAGACCTTTATCGTCAGCTGGCGCAACCCGACCAAGGAACAGCGCGAGTGGGGCCTCTCGACCTACATCGAAGCCCTGAAGGAAGCGGTCGACGTGGTCACCGCGATCACCGGCAGCAAGGACGTCAACATGCTGGGCGCCTGCTCCGGCGGCATCACCTGCACCGCCCTGCTCGGCCACTACGCCGCCACCGGCGAAAACAAGGTCAATGCCCTGACCCTGCTGGTCAGCGTGCTGGACACCACCCTGGACAGTGACGTCGCCCTGTTCGTCGACGAGCAGACCCTGGAGATGGCCAAGCGTCATTCGTATCAGGCCGGCGTGCTCGAAGGCAAAGACATGGCCAAGGTCTTCGCCTGGATGCGCCCCAACGACCTGATCTGGAACTACTGGGTCAACAACTACCTGCTGGGCAACGAGCCGCCGGTGTTCGACATCTTGTTCTGGAACAACGACACCACCCGGTTGCCGGCGGCGTTCCACGGCGACCTGATCGAGATGTTCAAAAACAACCCACTGATCCGCCCCAATGCACTGGAAGTGTGCGGCACGCCGATCGACCTCAAGAAGGTCACGGCCGACATCTTCTCGCTGGCCGGCACCAACGACCACATCACTCCGTGGAAGTCCTGCTACAAGTCGGCGCAGCTGTTTGGCGGCAAGGTGGAATTCGTGCTGTCCAGCAGCGGGCATATCCAGAGCATTCTGAACCCGCCGGGCAACCCGAAATCGCGCTACATGACCAGCGACGAAATGACCGCCAATGCCGATGACTGGCAGGAAAACTCGACCAAGCACGCCGACTCCTGGTGGCTGCACTGGCAGGCCTGGCAGGCGGCGCGTTCGGGCGAACTGAAAAAGGCACCGACGAAGCTGGGCAACAAGGCATATCCGGCAGGCGAAGCCTCGCCGGGCACTTACGTACACGAGCGGTAACCGATACACCTCACTCCCTGCGGGGAGTGAGGTGAACACTGAGATTGCGACCCACAGGGCCCTGAAGCATGCCGCAACCGTTCATCTTCCGTACCGTCGAGCTGGATGGCCAGACCCTCCGGACCGCCGTACGCCCCGGCAAGCCTCACTTGACGCCCTTGCTGATTTTCAACGGCATCGGCGCCAACCTGGAGCTGGTGTTTCCTTTTGTCGCGGCGCTGGATCCGGACCTGGAAGTGATCGCCTTCGACGTGCCCGGTGTCGGTGGTTCTTCGACGCCGAGCCGGCCGTATCGCTTTCCGGGCCTGGCCAAACTCACGGCACGGATGCTCGATTACCTCGACTACGGTCAGGTCAATGTGATCGGTGTGTCCTGGGGTGGCGCGCTGGCGCAGCAGTTCGCCCATGACTATCCCGAGCGCTGCAAGAAGCTGGTACTGGCCGCCACGGCGGCAGGCGCGGTGATGGTGCCGGGCAAGCCGAAGGTGCTGTGGATGATGGCCAGCCCGCGCCGCTACATCCAGCCGTCCCATGTGATCCGCATCGCCCCGATGATCTACGGCGGCTCGTTCCGTCGCGACCCGACCCTCGCCGCCAGTCACGCGGCCAAGGTGCGTTCGGCGGGCAAGCTCGGCTACTACTGGCAACTGTTCGCGGGCCTTGGCTGGACCAGCATTCACTGGCTGCACAAGATCCACCAGCCGACCCTGGTGCTGGCCGGTGATGACGATCCACTGATTCCGCTGATCAACATGCGCCTGCTCGCCTGGCGCATCCCCAACGCACAATTGCACATCATCGATGACGGGCATCTGTTCCTCATCACCCGGGCCGAAGCCGTGGCGCCGATCATCATGAAATTTCTCCAGGAGGAACGTCTTCGCGCAGTGATGCACCCCCACCCGACACCGCTGGGCGGATAACCGGCCCGGTCCGGCTTTCTGGACAGCTCCTTGCAGAGCTTTTTCAACGTGCGTGGCAGGACGCCGCGCAGGCAACAAGCCGCAACAGCGTCTATGGTGTTCTGGTTCGGTGTGTTTGTTTTTGACCTGAAGACGAAGGAGTGTTGAGTCATGCGCGACAAACCAGCGACGGGCGTAGTGCCCAGTCCCGCCGTTTTCATCAATGCACAAAGTGCAATGACCGGCCTGCGAGGCCGCGACCTGATTTCGACGTTGCGCAGCGTCGCCGCCCATGGCCTGCGCAACCCGATCCACAGTGCGAAACACGCATTGAAACTGGGGGGCGCGCTCGGACGCGTGCTGCTCGGTGAAACCCTGCATCCGACCAACCCCAATGACAGCCGCTTCACGGATCCGGCCTGGAGCCTCAACCCTTTCTACCGCCGAAGCCTGCAGGCCTATCTGAGTTGGCAGAAACAGGTGAAGAGCTGGATCGACGACAGCAGCATGAGCGACGACGATCGCGCCCGTGCGCACTTCGCTTTTTCCCTGATCAACGACGCCGTGGCGCCCTCCAACACGCTGCTCAATCCACTGGCGATCAAGGAGCTGTTCAACTCCGGCGGCCACAGTCTGGTGCGCGGTTTGAGTCATCTTTTCGATGACCTGCTGCACAACGACGGACTGCCGCGTCAGGTGACCAAACAGGCTTTCGAAGTCGGCAAGACTGTCGCCACCACCACCGGTTCGGTGGTGTTTCGCAACGAGCTGCTCGAGCTGATCCAGTACAAGCCGATGAGCGAAAAACAATTTTCGAAACCGCTGCTGGTGGTGCCGCCGCAAATCAACAAGTACTACATTTTCGACCTGAGCCCGAGCAACAGTTTCGTCCAGTACGCCCTGAAGAACAGCCTGCAGACCTTCATGATCAGTTGGCGCAATCCGGACGTGCGTCATCGCGAATGGGGCCTGTCGACCTACGTCGAGGCCGTGGAAGAAGCGATGAACATCTGCCGGGCGATCACTGGCGCCCGCGAGGTCAACCTGATGGGTGCCTGCGCCGGCGGGCTGACCATCGCTGCGCTGCAGGGGCACTTGCAGGCCAAGCGACAGTTGCGGCGGGTCTCCAGCGCGACCTATCTGGTGAGCCTGCTCGACAGTCAGATCGACTCCCCGGCGACGCTGTTCGCCGACGAACAGACCCTCGAAGCGGCCAAGCGTCGCTCCTATCAGAAAGGCGTGCTGGACGGTCGCGACATGGCCAGGGTGTTCGCCTGGATGCGGCCCAACGATCTGATCTGGAGCTACTTCGTCAACAACTACCTGCTGGGCAAGGAGCCGCCGGCGTTCGACATCCTCTACTGGAACAACGACAGCACCCGCCTGCCCGCCGCGTTTCATGGCGACCTGCTGGACTTCTTCAAGCACAACCCGCTGATTCATTCGGGCGGCCTGGAAGTCTGCGGCACGCCGATCGACCTGCAGAAAGTCACGGTCGACAGTTTCAGCGTGGCCGGCATGAACGACCACATCACGCCCTGGGACGCGGTGTATCGCTCGACCCTGCTGCTGGGCGGCGAGCGACGCTTCGTGCTGTCCAACAGCGGCCACGTCCAGAGCATTCTCAACCCGCCGAGCAACCCCAAGGCCAACTACGTCGAAAACGGCAAGATGAGCAGTGACCCGCGCGCCTGGTACTACGACGCGAAAAAAGTCGACGGCAGCTGGTGGCCGCAGTGGCTGGAATGGGTCCAGCAGCGCTCCGGCACCCTGCGCGAAACCCAGATGGCCCTTGGCAACGCGAACTATCCACCGATGGAGGCGGCGCCCGGCACTTACGTGCGCGTGCGCTGACCGGCCCCAACCGCCCTTTAAGAAGACTGGATGAAAACAAGCGAACGGATCCTCGAATGTGCCCTGCAGTTGTTCAATGAAAAGGGCGAGCCGAACGTCTCCACCATGGAGGTTGCCAATGAAATGGGGATCAGCCCCGGCAACCTCTACTACCATTTCCACGGCAAGGAGCCGCTGATCCTCGGGCTGTTCGAGCGCTTTCAGAGCGAGTTGGCGCCCCTGCTCGACCCGCCCGCCGATGTCGAGCTGGCACCGGAGGATTACTGGCTGTTCCTGCACCTGATCGTTGAACGCCTGGCGCAATACCGGTTCCTGTTCCAGGACCTGTCGAACCTGGCCGGACGCCTGCCGAAACTGGCCAAGGGCATTCGCAGTTTTCTCAATGTCCTGAAGCGCACGCTGGCCTCATTGCTGGCGCGGTTGAAGGCATCGGGGCAACTGGTCAGTGATACCCAGGCGTTGGGGCAACTGGTGGAGCAGATCACCATGACGCTGCTGTTCTCGCTGGACTATCAGCGGATTCTTGATCGCGAGGGGGAAGTGAGGCTGGTGGTGTACCAGATCATGATGCTGGTGGCGCCGCACCTGTTGCCGCCGGTGAAGGTGGCGACGGAGCGGATGGCGCTGCAATACCTCGAAGATCACGATTGACCGCACAAACAAAAACGCCCGACCTTCACAGGCCGGGCGTTTTCTTGTGCCCTGAAAATCAGGACTGACTGGTCGGCGTCGACGGAGTCGATGCAACAGTCGAAACAGGTGCCGGGGTTGGAGCCGAGGCGGAGTTCGACGTGCTGGCCAGTGCTTGCGGTGTGGTCACCGGTTTTGGTGCAGCTGGTTTCGGCGCAGCGGCTTTCGGCGCGGCCGGTTTTTTCACTGCAGGTTTTTTCGCTGCAGCCGGTTTGGCGGCAGGCTTGGCAGCGGGTTTGGCGGCAGCGGTTTTCGCTGCTGGCTTGGCCGCTGGTTTTGCAGCAGGTTTGGCGGCGGCCTTGGCGGCAACCGGTTTGGCTGCGGCTTTTACTGCAGGCTTGGCCGCAGCGGTTTTGGCTGCTGGCTTGGCTGCCGGTTTGGCGGCAGCTTTAGTCAACGGTTTGGCAGCAGGTTTTGCCGCCGGTTTGGCTGCTGCGGTTTTGGCCGCGACAGGCTGAGCTTTCAGGCCGGTGAGTTTTTCGATCTGCTTGGTCAGGGTATCGACCTTCTTGTGCAGATCCTTCACCTCGTTGCGGCTCGGTACGCCCAGGCGCGAAATCGCACTGTTCAGGCGCTTGTCGAAAGCCCCTTCCAGCTGATCCCAGGTGCCAAGCGCGCGATCTTTCACGCCGCTGATGCGCGATTTGGCCGAGCTCGCGGTGTCCTTGGCAGCATCGACTTTCTTGCCGACTGCAGCCTTGGTGAGCTTCTCGGCTTTCTCGCCGTCTTTGACCAATGTATCGAAGAGCTTGCTGCCGTCAGTGTCGATCTTCGAGTACACGCCTAAACCAGCCAGCCAGATCTTGCGGGAATAGTCTTCGACTTTTCCGATCCACGAGCTGCCTTCTTTATCGGTGTTCTTTTTACCAGCCATCCCGTTCTCCTTAAGATTTACGCGCGACGCGTTCGAGCAATGCCGTCAGCTCATCGAGCTTAGCAGAGAGTGCCTCAACGTCATGTTTAGACGGAATGCCGATACGATTCAAGGCACTGGCGACACGCGTGTCGAACGCCTTCTCGACCTTGTCGAGCTGAACTTCGACGCGACCTTTGAAAGAGCTGACTTCGCTCTTTGCTTCATCGATCTCGGCGTTGGCCGCTTCGAGTTTTTCGGTGACTGCTTTTTTGCCTTTCTTTTCAACAGTTTGACCAGCCTTGATCAATTCCTGAAAGTACTCGCTGCCCTCCTGACCGACCTTGGTGTAGGCACCCAGGCCTGCCAGCCAGATCTTGCGGGCATAGGATTTGACGTCGCTCAGGGCAGAAGTCGAGGCGTCGATTTTTTTCTTCAAAATAGCTTTGGCCATGGTGCACCTCACGCGCAGAAGGTTTGAGGAACTGCCCTGACGAGTGTCGGGCTCAGGCACAAAGTAGGGAGAAAAATTAGAAACGGCACCCTAACAACTGACATAAAAGGCAGGTGCACGAGAAAAGAAAGGGGAGCCCGAAGCTCCCCGTTTGTCCTGTTCAGACCAGCGCTTTATCCAGCGCCTTTTCGATCTCGGCTTTGATCATGCCGCTCATGGCCGACATCATCAGGCCCAGTTCCACGTCGACCCGGATCGAATCCTCGGCCACATGCACCGCGCCCTTCACGCCCGAACGCTTGAGGTTCAGGGTGTCTCCCGCCCACTGCGGCTCCAGGCCATATTGATCGGACAGTTTCTGCGCCAGTTTGTCGGCTTTCTCGCGGGCAACTTCCTTGCCCAGGCTGTGGGCACGCTCAACACTGATATGGGCCATTGAATGACTCCTGCTTTTTGAATGGGGCTATGAATGCCTGCAACGAATCTTGACCGCCACTGCGGCAAATCGTCCCGAAGGTTGCCCATCTTACCTTTAGCCATTCCAAGACAAAGCATGGCTTGGGGATTAGAATGTCGCGCATTCTCTTTTGGTGACAGCGATATGACTGATCAGCGCAAAGGCAGCGATGCCGAACCCACCACTCACTTCGGCTTCAAAAACGTTCCGGAAAGCCAGAAAGCGGAAAAAGTCGCTGAGGTGTTCCACTCCGTGGCCGCCAAGTACGACCTGATGAACGACCTTCTGTCGGGCGGCATGCACCGTCTGTGGAAGCGCTTCGCGATCGAGCTGTCGGGCGTGCGCGCCGGCAACCGCGTGCTGGACATCGCCGGCGGCACCGGCGATCTGACCAAAAAATTCTCGCACCTGGTCGGCCCGACCGGTCAGGTCGTTCTCGCGGACATCAACGAATCCATGCTCAAGGTCGGCCGTGACCGCCTGCTGGATGTCGGCGTGTCGGGCAACGTCGAGTTCGTCCAGGCCGACGCGGAAAAACTGCCGTTCCCGGACAACCATTTCGACTGCGTGACCATCGCCTTCGGTCTGCGCAACGTGACGCACAAGGAAGACGCCCTGCGCTCCATGCTGCGCGTACTCAAGCCCGGCGGCCGTCTGCTGGTGCTGGAATTCTCCAAGCCGACCAACGCGCTGATGTCCAAGGCCTACGACGCCTACTCGTTCGCCTTCATGCCGTTGATGGGCAAGCTGATCACCAACGACTCCGAAAGCTATCGCTACCTGGCCGAATCGATCCGCATGCACCCGAATCAGGAAACCCTGAAGTCGATGATGGTCGATGCCGGTTTTGATCGCGTGACCTATCACAACATGACCGCAGGCATCGTTGCCCTGCACCGCGGCATCAAGCCCTGATGCTGCTGACCGGGCTGCTGGCCAGCGTCGAACTCGGCCTGAATCGCGTGCTGCGTCTCGACAGCACGGCGCTGCCGAGGCTGGCGCATCTGACCGGCAAAGTGATTGCCGTGGATTGCCGCAGCCCGGCGCTGCAGCTGTTCATCCTGCCGAGCGACGAAGGTCTGATGCTGGCGTCCCGTTGGGAAACCGGCGTCGACTGCACCCTGCGCGCACCGGCTTCGAGCCTGGTGAAACTGGCCCTGAGCAAGGACAAGACGGCGGTGCTGCACGCACCGGAAGTCGAACTCGACGGCGACAGCGGCGTGCTGCTGGAACTGGCGGGCGTGCTGCAGGACCTCGAGCTGGACTGGGAGTACGAACTCTCGCGCTGGCTCGGCCCGGTCGCCACGCAACTGGTCGGCGGTCACCTGCGCAGCCGCGCCCGCTGGTACCAACAAGGATTTGCCAGCCTCAACCAGAACCTCGCCGAATACCTGGCCGAAGAATCGCGCACCCTCGTCGGGCAGCGCGAAGCCGAAGCCCGCTTCAGCGAACTGGACCGGATCAAACTCGATCTGGAACGTCTCGAGGCGCGCTTCGAGCGCCTTTCCCGATCCCTCGACCCAAGCGATAACGCATGAAGCTGCTCGCCGTCCGCCGTCTGTTGCGCATCCAGCGCGTCGTGATCCGCTACCGCCTCGATGATCTGCTGTTCGATCTGCCCTTGCCGTGGTTCCTGCTGGCGCTGCGCTATGTCCTGCCGTGGCGCTGGTTCCCGCGCAAGCCGCTGGACCTGAGCCGTGGCGCACGCCTGCGCCTGGCCTTGCAGGACCTGGGGCCGATCTTCATCAAGTTCGGGCAGATCCTCTCGACCCGCCGCGACCTGCTGCCGGAAGACATCGCCGATGAGCTGATGCTGTTGCAGGACCGCGTGCCGCCGTTCGATTCGCAGCTGTCGGTCAAACTGATCGAAGAACAGCTGGGCAAAAAGATCAGCGAAGTGTTCAGCCGCTTCGACGTCGAACCGCTGGCCTCGGCCTCGGTCGCGCAAGTGCATGCCGCACAGCTGAAAACCGGTGAAGAAGTGGTGGTCAAGGTGATCCGCCCGGGCCTGAAACCGGTGATCGCCCAGGATCTGGCGTGGCTGTTCATCCTCGCCCGCGCCGCTGAAAAAGTCTCCGCCGACGCCCGTCTGCTGCACCCGGTGGACGTGGTCAGCGACTACGAAAAAACCATCTACGACGAACTCGACCTGTTGCGCGAGGCGGCCAACGCCAGCCAGTTGAAGCGTAACTTCGAAGGCTCGCCGCTGCTCTACGTGCCGCAAGTCTATTGGGACTGGTGCCGGCCGAAAGTGCTGGTGATGGAGCGTATCTACGGGATTCAGGTGACGGATCTGGCGACCCTCGCCGACCAGCGCACCGACATGAAAATGCTTGCCGAACGCGGCGTGGAGATCTTCTTCACCCAGGTGTTCCGCGACAGTTTCTTCCACGCCGACATGCACCCGGGCAACATCTTCGTCAGCACCGTCAACCCGTGGAGCCCGCAGTACATCGCGATCGACTGCGGCATCGTCGGCAGCCTGACCCCGGAAGACCAGGATTATCTGGCGCGCAACCTGTTCGCCTTCTTCAAGCGCGACTACCGGCGCGTGGCGCAGTTGCACATCGATTCGGGCTGGGTGCCGGCGGAAACCAAACTCAACGAATTCGAAGCGGCGATCCGTACCGTGTGCGAACCGATCTTCGAAAAACCGTTAAAAGATATTTCATTTGGCCAGGTGCTGATGCGCCTGTTCCAGACCGCGCGCCGCTTCAACATGGAAGTGCAGCCGCAACTGGTACTGCTGCAAAAGACCCTGCTGAACATCGAAGGCCTGGGCCGTCAGTTGTACCCGGATCTCGATCTGTGGAATACCGCGCAGCCGTTCCTCGAGCGCTGGATGCGCGAGCGCGTGAGCCCGAAAGCCTTGATCGGCAACGTGCAGAGCCAGTTCGAACAGCTGCCGCACCTGGCCAACATGGCCCGCGACCTGCTCGAACGCATGTCCCAACCCCACGCCAACGACCCGCCACCACCGTGGAAAAAGCGCAAGGACGACTGGTTCCTGCGCCTGCTCGGCAGCGCCCATCTGGCGGGCGGCACGATCCTCGCCGCCGGTGGCCCGCTGAATGAACTGGGGCATTGGCCCGCCGGGATCATGGTGGCAGTCGGCTTGTATCTGGTCGTTCGCCGATAGCCAGTTGCGTGATCGGCTGGCACACTGTTTCAACGCCTGAACCCGACTATTGAAGTGTGGGTTCGCTGTCGGAGTCGAAGATGAAAAACTGGCTGGACGAGATCAAGTGGGACGCCGATGGCCTGGTGCCGGCGATTGCCCAGGATCACAAGACCGGACGCGTGCTGATGATGGCCTGGATGAACCGCGAAGCCCTGGAGCTGACCGCATCCGAAAACCGTGCCATCTACTGGTCACGTTCCCGTGGCAAGCTGTGGCGCAAGGGCGAAGAGTCCGGCCATGTGCAGACCCTGCATGAAATGCGTCTGGACTGCGACGCCGACGTGATCATCCTGATGGTCGAACAGATTGGCGACATCGCTTGCCATACCGGCCGTCAGAGCTGCTTCTACCGCGTCTTCGAAAACGGCGACTGGAAAACGGTCGACCCGGTCCTGAAAGACCCGCACGCCATCTATTCCGCAGGACACAAACATGAGTGACACCCTGACCCGCCTCGCTCAGGTGCTTGAAGAGCGCAAGGGCGCTGCTGCCGACAGCTCATATGTAGCTAGTCTGTATCACAAGGGCCTGAACAAGATTCTGGAGAAGGTCGGCGAAGAGTCGGTCGAAACGATCATTGCCGCCAAGGACGCCGCCGTCAGCGGTGACTGCAGCGACGTGATCTACGAGACCGCCGACCTGTGGTTCCACAGCATGGTCATGCTCGCCCAGCTGGGGCAGCATCCGCAGGCTGTACTCGACGAACTGGATCGTCGCTTCGGCCTGTCCGGACACGTCGAGAAAGCCTCGCGTCCGTCCGCCTGAACAACTTTTAGAGAGGAACAGCAACATGGGCATTTTTGACTGGAAACACTGGATCGTCATTCTGGTTGTCGTGGTGCTGGTGTTCGGCACCAAGAAACTGAAAAACCTCGGCACCGACGTCGGCGAATCGATCAAGGGCTTCCGTAAAGCCATGAACGACGACGAAAAACCGGCCGATCCGACCGTCACGCCTGCGCAGCCGGTACCACCGGTCCAGCCGCAAGCCACCGCTCAGGCCAACCCGCCGCACACCATCGACGTGCAGGCGCAGAAAGTCGAAGAGCCGATCCGCAAAGACGTGTGAGCACTGACTAATGTTTGGTATCAGCTTCTCTGAACTGCTGCTCGTCGGCCTCGTTGCCCTGCTGGTGCTGGGCCCCGAGCGTTTGCCGGGTGCCGCGCGCACCGCCGGCCTGTGGGTCGGGCGGCTGAAGCGCAGCTTCAACGCGATCAAACAGGAAGTTGAACGTGAAATCGGTGCCGACGAAATCCGTCGGCAACTGCACAACGAACACATCCTGTCGCTGGAGCAGGAGGCGCGGAAGATCTTCACGCCACCGGTTCAGCAGGAGCCGACGCCGGCGCAGCCGGCGGCAGAGCAGACGCCAACGCCGCCTGTCGCAGAGCAAACGATTCATGCACCAGCGAGCGTCGAACACGTCTCTGCCGCAGCTGCTGAAACTGCCCCGGTCATGAAACCGATCGAACCCGTTGCTCCAGCCGCCGCGCCAACCACGCCGGCCCCTCACGACCCAATATTGCCGCCGCGAGCCCCATGAGCGATCTCCCCGAAAACGACCAGCACATGCCGCTGGTATCGCACCTCACCGAGTTGCGCACCCGCCTGCTGCGTTGCGTCGCGGCGATCTTCATCATCTTCGCCGGGCTGTTCGCCTTCACCCAGCAGATCTACACCTTCGTCTCGACGCCGCTGCGCCAGTACCTGCCGGCCGGCGCGACGATGATCGCCACCGACGTGTCGTCGCCGTTCCTGACGCCGCTGAAGCTGACGATGATGGTCTCGCTGTTCCTCGCGATTCCGGTGATCCTTCACCAGATCTGGGGCTTCATCGCGCCGGGCCTGTACAAGCACGAAAAGCGTGTCGCGGTGCCGTTGCTGATTTCCAGCATCCTGCTGTTCTACACCGGCATGGCGTTCGCCTACTTCTTCGTGTTCCCGCTGATCTTCAAGTTCTTCGCCTCGGCCACCCCGGCCGGCGTGGAAATGATGACCGACATCACCAGCTACCTCGATTTCGTCATGACGCTGTTCTTCGCCTTCGGCGTGGCGTTCGAAATCCCGGTGGCCGTGGTGCTGCTGGTGTGGATCGGCGTGGTCGACGTCAAATACCTGAAGAAGATCCGCCCGTACGTGATCATCGGCTGCTTCGTGGTCGGCATGATCCTGACCCCGCCGGACATCTTCTCCCAGACCCTGCTGGCCGTACCGATGTGGATGCTGTTTGAAGTCGGTATCCTGTTCGGCAGCCTGGTCAGCAAGCGCGAGCGCCCGGACGAAACCGTCGACGACCACAACGACCAGCCGCCAGCGACCCAGCCATGAACCTGCTGTTGCTCGAAGAGGCCGATTTCATTGCGGCCGACCGCGTCGTGCTGCGCGACCGGCGCCTGACCCACATGCAGGAAGTCCATCGCTCGGAAGTCGGCGACAGCCTGCGGGTCGGGCGTATCAACGGGTTGATGGGCTCGGCCGAGCTGCTGCGTCTGGAAGCGGGCGAAGCCGAGCTGCGAGTCACCCTCGATCAGCCACCGCCGGCCAAACTGCCGCTGACCCTGGTACTCGCCCTGCCTCGCCCAAAGATGCTGCGCCGGGTGTTCCAGACCGTGGCGACCATGGGTGTGTCGAAGGTGATTCTGGTCAACAGCTATCGCGTCGAGAAAAGCTTCTGGCAGACGCCGTTCCTGGAGCCGGAAGCGATTCGCGAGAATCTGATCCTCGGCCTCGAACAGGCCCGCGATACCGTGCTGCCGGAAATCATCATCGAGAAGCGCTTCAAGCCGTTCGTTGAAGATCGCCTGCCGGCCATCACCGACGGCACCCTCGGCCTGGTCGGCCATCCGGGCAACTTCCCGCCCTGCCCCCGCGCCCTGAGCGAACCGGTGACCCTGGCCATCGGCCCCGAAGGTGGCTGGATTCCCTACGAAATCGACCTGCTGGGCAAATCCGGCCTGCAACCGGTGCAACTCGGCGATCGCATCCTGCGGGTCGAAACCGCCGTCACCGCCCTGCTCGCCCGCCTGTTCTGAACCTGCCGGCGCCATTCGGCGCCGGACAAATCGCGTTACAGATTGCCATCATCCAGCCGATACAGTCTCCATAAGTCCAATTAGTGGTCCGAGGGGAGTCGTCGCATGTACCGTTGGTTAGCCGAGAATCTTGGAAACGTCAGCGTCAAACGCAAGCTGGGCATCGGTTTCGGCCTGGTGCTGCTGCTGACGCTGTTGATCACCTTCACCGGCTGGACCGGCATGAGCGGCATCATCAGCCGCGGTGACAAACTCGGTTTCATCTCCAGCCTCAACGAGCTGACCAAGGACCTGCGTCTGGCACGTCTGGACTACGAAATGCGCCGTGGCGAACAAGGCCCGGGCGCGGTCAATGACCTGCTCGGCAAACTCGACAGCGGCCTGCAAACCGCTCGCAGCCTGATCGAACAACCGTCGGACGCAACGAAAGTCGATCAGCAACTGGCGGCCGTCGCCGAGTACAAACGTGCTTTCGCCGACATGGTGCAAGCCGGCGCCAATCGCGAAGATGCCCGCAGCAAGCTGGGCGCCACCGCCGACAACGCCGTGGCCAAGGTCGCCGAAGTCGAGAAATC
Organism: Pseudomonas sp. MWU12-3088; assembly: GCF_023242405.1. Taxonomy (NCBI): domain Bacteria; kingdom Pseudomonadati; phylum Pseudomonadota; class Gammaproteobacteria; order Pseudomonadales; family Pseudomonadaceae; genus Pseudomonas; species Pseudomonas sp. MWU12-3088. Next base: position 377,783 of record NZ_JALJEA010000005.1, read on the forward strand.
CATGCTGCAGAGCGACAGCGTTGCTCAGTTCAACGCGGTGATCGACCTGAGCAAACTGATCCAGCAGGCGCGCTTCCAGGTCCGTGGCTACACCTACAGCGGCAAGACCGAAGCCGAGCAACCGGCCCTCGACGCCATCGACAACGCCCTGAAAAACCTCGAGACCCTGCCGGCCAAGTTGCCTGAGCAACACATCGCCAACCTGCAACAGGCCACCGATTCGCTCAAGGCTTATCGCGCTGCCGTCAGCCAGTTCCGCGACTCCCAGGTGGCCAGCGCCAAGGCTCTGGCCCGTATGTCGGTGCAGGGCGACATCCTGCTCGATGTCAGCAAGCAGCTCACCGAATCCCAGACCGTCGTTCGCGACACCGACGCCGCCAGCGCCAAGAACCAGCTGCTGATCGCCACCCTGCTGGCCGTGGCTTTCGGCCTACTGGCCGCCTGGGCGATCACCCGGCAGATCATCATTCCGCTGAACCAGACCCTGAAAGTCGCCGAGCGCGTAGCTTCCGGCGACCTGACCCACAACCTGATCTCCCAGCGCCGCGACGAACTCGGCCAGCTGCAGCGTTCGATGCAGAGCATGACCCAGGGGCTGCGCGAACTGATCGGCGGCATCAGCGACGGCGTCACCCAGATCGCCAGCGCCGCTGAAGAACTGTCCGCCGTGACCGAGCAGACCAGCGCCGGCGTGAACAATCAGAAAGTCGAGACCGATCAGGTCGCCACCGCCATGAACGAAATGGCCGCCACCGTGCAGGAAGTCGCGCGCAACGCCGAGGAAGCGTCGGAAGCCGCTGTCGCCGCTGACCAGCAGGCCCGTGAAGGCGACAAGGTGGTTGGTGAAGCCATTGCCCAGATCGAACGTCTGGCCACTGAAGTCGGCCATTCCACCGAGGCCATGGGCGAGCTCAAGCGCGAAAGCGACAAGATCGGCAGCGTGCTCGACGTGATCAAATCCGTGGCCCAGCAAACCAACCTGCTGGCCCTCAACGCCGCCATCGAAGCGGCCCGTGCCGGTGAAGCCGGTCGCGGTTTTGCGGTGGTCGCCGACGAAGTGCGCAGCCTCGCCCAGCGCACCCAGAAGTCCACCGAAGAGATCGAAGAGCTGATCGTCGGCCTGCAGAACGGCACCCAGCAAGTGGCGACGATCATGGACAACAGCCGCACCCTGACCGACAGCAGCGTCGAACTGACCCGCCGTGCCGGTGGTTCGCTGGAAAGCATCACCCGCACCGTCTCGGCGATTCAGGCGATGAACCAGCAGATCGCCGCGGCGGCCGAACAGCAGAGCGCCGTGGCCGAAGAGATCAACCGCAGCGTGCTGAACGTGCGGGATGTCTCGGACCAGACCTCGGCAGCGAGTGAAGAAACGGCGGCATCCAGCGTCGAGCTGGCGCGCCTGGGCACTCACCTGCAGACGCTGGTGGGGCGGTTCAAGGTTTAAACCGCGCAAACAAAAAAACGCAGCCAATGGCTGCGTTTTTTGTCCTGCGTTTAGAGGACTTGCCGGAGGAACGCCTGGGCTCGCGGATCCTTCGGCGCGTCGAAGAATTCCGTCGGCGAAGCATCTTCCAGCAGTTTGCCGTGATCGAAGAACAGCACCCGGTCCGCCACTTCCCGGGCAAAGCCCATTTCGTGGGTCACGCAGACCATGGTCATGCCTTCCACGGCCAGGTTCTTCATCACGTCCAGCACTTCACCGACCATTTCCGGGTCGAGGGCCGAGGTCGGCTCGTCGAACAGCATGACTTTGGGGTCCATCGCCAGCGCCCGGGCAATCGCCACGCGCTGCTGCTGACCGCCGGACAGACGCGAAGGGTATTCACGGGCCTTCTGGGCGATCCCGACCTTCTCCAGCAACGCCAGGGCCTTGGCCTCGCTTTCCTTTTGGCCGCGCTTGCGCACGACTTTCTGCGCCAGGCACAGGTTTTCCAGCACGGTCATGTGCGGGAACAGATTGAAATGCTGGAACACCATGCCGACTTCGCGGCGGTAGGCGTTGACGTCGGTTTTCGGGTCGGCCAGTTGCAGGCCGTCGATGCTCACCGAACCGGAATCGAACTCTTCCAGACCATTGAGGCAACGCAGGAAGGTCGACTTGCCGGAACCGGACGGGCCGAGCACCACCAGCACCTCGCCCTTGGCCACGTTGGTGCTGACGTGATCCACGGCGCGCACCACCTGGCCACGGGTGTCGAAGACTTTTACCAGATCGCGGACTTCAATCACTTTGCGCGAGCCTCCGCTCAAGCCGGCTGGCGATTTTCGACAGCGGCAGGTTGATCAACAGGTACAGGCCGGCCACGCAGAACAGGATTTCGAACGGCGAAAACGAGGTGGTGATCACTTCACGACCGCTTTTCAGCAGCTCGGTAATCGCGATCACCGACACCAGCGAGGTGTCTTTCACCAGACTGATGAACTGCCCGGCCAGCGGTGGCAGCACACGTTTGAACGCTTGCGGCAGCACCACATGACGCATCGACTGGCCGGCGCTCAAACCCAGCGAGCGGGCCGCTTCGTTCTGCCCACGGGCAATCGACTGCACGCCGGAACGGATGATTTCCGCCACATAGGCGCCGGTGAACAGCGACAGCGCAGCGATCCCGGCGAACTCCCGGGACAGGTTCATCACCGTGCCGATGAAGAAGTAGAAAATGAAGATCTGCACCAGCAGCGGCGTGCCGCGTACCAGTTCGACATAGATCGTCGACAGGTCGCGCAGGGTCGGGTTGCTCGACAAGCGGCACAGCCCGGTCGCCAGACCGATCAGCAGGCCCAGCACTCCGGACACCACCGACAGCCAAAGCGTCGTCCACAGGCCCCACAGCAGCGGCCCCGCCGCCCAATGCCGGGTCACGCCCACGACGTCGCCTTCGGCCACATCGTCGCCCTGGGCGAATTGCAGGCTGTTTTCGTCGACGGTCAGGTGCTGCTCGTCACCGGCATCGTTGCGCAGGGTGACTTGCGCGCTGCCGCCCTTGCGCACCAGTTCGCTGACGGTGGAGATGTCGGTGGCGCGCTGGGTTTCCTCGGCCTGATAGGCGAAGTACTGCGGCACGCGGTTCCAGCGCCATTCGTAGGACATCAGCGACGTGGCGTAATACAGCGCGCCAGCCAGGCCGACCAGCACCAGCACGGTCAGGACGTGCCAGGGCCATTGGGCTTTTTTCTGTTTCATGGGTTTAGCGAAATCCGAAAGTTGTGTCGCCGGGGAGGCCGCTATCGCGAGCAGGCTCGCTCCCACAGGGAAACGCATTCCAATGTGGGAGCCAGCCTGCTGGCGATGGGCGCGGCGCGGTCAGTCTGACCAGCGCTTATTCCATGTCCTTGAGCCACTCGGTGCTCTTGAACCACTTGTCATGGATGCGATCGTAGGTGCCGTCTTCGTGGATCTGGTGCAGGAAGTTGTTGATGAAGTTGATGCTGTCGTAATCACCCTTCTTCAAACCGAAGGCCAGTGGCTCGTAGGTGAACGGCTTGTCGAGGAACACCAGCTTGCCGGCGCCGACCTTGTTCACCGCCACCACGTTGTACGGCGCGTCGTAGATGAAGGCGTCAGCCTTGCCGTTGACCACGTCGAGCACGGCTTCCTGCTCGTTGTCGTAGCCGTGGTACTTGGCCTTGGCGATCAGCTTTTTGGCAACCATTTCGCCAGTAGTGCCGAGCTTGGAGGTGATGCGGTAATCGGCGGTGTTCAGGTCTTTGTAGGACTTGATGGTGCCTTCCAGCTCCTTGCGGATCAGCAGGGTCTGGCCGACCACGATGAACGGTTCGCTGAAGTTCAGGCGCAGGTTGCGTTCCTGGGTCAGGGTCATGCCGCTGCCGATCATGTCGAACTTGTCGGTCATCAGCGCCGGGATGATGCCGTCGTAACCGGTCGAAACCAGCTCCAGCTTGACGCCCATGGCCTTGGACATTGCTTTGAGGATGTCGACTTCGAAACCGATGATCTCGCCGCGCTTGTTGGTCATTTCGAACGGCATGTAGGTCGGGTCCATGCCGACTTTCAAGGTGCCGCGCTTGACCGCGTCATCGATTGCGCCGGCCTGCGCCGCATTGACTGCAACCAGTGCCGTGACGCCGACCAGCAGCATCGACAGATACTTCTTCATCTTCAAGTCCCCAAAACCATTGCGTTTGCGGCGCGAAAACCGACAGAGATGGACAAAAGCGTCCGGGTGCGCCAATTCGGGGACGGATGCTAACGCACTCGTCCGTTTGCACAAGGTTTTTTCATGAATGGCTGACCGATGCCAGCATTCGGCAGGCAAAAAAAACCCCGCTTTCGCGGGGTTCTTCATCAGGCCGGTTGTGCCTGCAGGCTCACAGGCTTGAGCGGCAGCAGCGGCGCATGGGGATCGGCTTTCACCGAAGCCCGCCACGCGTCCAGCCACTCGGCGTGACCTTCGGCCCACACCTGCTCGTGCAGACGGGCCAGGGCCACCGGGTCGCTCAGCAGTTGCAGGCGATCATGGTTGTTCAGCCCGGCCGGGCCGACCTTGATCGCGTGACGTACACGCTCCTGACGCAGCCACTCGATCGGCTCGGCCTGGCCGTGACGCGAGGTCGCCAGCGAGCACGCCAGGGCGTTCTGCTGCGGATCGACCACGGCGCGGACAAAGCCGTCGTTCAGCGCGTGCCAGCGGTTTTCGTGGGTGTACTGATCGGTGGCCAGCAGTGCCTGTGGCGGATTGTATTCCTCGGGGATGAGGAACAGGCTCTCGTCACGGGATTTGAGGCCCAGGCCCACACGGCTGGAAATCACCGACACCGGAATCGACAGCATCAGCGAACCGACGATCGGCACCAGCCACCACAGGAAGCTCGGGTTCAGCCAGATCACCAGCAGCGCCCAGAGGAAGCCCAGCAGGGTCTGCGGACCGTGGCGCTTGACCGCCTCGCTCCATGGCGTGGAGTCGTCGTCACGCTGCGGCGAGTTCCAGGTCGCGGCCCAGCCGAGGAACGCGGCCAGAACGAAACGGGTGTGGAAAATCATCCGCACCGGCGCCAGCAGCATGGAGAACAGCATCTCCAGCAGCATCGACAAGGTCACCTTGAACTTGCCGCCGAACTCTTTCGCGCCCTTGGCCCAGATCAGGATGATGCTCAACAGCTTCGGCAGGAACAGCAGCACGATGGTCGTCGAGAACAGCGCGACCGCTTTATCCGGATGCCATTGCGGCCACAGCGGATAGAGCTGGCGTGGCTCCATGAAATACTGCGGTTCCATCAGCGTGTTCACCGCCAGCAGCGCCGTCGACAACACCAGGAAGAAGAACCACAGCGGCGCCGACAGGTAAGACATCACGCCGGTCAGGAACACCGCGCGGTGCACCGGGTGCATGCCTTTTACCAGGAACAGGCGGAAGTTCATCAGGTTGCCGTGGCACCAGCGACGGTCACGCTTGAGCTCGTCGAGCAGGTTCGGCGGCAGTTCTTCGTAGCTGCCCGGCAGGTCGTAGGCAATCCACACGCCCCAGCCGGCACGGCGCATCAGCGCGGCTTCGACGAAGTCGTGAGAGAGAATCGCACCGGAGAACGCACCTTTGCCCGGCAACGGCGCCAGGGCGCAGTGGTCGATGAACGGCTTCATGCGGATGATCGCGTTGTGACCCCAGTAGTGGGATTCACCCAACTGCCAGAAGTGCAGGCCGGCAGTGAACAGCGGACCGTAAACGCGAGTGGCGAACTGCTGCATGCGTGCATACAACGTGTCCATGCCCGAAGCGCGCGGCGCGGTCTGGATGATGCCGGCGTCCGGAGTCGCCTCCATCAGGCGCACCAGACTGGTCAGGCACTCGCCGCTCATCACCGAGTCGGCGTCGAGCACGACCATGTACTTGTAGTCACCGCCCCAGCGACGGCAGAAGTCGTCGAGGTTGCCGCTCTTGCGTTTGACGCGACGACGGCGGCGGCGATAGAAGATCTTGCCGAAGCCCTTGGCTTCACGGCAGACGTCCAGCCAGGCCTGCTGTTCGGCGACGCAGATATCGGTGTCGTTACTGTCGCTGAGCACGAAGAAGTCGAAACGGTCCAGGTCACCGGTGGCCGCGACGGACTCGAAGGTCGCGCGCAGACCGGCGAACACCCGAGGCACGTCTTCGTTGCAGATCGGCATCACCAGTGCGGTGCGCGCGTCTTTCGGAATCGGCTCGTTGCCGGCACTTTTACCGGAGATCCGGTATTTATCGTGACCGGTGAGCAACTCGAGGAAGCCCATCAGCGCGGTCCAGAAACCGGCCGACACCCAGCAGAACAAAATCCCGAACATGATCAGGATGCTGGTCTGCAGTGCATACGGCAGCACTTGCGTGGCGGTTTGCAGCAGCGGTTGATGCAGGACTTCTTCCAGATCGACGAACGACCAGCCCTGGTACGGCATGATGCCTTTCATGTACCAGCCGGCGACGATGGTCTGGCCGAGCATCAGGATCAGCAGGATGTAGCGACGGATCGAACCGACGGTGCGCCAGCGGGCGGCCGGCAGCACGTTCTGGTCTTTCGGTGGCTGCGGCGGATTGGTCCGGCCGGTCAGGCGACGCCAGCCACGCACCAGAATGTTGGTGCGCCACGGCTCCGGCACGACCTTGGTCCGACGGATCGGCGGCGTAGCCTTGAGGCTGACCCGGCCACTGGCGTCGAGCACCAGCATTTCCGCGTCTTCCAGCTCTTCGGCGGTGCTCAGGGTCAGGCGCTTGCCCACCGAAGCCTGGGCGGCTTCGGTGGGCGCGTCGAACGTCGAGGACGACAGGCGTTGATGCAATTCGCTGAAGGACTGGCAGCCCGCGAGTTCCGCGCGCTGCTCGTCGGTCATCGGCAGATGCGCCAGATACTCGGACAGAGTCTCTGGCTGTACTTGAGAATTACTCATCGGCAGGCAACTGATAGCTCCAGGTCTCGGTCAGGACTTCTTCAGTCGAGGCCGGTTCCGGTGTGGCTGGGGCCGCGTCCGCAGCCGCTGGCTGCTTGGCGTCTTTGTTGGCCTTGTCCTTGGCATCTGCCGCTGGCTTGGCGTCGGCCTGTTTGGCTTCGGCGGCCTTGGCTTCCTTGTCGGCTTTCTCTTGTTGCTTGGCGGCGATCTTGTCGGCCTTGGCAACCGAGGAGTTGGAAGCCGGCAGCGAGGTCTTGGCCAGATCGGCCGGAACGATGTTCTGCACCAGCGCGGCACGCATCTCGGTCGACTTGCTCGCGTCCTTGATCTTCATCCGCAGGGTCAGGCGCCAGCCCTTGGTTTCAGGGTTGTAGCGCACGCTGTTCTCGACCAGTTCGGCGTTGTCGCCGACGCTGACCTGGCTGCGAACGTCCGCATCCGGGGCCAGGGCCGCCAGGGACGGGCCTTCGAAGTCGACCAGATAGGCAACGCTGCCATCCGGCTGACGGATCAGGTTCGATTGCTTGACGTCACCGGTGGAACGCAGGGTCTGCTTGACCCAGGCGCTGTCCGGCGCGTGAATCGCCGCTTCGTCCATGGTCCAGTGCATGCGGTAGGCGAAGTCCAGCGGCTGGCCTGGCTCCGGCAGTTTTTCCGGGTTCCAGAACGCAACGATGTTGTCGTTGGTTTCGTCGGCGGTCGGGATCTCGACCAGATCCACGGTGCCTTTGCCCCAGTCACCCTTCGGCTCGATCCAGGCGCTTGGACGCTTGTCGTAGCGGTCGTCGAGGTCTTCGTAGTGGCTGAAGTCACGGCCACGCTGCAGAAGACCGAAACCGCGCGGGTTTTCGACGCTGAACTGGCTCACGGCCAGGTGTTTAGGGTTGTTCAGAGGGCGCCAGATCCACTCGCCATTACCGGCATGGATCGACAGACCGCTGGAGTCGTGCAGTTCGCGACGGTAGTTGAGCACTTTCGACGGCTGGTTGGCGCCGAACAGGAACATGCTGGTCAGCGGCGCAATGCCGAGTTTGCCGACCTTGTCACGCAGGAACATCTGGCCTTTGACGTCGACAATGGTGTCGCTGCCCGGGCGCAGGATCAGGCGGTAGGCGCCGGTCGCGCGAGGCGAGTCCAGCAGGGCGAAGATCACCAGGTGCTTGTCGCCCGGCTTCGGCTGCTGAATCCAGAACTCGCGAAAACGCGGGAATTCTTCGCCGGACGGCAAAGCGGTATCGATGGCCAGGCCACGGGCCGACAGACCGTAGGTGTGACCCTTGCCGACGACGCGGAAGTAGCTCGCGCCCAGCATGGTCATGATTTCGTCTTGCTTGTCAGCCTTGTTGATCGGGTACAGCACACGGAAACCGGCATAGCCCAGTTGTTCGGTGGCCTTTGGATCGAACTGCAGATCGCCGAAATCGAAACGGCTCGGATCGTATTTGATTTCTTCGACGGTGTTCGCGGTGATTTCGTTGATTTTCACCGGCGTATCGAAGTGCATGCCCTGATGATAGAAGGACAGCTTGAACGGGTTCTTCTGGTCGGCCCATTCGGCTTTTTCGGTGCGGAAACGAATCTTCTGATAGTCCGCGAACTTCATGTCACGGAATTCGTTCGGCAGGTTGCTGCGCGGGGCTTCGAATTTTTGCCCGGCCAGCTCTTTGGCCTTGGCCGACACATCGTCAAGATTGAATGCCCAGAGCTGGCCGGCGCTGAGCAGGCAGAGTACTGCCGAGCCCGCTACCAGAGCGCTGCGCAAGCGTTTGGCAGACAATTTTGCTGCATTACAGGGACTAACAATCACGAGCAACCCTCGCCGAAAACAGATCAATAAACCAACGGCCAGATGAAGTGCCTGTGAGGTTTTCGGTACAAAAATACCGGCCTTGCAGGGCACCCTTGCCAAGTTGGCGAGCATTGTTCCGACTCCGCTGGGGCAAAATGATTCCCCAATCGGATCCGGACAAGTCTCTACCTAAGTCAAAATGGACCAACGAACGCTGATCCCCGTAGCGCGCGATTATCTAGTAGCCCGCGTGACAACGCATCAGGGGTAACAAAGTATTTATCGCGAAAATTCCCTGTTTTCAGTCGAAAAGCCCTTAAAAACTTGTTTCAAGCGCTTTCATGTCTGTAACAGGAAGGTTACCGGGCCGTCGTTGACCAGGTGCACCTGCATATCCGCGCCGAATCTACCTGATGCCACAGTGCCATGCATCTGTTTCGCTTTGCTGAATAGATAGTCGAACAATTCCTCGCCCAGCGCCGGAGGGGCGGCGGTCGAAAAACTCGGACGCAGCCCGCTTTTGGTGTCGGCAGCCAGGGTGAACTGAGAGACCAGCAGCAGCCCGCCGCCCACATCCGCCAAGGACAGATTCATCTTGCCCTCGGCGTCACTGAATACTCGATAGTTAAGCAGCTTATGCAGAAGTTTGTCGGCGCTGGCCTGCGTGTCGTCGGGTTCGACCGCCACCAGCACCAGCAAACCCTGATCGACGCTGCCGACCACCTCCCCCGCCACTTCGACCCGCGCGCCTTTCACGCGCTGCAAAAGCCCCTTCATGCTTCTTCGGGCGGCAGGTCGAGCAGGCGCCGGGCCATTTTGCTGGCGGCGCGCACCAGTGCATCGGTGATACCCGGTTCGGACGCAGCGTGACCGGCATCGCGGATCACCTGCAGCTCGCTGTTCGGCCAGGCCTGATGCAGCTCCCAGGCATTGTCGAGCGGGCAGATCACGTCGTAGCGACCGTGGATGATCACGCCCGGCAGATGAGCGATCTTGCCCATGTCGCGAATCAGCTGGTTCGGTTCGAGGAAGGCGTTATTGGTGAAGTAGTGGCATTCGATCCGCGCAATCGACAAGGCGCGCTGCGGCTCGGAGAAACGGTCAACCACCAGCGGGTTCGGGCGCAGGGTCGCGGTGCGCCCTTCCCAGGTCGACCAGGCTTTGGCGGCGTGCATCTGGGCGATCTGGTCGTTGCCGGTCAGGCGTTTGTGGAAAGCGCTGAGCAGGTCGTCGCGCTCATCCAGCGGGATGGGCGCGAGGTAGTCCTGCCAATAATCGGGGAACAGACGGCTGGCCCCGGCCTGGTAGAACCATTCGATTTCCTGCGGGCGGCAGAGAAAGATCCCGCGCAGGATCAGACCATGTACGCGCTCCGGGTGGGTCTGCGCGTAAGCCAGCGCCAGGGTCGAACCCCAGGAGCCGCCGAACAGCACCCATTTTTCGATGCCCAGGTGTTTGCGGATTCGCTCGAGGTCTTCGACCAGATCCCAGGTGGTGTTGTTTTCCAGGCTGGCGTGGGGGGTGGAGCGTCCGCAGCCGCGCTGGTCGAAGGTGACGATGCGATACAGGTTCGGATCGAAGTAGCGACGGCTCTGGGCATCACACCCGGCGCCCGGGCCACCATGGATGAACACCACCGGCAAACCTTCCGGTGAACCGCTTTCGTCGACGTACAGCGTATGGGTGTCGTCGACGGCCAGATCGTGCCGTGCGTGAGGTTTGATCTGCGGAAACAAAGTCTGCATTGCGCGCTCCGTAAGGGGTCGAGGTCATCCCTGGGGGGACTTCTATTATTCTGCCGTCCGGCATCATAAACCCGATTTACGTCAATGAGCATGCCCGTTCGCTGTCACATTTTGTCAGCCATGAACCCCAGCAGGTTTTCGTAGAGGCGATCGACTTCGGCGACCTGATGTCGCGCCCGCAGGCAGCCGTGCACCAGCCCTTCGCCGTAATACAGCGTGGCTTCGCCCCCGGCGGCGGACAGTCGTTCGACGTAGCGCACACCGTCGTCGCGCAACGGATCGAACTGCGCCACGCCGATCCAGGCCGGGGGCAATCCGCTGAAGTCATCGGCGAGCAACGGCATGGCCCGGGCATTCGGTTGTGGCGTGCCGCGCAGGTACAACGCGTGATAACAATCCACGTCGCTGCTGGAGAGTAACGGCGCATCACTGCACTCGCTGCGCGACGGCAGTTGTTCGTCACCGCCCAGTCCGGGATAGATCAGCACCTGGGCTTTGGGCGGCGCTTCGCCGGCATCGCGCAAGGCCAGGCACAACGCGGCGGCGAGATTGCCGCCGGCGCTGTCGCCGGCCACCAGCATCCGCTTGGGGTCGAAGCCGAACGATCCGCTGCGCAGGGCACGCCAGACACTCAGGCAATCGTCGAACCCGGCGGGAAACGGATGCTCAGGCGCCAGCCGATAATCCACCGCCACCACCATCGCCCCCAGCGCCATGGCCAGTTCGCAGCAGATGAAGTCGTGAGAATCCAATCCGCCGACCACCCAGCCACCGCCATGCAGGTAAACCACACAGGGCGGTGACACCACGGGGGGACGATAGGCGCGAACCGGCACCGCGCCCAACCGAAAGTCCTCTACCTCAAGCCCTGCCGGCCGCGGCGGGGTGAACGCCCGGCACATTTCGTCATAGCCACGGCGCAAACCGGCGAAGCTGCTGTCATCGCTGGCGAAGCTTTCGGTTCTGGCGACAAACGCCGCCATCGCCGGGGAAAGTGGATAAGTGCCCATCAGTTTTTCAGGCTGGCCTGGACCGTGGCCACGCCGTCCTTGCCGTCGAAACTGCTGACACCCGCCAGCCAGCGCTGCAGATCTTCCGGGTGCTCACGCAGCCAGTTCTTCGCCACTTCCTGCGGTGTCTTGCGCTCCATGATCGGCACCATCAACTGGCTTTCCTGAGCGGCGTTGAAAGTCAGGTTTTCCAGTAGTCGATTAACATTCGGGCAACGCTCGGCGTAGTCCGGCGCGGTGACCGTGGAAACGGTGGCGGCGCCTTCGTTCGGGCCGTAGACGTCTTCGCTGCCGGTCAGGTAGGTGATTTTCATGTTGATGTTCATCGGATGCGGCGTCCAGCCAACGAACACCACGAACTCCTTGCGATTCACCGCCCGCTGCACGGCGGCGAGCATGCCGGCCTCACCGGACTCGATGATCTTGAAATCCTTCAGGCCGAAATGGTTGGTTTCGATCATGGTCTTGATCGTGGTGTTGGCGCCGCTGCCGGGCTCGATGCCGTAGATCTTGCCGCCGAGCTGATCCTTGAATTTTGCGATATCGCCGAAGGTCTTCAGCCCCGCCGCCGCAACGTAGTCCGGCACTGCCAGGGTTGCCTGGGCATCGGCCAGACTTGGCTTGTCCATGACCTTGACCTGATTGGCGGCGAGGAATGGCGCGATGTTCTTGTCCATCGCCGGTTTCCAGTAGCCGAGGAAGATATCCAGGCGTTTATCGCGGATGCCGGCGAAGATGATTTGCTGCACGGCGCTGGTCTGCTTGCTTTCGTAGCCGAGGCCGTTGAGCAGCACGTCGGCCATGCCGCTGGTGGCGATCACGTCGGTCCAGTTGACCACGCCCATGCGCACGGTTTTGCAGGAAGCATCGTCGGAAGCCATGGCGCCGGCGCTGAGCAGCGCACTGCCGGTGAGGATTAACGCACAACGAGTGAACAGTTTTTTCATGTGGGATCGTCTCGTGCGGCAGCGGTTTATTGTTCGGATCGGTGTCTTCTTGCACCGTGGCCGAAACATTACGCAGCAGGCGAGACGGAAAAGCGACCTGTGGCGACCGGGATTTGCACGGTGGCGACAGGCGCTCTCCAAAACAGACTCAGTTGTAGTGCTTTGCGCCCCAGGCGAGCAGCCCTTGCAGCAGCTCCTTCAACACCACCCGTGTCGGCTCCGCCAGATCGGCGCGGTAGCGGAACGGTTCGAACTCTTCCATGTAGGTGCACTGGCCCAGCTCCAGTTGCACGGCATGGATGTTTTCGGCCGGGTTACCGTAGTGACGTGTGATGTGGCCGCCCTTGAAGCGCCCGTTCAGCACATGGCTGTAATCGCCGTGGCGTGCGCAGATTGCTTCCAGTTGCGTGGCCAGTTGTGGATCGCAACTGGCACCGTTGAAGGTGCCGAGGTTGAAGTCCGGCAGCTTGCCGTCGAACAGGTGCGGGATGATCGAACGGATCGAGTGCGCATCGAACAACAGTGCGTAGCCGAACTCGGCCTTCAGCCGCGCCAGCTCTTCCTGCAAGGTGCGGTGGTACGGCGTCCAGATCTGCTCCAGGTACGTCGCGCGTTCTTCTTTCGACGGTTCCTTGCCTTCCTTGAACAACGGAATGCCATCGAACAGCGTCGCCGGGTACAGCCCGGTGGTGGCGCCGGCATACAACGGCTTGTCGTCGGATGGCCGGTTCAGGTCGATGACGAACCGCGAATACTCGGCCGCCAGGGTGCTGGCGCCCAGTTCGGCGGCGAAATCGTAGAGCTGCGGAATATGCCAGTCGGTGTCCGGCAGGCTTTTCGCGTCCGGGATCAACCCGGCCTCGACCGCCGGGGTCAGGCGCACGCCCGCGTGAGGCATGCTGATCAGCAGCGGCACGCGACCTTGTTTGAAGTTCAGAACCTTATCCACAACCGCTCTCCTACAGACTTGATTCAACGCCGTGACGCACGACGCGTTTGTCCAGTTCACCACCCAGCCAGTAAGCCAGATCCGCCGGCCGGTCGATCTGCCAGGCGACGAAATCCGCGACCTTGCCGACTTCCAGCGAACCGTGGGTCTCGGCCAGACCCAGGGCTTGCGCCGCATGAATGGTGGCGCCGGCCAGGGCTTCTTCCGGGGTCATGCGGAAACAGGTGCAGGCCATGTTCAGCATCAGGCGCAACGACAGCGCCGGCGAAGTGCCGGGGTTGAGGTCGCTGGCGATGGCGATCTTCACCTTGTGCTTGCGCAGGGCTTCCATTGGCGGCAATTGGGTTTCACGCAGGAAGTAAAACGCCCCCGGCAACAACACCGCGACGGTATCGGACCTGGCCATGGCGATGGCGTCGTCTTCATCCATGAACTCCAGGTGATCGGCGGACAACGCGTGATAGCGCGCCGCGAGGCTGGAGCCGTGCAGCGACGACAATTGCTCGGCGTGCAGCTTCACCGGCAGACCCAGTTTTTGCGCGGTGATGAACACACGCTCGACCTGCTCCGGGGAGAACGCCAGGTATTCGCAGAAGGCATCCACTGCGTCCACCAGCCCTTCGGCGGCCAGCGCGGGCAGCATCTCGGCGCAGATGTGATCGATGTAATCGTCAGCGCGATCCTTGTATTCCGGCGGCAACGCGTGGGCGGCCAGACAGGTGCTGCGCACGCTGATCGGCAGCTCGGCGGCGAGACGGCGGATGACCCGCAGGATCTTGCGTTCGCTGGCCAGATCGAGGCCGTAGCCGGACTTCATTTCGACCGTGGTCACGCCATCGCGCATCAGGCTTTTCAGGCGTTTGGCGGCGCTGGCGAACAGTTCGTCTTCCGAGGCTTCGCGAGTGGCACGTACGGTGCTGGCGATGCCGCCGCCGGCCGCTGCAATCTCGGCGTAGCTGACGCCTTGCAGGCGTTTCTCGAACTCACCGCTGCGGTTGCCGCCGAACACGGTGTGGGTGTGGCAGTCGATCAGGCCGGGGGTGACCCACGCGCCTTGCAGATCGTTGACCGCCGGGTATTCGCCCGACGGCAATTGAGTGCGCGGGCCGATCCACTCGATGTGTGCACCGGACGTCACGATGGCCGCATCCTCGATGATCGAGTAGACGCCTTGCGCCATGGTTGCGACGTGGCAGTGTTGCCAGAGGGTTTTCATCCCTTAGTCTCCACAGTATTCAAAATCGAATCGCCAGCAGGCTGGCTCCCACAGGTTGCGCGGTGCTTTTGTGGGAGCCAGCCTGCTGGCGATGAGTGCATCACAGGCTCGGCAGCAACTTCGCCGGAACCAGTTCAGTCAAAATGCGCGAAGCCAGCAGTTCGCTCGCCGCATTGATGTCCGGCGCAAAGAAGCGATCCTTCTCGTAGAACGGCACTTCGCGACGCAGAATTCCCCGAGCCTTTTCCAGTTTGGCCGAGGTCTTCAGGCCGTTGCGCAGGTCCAGGCCCTGCACTGCCGCCAGCCATTCCACCGCGAGAATGCCGCGAGTGTTCTCGGCCATTTCCCACAGGCGCTTGCCGGCAGCCGGGGCCATCGACACGTGGTCTTCCTGGTTGGCAGAGGTCGGCAGGCTGTCCACCGAGTGCGGATGGGCCAGTGCCTTGTTCTCGCTGGCGAGGGCCGCCGCAGTTACCTGAGCGATCATGAAACCGGAGTTCACCCCGCCGTTTGCCACCAGGAACGGCGGCAGTTGCGACATGTGCTTGTCCATCATCAGCGAGATGCGACGCTCACTCAGGGTGCCACC
>NZ_JALJEA010000006.1:0-391152 GCF_023242405.1 Pseudomonas sp. MWU12-3088
GGTTGGCGGGTGGGTTGAATCAGTACCGGTACGTGCCGAATCCGACGGGGTGGGTGGATCCGTTGGGGTTGAACTCCAATTGTCCGCCGCCGAATAGGCCGGGATGTTCGGTGCCGGATGATGCGAAGGTTGATGAAGGTGAACCTCAAAGTCCCGCACCGAATAGAACACAAAATTATCTTTATCGTGGAGACGAAAGAGATCCGTCAGATATTTTTGTAAACGGCTTCAAAAGTAAGGGAGACAGTAACGATCTACTGCTTCACTCAATAGATAGTGACGATCCCCCCAGCGGTTTTATTAGCACATCGCCATCCCGAGATGTAGCAAAGGCTTTCGCTACCGGTTACTACACAAAACCCGGTTTCTTGTACACTTTGAAAAACGTTCCTGGCTACG
The DNA here is from genome assembly GCF_023242405.1 of Pseudomonas sp. MWU12-3088. NCBI lineage: Bacteria > Pseudomonadati > Pseudomonadota > Gammaproteobacteria > Pseudomonadales > Pseudomonadaceae > Pseudomonas > Pseudomonas sp. MWU12-3088. The sequence continues at coordinate 400 of NZ_JALJEA010000006.1, forward strand.
ATCTAAAAAAAGAGCTAGGCCCACGTTACATATTTGGCAAAGAACAGGAAATTGCGATCCCTAAAATAATAAAAAGCGAGGATATTTTAGGCGCTACAATCATCATCGACGACGGCAGAGAACTCGGTTACTCAATTCCAAATCCGCACAGAAAGATAGACAGATGATCTCAAAATTTGAAATATCTATCGGCATTAATAACAAAATCAAAAAAGTCGAACTACGTTGCGACAACGAGGAAATTTCCATTACCGCAAGCTTTGAAAACAAGCCACCTAAAATATATATCGGAAAAAATTTCTACAATTGCTTCGGACTACTTCGTAAAGCCAATCCCCATATAACTTTTTTCTGTAAAGGCGCAAAAATTAATATTCACCCATCAAGCATGTCCACGCAAATGTCTCTAGGGCTTAAAGCATACGAGCTTGAAATAGGCAAGGAACCATCCATTGCCGATTTGGTTTTCATCTTTGATTATGAGGACCAACAATTGACTAACGACCCTGAGGAGCAGCGAGCTTTCTACCTAAACTGGATAAAATCTAGAATTGGAGAATAAACCTCGAAAGCAGCCTCTCCCTGCTAGAACCAATCAAAAAAAAACAGATGCAGTCCCAAAAAAACCATCCCAACCAACAACGAAAAATTTAAAACTGCACCGCCTCCTCTAGACACTTTCAGACTCTGCGCTTATGAAAACCATAACAATCGATATTGTCAAGAACCTAAAGCGAGAAAAAGCAAATATCGTTATCGATCGAAAAACAAAAAGCCTGACCCTAATCATGAAAAATTGCACACCCAGCACATATACCGCCGCCGACTTATATATTTGCTTCGGGCTAATTAGAGCGAGCTTCCCAAAAACTCAGTTTTTATGCAAAGGCGCCAAAATAAACGTCCACCCCTCCCGTATGAGCTCACAAATGTCAGCAGGTCTTGTCGCCTACGAAGTCAGGATAGGATGCCCGACCGACGGAGAAGACAGCGTTAATATTTTTGACTACGAAGAAAAAAATTTGACGAACGACATACAAGATCAAAAAAAACACTACCAACTGTGGATTGAGTCAATCGCCCCTACCCACAGATCACCGGCATGACACAATACCCACACTAAAAAGAAAAGCCCGGCAGCGCTACCGGGCTTTTTCATTCGATTACCGCTGACGGGCCATGTCGGCCATTGCGACATCTGGTACCTGCGTGGCTACCGCCACGCCATTGATCAGCGGTCCATAACGCCGGCTGAACTCCCAGTTGTACGGCACACGATCCTTGCTGGTGCCGTTGTCCCAGTTTACCGACCAGGTCATCAGGCCCTTGATCGGATGCCCTTTGACCGCCAGGCGTTTCATTGCGTTGCCGACCGCATTCTTGTCGATCACGTAACCGGTGGCAGCGGCGTCAACGTTGGCAGGCAGGCCGATGACGAACTTGTCCGCAGGGATCTTCGTGAACCCGCGAGTGCCGGTCACCAGACTTTCGGTCAGGTAATAGAGGAAGTCCTCTTTCATCGCATCGTTGTTCTGCGCGATCCATGCCCCATTCCCGTTATTGGCCTCGGGGACCCAGACACCGTCACCGCCCTGGTTGTAGAACTGCGGCGCGATGAAGTCGTAGTAGCCTTCCAGTGCCTGCAGGTAGCCGACGTATTTGCCGGAGGTGGTCAGGTATGGAAACTCCGGCGCCATGCTGATGATGAAATGCTTGCCCTGGCCGGCGTAGTGATCCTTGACCAGTTTCAGGGCGGCCGGCAGCACGGTCTTGTTGGCAGCGAAATCAATCGCGCTCTGCTCAAGATCGATGTCCAGCCCGTCGAAGCCGTAGGTCTCCACCAGACGGATGATTTCATTGGCCAGCGGTTGTTCCTGACCGGCACGCAATTCGATGTGCGCATCGGCGCCGCCGAGGGAAATCAGCACCGCCCGTCCCTGACTGTTGAGTACGCCGACCTGACGGCGGAACTCGGCATCGGAAACGTTGAACGGCTTGAAGGTCGGAATCCCGCTGCCCTTCATGAACGCGACCGCAACCACGTTGTAGTCCTTGGGTACGTTTTCCAGAGCGATATTGGCGAACTGACCGCGCTGATAGCCATCGCTCGGGCCCGCAGGCCAGTTGTGCCAGAAGCCCATGAGGATCTTCTTGCCGGCGATGCTCGGCATCAGCGAAGCCGCGTCGCTCGCCTGGTTTTGCATTAACGTGAAGTCGATATTTGACATGTTCTAATCCTTCAGAACGTGTAGGTAGGTGTTGCGGACTTATTTGAAGTCCACATCGAAGGCCTGATAGAAGGCGTTGCCGGTGTTGGCGACGATCCACATCAGGACGATGACGTGACGACCTTGCTTGTTGGCCGGGAGTTTCACCGCGTGATTGACCTTGGCCTTCAGCTCCGCCGAATGACTGTAGTACGGCACTTGCGGATAGAAGTCCTCGGCGAACGGTTTTGCTTCCAGTTGCGCACGGGTGATGCGTTGTTTCGGGTCCCAGCCATCCTTGGTGATCAGCCAGCGGTAACCGCGAGTGGTGTGCGGCGCGGTGTATTCCCATTTCACTTCGAGGGTCTGGCCAGGGGTGACGTTGAGCAGCGGCCAGGTGAACGGGCGACCGAGCTTCTTGCTCATTTCCTCGTCGGTGAAGTTCACACAATCACGGGCGTCGTCCTTGCCGCCGCTGAGAATGTGCCCGTCGGCCGGAGGCACGACACTCGGGTTGTCCGACTCGAAAGGCGCCGGGAACGGGCCGGCCACCAGTGCCGGGAAGTTCTTGCCGCCTTCCATCTCGTTGACCTGCCAGCCACCGAGCAATCCTTGTTCGATGGCCACCGCACCGCGGCTTGCAGGGGAAATGACGCGACCGTGTCGCAGTTGGGTTTGAGCTTGTGGTTGATTCATGTTTTTCACTCCATTGATTTAAGAACTCTCCTTTCCGGGGAGAGGTCTTCAAGCTAACGGAGGGGGATTTTTTGTCCATCGGCGGTTTTGTCGCAGCCCGCCGGGGCAATACCCGAAAAACACCGAAAATACTGGATATAAATACAGTACATTGCGACGACGCTCACCCAACGCATGGCAAAAAGCCTACACGGCGTCATTACAAAAACCTGCATTCAAGCCTTCAGGGCAGTTGCGCCTTGAACTCCTTTTCATACTGCCCGGCGAGCTGTTCTTTCTGCTTGTCGTCGAGCAGCTTGCCGGCCATCTGGAAGAACTTCTGCTCCTCTTCCTTCAAGTGGTGATGGACTTTGTCCGAGAGCTTTTTCGCCGTGGCCAGCCAGGCTGGACTGGACATTTCGGTCTCGTCGAGCTCCTCCATCATTTCGTCCATTTCATGGTGTTCGGCGATGGCGTGGCGACTGAGATCGACGCCGTTGTCGAACTCCATCAACGGGATGTAGAAGTGGCGCTCTTCGGCTGTCTCGTGGGCTTGCAGCTCGGCCTTCAGTTGCTTGTAGGCTTCAACGCGTTCCGGGGTGTCGCCGCTGGTCTTGATCAAGGTCTTGGCATAGCCGCGCTGGCGATCGTGGCTCTCGCGAAGGGCTTCGAAAATGTTCATGGATTCTCCCAGGCAAACGCATTCGGAATGAACGCCTTCAAAGGGCTAGACCCCAACGCTGGAGCGACGGTTCCAACTGTTCGATGCCGGGATGGATCAATTGACCGAGGCGCGATAGGCTGCCGGTTCACTGCCATAAGGATGTTGCACATGAGTTTACGGATCGAGCTGTCGCTGGAATCCACGGAAGAAGAACGCCTGGCCATTCTGGCGCCGCTGCACGCCTATAACGTCGCTCAGGCCGGGATTGCCAAATCGGAGCCGCTCACGCTGCTGGTACGCGATGAACACGACACCATTTTGGGTGGGCTCTATGGCCGGCTGGTCTGCCAATGGTTGTTCGTCGATCTGCTGTCGGTGCCGGAGCAAGGTCGCCATCAGGGGATCGGTTCGAAACTGATGCGCATGGCCGAAGACCTCGCGCGTGAAAAGGGTTGCATCGGGGCCTGGCTCGACACCTTCGATTTTCAGGCGCCTGAATTTTACAAAAAGTTGGGGTACAGCCAGTTTGGCGAGTTGGCGGATTACCCGCCGGGGCACAAACGAATGTTTTTCCAGAAACGTCTGGACGTCTGAGCCCCATGGATCGCCAGGTTTACAGACAGGTCGCCAACGCCGCCAACCGGCGCTTGGCGACAAAGTCGTCCTTCTGCGCGTAGTAGTTCAGCACGGTGCCGGAGGCATCAGTGGTCAAGTCGACGAACGACTCTGCCGAACGGGTATAGACCGTCGAGCCGCCCTTCTTGCCCGGTTGCAGATAGGCCGCCGCATCCACGCCGAACACCGCTTCGTCCTGCCAGGCGAACTGCACACATTCGGCCACGACTTTTTCAGGTTTGTCCGAATTCAGGACCTTGTAAGGAGTTTGAGTGCGGGCGTCTTCCATCACCGAACCCGCGCAACCGGCCAGCAGGGTTGCCGCCAGTGCCACCATCAGCATTCGCATTGCATTCGCTCATTCGGAAAAAAGCGGACTGTATCACCGCAACGGGCAAAATCGTTCTGCTTTACTGCATTTAGAGCGCGACACCCGCCGACAGCTGCGGCACATTAAGGTCATCAGCCCCACAAGGAACCCCCATGGCGCCTACCGACCAGCGACATGAACATGCCCTGAAACTGTTTCTCGACGCACGCCCCGAGCTGCGCGAAACCCTCGACCATCTCAATCCGTTACTGGCCCAGGCCAAGGGCGAAACCCCGGCACAGTACCGCGAGGAACGTCTGCACGAAGCCTTTGAAGCCGAGGCCGAAAGCCAGGGTCTGTTCGCCTGGGAGCTGACGCTGCAACTGACTGCGGCCACTCCCGAGGAATATCAGGCGCAACGCCTGGAAGTGCACCGCGAGGTGGCGGAGATGGCCGGGATGGACTGGTTGGAATATTGCGACCTTTATGGCATAGAACCCTGACCTCTACGCAAGGACCTCTGCGCCAATGCTGCCAACCGCCTCGACTCACCGCGCCAGCCCCGGCCACTTGCACACGCAAAAATGGCGCGGTCGCATAGGGCTGGCAATGGTGGCCGCGCTCTCGGTGCTGGCGGGGATGACCGATGCCATCGGCTTTATGGCCAGCGGCGACTTCGTTTCATTCATGAGCGGCAACACCACACGGCTGGCGGTGGCGATCAGTGATGGCGATGTGAGTCTGACGCTACGGCTGGTGATCCTCGTCGCCACGTTCATCCTGGGCAACGCCCTCGGTGTGGTGATCGGTCGCTTGGGCGGGCGCCGCGCACTGCCGTTGCTGCTGTGCATCGCGACGCTGCTCTGCGGGGCCGCCGCCTGGCCGTCCGATGTGCAACTCCCGGCACTGCTGGCGGCAATCATCGCCATGGGCATGCTCAATGCTGCGGTGGAGGAAGTAAACGGTCTGGCGGTCGGGCTGACCTATGTCACCGGTGCACTTTCACGGTTCGGCCGCGGCCTGGGGCGCTGGATCATGGGCGAGCGACGCAATGGCTGGCGCGTGCAACTGGTGCCGTGGAGCGGCATGTTCATCGGCGCCATCCTAGGTGCCGTGCTGGAGCATCACTTGGAGCTCAAAGCGCTGTACGCCAGCGGCTTGCTGGCTGCGTTGATCGGCCTGGTCTCACTGAAAATCCCTCGGCGCTGGCAGTTGGGTTACATGCCTCGCTGACCTCTGCGGCAACATCGACTTCGCCGCCCCGCCGAGAAAGCTTTATCATGGCCGCAGTTTTGCTGATCGAGTCCGTCATGAAGTTCGCCATCGCACTGTTTTCCGCCGCCCATGCGCCCTCCTCGCGCCGCGCCTTGCTGTTCGCGCAGGCTGCGCTGGCCGGCGGGCATGAAATTGTCCGGCTGTTTTTCTATCAGGACGGGGTCTACAACGCGTCCGACGCCGTGGTCACGCCCCAGGACGAACTGGACCTGCCCAAGCAATGGCGCAACTTCATCGCCGAACAAAACCTCGACGGCGTGGTGTGCATCGCCGCCGCCCTGCGTCGTGGCGTGCTGAATGCCGAGGAAGCCGGGCGTTATCAGCGTGATGTCGTGGCGGTCAGCGCGCCGTGGGAATTGTCAGGCCTCGGCCAGTTGCATGATGCGGTGCAAGACGCTGACCGTCTGATCTGTTTCGGAGGCGCATGACATGGCCAAATCCCTTTTGATCATCAGCCGTCAATCGCCATGGTCCGGCCCCGGTGCCCGTGAAGCGCTGGACATCGTGCTGGCCGGCGGCGCCTTCGATCTGCCAATCGGTTTGCTTTTTCTTGACGACGGCGTGTTGCAACTGGCTGCCGGGCAGAACGCCAAGGCCCTGCAACAGAAAGACCTGAGCGCCAACTTGCAAGCGCTGCCGATGTTCGGCGTCGAAGAGCTGTTCTACTGCGCCGACAGCGCCAGTGCCCGCGGCCTCGGCGATCGTTCACTGGACGAGGCGCAGCCTTTGGCCGCCGAGCAAATCACCGCCCTCATTGACCGTTACGACCAGGTGATCACCCTCTGATGTCGACTTTGCATGTGTTGTCTCATTCCCCGTTCGGCGACGAACGCCTGTCCAGTTGCCTGCGTCTGCTCGGCACTGCCGACGCGCTGCTGCTGTGCGGTGATGCCGCTTATGCGTTGCAACCCGGCACCGCGCCGTTCAATGCGCTGGAAACTCGCCGAGTGAAACTGTTCGTGCTGGCCGAAGATGCGCAAGCCCGCGCCGTGCAGGTTCCGGACTGGGCCGAGGCTATCGATTACCCGGCCTTCGTCGAGCTGTCGATCCACCACGACAAGGTCAATTCCTGGCTATGAATGCGCTGACCGTCGGCGCCCGCGCCATCGAACTGGACAAGGACGGCTTCCTGGTCGACCTCAACGACTGGTCGGCAGAAGTCGCCAGCGCCCTCGCCGCTGCCGAAGACATCGAACTGAGCCCGGAACACTGGGAAGTCCTCGAACTGCTGCGCAGCTTCTATGCCGAATTCCAGCTGTCACCGGCCACCCGGCCGCTGATCAAGTACACCGCGCTCAAGCTCGGCGCGGAGAAAGGCAACAGCCTGCACCTGAACCGACTGTTCAAAGGCACCCCTGCCAAACTCGCCGCGAAACTGGCGGGCCTGCCCAAACCGACGAATTGCCTATGACCGACTATCCAGCGCTGACCCTCGAAACGCCCGCCGAGCATCCGTTCGCCCAGTTCGTGCGCATCCTCGGCAAAGGCAAGCGCGGCGCCCGCGACCTGACCCGCGAGGAAGCCCGGGAAGCCATGGGCATGGTGCTCGACGAAGCCGTCGAAGAAACCCAGCTCGGCGCCTTCCTGATGTTGCTGCGGCACAAGGAAGAAAGCGCCGAAGAGATGGCCGGTTTCACCGAAGCCCTGCGCGAACGCCTGCAGGCGCCGGCGCTGAACGTGGATCTGGACTGGCCGACCTATGCCGGCAAGAAGCGTCACCTGCCGTGGTATCTGCTGGCGGCCAAGTGCCTGGCGCAGAACGGCGTGCGCATCTTCATGCACGGCGGCGGCGCGCACACCGCCGGGCGTTTGTATTCCGAACAACTGCTGGGCGAGCTGAACATCCCGCTGTGCCGCAACTGGCAACAGGTCGGAGCCGCGATGGACAACGGCGGCCTGGCGTTCATGCCGCTGATGGACTGGGCGCCGCAGCTGCAACGGATGATCGACCTGCGCAACACCCTCGGCCTGCGCTCGCCGATCCACTCGCTGGCGCGGATTCTCAATCCGTTGGGCGCACGTTGCGGCTTGCAGAGCATTTTCCACCCCGGCTACCAGGCGGTGCATCGCGATGCCAGCGGCATGCTGGGCGATACGGCGATCGTGATCAAGGGCGACGGCGGCGAAATCGAGATCAACCCGGATGCCGACAGTCACTTGTACGGCACCACTGGCGGCGAGAGCTGGGACGAGGAATGGCCGCAGCTGTCGGCGCAACGTCACGTTAAACCGGCGTCGCTGGATGTCGAGCATTTGAAAGCTGTCTGGCGCGGCGAAGTGGTCGACAGCTACCCGCAAATGGCGCTGATTTCGACCATGGCACTGGCGCTGCGTGGTCTTGGCCAAAGCCGGGAACAGGCGTTCGAAACCGCCGAGCAATACTGGGCTGCACGAAACAAATCGATTTAACCGATCATTAACGCCCGATCTTTGCGCTTTTTGTTCGAACTCATCGGAATAGACTCCACTCCAACGATTATTGGTTTCTGGAGTCTTGATCATGGGTTTACTCGTCGACGGCCGCTGGCAGGACAAGTGGTACGAAAGCAGCAAGGACGGCGCGTTCCAGCGCGAACAGGCGCAGCGCCGCAATTGGGTCACTCGTAACGGCGAGCCGGGCCCGAGCGGTGAAGGCGGTTTTGCCGCCGAAGCCGGGCGTTATCACCTTTACGTCTCCCTCGCCTGTCCATGGGCCCATCGCACGCTGATCCTGCGTAAGCTCAAGGGCCTGGAAAGCCTGATCGACGTTTCAGTCGTCAGCTGGCTGATGCTGGAAAACGGCTGGACCTTCGACCAGAACCTCGGCTCGACCGGCGACAAACTCGACCATTTCGACTTCATGCACCAGCGCTATACCGCTGACACCGCCGACTACACCGGGCGCGTCACCGTGCCGGTGCTGTGGGACAAGAAACTCAAGCGCATCGTCAGCAACGAATCGGCGGAAATCATCCGCATGTTCAACAGCGCCTTCGATGACTTGACCGGCAATGATCTGGACTTCTATCCGGCGCCATTGCGCAGCGAGATCGATGCGCTGAACGAGCGGATCTACCCCGCCGTGAACAACGGCGTATACCGCGCCGGGTTTGCCACCTCGCAGCAGGCCTATGAAGAGGCGTTCGATGATGTGTTCGCTGAACTCGATCATCTGGAACAGGTGCTGGGCGCCAACCGTTATCTCACGGGCGAATACCTGACCGAGGCGGACGTGCGGTTGTTCACCACGCTGATTCGTTTCGACGCGGTGTATCACGGGCACTTCAAATGCAATCTGCGGCGGATCAGCGATTATCCGAATCTGTCGAACTGGCTGCGTGAGATGTACCAGTGGCCGGGCATTGCCGAGACCGTGGATTTCCAGCACATCAAGAACCACTACTACGGCAGCCACAAGACCATCAACCCGACCGGGCTTGTGCCGAAGGGGCCGGAGCAGGACTTTACTGTTGCCCATGACCGGAACCGGTTGGGCGGGAAAGGAGTTTGGCGCAGAGGTTGATAGCAGGATCGTTCCCACCGCGTGGGAACGATCCCTTCAGAGTCAGACCTGACCCTGAGCGCCCTCGAACCACGCCAGTTTCTCGCGCAGTTGCACCACTTCGCCGACGATCACCAGTGTCGGCGCATGCACTTCATGCTCCGCCACCAGACGCGGCAGATCGGCCAGGGTGCCGGTGAAAACCCGCTGATTGACCGTGGTGCCCTGCTGGATCAACGCTGCCGGGGTATCGGCCGCACGACCATGCTTGATCAATTGCTCGCAGATGACCGGCAACCCCACCAGACCCATGTAGAACACCAGCGTCTGCGCCGGCGCGACGAGGTCGGCCCACGGCAGATCCGTGGAACCGTCCTTCAGGTGCCCGGTGACGAAACGTACCGACTGCGCGTAATCGCGATGGGTCAGCGGAATCCCGGCATACGCCGCACAACCGCTGGCTGCGGTGATGCCCGGCACCACCTGAAACGGGATGCCGTGAGCCGCCAGCTCCTCGATCTCTTCGCCGCCACGGCCGAAGATGAACGGATCTCCGCCCTTCAACCGCACCACGCGCTTGCCGGCCTTGGCCAGATCCACCAGTTGCTGGTTGATCTGATCCTGCGGCACGGCGTGATCGGCGCGACGCTTGCCGACGTAGACACGCTCGGCATCACGACGGCACAGCTCAAGAATCGCCGGAGCCACCAGGCGGTCATACAGCACCACATCGGCTTGCTGCATCAGGCGCAAGGCGCGGAAGGTCAGCAGATCCGGATCACCCGGCCCTGCGCCGACCAGATACACCTCGCCGGTGGCCACGGTCGCTTCGCCATCGATTTTCGCCTGCAACAGACGCTCGGCTTCGGCGCCCTGCCCGGCCAGTTGCCGGTCGGCAATCGGCCCTTGAAATACATCTTCCCAGAACGCGCGACGCTGCTGCACATCGGGAAACAGGCCTTTGACCTGATCGCGAAACCGCGCGGCCAGACCGGCCAGATGACCGAAGGTCGAGGGAATCCAGGTTTCGATCTTGGCGCGGATCAGCCGGGCCAGCACCGGCGCATCGCCGCCGCTGGACACCGCAATAATCAGTGGAGAGCGGTCGACGATCGCCGGGAAGATCACGCTGCACAGCGCTGGCGCATCCACCACATTGACCGGCACGCAACGCCGATGCGCATCGGCGGAGACTTGCGCGTTCAAGGCCTCATCGTCGGTGGCGGCAATGATCAGCCCGCAACCGTCCAGATCCGTCTCGGCGTAACCGCGCAACAGGCATTCGCCACCGCTGGTGGCAACCAGTTCGCGCAGTTGCGCTTCGATTTCAGGTGCGACCACCCGCAGCAGCGCACCGGCATCGGCCAGCAGGCGGGATTTGCGCAAGGCAATCTCCCCCCCACCGACAACCAACACACGACTGCCGCGCAGGTTGTGAAACAGCGGCAGATATTTCATTTAGCCGATGACCTCGAGGCCACCCATGTACGGCTTCAGCACGTCCGGTACGCGGATCGAACCGTCGGCCTGCTGGTAGTTTTCCAGCACGGCCACCAGGGTACGACCGACCGCGAGGCCGGAACCGTTCAGGGTATGCACCAGCTCAGGCTTGCCGGTTTCCGGGTTGCGGAAACGCGCCTGCATGCGGCGGGCCTGGAAGTCGCCGCAGTTGGAGCACGACGAGATTTCGCGGTATTTGTCCTGGCTCGGGATCCACACTTCCAGGTCGTAAGTCTTGACCGCGCTGAAGCCCATGTCGCCGGTGCACAGCGCCAGGGTACGGTAAGGCAGACCCAGCAGTTGCAGGACTTTCTCGGCGTTGGCGGTCAGGCCTTCCAGCGCTTCCATCGACTTCGAGGGCTCGACGATCTGCACCATCTCAACCTTGTCGAACTGGTGCTGGCGGATCATGCCGCGAGTGTCACGACCCGACGCACCGGCTTCGCTGCGGAAGCACGGGGTGTGGGCGACGAACTTGATCGGCAGCTGTTTCGAATCGACGATTTCGCCGGCCACGATGTTGGTCAGCGACACTTCGGCGGTCGGGATCAGGTACAGATCGGCTTCGCCTTCGCGACCGATCTTGAACAGGTCTTCTTCGAACTTCGGCAATTGACCGGTGCCTTGCAGCGCAGGAGCCTGAACCAGATAAGGCGTGTAGGCCTCTTCGTAGCCGTGCTCGGTGACGTGCAGGTTGATCATGAACTGCGCCAGTGCGCGGTGCAGACGGGCAATCGGGCCGCGCAGCAGGGCGAAACGCGCGCCGGACAGCTTGGCGGCGGTTTCGAAGTCGAGCCAGCCGAACTTCTCGCCCAGGGCCACGTGGTCCTGAACCGGGAAGTCAAAGGCAGTCGGGGTGCCCCAGCGGCGGACTTCGACGTTGCCGTCTTCGTCTTCGCCGACCGGAACCGATTCGTGTGGCAGGTTCGGGATGCCCAGCAGGATCGAGTCCAGTTCGGTCTGGATCGCGTCCAGCTCGACTTTACCGGCGCTCAGTTCGCCCGCCATGCGCTCGACGTCCGCCATCAGCGGCGCGATGTCTTCGCCGCGCTGCTTGGCCTGACCGATGGATTTGGAACGCGCATTACGCTCAGCCTGCAGTGCTTCGGTGCGGGTCTGGACGGTCTTGCGCTGTTCTTCCAGCGCTTCGATGCGCGCGACATCCAGGGCAAAGCCACGGGAAGTCAGGCGGTCCGCTACGTCCTGGAGGTTGCTACGTAACAGTTTGGAATCGAGCATGTCGGTTTCTCGTTATCAAAGTTTGGTCAGGGACAGGCCGGCCCACGTCGCGAGCAGCCCGCCGAATACGCTGATAGCCGCATAGCCCAGGGCCAGCGGCACTTGCCCGCTTTCCAGCAGGCGCACCGTATCCAGTGAAAAGGATGAAAAAGTCGTCAGCCCCCCGAGGAAGCCGACCATCAACCCGGCACGCACCTCGATGGGCACCTCCGGGCGTATCAAAAACAGGCCGTACAACACGCCGATCAACAGGCAGCCCACGATATTAACGGCCAGCGTCGCGGTATAGAAGTGCCGCGGCCAATTGGCGTTGACCCAATTGCCGGTGGCGAAGCGCAACAAGGTGCCGGCAACCCCGCCGACGGAGACTGCAACGATCAATGGAACCACTATTTTCTCCGCTGCCGGGGGCTTAAACGATCGAGTTGGGCGAGGTGGTTGAGCTTTTCGCCGATCTTCAACTCCAGGCCGCGGGGCACCGGTTGGTAGAAGGGAATCGGGTCGAGTTCTTCCGGGAAATAGTCTTCGCCGGCGGCATAGGCGTCCGGCTCGTCATGGGCGTAGCGGTATTCGTCGCCGTAACCCAATTGCTTCATCAGTTTGGTCGGTGCGTTGCGCAGATGCAGCGGTACTTCCAGCGAACCGTGTTCGGCGGCGGCGCGCAGCGCGGTCTTGAAGCCCATGTACACAGCGTTGCTTTTCGGCGCACAGGCAAGATAGGTGATGGCCTGAGCTACTGCCAACTCACCTTCCGGGCTGCCGAGACGCTCCTGCACTTCCCACGCGGCCAGGCACAGGCTCAGCGCGCGGGGATCGGCGTTGCCGATGTCTTCGCTGGCCATGCGCACCACGCGGCGGGCCAGGTACAGCGGATCGCAGCCGCCGTCGATCATTCGCGCAAACCAGTACAGCGCGCCGTCCGGGTTCGAGCCACGTACCGATTTGTGCAGCGCAGAAATCTGGTCATAGAACGCCTCACCGCCCTTGTCGAAGCGTCGGCGAGTGTCGCCGAGCAGGCTTTGCAGCAACTCGGTGCCCATCTCGCTGTTGTCTTCGGCCAGGTCCGAGGCGTTTTCCAGCAGGTTGAGCAAACGTCGGCCATCGCCATCGGCGGCGGACAGCAGCATCTGGAAGCCTTCATCGCTGAGGGTCAGATGACGCTTGCCCAGGCCACGGTCTTCGGTGAGGGCGCGGTGCACCAGTTTGCGCAACGCCGCTTCGTCGAGACTCTTGAGTACATAGACTCGCGCCCGCGACAGCAATGCGTTGTTCAATTCGAAGGACGGGTTTTCGGTGGTGGCGCCGATGAAAATCAGCGTGCCGTCTTCAACGTACGGCAGAAACGCATCCTGCTGGGACTTGTTGAAGCGGTGCACTTCATCGACAAACAGGATCGTGCGCTTTCCATACTGGCCGGCCTGCTGTTTGGCGATCTCCACCGCCTGACGGATCTCCTTTACGCCGGCCAACACGGCCGACACCGTTTCGAAGTGCGCATCCGAGACTTCCGCCAGCAGCCGCGCCAGGGTGGTCTTGCCCACGCCCGGCGGCCCCCAGAAGATCATCGAATGCAGGGCACCCTGCTCCAGCGCTTCGCGCAGTGGTTTGCCGCGAGCGAGCACGTGTTCCTGACCGACGTACTCATCCAGATTGGTCGCCCGCAAACGGGCGGCCAGCGGCTGGGCAATCGGTGCACTGCGAAACAGATCCATCACGTAGCGTTGAAACCTCTGTGTTTATTCCTGGATCACATCGGCACCCTTGGGGATGTCGAACTTGAACTTCGAGGCCGGAACCGCTTCGTTGGCCTTCACCCCGGTGAACAGGATGTTGGTGCGCTGGCCGACGCTGTCGATCAGTTGCATGTCATTGACCAGACCGTTGCGGAACGACAGGCGCAGGCTGTCGAACAGGGTGTCCTTGGTTTTCGGCTTCAGGGTGAAGTCGATCACGCCGCCCGCCTCTTTCGCGCTGATGTCGAAGCTCTGGCTGATCTTCGATACGTCACCGGACAGCAACAGGGCCGGGGTCTGGGTAAGACGCTCGTCCAGTTTCTTGATGGTGGCCTGCTCCAGGTCCGGGTCCCACAGGGTGACTTTCTTGCCGTCGGAGACCATGGTCTGCTCGGCCGGTGCATTGGTGTGCCAGTAGAACAGGCCCGGACGCTGCAGGGTCATGTCGCCGGTGGTTTCCTGCAACTGGGTGCCGCTGCCGTCGAGGGTCAGCTGGGAGAAATTGGCCGTCAGGGTCTTGGATGTTTCCAGCAATTGGGTCAGGCGAGCCACATCCTTGTCATCGGCGTGAGCCGTGAGGGTGGTCAGAGCCAGTACCGGCAGCAGCATGCGGATAAGACGCATGGGAGTCCTCTTGAATACGCGTGGGAAAGTGGACGGCGCCTCATGCACCGTCCATTGCATTTGAATCAGTCGCGCACCGGGCCAGGGGCCAGGACTTCGCGGGAACCGTTGGTGTTCATGGACGTCACGACGCCGGCCATTTCCATGGCTTCGATCATGCGCGCCGCACGGTTGTAGCCGATCTTCAGCTTGCGCTGTACGGCGGAAATGGAGGCACGACGGCTTTCCAGCACGAACTGCACGGCTTCGTCGTACAGCGCGTCGGCTTCCGGATCATCACCGTCACCACCGCCGCTGCTGCCTTCGAAACCACTGCCCGCCTCTTCGACACCGTTGAGGATGTCGTCGTTGTATTCCGGCGCGCCGCGCAGTTTCCAGGCTTCCACCACCCGATGCACTTCATCGTCGGATACGAAGGCGCCGTGAACCCGGATCGGCAGGCTGGTGCCCGGCGGCATGTAGAGCATGTCACCGTGGCCGAGCAGTTGTTCGGCACCGCCCTGGTCGATGATGGTCCGGGAGTCGATCTTGCTCGATACCTGGAACGCCATGCGCGTCGGGATGTTGGCCTTGATCAGACCGGTGATCACGTCCACCGACGGCCGCTGGGTCGCGAGGATCAGGTGGATACCGGCCGCACGCGCCTTCTGGGCGATACGGGCGATCAGTTCTTCAACCTTCTTGCCGACGATCATCATCATGTCGGCGAATTCGTCCACGACCACGACGATGGTCGGCAGCTTCTGCAGCAGCGGCGCTTCGTCGTGGATGCTTTCGCGCTTGTACAGCGGATCGCTCAACGGCTCGCCGGCGTCCTGGGCTTCCTTGACCTTGGCGTTGAAGCCGGACAGGTTTCGCACGCCCATCTTCGCCATCAGCTTGTAGCGACGTTCCATCTCGGCAACGCTCCAGCGCAGGGCGTTGGCGGCGTCCTTCATGTCGGTCACGACCGGGCACAGCAGGTGCGGAATGCCTTCGTAGATCGACAGCTCCAACATTTTCGGGTCGATCATGATCAGCTTGGCGTCGTCCGGGCCGGACTTGAACAGGATCGACAGGATCATCGCGTTCACACCCACCGACTTACCGGAACCGGTGGTACCGGCCACCAGCAGGTGCGGCATCTTCGCCAGGTCGGTGATGACCGGTTTGCCGCCGATGTCGTGACCCAGGGCCAGCGTGACCGGCGACTTGAAGTTGTCGTACTCGGGGGTCGACAGCACTTCGGAGAAGCGCACGATCTGGCGGTCTTCGTTAGGGATCTCGATACCGACCGTGGTCTTGCCCGGAATCACCTCGACCACCCGCACACTGGTCACGGCCAGCGAACGTGCAAGGTCTTTCGCCAGGTTGGCGATACGGCTGACCTTCACACCGGCAGCCGGCTGGATTTCGTAACGGGTAATGACCGGGCCCGGATGGATCGAGTCCACGGTGACTTCGACGCCGAACTCCTTGAGCTTGATCTCCAGCAAGTGGCCGACCGCTGCCAGGGATTCGGGCGAATAATTGAGTTGTTTCTTTTCCGCAGGATCGAGGATCGAAATCGGCGGCAAGGTGCCTTCCACGGCGCTGTCGACGAACAACGGCACCTGCTTCTCTTTCTGCACGCGCTTGCTCGGCTCCGGCGCCTTGACCGGGGCCGGGGCGATGACCGGCGGAACCTGCTTCTCGCGCTCGGACATGTGTTTGCTCAGGGCCTGCTCGCGCTCGATCAGGCGTTCCTTGACCTTGGCCTGCTCGCGCTTGTCGGTAACGGTCGGCGCGACCACGTCGTGCACCCGGTCATCGACTTCACGCAGTTGCGCCACCAGCTGCTTGCGCTCGGTACGCGCCGACCACCAGCGATTGATCGCGCCCTGGAACAGTTCGAACAGGTCGAGGGTGATTTTGCCGGTGACATCCATCACCTTGAACCACGACAGGTCGGTGAACACGGTCAGACCGAACAGGAACAAGGCAATGAACAGCAATGTGCTGCCCTGAATGTTCAGGGCGTTGCGGGCCAGGTCACCGAGGCTTTCGCCCAGCGCCCCGCCTGCGCCGGCCGGCAATGCGGTGGCCGCATGGAAATGAATGTGCGCCAGCGCCGCGCCGGACAGCACCAGAAACACCAGGCCGATCAGACGCCAGGAAAACAGCCAGCCACTCCACTGCCATGGCTCGTGACGCTGACGGAAGATCTGATATGCCTTGATCGCCAGCAGCAACGGGAAGATGTACGCGAAGTAACCCAGCACCATGAACAGGATGTCGGCGCTGTAGGAGCCCGCCGGACCGCCGAAATTCTGCACGTCGTCGATCTTGCTGTTGTGGCTCCAGCCCGGATCGTCCTTGCCGTAGGTCAGCAAGGCCATCATGAGGAACAGGCACAGTGCGCCGATGGCGATCAATGCACCTTCCTTGAGCCGGTAGTGCAATTGCTGGCGCCAAAGCGGAACGACTGTTTTTGGTGCTTCCGTGGATTTCTTCAAAACGCTTCTTTTCCTGCGCCAGCGGCGCGTCCATCTATTGAATGACGATAAAAAACTGCCCAATCCAGGCAGGTAAAAAATTGACGGGCGCAACTGAGACTACTTTTAACACTGCGCCCGCTCTTTTATAAACACGGCACACTGCGAATATTCTGTAACAGCCCGGCATTGTACGGGTTTGCGCGTTCGATGCCATGCTTCGAACTCCATGTTCAAGCATAGCCAAGCAGACCAAACCTGCGACGCAATTTGAGCATGCATTGTCTTTTGTGACAAAGGCTTATGAGGTGTATTTGATGAACGTAGCGAAGCATGCACCCTCAAGCTCGTCGCCCGTCTACGACCGCATCCTGAAAGGCAAGTTGCAGCAGCGTCGACTTCGCGCAGGTTCGGGAGGACATTCGCGCCATTTAACGGCACACTTTGCAACGGGCCCCGCCGCCCACCGCCCTCCCCTTCTGCAAGCCTGGACGCCATGCTGACTTGGTTACAACGCAATTCACTGACTTTCCCGCCACTGGAAAAGGCCATGCGCGATCCCAACGGATTGCTGGCGGCTGGCGGTGACCTGTCCGCCGATCGCCTGATCCAGGCCTATCGCCACGGTTGCTTTCCGTGGTTCTCCGAAGGACAGCCCATCCTCTGGTGGTCGCCGGATCCGCGCACCGTATTGTTTCCCGACGAACTGCATGTCTCGCGCAGCCTGGGCAAACTGCTGCGCCAGCAACGCTATCAAGTGACCTTCGATCGGGACTTCGAAGCGGTTATCCGCGCCTGCGCCGCGCCACGGGATTACGCCGATGGCACCTGGATCACCGAGGCCATGCAGGATGCCTACATTGAACTGCACCAGCGGGGCTTCGCCCATTCGGTTGAAGTCTGGGACCAAGGCGAACTGGTCGGCGGACTCTATGGCCTGGCGATGGGGCAGTTGTTTTTCGGTGAATCGATGTTCAGCCGCGCCGACAATGCCTCCAAGTACGGCTTCGCCACGCTGGTGCGGCACCTGAAAGACGCGGGTTTCGTGCTGATCGACTGCCAGATGCCGACCGATCATCTGCACAGTCTGGGCGCCCGGGCAATTTCCCGCCCCGCCTTTGCCGAGTATCTGGCCCGCCACCTCGACCGACCCAACCTGGCCACCTGGGTTTGCTGAGCGACTTTTGCGTGCGTGGCTTACACTTAATTCACCAGCTTACCCCTGAGGGTTGATCATGACCGAGTTGGCGCGGTTGAAGTTTTATGCCACTCAGCCTCACTCCTGCAGTTATCTGCCCGAGGAACAGGCCACGACCCTGTTTCTCGATCCGAGCCAGCCCATGGATGTGCATGTCTACGCAGACCTGTCGGAAATGGGCTTTCGTCGCAGCGGCGATCATCTGTACCGCCCGCATTGCCAGAATTGCAATGCCTGCGTGCCTGCGCGCATTCCGGTGGCGCAGTTCAACCCGAATCGCCAACAAAAGCGCATTTTCAAACGCAACGCCGACTTGCAGGTGCGCCCGGTCAAACCGGCCTTCAGCGAAGAGTATTTCGATCTTTATCAACGCTACATCGAACAGCGCCACGCCGACGGCGACATGTACCCGCCGAGCCGTGATCAATTCTCGACTTTTCTGGTTCGCGACCTGCCCTTCTCACGCTTCTACGAGTTTCGGCTCGACGGACGGTTGCTGGCCGTCGCCGTCACCGATCTGCTACCCAATGGCCTGTCGGCGGTCTACACCTTTTACGAACCGGAAGAAGAACGCCGCAGCCTCGGACGCTACGCCATCCTCTGGCAAATCGCTGAAGCCGGACGCCTTGGGCTTGAAGCCGTGTACCTTGGCTACTGGATCAAAAACTGCAAAAAGATGAACTACAAGACCCAATATCGGCCTATCGAACTGCTGATTAATCAGCGCTGGGTCATCCTGAACTGATCGAAAGCCCTAAACCCCTTGGCGTAAACCCCATTTTTCGGGCACAATGCACGCCGCTTTTGCCTGGCGCAGTTGCACCGGGCCATTCATTGGATACCGAGGGCTTTACTGCATGTCGAAAGAAGACAGCTTCGAAATGGAAGGCACTGTCGTCGACACCCTGCCCAACACCATGTTTCGTGTGGAGTTGGAAAATGGGCACGTCGTAACCGCGCATATTTCCGGCAAGATGCGCAAGAACTACATTCGTATTCTTACCGGTGACAAAGTGCGCGTCGAGCTGACGCCCTATGACTTGAGCAAAGGGCGTATTACTTACCGCGCTCGCTAATCAAGTCAATACAAGACGCCCGGCTTAATGCCGGGCGTTTTTGTTTGTCCGGGATTTGGTTCTTTGTGCTTGAGTTTTGGGGGCATATCCGTTGCTTCGGGTGCTGCCGCTGGCGGTTTCGCTCTTACAGCGAGTCACTTTTTTCAAACGCCAAAAAAGTAACCAAAAAGTCTTGGCCCCGGCGTACGGCACTTCGCTTAGGCTCAGTGTTCCCTCGCTACGGTGTCCATCAGGGGGCATCGCCTACGGTTTGCTTCGCTGCACCTCCTCTCGATGTATGCGGCTTCGCCGCACGGCGCTGCGCGCCTACCCCCTGATGAACACCTTCGCTCGGCCTGCCGAAGGGGCAAAAAATCAAAAGCCAGAGCCAGAGCCAGATCAAGAGCCACTCACCACGATGAGCGTTAGCTCGAGTACTGCTTTTGATCGCAAGGCCCGTCGGCAGGCTGAGTGGAGGGATTGATTCGGGGTGGGAGCGAAGCGACCGTTTGGCGAAGCCAAACACATCGAGAGGAGGTGCAGCGAAGCAAACCGTAGGCGATGCCCCCGGATCGATCCCGGAGCGAAGGAACCCCGAGCCTCAGCGAGGGGCCGTACGTCAGGGTAGAGACCTTTTGGTTACTTTTGGGGCGTTTGCCAAAAGTGACCCGCCGTAAGGGCGGAACCATAAGCCGCAGCACCCGAAGAAACGGATATTCACACCCAACAACCAGACAACAAAAAGGCGCCCGAAGGCGCCTTTTCACTTACCAGCCGTCAGGCCATTTCAGCGGTGGTTTCGAAGTCAAACGTCAGCTCACCATCCTTGATGTCGATGTGCACCACACCGCCATGCTCGGCCAGTTCGCCAAACAGAATCTCCTCCGCCAGCGGACGCTTGATCTTGTCCTGGATCAGACGCGCCATTGGGCGGGCGCCCATTGCCGAGTCGTAGCCACCGGCTGCCAGCCAGCTGCGCGCCGCGTCGGTAACTTCCAGCAGAACCCGCTTGTCTTCCAGCTGCGCCTGAAGTTCGGTGAGGAACTTGTCCACCACGCTTTTGATGACCTCGTGACTGAGGCGACCAAATTGAATGATGGTGTCCAGACGGTTGCGGAATTCCGGCGTGAAGCTCTTCTTGATCACTTCCATGGCATCGGACGAATGGTCCTGATGAGTGAAACCGATCGAAGCACGCGCTGCGGTTTCGGCACCGGCGTTGGTGGTCATGATCACGATCACGTTGCGGAAGTCCGCCTTGCGCCCGTTGTTGTCGGTCAGCGTGCCGTGGTCCATCACCTGCAGCAGCAGGTTGAAGACTTCCGGATGTGCCTTCTCGATTTCATCGAGCAGCAATACGCAATGCGGTTGCTTGGTAATCGCCTCGGTCAACAAACCGCCCTGGTCGAAACCGACATAACCCGGAGGCGCACCGATCAGACGCGATACGGTGTGACGCTCCATGTATTCGGACATGTCGAAACGAACCAGCTCGATCCCCAGAGCCTTGGCCAATTGCCGCGCGGCCTCGGTTTTACCGACACCGGTAGGCCCGGCGAACAGGAACGAACCGACCGGCTTGTCCGGCGACTTGAGGCCCGCACGGGACAGCTTGATCGCGGTCGACAGCGAATCGATCGCCGCATCCTGACCAAACACCGTCAGCTTCAGGTCACGCTCCAGGTTACGCAGCAGCTCTTTGTCGGAACTGGTGACGTGTTTTGGCGGAATACGTGCGATCTTCGCCACGATGTCCTCGACCTGCGGCACGTCGATGCGCTTCACGCGCTTGTCGACCGGCTGCAGACGCTGGTAAGCGCCCGCCTCGTCAATCACATCGATGGCCTTGTCCGGCATATGCCGGTCATTGATGTAGCGCGAAGCCAGTTCTGCAGCGGCGCGCAGCGACTCATCGCTGTACTCGATGTTGTGGTGCTGCTCGAAGCGCCCTTTCAGGCCACGCAGGATACCGATGGTGTCTTCCACCGACGGCTCGACCACATCGACCTTCTGGAAGCGACGCGCCAGGGCACGGTCTTTTTCGAAGATGCCACGGAATTCCTGGAACGTGGTCGATCCGATGCAGCGAATGTCACCCGACGACAGCAGCGGTTTGAGCAGGTTCGAGGCATCCATGACACCACCGGACGCAGCACCGGCACCGATGATGGTGTGGATCTCGTCGATGAACAGGATCGCCTGCGGACGTTTTTTCAGCTCACCGAGCAGCGCCTTGAAGCGCTTCTCGAAATCGCCGCGATATTTGGTACCTGCGAGCAAGGCACCCAGATCGAGGGAGTAAACGACGCTGTTGGCCAGCAGGTCCGGCACCTGGTTGTCGACAATGCGCTTGGCCAGGCCTTCGGCAATCGCGGTTTTACCCACGCCCGCCTCGCCTACCAGCAGAGGATTGTTCTTGCGCCGACGCGCGAGAATCTGCGCGACACGCTCGACTTCCGTTTCACGCCCGACCAGCGGATCGATCCGGCCCTGGCGTGCGAGTTCGTTGAGGTTGCTGGCATACGCATCCAGCGGATTGCCTGAAGAGGAAGACTCACCGCCCTCGTCGTCCTGCATATCTTGTTCACCTTCAGAGTGATCGCCATGCCCCGGCACCTTGGAAATGCCATGGGCGATATAGTTGACGACATCGATTCGTGCAACGCTCTGCTGTTTCAGCAGGAACACTGCCTGACTCTCTTGCTCACTGAAGATTGCAACCAGCACATTGGCACCGGTTACTTCGCGCTTGCCCGAGCTCTGTACATGAAAGACAGCACGTTGCAGCACACGCTGGAAGCCCAGGGTTGGCTGGGTTTCGCGATCTTCGTCATGGACGGGGATCAGCGGCGTGGTGGAGTCGATGAACTCCTGCAGGTCGTGCTTGAGTTTGTCGAGGTTTGCGCCGCAGGCACGCAATACGGTGGCGGCAGCCTCATTATCCAATAGGGCCAGCAGCAGGTGTTCGACGGTCATGAACTCATGACGCTTCGAACGAGCCTCCTTGAAGGCAAGATTGAGGGTGACTTCGAGCTCGCGGTTTAACATAGCTTCACCTCATACCCAAGTGGTCGGCGATTAACCGTCCTTCTCGATTTCACAGAGTAGCGGATGCTGGCTTTCCCTGGCGTACTGGTTGACCTGCATGGCCTTTGTCTCGGCGATGTCGCGGGTAAACACTCCACATACTGCCCGCCCTTCTGTGTGGACGGCCAGCATGACCTTGGTCGCCAGCTCGCGATTCAGGTTAAAAAACACCTCGAGCACTTCGACGACGAAATCCATCGGTGTGTAGTCATCATTAAACAAAACCACCTTGTACATCGGCGGCGCCTGTAACGCAGGCTTTGCTTCCTGAACAGCAACGCCTGCCGAATCGTCGTCGTGCTCCTGTGGAAGATCCTTTTGGAGAAGCGGGCGATCCTGATTGAATGTTAGTCGAATCTGGCTGATTGCATGCATGGAAAGAAAGGTTCGTCAGTTGTGCAAATACAGTGGTGGGGGCGGCTTGACACGTTTTCAACTCCGACTGCCCGGTCACCTTGACTATCGGGAAAACGGTGTTACAACCAATAGAACCCACAGTGGGTAAAAAAGATCCGCGGAGTCAATCTTTTTAACGGATTCGACTGCGGATGAATTGGATGATACTCCAGCGATGGAGACTGTTGCAGAGGGATTTGAGCATGGTTGTCGGCAAGGTGAAATGGTTCAACAATGCCAAGGGGTTCGGTTTCATCAACACCGACGCCCGCGAGGGAAAAGATGAGGACGGCAAGGAAATCGATTTCTTTGCGCACTACTCCGCCATTGAAATGGACGGATACAAAACCCTCAAAGCCGGGCAAATCGTCAAATTCGAGATCGTGCAAGGGCCCAAAGGCCTGCACGCCACAAAAATTCAGAATGCCGAGCCTGCGAAAGATACCGTCTCGGCCGCCGCGCAGCATCAATCAGTGACCAGCTGAAGCAACCAGAACACCTGCCAGAAAACAAACCGCCCGGCTCGATCACTCAAGCCGGGCGGTTTCGTTGCAGCTGCCTTTCTTACATGTGCTTGACGATCGCCTCACCGAAGCCCGACGACGACACCAGCGTGGCGCCTTCCATCAGACGTTCGAAGTCGTAGGTCACGGTCTTGGCCTTGATCGCGCCGTTGGTGCCTTTGATGATCAGGTCAGCCGCCTCGGTCCAGCCCAGGTGACGCAACATCATCTCGGCCGACAGGATCACCGAACCCGGGTTGACCTGGTCCTTGCCGGCATATTTCGGCGCAGTACCGTGAGTCGCCTCGAACATGGCCACGGTGTCGGAAAGGTTCGCACCCGGCGCGATACCGATACCCCCCACTTCCGCCGCCAGGGCGTCGGACAGGTAGTCACCGTTGAGGTTGAGGGTGGCGATCACGTCGTATTCGGCCGGGCGCAGCAGGATCTGCTGGAGCATGGCGTCGGCGATGGCGTCCTTGACGATGACTTCGCGGCCGGTTTTCGGGTTCTTGAATTTCATCCACGGGCCGCCATCCAGCAACTCGGCGCCGAATTCATCCCGCGCCACCTCGTAGCCCCAGTCCTTGAAGGCACCCTCGGTGAATTTCATGATGTTGCCCTTGTGCACGATGGTCAGCGACTTGCGATCGTTGTCTACTACGTATTGCAGGGCCTTGCGCACCAGACGCTTGGTGCCTTCTTTCGAAACCGGCTTGATGCCGATACCGCAATCCTGGTCGAAACGGATCTTGGTGACGCCCATTTCCTCTTTCAGGAATTTGATGACCTTGGTGGCCTCAGGGGAACCGGCCTTCCATTCGATACCGGCATAAATGTCTTCGGAGTTCTCGCGGAAGATCACCATGTCGACATCGCCAGGTTTTTTCACCGGGCTCGGTACGCCTTCGAACCAAACCACAGGGCGCAGGCAGACATAGAGATCGAGCTGTTGACGCAGGGCAACGTTGAGGGAGCGGATGCCGCCACCGACCGGGGTGGTCAGCGGGCCCTTGATGGAAACCACGTAATCCTTGACGGCGTCCAGGGTTTCCTGGGGCAGCCAGGTGTCCTGGTCGTAGACTTGAGTTGCTTTTTCGCCAGCATAAACCTCCATCCAGGAAATCTTGCGCTTGCCCCCGTAGGCCTTGGCCACGGCAGCATCAACCACTTTGATCATCACAGGGCTGACGTCGACGCCAATGCCGTCACCTTCAATGAAGGGAATGATCGGGTTATCAGGGACATTGAGAGAATGGTCTGCGTTGACGGTGATTTTGTCGCCGACGGCTGGAACCTGAATCTTCTTGTAACCCATGCTGAACTCCATTGTTTGGATTGAACATCTGGCTTGGTTCGAGCGTAACCCAGTTGAATCAACACGCAAACCCTCTGTTCCGGGCGCGACCACATCTCGTTTCGTACAAGCCTGAAAGCAAAGGGAAAAGCGCCAATCTCAAGCATTCACCGCGACTCTACGCCCCGTCCCGCCCTGCGACCTTTAGACCAATGGACGAGAATCGTTGCATATGAACCATCGGCAGATTGCCAGCTACCTATGTATAATGCCGCCCGCTGACCAAAGGGTCACGACGGCTGGCCTCTCTAGCACGAGACTTTCCGCCTGATTGGTCGGGCTGTTACCGCAGTCCGACTGCTTGACGCTCTACTGATGCACCCAACATCACCGCGAAGATTCTCGACATTCGGTTCATGGATGACTTTGAACGAACGCGCTTACCCGGCGCCCCTCGAGTTTCTGCGCACGCTTTAGCAAAGAAGAGAGAGTTAATCCGAATATGCCCACCCGCTCGAAGATCATCTATACCTTCACCGACGAAGCTCCAGCCCTCGCCACCTATTCCCTGCTGCCGATCATCGAGGCTTACACCGCCTCGGCCGATATCGCCGTGGAAACCCGCGATATCTCTCTTGCAGCACGTATTCTGGCCAGCTTCCCCGAGCAACTGGGCGACAAAGCCGTAGCCGACCACCTCGCCGAACTGGGCGACCTGGCCGTTACGCCTGAAGCCAACATCATCAAGCTGCCGAACATCAGCGCCTCGGTTCCGCAGCTGCAAGCCGCGATCAAAGAACTGCAAGCCCAGGGCTACAACCTGCCGGACTACCCGGAAACCGTGACCAGCGACGCCGACAAAGACGCCAAGGCGCGTTACGACAAGGTCAAGGGCAGCGCCGTGAACCCGGTTCTGCGTGAAGGCAACTCCGACCGTCGTGCTCCGCTGTCGGTCAAGAACTACGCGCGCAAGCACCCGCACAAGATGGGCGCCTGGGCCAAGGACTCCAAGTCCCACGTCGCTCACATGAGCACCGGCGATTTCTACGGCAGCGAAAAAGCTGCCCTGATCGACGCCGCTGACGTCGTGAAGATCGAGCTGATCGCCAAAGACGGCAACGCTACCGTCCTGAAAGAAAAAACCACCGTTCAGGCGGGCGAGATCCTCGACTGCTCCGTGATGAGCAAAAAAGCCCTGCGCGCGTTCATCGCCGCTGAAATCGACAGCGCCAAGCAACAAGGCGTGCTGCTGTCGGTTCACCTGAAAGCCACCATGATGAAGGTCTCCGACCCGATCATGTTCGGCCAGATCGTTGCCGAGTTCTATAAAGACGCCCTGACCAAGCACGCCGACGTGCTGGCCGAGATCGGCTTCAATCTGAACAACGGCATCGGCGACCTGTACGCTCGCATCAAAGCCCTGCCGGCCGAGCAACAAGCTCAGATCGAAGCCGACATTCAAGCGGTCTACGCCGTTCGTCCGTCGCTGGCGATGGTCAACTCCGACAAAGGCATCACCAACCTGCACGTGCCGAGCGACGTTATCGTCGACGCCTCGATGCCAGCCATGATCCGTGACTCCGGCAAAATGTGGGGCACCGACGGCCAACTGCACGACACCAAGGCTGTGATCCCGGATCGTTGCTACGCCACCATCTACCAGGCCGTGATCGAAGATTGCAAAGCCAACGGTGCTTTCGATCCGACCACCATGGGCAGCGTGCCAAACGTTGGCCTGATGGCTAAAAAGGCTGAAGAATACGGCTCCCACGACAAGACCTTCCAGATCAAGGCCGACGGCGTGGTTCGCGTAACCGACAGCAAAGGCACCCTGCTGATGGAACAGGCTGTTGAAGCCGGCGACATCTTCCGCATGTGCCAGACCAAAGACGCGCCGATCCAGGACTGGGTCAAACTGGCCGTCAACCGTGCTCGCGCAAGCAGCACTCCAGCCATTTTCT
Organism: Pseudomonas sp. MWU12-3088; assembly: GCF_023242405.1. Taxonomy (NCBI): domain Bacteria; kingdom Pseudomonadati; phylum Pseudomonadota; class Gammaproteobacteria; order Pseudomonadales; family Pseudomonadaceae; genus Pseudomonas; species Pseudomonas sp. MWU12-3088. The sequence goes on from NZ_JALJEA010000006.1 coordinate 26,673, forward strand.
GGCTGGACCCGATGCGCGCCCACGATGGCGTGGTGATCGAGAAGGTTCAGGCTTACCTGAAGGATCACGACACCGCCGGTCTGGACATCCAGATCATGGCGCCGGTCGACGCGATGAAGTACACCCTGCAGCGCACCCGCGAAGGCAAGGACACCATTTCGGTGACCGGCAACGTACTGCGCGACTACCTGACCGACCTGTTCCCGATCATGGAACTGGGCACCAGCGCCAAGATGCTGTCGATCGTGCCGCTGATGAACGGCGGTGGCCTGTTCGAAACCGGCGCCGGCGGTTCGGCTCCGAAGCACGTGCAGCAACTGGTCGAAGAGAACTTCCTGCGCTGGGATTCGCTGGGTGAATTCCTGGCCCTGGCCGCTTCTCTCGAGCACCTGGGTGTGAACTACAACAACCCGAAAGCGCTGGTTCTGTCCAAGACTCTGGACCAGGCCACTGGCCAGTTCCTCGACAACAACAAGTCGCCATCGCGCAAAGTCGGCAACATCGACAACCGCGGCAGCCACTTCTATCTGGCGATGTACTGGGCTCAAGCCCTGGCTGCCCAGACCGAAGACGCTGCACTGCAAGCGCAGTTCGCAACCCTGGCCAAGACCCTGACCGAGAACGAAGCGACCATCGTCGCCGAGCTCAACGCCGTTCAAGGCAAGCCAGTGGACATCGGCGGTTACTACCACGCCAATGCCGAGCTGATCAGCAAGGCCATGCGCCCGAGCGCAACCCTCAACGCGGCGATTGCTGCGCTGGTATAAGGTTGTAAAGGGAACATCACAAACCCCGGCCATGCGCCGGGGTTTGTGTTTCTGCCTTCCGCCCAGGAGATTCAATCAATGCAATGGCTCCCCCATATCACCGTCGCCACCATCGTCGAGGACAACGGTCGTTTCCTGATGGTCGAGGAACACAAGGCCGGACGTAATGTGCTCAATCAGCCCGCCGGCCATCTGGACCCGGACGAAACCCTGATCGAAGCTGCCGTACGCGAAACCCTCGAAGAAACCGGTTGGGACGTCGAACCCACCAGTGTTATCGGCATTTATCTGTACACCGCACCGAGCAACGGCGTGACTTACCAGCGCGTGTGCTTCAGCGCCAAAGCCGTGAAACACCACCCGGATTATCAACTGGACGACGGCATCGTCGGCGCCAAGTGGCTGACCCGCGACGAATTATTGGTCCAGCGCGACAACTGGCGCAGCGAGCTGATCATCCGCTGCATCGATGATTATCTGGCCGGCAATCGCTTCGGTCTCGAACTGATCCGCCCTTCCCTTTAGCCTTGAGGCCGTGAGCCTGATAGAATCGCGTCCTTTTTCAAGACACTCATTGAATCCCTATGCGTGATCCAGCCCCTTCTGACACATCCAAGAAGCGCGTCATTGTCGGCATGTCCGGCGGCGTGGACTCTTCCGTTTCCGCTCTCCTGCTGATCGAGCAGGGTTATGAGGTGGAAGGCCTGTTCATGAAGAACTGGGAAGAAGACGACGGAACGGAATACTGCACCGCCATGGACGACCTGGCGGACGCCCAGGCCGTGTGCGACAAGATCGGTATCAAGCTGCACACCGCCAACTTCGCCGCCGAGTACTGGGACAACGTGTTCGAGCATTTCCTGGCCGAATACAAGGCCGGCCGCACGCCGAACCCGGACATCCTGTGCAATCGCGAGATCAAGTTCAAGGCGTTCCTCGACTACGCCATGATGCTCGGCGCCGACCTGATCGCCACCGGCCACTACGTGCGCCGCCGCGACATCGATGGCCGTACCGAACTGCTCAAGGGCCTGGATCCGAACAAGGATCAGAGCTACTTCCTGCACGCCGTCGGCGGTGAACAGATCGCCAAGACCCTGTTCCCGGTCGGCGAGCTGGAGAAACCGGAAGTCCGTGCGATTGCCGAGAAATACGAGCTGGCCACCGCCAAGAAGAAGGATTCCACCGGGATCTGCTTCATCGGCGAGCGTCGTTTCAGCGATTTCCTCAAGCAATACCTGCCGGCGCAACCGGGCGAGATCAAGACCACCGAAGGCGAAGTCATCGGCCGTCACCATGGCCTGATGTACCACACCATCGGTCAGCGTCAGGGCCTGGGCATCGGCGGCCTGAAAGACGCCGGCGACGAGCCGTGGTATGTGCTGCGCAAGGATCTGGACACCAACGAGCTGATCGTCGGCCAGGGCAACAACCATCCGTGGCTGTTCTCCAGCGCCCTGCTCGCTTCGGAAATCTATTGGGTCAACCCGATCGATCTGAGCCAGCCGCTGCGCCTGACCGCCAAGGTCCGTTATCGCCAGAGCGACCAGGCCTGCACCCTGGAAAAAACCGCGACAGGCTATCGCGCCGTGTTCGACGAGCCGCAGCGCGCGGTCACGCCGGGCCAGTCGGTGGTGTTCTATGACGGCGAAATCTGCCTCGGTGGCGGCGTGATCGAAGTCGCCGAGCCGTGGAGCGGCCAGGCATGAGCCCGACGCAGGAGCAACTGACGGCTCTGGGCGGCGTGTTTCTCGCCGCCGTTCTGGTGGACCGGATCGCCAAGACCGGCCAGACCAACGAGGCCGGCCTGAGCTGCATGCTCGGCAGCCTGCTGGTTCGCGACCCCAAAGACACGCTGGACGTGTACGGCGGCGACGACATCAACCTGCGCGAGGGTTATCGCGCATTGATCGGCGCCCTCGAGCGCGACCCGAGCACCTTGCAGCGCGAGCCGTTGCGCTACGCCCTGTCGATGCTCGGCCTCGAGCGCCAACTGGCCAAGCGCAACGACATGCTCGACGTGATCGGCAAGCGCTTGCCGCAGATCCAGTCGCAGGTCGAGCATTTCGGCCCGGCCCACGAAAACGTGATCGCAGCCTGCGGTGCGCTGTATCAGGACACCCTGAGCACGCTGCGCCAACGCATTCAGGTGCACGGCGACATGCGCAACCTGCAGCAGCCGAGCAACGCTTCGAAGATTCGCGCCCTGCTGCTCGCCGGCATTCGTTCGGCACGCCTGTGGCGTCAGCTCGGCGGTCATCGCTGGCAGTTGGTGATCAGTCGTCGCAAGCTGCTCAAAGAGCTGTATCCGTTGATGCGCAGCGAGTAAATCGCCGCGCAATAAAAGCTTTGTAGTCTGTAACGCGTAATACGCCGGTCAGTTGGCGACGGACCGGCGGATTTTTTCATGTATGATACGCGCCCCATTTCGTTGCCCGACTGTCCGAGAACACCCCATGCAGCTCTCTTCGCTCACTGCGGTTTCCCCTGTTGACGGCCGCTACGCCGGCAAAACCCAGGCCCTGCGCCCGATTTTCAGCGAGTACGGCCTGATCCGCGCCCGCGTTCTGGTTGAAGTGCGCTGGCTCCAGCGCCTGGCCGCTCACGCCGGCATCCCGGAAGTGCCAGCCTTCTCCGCCGAAGCCAACGCCGTTCTGAACGAACTGGCCGAGAACTTCTCGCTGGAGCACGCCGAGCGCGTGAAAGAGATCGAGCGCACCACCAACCACGACGTGAAAGCGATCGAATACCTGCTCAAGGAGCAGGCGGCCAAGCTGCCGGAACTGGCCAAGGTCAGCGAGTTCATCCACTTCGCCTGCACCAGCGAAGACATCAACAACCTGTCCCACGCCCTGATGCTGCGCGAAGGCCGTGACGACGTGATGCTGCCGCTGATGCGCCAGACCGCCAACGCCATCCGCGAACTGGCCCTGCGCTTTGCCGACGTGCCGATGCTGTCGCGCACCCACGGTCAGCCGGCTTCCCCGACCACTCTGGGTAAAGAGCTGGCGAACGTGGTTTACCGTCTCGAGCGTCAGATCGCTCAGGTCGCTGCCGTTCCGCTACTGGGCAAGATCAACGGCGCTGTCGGCAACTACAACGCTCACCTGTCGGCCTACCCGCAGATCGACTGGGAAGCCAACGCCCGCGCCTTCATCGAAGACGAACTGGGCCTGGCCTTCAACCCGTACACCACGCAGATCGAGCCGCACGACTATATCGCCGAGCTGTTCGACGCCATTGCGCGCTTCAACACCATCCTGATCGACTTCGACCGTGACATCTGGGGCTACATCTCCCTGGGTTACTTCAAGCAGCGCACCATCGCCGGCGAAATCGGTTCGTCGACCATGCCGCACAAGGTCAACCCGATCGACTTCGAAAACTCCGAAGGCAACCTGGGCATCGCCAACGCGCTGTTCCAGCACCTGGCGAGCAAACTGCCGATCTCCCGCTGGCAGCGCGACCTGACCGACTCCACCGTGCTGCGTAACCTCGGCGTCGGCTTCGCTCACAGCGTGATCGCGTACGAAGCCAGCCTCAAAGGCATCAGCAAACTCGAACTGAACGCTGACAAGATTGCTGCCGACCTGGACGCTTGCTGGGAAGTCCTGGCCGAGCCGATCCAGACCGTGATGCGCCGCTACAACATCGAAAACCCGTACGAGAAGCTGAAAGAACTGACTCGCGGCAAGGGCATCAGCCCTGAAGCGCTGCAGACTTTCATCGATGGCCTGGACATGCCGGCCGCGGCGAAAGCCGAGCTCAAGCAACTGACCCCGGCCAACTACATCGGCAACGCTGTAGCGCAAGCCAAACGCATCTGATCGACTGCTTGACCCGTTTGAGACGCCCGGCCGCGCCGGGCGTTTTTATTCCCGTCTGAAAAATGCTTTTTTTCAATAGGTTACATATGAATCCCGATATTCCTCTTCAACTTCTGGGTGGTCTTACGGCGCGCGAGTTCATGCGCGATTACTGGCAGAAAAAACCACTGCTGATCCGTCAGGCGATTCCTGATTTCGAAAGCCCGATCGACGCCGACGAACTCGCCGGCCTGGCCCTGGAAGAAGAAGTCGAATCGCGCCTGGTGATCGAGCACGGCGAGCGCCCATGGGAACTGCGCCGCGGCCCGTTCGCCGAGGACGAATTCAGCAAACTGCCGGAGCGCGAGTGGACCCTGCTGGTGCAGGCCGTCGATCAGTTCGTGCCGGAAGTCAGCGAGCTGCTGGAAAACTTCCGCTTCCTGCCGAGCTGGCGCGTCGACGACGTGATGATCAGCTTTGCAGCACCGGGTGGCAGCGTTGGTCCGCACTTCGACAACTACGACGTGTTCCTGCTGCAAGGCCACGGCAAACGCAACTGGAAAATCGGCCAGATGTGCGATTCCGAGAGCCCGCTGCTGCAACATGCGGATCTGCGCATCCTCGCCGAATTCCACGAGACCGAAGAGTGGGTCCTGGAACCGGGCGACATGCTCTACCTGCCGCCGCGCCTGGCTCACTGCGGCGTGGCCGTCGATGACTGCATGACCTACTCGGTCGGCTTCCGCGCACCGAGCGCCGCCGAAGTGCTGACTCACTTCACCGACTTCCTCAGCCAGTTCCTGACTGACGAAGAGCGCTACACCGACGCCGATGCGAAGCCGGTCAGCGACGATCCGCACCAGATCCAGCACGATGCTCTGGGCCGCCTGAAGGCGCTGCTCGCCGAGCACATGAGCGACGAACGTCTGCTGCTGACCTGGTTCGGCCAGTACATGACCGAGCCGCGCTATCCGGAGCTGGTAGTCGGCCCGGAAGAAGTCGAAGAAGAAGACTTCCTCAGCGCCCTTGAAGACGGCGCCATCCTGATCCGCAACCCGAGTGCACGCCTGGCGTGGTCGGAAGTCGATGACGATCTGCTGCTGTTTGCCAGCGGCCAGAGCCGTTACCTGCCGGGCAAGCTGCGCGAGCTGCTGAAGCTGATCTGCTCGGCTGACGCCCTGCACACCGACAACCTCGGCGACTGGCTGAGCGACGAAGACGGTCGTGGCCTGCTGTGCGAACTGGTCAAACAGGGCAGCCTGGGGTTCGCCGACGATGAATAAGATTCGCGTACGTGTTGCAGACTGGCAAAAGGACAACGCCGAGATCCGCCGCATTCGCGAAACGGTGTTCATTGCCGAACAATCGGTTCCGCCCGAGCTTGAGTGGGACGCCGATGACGCAACGGCGGTGCATTTCCTGGCCTTCGAAGGCGACTTTCCAATCGGCACCGCCCGCCTGCTGCCCGACGGGCACATCGGCCGGGTTTCGGTGCTCAAGGACTGGCGTGGACTGAAGGTCGGCGATGCACTGATGAAGGCGGTCATCGCAGAAGCTGAAACTCACGGGCTGAAGCAGCAGATGCTCAGCGCGCAGGTGCAGGCCACGGCGTTTTATGAGCGCCTGGGCTTCAATCTGGTCAGCGAAGAGTTCCTGGAAGCCGGGATTCCGCATGTCGACATGGTTCGCCATTCGGCATAACGCTTGATGAGCACCACAAAACGCCCCGCCATCTCATGATGCCGGGGCGTTTTGCTGTCTACGATTCAACTTGCCCCACCCCGGGCCGACAAACTGGCAATATCAAGCCTTTCGAAAGCGGAGATAACGGACATGTCCCTACGCACCCTGCTCACCACCCTGCTGCTCGGCTGCAGTTTTTCGGTGCTGGCAGCCACAGAAATCGTGCCCCTCAAGTACCACACCAGTGCCGACATGCTGCCGGTGGCCCAGGACTTCATCGGCAAGGACGGCCAGGTCAGCGCCTATGGCAATCAACTGATCGTCAAGGCCGAGCCGGACAAAATCCAGGAATTGAAAGCCCTGCTCACGCAGCTCGATACCGCCCCCAAACGCCTGCTGATCACCGTCGACACCAACGAAAACAACCAGCAGAACACCGGCGACCAGCAAACCAGAATCATCAACTACAGCACTGCCAGCCGTGACGGTGGCATTCAGCAGATTCAGGCCAGCGAGGGCGCGCCCGCCCTGATCCAGGTCGGCCAGAGCGTGCCGATCACCAGCAGCCAGACCAACTCCTACGGCGATTACAGCAGCCAGACCCAATATCGCAATGTCACTCAGGGTTTCTACGTCACTGCCAGCGTCACCGGCGACACCGTTCACCTGGCAATCAGTACCAACCGTGACCGCATGAGCCAGGAACGTCCCGATGTAGTGAACGTGCAGAGCACCGACACAACTGTCACCGGACGCCTGGGCGAATGGATCACCCTGGCCGGCGTGAACCGCGAGACTCAGGCCGACAAACAGGGTCTGGCCCGCAGCTACTCGACTCAAGGCCGGGATGACATGACGTTGCGGGTGAAAGTCGACACGCTGGACTAAAGCACCAAAAACTGACTGATTAGTCGTATTAGACGAAAGATGTAGTGCTTGAAAAAAAGCACTACAAAACGTTTGACGAGCCAAAAAAGCGAAGGCATGATGGCCTCGCTCCCGCTAATCAGAGGCCCTGGCAAGGGCCTTCGAAGCGATGCTCGCAACCATCCCCGCGAGCCGTTTCGTGTCTGTACCGCCCACAAGGTGTGTTTGACGAGGTTGCCGACTGGAACGAAGTTGTCCCGAGGGACGGAAGCGTAATTAGGTAACCCGGCTTTACACTGCAGTTCGCACAAAGGCCCACGACACCCGAATGCGCCCGCCAGTTCGCCTTTACCTGCTCACTTCCCCTCGAGCCCATCGTTCATCCCGTCGCCTGCCCCGCCGAACCCGACCTGACCACCTAAGCTTCTGGTCAGCGAGCGCAAGGAATTTTCCACCGCAGAACAACTTTTCATAAAGACGCGACGAGGTTTATCTCCATGGCACTGACACGCGAACAGCAAATTGCAGCCCTTGAAAAAGACTGGGCTGAAAACCCGCGCTGGAAAGGCGTGACTCGCAATTACTCCGCTGCTGACGTCGTCCGTCTGCGTGGCTCGGTTCAACCAGAGCACACTTTTGCGAAAATGGGCGCCGAGAAGCTGTGGAACCTGGTCACCCAGGGTGCCAAGCCGTCCTTCCGCCCAGAGAAAGACTTCGTCAACTGCATGGGCGCCCTGACCGGCGGCCAGGCTGTGCAGCAGGTCAAAGCCGGTATCCAGGCAATCTACCTGTCGGGCTGGCAAGTCGCTGCGGACAACAACTCCGCCGAATCGATGTACCCGGACCAGTCGCTGTACCCGGTGGACTCGGTTCCAACCGTGGTCAAGCGCATCAACAACTCGTTCCGTCGTGCCGACCAGATCCAGTGGAAAGCCGGCAAGAACCCGGGCGACGACGGCTACATCGACTACTTCGCACCAATCGTGGCTGACGCTGAAGCCGGTTTCGGCGGCGTACTGAACGCCTACGAGCTGATGAAGAGCATGATCGAAGCAGGCGCCGCCGGCGTTCACTTCGAAGACCAGCTCGCTTCCGTGAAGAAATGCGGCCACATGGGCGGCAAGGTTCTGGTACCAACCCAGGAAGCCGTACAGAAGCTGACCGCTGCTCGTCTGGCTGCCGACGTTGCCGGTGTACCGACCATCATCCTGGCCCGTACCGACGCCAACGCTGCCGACCTGCTGACTTCCGACTGCGACCCGTACGACCAGCCGTTCGTAACCGGCACCCGCACTCAGGAAGGCTTCTACAAGGTGCGTGCAGGCCTGGACCAGGCCATCGCCCGTGGTCTGGCCTACGCGCCGTACGCTGACCTGATCTGGTGCGAAACCGCCAAGCCGGATCTGGACGAAGCCCGTCGTTTCGCCGAAGCGATCAAGAAGGAATACCCGGACCAGATCCTGTCGTACAACTGCTCGCCTTCCTTCAACTGGAAGAAAAACCTGGACGACGCGACCATCGCCAAGTTCCAGCGCGAACTGTCCGCCATGGGTTACAAGCACCAGTTCATCACCCTGGCCGGCATTCACAACATGTGGCACAGCATGTTCAACCTGGCGCACGACTACGCCCGCAACGACATGACTGCCTACGTGAAGCTGCAGGAGCAGGAATTCGCTGACGCCGCCAAGGGTTACACCTTCGTGGCTCACCAGCAGGAAGTGGGCACCGGCTACTTCGACGACATGACCACCGTGATCCAGGGCGGCACGTCCTCGGTGACCGCGCTGACCGGTTCGACCGAAGAAGAACAGTTCCACTGATCGACTTCACCGAGTAAACGGCCTTTGCGGACCGTATAGAAAGCTAACCGCATAGCCGAAAGACTGACGCCCCGACTGGTTCGGGGCGTTTTTTTTGCCTGCGACCTGCTGAACGCTCCAGAGCTGGCACAGCTTTTCAGACAAAAAATTGATCCAGAGCGGTATCCGCGTCACAAAAATCGGATAAAACGGGCGCCGCCGCTACTTGCAGTAACGCGGATATAAGACAACTTCCCAACTGCCCAATCGCAGAACAGTTACAAAACCACTCCAAACGATATTAATTATCATTTAGCAGCAACTATGTTCGTTACATTTCCTACAAAACATAATTCGTGAAATCCCGCCTAATGCCCGCATTGCATGGGCTACAGGGCCATAGAGGTGCGCTATGTCCTTATTCCAATAAATAATTTCGCTATAGGAATTTTACTTGCAGGGTGTTTAGCCATAAAATCAGCGCGATTGATTGCTGCGACATATCGTCACTGCCTTATTTCTTTATCAAGCTCAGAGACCTTTGCTCTCTGTTAAGGATTTCCAGCATGCCCGAAGCGACAGGACTCATGGCCCACAACTGGGGCTTTGCCATTTTCCTTCTGGGTGTAGTCGGCCTGTGTGCCTTCATGCTCGGCGTCTCCAGCCTCCTCGGGTCAAAAGCCTGGGGCCGCAGCAAAAACGAACCGTTCGAGTCCGGCATGCTACCTACCGGTGGCGCCCGCTTGCGGCTCTCAGCCAAATTCTATCTGGTCGCGATGCTGTTCGTGATCTTCGATATCGAAGCCCTCTTTCTCTTTGCATGGTCTGTGTCCGTCCGCGAAAGCGGCTGGACCGGATTCGTCGAAGCTCTCGTTTTCATAGCAATTCTGTTGGCAGGTCTTGTCTACCTGTTCCGAGTGGGCGCCCTTGACTGGGCTCCGGAAGCTCGTCGCAAGCGGCAGGCGAAGCTGAAACAATGAGGCTTTGGCAATGCAATACAATCTCACCAGAATCGACCCCGATGCTCCTAACGAGCAGTATCCGATCGGCCAGCGGGAAACCGTTTCCGATCCGTTAGAAGATCAAGTCCACAAAAACATTTTCATGGGCAAGCTGGAAGACGTGCTGAGTGGCGCGGTCAACTGGGGACGTAAGAACTCCCTGTGGCCGTACAACTTCGGTCTTTCGTGCTGCTACGTGGAAATGACCACCGCCTTCACGGCGCCCCACGACATCGCGCGCTTCGGCGCCGAAGTTATCCGGGCATCACCGCGTCAGGCCGACTTCATGGTTATCGCCGGGACCTGCTTCATCAAGATGGCGCCGATCATTCAGCGTCTCTACGAGCAGATGCTCGAGCCGAAATGGGTTATCTCCATGGGTTCGTGCGCCAACTCCGGTGGCATGTACGACATCTACTCCGTGGTTCAAGGGGTGGACAAGTTCCTGCCCGTGGACGTCTACGTACCTGGCTGCCCGCCCCGTCCAGAAGCATTTCTGCAAGGCTTGATGCTGTTGCAGGAATCCATTGGCCAGGAGCGTCGCCCACTTTCCTGGGTCGTTGGCGATCAAGGCGTTTATCGCGCCGACATGCCTTCGCAGAAGGAACAGCGCCGCGAACAGCGAATCGCAGTCACCAATCTGCGTAGCCCTGACGAAGTCTGATCCAGATCTGTTTCAAAGAAACGAGAAGCTGGCTTCATTCTTTACGTTGACCGAAAGCGAAAAAATAACCATGACTACAGGCAGTGCTCTGTACATCCCGCCTTACAAGGCAGACGACCAGGATGTGGTCGTCGAACTGAACAACCGTTTTGGCGCCGAAGCGTTCACCGCTCAACCGACCCGCACCGGCATGCCGGTGCTGTGGGTGGCCCGCGCCAAACTCGTTGAAGTCCTGACTTTCCTGCGCAACCTGCCCAAGCCGTACGTCATGCTCTATGACCTGCACGGCGTGGACGAGCGTCTGCGCACCAAGCGTCAAGGGCTGCCATCGGGCGCCGACTTCACCGTGTTCTATCACCTCATGTCACTGGAACGTAATAGTGACGTGATGATCAAGGTCGCCTTGTCCGAGAGCGACCTCAGCTTGCCGACCGTCACCAGCATCTGGCCGAACGCCAACTGGTACGAGCGTGAAGTCTGGGACATGTACGGCATCGACTTCAAAGGTCACCCTCACCTGTCGCGCATCATGATGCCGCCGACCTGGGAAGGTCATCCGCTGCGCAAGGACTTCCCGGCGCGCGCCACCGAATTCGATCCGTTCAGCCTGAACCTGGCCAAGCAACAGCTCGAGGAAGAGGCCGCGCGCTTCCGCCCTGAAGACTGGGGCATGAAGCGTTCCGGCCCGAACGAGGACTACATGTTCCTCAACCTCGGTCCGAACCACCCTTCGGCTCACGGTGCGTTCCGTATCATCCTGCAACTGGACGGTGAAGAGATCGTCGACTGCGTTCCGGACATCGGCTACCACCACCGTGGCGCCGAGAAGATGGCCGAGCGTCAGTCCTGGCACAGCTTCATTCCGTACACCGACCGTATCGACTACCTCGGCGGCGTGATGAACAACCTGCCGTACGTGCTCTCGGTCGAGAAGCTGGCCGGCATCAAGGTGCCGGAGAAGGTCGACGTCATCCGCATCATGATGGCCGAGTTCTTCCGGATCACCAGCCACCTGCTGTTCCTGGGTACCTACATCCAGGACGTCGGCGCCATGACCCCGGTGTTCTTCACGTTCACCGACCGCCAGAAGGCGTACACGGTGATCGAAGCCATCACCGGTTTCCGCCTGCACCCGGCCTGGTACCGCATCGGCGGCGTCGCTCACGACCTGCCGCGCGGCTGGGAAAAACTGGTGAAAGACTTCGTTGAATGGCTGCCAAAGCGCCTCGACGAATACACCAAGGCCGCCCTGCAGAACAGCATCCTCAAGGGTCGTACCATCGGCGTTGCCCAGTACAACACCAAAGAGGCCCTGGAATGGGGCGTCACCGGTGCCGGCCTGCGTTCCACCGGTTGCGACTTCGACCTGCGTAAAGCGCGTCCATACTCCGGCTACGAAAACTTCGAGTTCGAAGTACCGCTGGCCGCCAACGGCGATGCCTACGACCGCTGCATGGTTCGCGTCGAAGAGATGCGCCAGAGCGTCAGGATCATCGACCAGTGCCTGCGCAACATGCCGGAAGGCCCGTACAAGGCGGATCACCCGCTGACCACGCCGCCGCCGAAAGAGCGCACGCTGCAGCACATCGAAACCCTGATCACGCACTTCCTGCAGGTTTCGTGGGGCCCGGTCATGCCGGCCAACGAATCCTTCCAGATGATCGAAGCGACCAAGGGCATCAACAGTTATTACCTGACGAGCGACGGCGGCACCATGAGCTACCGTACCCGGATCCGTACTCCGAGCTTCGCCCACCTGCAGCAGATCCCTTCGGTGATCAAAGGCAGCATGGTCGCGGACCTGATTGCGTACCTGGGTAGTATCGACTTCGTTATGGCCGACGTGGACCGCTAAGCATGAACAGCACGCTTATCCAGACAGACCGTTTCACCCTGAGTGAAACCGAGCGCTCGGCCATCGAGCACGAGCTGCATCACTACGAAGACCCGCGCGCGGCGTCGATCGAAGCCCTGAAGATCGTCCAGAAAGAACGCGGCTGGGTGCCGGACGGCGCCCTGTACGCCATCGGCGAGATCCTCGGCATCCCGGCCAGCGACGTTGAAGGCGTGGCCACGTTCTACAGCCAGATCTTCCGTCAGCCGGTCGGCCGTCACATCATTCGCGTCTGCGACAGCATGGTCTGCTACATCGGCGGCCACGAGTCGGTGGTCAGCGAAATCCAGAACAACCTGGGTATTGGCCTGGGTCAGACCACCGCCGACGGTCGTTTCACCCTGCTGCCGGTCTGCTGCCTCGGCAACTGCGACAAGGCACCGGCGCTGATGATCGATGACGACACCTTTGGCGATGTCCAGCCTGCCGGCGTCGCCAAACTGCTCGAGGGCTACGTATGACCCTGACTTCTTTCGGTCCGGCCAACCGCATCCAGCGTTCGGCCGAGACTCACCCGCTGACCTGGCGCCTGCGTGACGACGGCGAAGCCGTATGGCTCGACGAGTACCAGGCCAAGAACGGTTACGCCGCTGCGCGCAAGGCCTTTGCCGACATGGATCAGGACGCCATCGTCCAGACCGTGAAAGACGCCGGCCTCAAGGGTCGCGGCGGTGCGGGCTTCCCCACTGGCGTGAAGTGGGGCCTGATGCCCAAGGACGAATCCATCAACATCCGCTACCTGCTGTGCAACGCGGATGAAATGGAGCCGAACACCTGGAAAGACCGCATGCTGATGGAGCAACTGCCCCATCTGCTGATCGAGGGCATGCTGATCAGCGCCCGCGCGCTGAAAACCTACCGTGGCTACATCTTCCTGCGTGGCGAGTACACCACCGCCGCCAAGCACCTGAACCGTGCCGTGGAAGAAGCCAAGGCAGCGGGCCTGCTGGGCAAGAACATCCTGGGCAGCGGCTTCGATTTCGAGCTGTTCGTCCACACCGGCGCCGGGCGTTACATCTGCGGTGAAGAAACCGCACTGATCAACTCCCTCGAAGGCCGCCGCGCCAACCCGCGCTCCAAGCCGCCCTTCCCTGCCGCCGTTGGCGTGTGGGGCAAGCCGACCTGCGTGAACAACGTTGAAACCCTGTGCAACGTGCCGGCGATCATCGCCGACGGCGTGGACTGGTACAAATCGCTGGCCCGCGACGGCAGCGAAGACATGGGCACCAAGCTCATGGGCTTCTCCGGCAAGGTCAAGAACCCGGGCCTGTGGGAACTGCCATTCGGCGTGACCGGTCGCGAGCTGTTCGAAGACTACGCCGGCGGCATGCGCGACGGTTACAAGCTCAAGGCCTGGCAGCCAGGCGGCGCCGGTACCGGATTCCTGTTGCCGGAACACCTCGACGCCCAAATGTACGCCGGCGGCATCGCCAAAGTGGGCACCCGTATGGGTACCGGCTTGGCCATGGCGGTGGACGACAGCGTCAACATGGTGTCCCTGCTGCGCAACATGGAGCAGTTCTTCGCTCGCGAATCCTGCGGTTTCTGCACCCCTTGCCGTGATGGCCTGCCATGGAGCGTCAAGCTGCTGATGGCCATCGAACAAGGCCGCGGCCAGCCAGGCGACATCGAGACCCTGCTGGGTCTGGTCAACTTCCTCGGCCCGGGCAAGACCTTCTGTGCTCACGCACCGGGTGCCGTGGAGCCGTTGGGCAGTGCCATCAAATACTTCCGTCCAGAGTTCGAAGCCGGTATCGCGCCTGCAAGCGCCGCCGTCCCGCCTCTGGCGAAGCCGATCGTAGTCGGCGCGTAAACGCTTAAAAAAGGCGAAGGGTCCGTGCCCTTCGCCTTTCGTCCGATGACGCCTTTCGGGGCTGACTGGATTCGGACGGATAACAAGATTCCATTAGCCACGCCCGCTGACACCGGGCCAACGAAGACCTTTGAACCATGGCCACTATCCACGTAGACGGCAAAGCGCTCGAAGTCGACGGGGCAGACAACCTTTTACAGGCATGTCTGTCGCTGGGCCTCGACATCCCTTATTTCTGCTGGCACCCCGCGCTTGGTAGCGTCGGGGCCTGCCGCCAGTGCGCGGTCAAGCAGTACACCGACGAGAACGACACCCGTGGTCGCATCGTCATGTCCTGCATGACCCCGGCCACCGACAACACCTGGATCTCCATCGACGATGAAGAATCCAAGGCGTTCCGCGCCAGTGTCGTCGAATGGCTGATGACCAACCACCCGCACGACTGCCCCGTGTGCGAGGAAGGCGGTCACTGCCACCTGCAAGACATGACCGTGATGACCGGCCACAACGAGCGCCGTTATCGCTTCACCAAACGCACCCACCAGAACCAGCAACTAGGCCCGTTCATTTCTCACGAAATGAACCGCTGCATCGCTTGCTACCGCTGCGTGCGTTTCTACAAGGACTACGCCGGCGGCACCGACCTCGGTGTGTACGGCGCCCACGACAACGTGTACTTCGGTCGCGTTGAAGACGGCACCCTCGAAAGCGAGTTCTCCGGCAACCTCACCGAGGTCTGCCCGACCGGTGTGTTCACCGACAAGACTCACTCCGAGCGCTACAACCGTAAGTGGGACATGCAGTTCTCGCCGAGCATCTGCCATGGCTGCTCCAGCGGTTGCAACATCTCCCCGGGCGAGCGTTACGGCGAACTTCGTCGCATCGAAAACCGTTACAACGGTTCGGTGAACCAGTACTTCCTGTGCGACCGTGGCCGTTTCGGTTATGGCTACGTCAACCGCACCGACCGTCCACGTCAGCCACTGTTGGCCGACGGAACCAAGCTGAGCCTGGACGACGCGCTGGATAAAGCCGCCGACCTGCTGCGCGGTCGCAACATCGTCGGTATCGGTTCGCCCCGTGCCAGCCTCGAAAGCAACTATGCGTTGCGTGAACTGGTGGGCGCCGAGCACTTCTACTCCGGTATCGAAGCCTCCGAGCTGGAACGCATCCGTCTGGTCCTGCAAGTGCTGAAAGATAGCCCGCTGCCAGTGCCGAACATGCGCGACATCGAAGACCACGACGCCGTGTTCGTCCTCGGTGAAGACCTGACCCAGACCGCCGCCCGCATGGCCCTGGCCCTGCGTCAGTCGGTAAAAGGCAAGGCCGAAGACATGGCCGAAGCCATGCGCGTCCAGCCTTGGCTCGACGCCGCGGTGAAGAACATCGGTCAGCACGAACTGAACCCGCTGTTCATCGCCAGCCTGGCTGAAACCAAGCTCGACGACATCGCCGAGGAGTGTGTACACGCCGCTCCTGACGATCTGGCCCGCATCGGTTTCGCCGTGGCTCACGCCCTGGACGCCAGCGCACCGGCCGTTGAAGGTCTGGACGCCGAAGCCCTGGAACTGGCCAAGCGCATCGCCGACGCCCTGCTCGCTGCCAAGCGTCCGCTGATCATCGCCGGTACTTCGCTGGGCTCCAAAGCCCTGATCGAAGCGGCTGCCAACATCGCCAAGGCCTTGAAGCTGCGCGAGAAGAACGGTTCGATCAGCCTGATCGTGCCGGAAGCCAACAGCCTCGGCCTGGCCATGCTCGGTGGCGAATCGGTTGATGCCGCGCTGCAAGCGGTCATCGACGGCAAGGCCGACGCCATCGTCGTGCTGGAAAACGATCTGTACACCCGTACCGCCAAGGCCAAGGTCGATGCGGCACTGAACGCTGCGAAAGTCGTGATTGTTGCCGACCATCAGAAGACCGCCACCAGCGACCGCGCGCACCTGGTTCTGCCAGCCGCCAGCTTCGCTGAAGGCGACGGTACGCTGGTCAGCCAGGAAGGTCGCGCCCAGCGCTTCTTCCAGGTTTTCGACCCGCAATACATGGACGCGAGCATTCTGGTCCACGAAGGCTGGCGCTGGCTGCACGCCCTGCGCGCCACCCTGCTGAACCAGCCGATCGACTGGACGCAACTCGACCACGTCACCTCCGCCGTTGCTTCGAGCACCGCGCAACTGGCCGGCATCGTCGACGCTGCACCGTCCGCCGCGTTCCGCATCAAAGGCATGAAACTGGCCCGTGAACCGCTGCGCTACTCCGGCCGCACGGCAATGCGCGCCAACATCAGCGTTCACGAACCGCGCACTCCGCAAGACAAAGACACCGCGTTCGCCTTCTCGATGGAAGGTTACTCGGGCTCCGCCGAACCACGTCAGCAAGTGCCATTCGCCTGGTCGCCGGGCTGGAACTCGCCGCAAGCCTGGAACAAGTTCCAGGACGAAGTCGGTGGTCACCTGCGCGCTGGCGATCCGGGCACCCGCCTGATCGAAAGCACCGGTGATTCGCTGAACTGGTTCGCCAGTGTTCCGCGCGCGTTCAACCCGGCCCAGGGCACCTGGCAAGCCGTGCCGTTCTTCCACCTGTTCGGCAGCGAAGAGAACTCTTCGAAAGCCGCTCCGGTTCAGGAACGCATCCCGGCGGCCTACGTTGCTCTGGCCAAGTCCGAAGCCGATCGTCTGGGCGTCAACGACGGCGCACTGCTGAGCCTCAACGTTGCCGGCCAGACCCTGCGTCTGCCGCTGCGCATCAATGAAGAGCTGGGCGCAGGTCTGGTGGCATTGCCTGCGGGCATCGCCGGCATTCCACCGGCATTCGCCGGCGTATCCGTTGATGGTCTGCAGGAGGCAGCGCAATGACCTGGTTCACCCCTGAAGTGATCGATGTGATCCTGACGGTCATCAAAGCCATCGTGATCCTGCTGGCCGTTGTGGTCGCAGGTGCGTTGCTCAGCTTTGTCGAACGTCGCCTGCTGGGCTGGTGGCAGGACCGTTACGGTCCGAACCGCGTCGGCCCGTTCGGCATGTTCCAGATCGCTGCCGACATGCTGAAGATGTTCTTCAAGGAAGACTGGACCCCGCCGTTTGCCGACAAGGTGATCTTCACCCTGGCACCGGTGGTGGCCATGTCCGCCCTGCTGATCGCGTTCGCGATCATCCCGATCACCCCGACCTGGGGCGTGGCGGACCTGAACATCGGCCTGCTGTTCTTCTTCGCCATGGCCGGTCTGTCGGTCTACGCGGTGCTGTTCGCCGGCTGGTCGAGTAACAACAAGTTCGCCCTGCTGGGCAGCTTGCGTGCCTCGGCACAGACCGTGTCCTACGAAGTGTTCATGGGCCTGGCCCTGATGGGCATCGTGGTGCAGGTCGGCTCGTTCAACATGCGCGACATCGTCGAGTACCAGGCGCAGAACCTGTGGTTCATCATTCCGCAGTTCTTCGGCTTCTGTACCTTCTTCATCGCTGGCGTGGCCGTGACTCACCGTCACCCGTTCGACCAGCCGGAAGCGGAACAGGAACTGGCCGACGGTTACCACATTGAATACGCCGGTATGAAATGGGGCATGTTCTTCGTCGGTGAATACATCGGCATCATCCTGATCTCGGCGCTGCTGGTCACCCTGTTCTTCGGTGGCTGGCACGGTCCGTTCGGCATCCTGCCGCAACTGTCCTTCGTCTGGTTCGCACTGAAGACCGCGTTCTTCATCATGCTGTTCATCCTGCTGCGCGCTTCCATCCCGCGTCCGCGTTATGACCAGGTGATGGATTTCAGCTGGAAATTCTGCCTGCCACTGACCCTGATCAATTTGCTGGTGACCGCTGCAATCGTGTTGTGGAACACGCCTGCGGTTGCGGTTCAGTGAGGATTTGACCCATGTTCAAATATATTGGCGACATCGTTAAGGGTACCGGTACCCAGTTGCGCAGCCTGGTCATGGTCTTCGGCCATGGTTTTCGCAAGCGCGACACCCTGCAATACCCGGAAGAACCGGTCTACCTGCCGCCACGCTACCGTGGCCGCATCGTCCTGACCCGCGACCCCGATGGCGAAGAACGCTGCGTAGCCTGCAACCTGTGCGCCGTGGCGTGCCCGGTGGGTTGCATCTCGCTGCAGAAAGCTGAAACCGAAGACGGTCGCTGGTACCCGGACTTCTTCCGTATCAACTTCTCGCGCTGCATTTTCTGCGGTCTCTGCGAGGAAGCCTGCCCGACCACCGCGATCCAGCTGACGCCGGATTTCGAGATGGCCGAGTTCAAACGTCAGGACCTGGTGTACGAGAAAGAAGATCTGCTGATCTCCGGCCCCGGCAAAAACCCTGATTACAACTTCTATCGTGTTGCAGGTATGGCCGTTGCGGGCAAGCCGAAAGGCGCCGCACAAAACGAAGCCGAGCCGATCAACGTGAAGAGCTTGCTGCCTTAAGGAAGAACGATGGAATTCGCTTTCTATTTCGCATCGGGTATCGCTGTTGTGTCCACACTGCGTGTGGTCACCAACACCAATCCTGTGCACGCCCTGCTCTACCTGATCATTTCGCTGATCTCCGTGGCCATGACCTTCTTCGCTCTCGGCGCTCCGTTCGCTGGCGTGCTGGAAGTGATCGCCTACGCCGGCGCCATCATGGTGCTGTTCGTGTTCGTGGTGATGATGCTGAACCTGGGGCCTGCCTCGGTTCAGCAGGAACGCACCTGGCTCAAGCCCGGCATCTGGGCAGGACCGGTGATTCTCGCCGCCCTGCTGCTGGCCGAACTGCTGTATGTGCTGTTCGCTCACCAGAGCGGTCAGGCCATCGGTCAAACCACCGTGGACGCGAAAGCCGTGGGCATCAGCCTGTTCGGTCCGTACCTGCTGGTGGTCGAACTCGCCTCGATGCTGCTGCTCGCTGCAGCCGTCACGGCGTTCCATTTGGGCCGTAACGAGGCGAAGGAGTAAGACATGCCTGCTATCCCTCTCGAACATGGACTGGCGGTTGCCGGCATCCTGTTCTGCCTTGGTCTGGTCGGCCTGATGGTCCGCCGCAACATTTTGTTCGTGTTGATGAGTCTGGAAGTGATGATGAACGCCTCTGCACTGGCCTTCATCGTCGCGGGCGCCCGCTGGGCGCAACCGGATGGACAGATCATGTTCATTCTGGTGATCAGCCTGGCAGCCGCCGAAGCCAGTATTGGCCTGGCGATCCTGCTGCAACTGTATCGCCGCTTCCACACGCTCGATATCGACGCTGCCAGTGAGATGCGCGGATGAACCTACTCTTTCTGACTTTCGTATTCCCTCTGATCGGGTTCCTGTTGCTGTCGTTCTCGCGCGGCCGCCTCTCGGAAAACCTGTCGGCGCTGATCGGTGTCGGCTCCATCGGCCTGTCTGCCATCGTCGCGGCTTACGTGATCTGGCAGTTCAACGTCGCTCCACCGGAAGGTGGCGTGTACGTCCACGTACTGTGGAAGTGGATCTCGGTGGAAGGCTTCCAGCCTAACTTCGCCCTGTACCTGGACGGCCTGTCCGTGACCATGCTCGGTGTGGTGGTCGGCGTGGGTTTCCTGATCCACCTGTTCGCCTCCTGGTACATGCGCGGTGAAGCCGGTTACTCGCGCTTCTTCGCCTACACCAACCTGTTTATCGCCAGCATGCTGTTCCTGGTCCTTGGCGATAACCTGCTGTTCATCTACTTCGGTTGGGAAGGCGTGGGCCTGTGCTCGTACCTGTTGATCGGTTTCTACTACAGCAACCGCAACAACGGTAACGCCGCACTGAAAGCCTTCATCGTCACCCGTATCGGCGACGTGTTCATGGCGATCGGCCTGTTCATCCTGTTCCAGCAACTGGGCACGCTGAACGTCCAGGAACTGCTGGTGAAGGCGCCTGAGCACTTCAAGGTCGGCGATTTCTGGATCGTGCTGGCAACCCTGATGCTGTTGGGTGGTGCGGTCGGTAAATCGGCTCAACTGCCGCTGCAGACCTGGCTTGCGGATGCGATGGCCGGTCCTACCCCGGTTTCGGCACTGATCCACGCTGCAACCATGGTTACTGCGGGTGTCTACCTGATCGCCCGTACCCACGGTCTGTTCGCCCTGGCGCCGGACATCCTGCACCTGGTCGGCATCGTTGGTGGTGTGACCCTGGTTCTGGCAGGTTTTGCCGCACTGGTGCAAACCGACATCAAACGTATCCTCGCCTACTCGACCATGAGCCAGATCGGCTACATGTTCCTGGCGCTGGGCGTGGGTGCCTGGGAAGGCGCGATCTTCCACCTGATGACCCACGCCTTCTTCAAGGCACTGCTGTTCCTTGCTTCCGGTGCGGTGATCGTTGCCTGCCACCACGAGCAGAACATCTTCAAGATGGGCGGCCTGTGGAAGAAACTGCCGCTGGCCTACGCCAGCTTCATCGTCGGTGGTGCCGCTCTGGCTGCCCTGCCGCTGGTGACCGCAGGTTTCTACTCCAAGGACGAAATCCTCTGGGAAGCGTTCGCCAGCGGCCACAACGGTCTGTTGTACGCCGGTCTGGTCGGTGCGTTCATGACCTCGCTGTACACCTTCCGCCTGATCTTCATCGCGTTCCACGGTGAAGCCAAGACCGAAGCCCACGCCGGTCACGGCATCGCTCACTGGCTGCCACTGTCGGTGCTGATCGTGCTGTCGACTTTCGTCGGCGCCATGATCGTTCCACCGCTGCACGGCGTACTGCCGGAAAGCGTTGGCCATGCCGGTGGCGAAGCCAAGCACAGTCTGGAAATCGCCTCGGGCGCCATCGCCCTGGCCGGTATCCTGCTGGCGGCCCTGCTGTTCCTCGGCAAGCGTCGCTTCGTGACCGCGATCGCCAACAGCGGCATCGGCCGTCTCCTTTCGGCCTGGTGGTTCGCTGCCTGGGGCTTCGACTGGATCTACGACAAACTGTTCGTGAAGCCGTACCTTGCGATCAGCCACATGCTGCGCAAAGACCCGCTCGACCAGACCATCGGTCTGATCCCGCGCATGGCCAAGGGGGGTCACACCGCCCTGAGCCGTACCGAAACCGGTCAACTGCGTTGGTACGCTGCTTCGATGGCTGCTGGTGCCGTACTGGTAATCGGCGCTGTCGTGCTGGTAGCGGTCTGATATGAACCTTGCGAATTTGCGAAAGGAAACGAGCCCGTCATGATTCTGCCTTGGCTAATCCTGATCCCCTTCATCGGCGGCCTGCTGTGCTGGATGGGTGAGCGCTTCGGCGCTACCCTCCCCCGCTGGATTGCGCTGTTGACCATGACCCTGGAACTCGCCCTCGGCCTCTGGCTGTGGGCCCACGGTGACTATTCATTTGCTCCGGCGCCTGGCGCCGATCCGACCTGGGCGCTTGAGTTCAAGCACGTCTGGATCCAGCGCTTCGGCATCAACGTGCATTTGGCCCTCGACGGCCTGTCGCTGCTGATGATCCTGCTGACCGGTCTGCTGGGTATCCTGTCGGTACTCTGCTCGTGGAAAGAGATTCAACGTCACGTTGGCTTCTTCCACCTGAACCTGATGTGGATCCTGGGCGGCGTTGTCGGCGTGTTCCTCGCCCTCGACCTGTTCATGTTCTTCTTCTTCTGGGAAATGATGCTGGTGCCGATGTACTTCCTCATCGCGCTCTGGGGTCACAGTTCTTCGGACGGCAAGAAAACCCGTATCTACGCAGCGACCAAGTTCTTCATCTTCACTCAGGCTTCCGGCCTGATCATGCTGGTGGCGATCCTGGGTCTGGTCCTGGTCAACTACAACAGCACCGGCGTGATCACCTTCAACTACGCCGACCTGTTGAAGACCAAGATGTCGATGACCACCGAGTACATCCTGATGCTCGGCTTCTTCATCGCCTTCGCGGTCAAGCTGCCGGTGGTTCCGTTCCACTCCTGGCTGCCTGACGCTCACGCCCAGGCACCGACTGCAGGTTCCGTCGACCTCGCCGGTATCTTGCTGAAAACCGCGGCCTACGGTCTGCTGCGTTTCGCCCTGCCGCTGTTCCCGAACGCCTCGGCCGAGTTCGCGCCGATCGCCATGACCCTCGGTCTGATCGGGATCTTCTACGGTGCGTTCCTGGCGTTCGCACAAACCGACATCAAGCGTCTGATCGCCTTCTCGTCCGTTTCCCACATGGGCTTCGTACTGATCGGCATCTACTCCGGCAGCCAACTGGCGCTGCAAGGTGCGGTGATCCAGATGCTGGCCCACGGTCTGTCGGCGGCGGCACTGTTTATCCTGAGCGGTCAGCTGTACGAGCGTCTGCACACGCGTGATATGCGTGAGATGGGCGGTCTGTGGTCGCGTATCGCTTACCTGCCGGCGATCAGCCTGTTCTTCGCAGCCGCCTCCCTGGGTCTGCCGGGCACCGGTAACTTCGTCGGCGAGTTCCTGATCCTGATCGGCACCTTCGCCAGTGCGCCATGGATCACCGCGATTGCCACCTCCGGTCTGGTGTTCGGTTCGGTCTACTCGCTGATCATGATCCACCGCGCTTATTTCGGTCCGTCCAAATCGGATTCGATCCTGCACGGCATGGACGGTCGCGAACTGATCATGGTGCTGGGCCTTGCGGTGCTGCTGATTTACCTCGGCGTCTACCCGCAACCGTTCCTCGACACTTCTGCCGCCACGATGCATGGCGTGCAGCAGTGGCTCGGCACCGCCTTCACTCAACTCGCTTCGGCCCGGTAAGAGCGCTATGGAATTCACGATTCAACACTTTATTGCGCTAGCGCCACTGTTGATCACCAGCCTCACCATTATCGTGGTGATGCTGGCAATCGCCTGGCGCCGCAACCACTCGCAGACCTTCCTGATTTCGGTGGCAGGTCTGAACCTGGCCTTGCTGTCGATCCTGCCGGCCCTGAAAGTCGCGCCTCTGGCCGTGACTCCATTGCTGCAGATCGACACCTTTGCCTGCCTGTACATGGCGCTGATCCTGGTCGCCACCCTCGCCTGCGTCACCCTCGCCCACGCCTACCTCGGCGATGGCGGTTCGGGTTACCCGGGCAACCGTGAAGAACTGTACCTGCTGATCCTGATGGCCGCCGCCGGTGGCCTGGTTCTGGTCAGCGCGCAGCACCTGGCCGGGTTGTTCATCGGTCTGGAACTGCTGTCGGTGCCGGTCTACGGTCTGGTGGCCTACGCCTTCTTCAACAAGCGTTCGCTGGAAGCCGGCATCAAGTACATGGTGCTGTCGGCCGCCGGTTCGGCGTTCCTGCTGTTCGGTATGGCGCTGTTGTACGCAGACTCGGGCTCCCTGAGCTTCGTCGGTATCGGTCAGGCACTGGCTGCGACCGGTCTGCCAAGCTCGCTGGCGCAACTGGGCCTGGGCATGATGCTGATCGGTCTGGCGTTCAAACTGTCGCTGGTACCGTTCCACCTGTGGACGCCGGACGTGTACGAAGGTGCTCCGGCACCGGTGGCCGCGTTCCTCGCCACCGCGTCGAAAGTGGCCGTGTTCGCGGTAATGGTTCGTCTGTTCCAGATCTCCCCTGCCGCCAGCAGTGGCGTTCTGAGCAACGTGCTGACCATCATCGCCATCGCCTCGATCCTGTTCGGTAACCTGCTGGCCCTGACCCAGAGCAACCTCAAGCGTCTGCTCGGTTACTCGTCCATCGCGCACTTCGGCTATCTGCTGATCGCATTGGTGGCGAGCAAAGGTCTGGCGGTCGAAGCCATCGGCGTTTACCTGGTCACCTACGTGATCACCAGCCTCGGCGCCTTCGGCGTGATCACCCTGATGTCCTCGCCGTACAACGGTCGTGACGCAGACGCGCTGTACGAGTATCGCGGCCTGTTCTGGCGCCGTCCGTACCTGACCGCCGTACTGACCGTGATGATGCTGTCCCTGGCCGGTATCCCGCTGACTGCAGGCTTCATCGGCAAGTTCTACATCATCGCCACCGGTGTCGAGTCGCACCAATGGTGGCTGGTAGGTTCGCTGGTACTGGGCAGCGCCATCGGCGTGTTCTACTACCTGCGCGTGATGGTCACCCTGTACCTGATCGAACCGAACCTGCGCCGCCACGACGCCCAGTTGCACTGGGAACAGAAGGCAGGCGGCGTAATGCTGCTGGCCATCGCCGTGGTCGCGTTCTTCCTCGGTGTGTACCCGCAACCATTGCTGACCCTGGTTCAGCAGGCGGGCCTGGCGGGCTGATTGCTCTGCTGGAATGGCTACAAACAGAAACGGCACCTTCGGGTGCCGTTTCTGCGTTTGGGGAATTCATTACAAGTGCCCTGCCCTTCCTGCTGAAACTCCAGAAAGCTCCCGCTGAATTGTCGGTTTCGTCCTACAACCCGTATACGGCTCTTAGAGCTATCGTGTGTGAGCGGGATAAAGCAGCTTCGCAGGCACACTGAATACACTTGCCGATCGACAGGACACAGGGAAATCATATTGAACATTCACAACATACATACCACTTACGAAAAAATGTATGCATATGAAGAAGAGATAAAAAACAGCATTTCAATAAAAACCCAAATAATATTTACAGCCATATTCGCCCTTGCTTCAGCAACCATCTATCTCGCGCGCTTTCTAGACTTCACCTTCAACCCTAAAATTGCATATGTTATTTCCTTTTTCATAGCAACAACCTTAGTAATCTCAGCAATATCCACATATTTCAATTGCAAAGCTTTTAGCGGTTCCGAATTTAACCGGATGCCATACGCAGAAAAAATCAAGGAATACTACGAAAGCCAAATCGAATACAACGATGAGCTCGCCAAATATAATGTCCAGGTAGCTCAACACGAACAAATACCCTTGATCAATCCTGCCAAAGAAACCGCGAGCTTTATATCAAACACCTACATTAGCTGCTCTACACATAACGCCCTAGTCAACGAAGAGCGATCCCGCTGGGTGTTTAAAGCGTTGTCAACTTTTCTGATGGCCTGCATCCCCCTCGCCATAGGCAGCTTGCTATTTGTTCTCTTTGACATGGACACCTCCTCACCCAGGAAAAATTTTGCAATAAAAGATACATACGTAGGAGATCAAATAGCCGCTTTAAAAACTCAGCTGTTAAATGACTCTAAATCTGACGCTGTAGCAGACCTGAAAAAAAGGACTATAATCCTCGAAAATATAGTTCTTGAAAAAGGGGCAGAAAAATTGAGCGAACCTAATAAACCAGCATTGAGCGAACACAAAACTCTGCCCCAAGCACCTGTAAAACCGTCTGCTCCACCATCCAGAAAGACGTACGACGATGTTAACGGTGGTCCCAATAGGAATCAGAAATGAAAGCGACCAACGGCCCGTCCAAACCAGAAAACCCTACTAGACCGACACCACCAAAAAAACCTTCTGCACCAGTGGTACGCCGTGTTGTCAACGAGAGAGTTATCAATAGAAAGGAAATAGCGCTAGATAACAGGTGACCATCAATCGAAGCCATTCGACCAATATCTATCACTCAAAACAACGGCATCTTCGGATGCCGTTTTTTTTCTGCAGTTTCACTTCAAAAGTCTCTGGCATCGGCTGAACCCTGCATCTGGGCGGCTGAGTTTCTGTAGGAGTTGACGAAGGTAGCGATCCCTTAATCGTAAACGCCACACTCTCCTTAGGAGTTTTCCTGCAACTCACTGGGCAATGTATGACATTCGAAAGGAGCCATTTTCCAGTAAATTCGAAGATCAATTTTCAAGAGGAGATGGCGGACCATGAATCGAGATATTTTTTCAGACTTGATGGACGGCCTCGAGACATTAGCCGAAGAACGCAAAGGCAAAGTCACCTTGAAAAAAACGCGCGCCCAACGGATCGGAACCATGAAGGGCAAACTCACACTTCCCAAAGACATCGACACTTCTCTTCCAGAGGATTTGCTGGATACCTTCGAAAGGTAGAAGCGCACCTCTGCATACATGGAACGATCAGACCCACCCTGTGGTGAGTTTTGCCCGCATCCACTTAACGAAATTGTAATCCCCCGATCACCTTGGCGTTATCCGCAGCCTGCAACGATGTCACCCGGCGACTCTCCCGGCGGGCCCTTGCCCGTCGAACAATAAAACCCACGCCGAAGCACGTTCCCGTTCTGCCGAACTCAGGAGTGATTGATGGTTAACAACACAAAAATATCGATGGCCGCTTTAGCAGTGGTTGTCGGCGCCGGGCCGTCCATGGTGTTTGCAGAAGACAAACCCGAAGGGTTTATCGAAGGCAGCAGCCTGACGGTGCTCAACCGCAACTTCTATTTCAATCGTGATCACCGCAACGGCCAGTCCAGTCCCACCGGCAATGGTTATTCCGAGTCCTGGGCCCATGCGGTCATCAGCAAGTTCGAATCCGGTTTCACCCAAGGCACCGTTGGGGTCGGTGTCGATGCGTTTGCCATGATCGGTCTGAAACTCGACACCGGTGACGGCCGCAACGGTGGCCACAGTTCGTTCGATGTGTTGCCGGTCGACAGCGAAGGCAAAGCACGGGACGAATACACCAAGGTCGGTGGGGCCGCCAAAGTGCGGGCCTTCGATACGGTGGTGAAAATCGGCGATGTGTTCCCGGCCAACCCGGTGGTTGCGGCGGGTGACTCGCGATTGCTGCCGGAAAGCTTTCGCGGTGTGACGGCGACCAACACCAGCATCGAGGGGCTGTCGATCCAGGGTGGCCGACTGCATGCGATGAGCCAACCGGTGTCCAGCGACATGCGCGAAAACTTTGCAACCTTCTATGCCGGCCCGGTCAACTCGCCCTGGATCGCTTACGGCGGCGGCGATTATGCGCTGAACAAAAACCTCAGTTTCAGCCTGTACACCAGTCGCCTGAAAGATGCCTGGAACCAGTACTACGCCGGCACCGCCTGGACGTATCCGCTGTCGGATGACCTGTCGCTGTTCGGTGGCCTGAACTATTACAAGGCGGTCGATGAAGGCAAACAGTTGCTCGGCAAGTTCGACAACAACATCTGGAGCGGCCGCGTCGGAGTGAAACTCGGCGCCCACTCCGTCACCCTCTCCCACCAGCGCAACAACGGCAACGACGACTTCGATTACCTGCGCCAGTCCGACTCGATCTTCCTCGACAACTCGATCCAGTACAGCGACTTCAACTCACCCAAAGAGCGTTCATGGATGGCGCGCTACGACCTCGACATGAGCACTTACGGCGTGCCGGGCCTGTCATTCATGACCCGCTATGCCCGCGGCACCGACGCCGATTATTCCAACGCCAACGCCGTGTACATGCGCCGCGATGCCGAAGGCAATCCGCTGACTGACCAGAAGCGCTGGGAGCGTGACATCGAAGTCAAATACGTGGTGCAAAGCGGTTCGATGAAAGACCTGTCACTGCGCCTGCGCCAGGCCACCACCCGTGCCACGGCGTTCGAGTCGGATCTGGATGAAGTACGGGTGATTGTCGAATACCCGCTGGCGATTCTCTGAGTTTCACGAGCAACACATTCACCTTTAGAAGCTCCTTGCTCCTTTGGTAAGAGGTGAATTTTTTGGCGTCCTTCGGGGCGCCTTTTTTATGCCTGAAAAAAAGCCCGACTCACTGAACATGAACCGGGCGCTTGTGCCGCGACAGGCGCTATCCACCCTGTTGACGGCAGGTCCCCATGACGCTGTACGTGACGGTGTTGAGTTGTCCTTTGGAGTCTTCATAAGTCATCGCAGCCGGCACCACCGCGCATTCATTTTTCGGCCGGACAACGCTCACCACTTTCTTCACATCCAGCTTCATTCCGTACGTATATTCCTTGACCACCGGCGCCGCTTTGCCCTGGGCCGCCGCGTACTGCTCCATGGCCTGGGCATTGGCGCTGAGCGCCCGGTCGAACGTTCTGTCGCCACCGCCTTCGGCCAACGCATTCAAGGACATCGCCATGACACCGGTGAATGCCAACCACTTCAGAAATTTCATATCCAGCTCCTTCAAATCACGACTCATAAAAAAGCCCACCATCGATGCGCGATGACGGGCTCATTCACTGGCGGCACGCTTACAGGTCTTGGGTCTGTTCGGCCTTCTTGTCGTTCACGACAACGGGATCACGGGCCTTTTCCTTGGCAACGAACAGCTCCATGGAGCGGTCATTGTTGGTCATCATCCGGTCGAAAGTGCGGTCGCCGCCACCTTCGGCCATCGCCAGGGAAGACACCGCCAACGCCAACAAAAACGCACCGATCTGTACAGGTTTCATGTTTGATTCCTCATTTAAGTAACTGACGGGATCAAGGTAACAATCCGAACCTTTCGTGACGGTGGCGCCGAAATTACATATCCGTTATGTAGAAAGGCCCGCATTTGCGGGCCCGTTTTTGAACCAAGAAGCGACTAAACAGCAGCGGGCGATTCCTCGTCCCGGCGATGCGCAATCTGATACAGCGCCGGCAGGATCAGCAGCGTAAGAATGGTCGAGGACAGAATTCCGCCGATCACCACAGTGGCCAGCGGTCGCTGCACCTCGGCCCCGGTGCCGGTTGCAAGCGCCATCGGAATGAAGCCCAAGGACGCCACCAGAGCAGTCATCAACACCGGTCGCAACCGTGTCAGCGCGCCGACGTTGATTGCCTCGGACAGCGAACGCCCCTCCTCCCGCAGATTGCGGATGAACGCGATCATCACCAGCCCGTTGAGTACCGCCACACCGGACAAGGCGATAAACCCGACACCCGCCGAAATCGACAACGGAATGTCCCGCAGCCACAACGCCATGACCCCGCCGGTCAACGCAAACGGAATCCCGGTAAACACCAGCAAGCCGTCCTTGAGGTTGTTGAACATCATGAACAGCAACCCGAACACCAGCAGCAACGCCACCGGCACCACGATCTGCAAGCGCTTGGCCGCCGATTGCAGTTGTTCGAACTGCCCGCCCCAGGTGGTCCAGTAACCCGCCGGCACCTGCACGTCGCGCTCGATCACTTCGCCCGCCTCGGCGACGAACGAGCCGATATCCCGCCCACGCACGTTGGCACTGACGATCACCAGGCGCTTGCCGTTTTCGCGGCTGACCTGGTTCGGCCCCAGCACCAGATCGAGGCTCGCGACGTCCTTGAGCGCAATGAAACCGATCTGACTGGCTGCATCACCTCCAGCCGCCGGCACTGGAATCAGCAGCGCAGACAAACCTTCGATGTCCTTGCGCATGGCGTCGGACAAACGCACGACCATGTCGAAGCGCCGGTCGCCCTCGTACATCGTCCCGGCCTTCTGCCCGCCGACGGCCACCGCAATGGTGTCCTGCACATCGCCGACGTTGAGCCCGTAACGCGCTGCCTTGTCGCGGTCGATGTTGATGGTAAGCACCGGCAGGCCGGTGGTTTGCTCGACCTTGACCTCGGACGCACCATTGACCTTCTGCATGGCAGCGGCAATCTTCGCCGCCGTGGCGTTGAGCACATCCATGTCATCGCCGAACACCTTGACCGCCACATCGCTACGCACGCCGGAGATCAGCTCGTTGAAGCGCAACTGGATCGGCTGCGACAGTTCATAGTTGCTGCCCGGCAGCGTCGCGGCGGCCTGTTGCAGCTCGGCCATCAGGGTTTCCCGGGACTTGCCCGGATCCGGCCATTGGTCCTTGGGCTTGAGCATCACGTAGCTGTCGGAGATGTTCGGCGGCATCGGGTCGGAGGCGATTTCCGCCGTGCCGGTGCGGGCGAACACGCGCTCGACTTCCGGCACTTTATTAAGGATCAGCGTTTCGAGCCGCTGCTGCATGTCCACCGATTGCGTCAGGCTGGTGCCCGGCACGCGCAGCGCCTGCAAGGCAAAATCGCCTTCGCTGAGACTCGGCACAAACTCACTGCCCATGCGGCTGGTGACCACGCCACTGAGCACGATCACAGCCAACGCCGCGCCGACCGCCACAGCACGGCGCGACATCACCCAGGCCAGCGCCGGTGCATAAACGCGACGTGCGCCGCGCATCACTACGCCCTCTTCTTCCTTGACCTTGCCGGTCACGAACAGCGCAATCGCCGCAGGCACAAAGGTGACGGACAAGAGCATGGCGCCAAGCAACGCGATAACCACGGTAAACGCCATCGGATGGAACATTTTCCCTTCGACGCCGCTCAGGGCAAAGATCGGCAGGTACACAACCATGATGATCAACTGGCCGAAAATTAGCGGTCGCCGCGCCTCTTTCGCCGCCGCAAACACTTCATGGAAACGCTCGGATCGGGTCAACAGACGCCCATGATGCTGCTGCGCATGGGCCAGTCGCCGCAGGGTGTTTTCGACGATCACCACTGCACCGTCGACGATGATCCCGAAGTCCAGCGCACCAAGGCTCATCAGGTTGGCGCTGACCTTGTTGCTGAACATGCCGGTGAAAGTGAACAGCATCGACAGCGGAATCACCATCGCGGTAATCAGCGCGGCGCGGATGTTGCCGAGGAACAAGAAGAGGATCGCGATGACCAGAATCGCGCCTTCGACGAGGTTCTTCTTTACCGTGGCGATGGCCTTGTCGACCAGATGCGTGCGGTCGTACACCGGCACCGCGATCACGCCAGCGGGCAAGGATTTGTTGATCTGTTCGAGCTTGGCGGCGACGGCCTGGGAGACCGTACGGCTGTTCTCGCCGATCAGCATGAACACCGTGCCGAGCACCACTTCACGACCATTTTCCGTGGCGGCGCCAGAGCGCAGTTCGCGGCCAATATCTACGGTGGCGACGTTCTTGATTCGGATCGGCGTGCCGTCGACGTTGGCCATGACGATGTTGGCGATATCCTCGGTGCTCGCCACTTGCCCCGGTGCGCGGATCAGCAATTGCTCGCCGCTGCGTTCTATGTAGCCGGCGCCGACGTTGGCGTTGTTGCGCTCCAGCGCCGTCACCAGATCGGTGAGGGTAAGCTTGTAGGCCGCGAGTTTTTTCGGATCGGGGGCAATCTGGTACTCCTTGGCAAAGCCGCCGATGGTGTTGATCTCGGCCACGCCGGGGACGTTGCGCAATTGCGGCTTGATGATCCAGTCCTGGATCACCCGCAGATCGGTCGGCGTGTAGGGCGTGCCGTCATCTTTCAGCGCGCCCTCCTTGGTCTCGACCGTCCACAAAAAGATCTCGCCGAGCCCGGTGGAGATCGGCCCCATCACCGCCTCAACGCCCTCGGGCAATTGCTCCTTGGCGGACTGCAACCGCTCGTTGACCAATTGCCGGGCAAAGAACAGATCAGTGCCGTCCTTGAAGATCACCGTGACCTGAGACAACCCCGAACGCGACAGCGAACGGGTCTGTTCCAGCGCCGGCAGGCCGGCCATCGCGGTTTCAATCGGGAACGTAATGCGCTGTTCGGTTTCCAGCGGCGAAAAACCGGCCGCGCCGGTGTTGATCTGCACCTGGACGTTGGTGATATCGGGCACGGCGTCGATCGGCAGCTTCTGATAACTGGCGATACCGAGGCCGGCCATGAGCAGAACGGCGAGCAGCACGATGATGCGCTGCTCGATGGCAAACTGGATCAGGCGTTCGAACATGGGAGTCTTCCGCGATTAATGACTGTGCTCGGCCGAGGCTTTGCCCAGCTCCGATTTGAGGACGAAGCTGCCGGCGCTGGCGACTTGCACGCCCGGTTCCAGCCCGGCGATGACTTCCACCTGCCCCGCCGCGCGACTGCCCAGTTCCACCGCTTGCGCCTTGAAGCCGTCGTCGGTGCGCACGAATACCGTGGGTTTGTCCTCGACGGTCTGGATCGCGGTTTCCGGTACGGCGACCTTGGCCTGACGGCTGTCTGTCGCGACCAGCGCGGTGACAAACAGGCCGGGGCGCCATGAGCCTTGCGGGTTTTCCAGGGTGACGCGCACGGTCGCGGTACGGGTCTGTTCGCCGAGCAGGCTGCCGACGTAAGCCACGGTGCCGCTGACTTCAGCATTCAGTTCCGCCGCGCTGACGGTGACGGGTTTGCCGACTTGCACCTTGTTCAAGTCCTTCGGTGACACGCCGAAGGTGACCCACACCCGCGACAAGTCCGAGAGTGTGAAGGCCGCCGTGGTTTCATCAACCACCTCCCCCGGCGTCAGGTGTTTTTCCACCACCACACCGTCAAACGGCGCCCGTAGTTCATAGCGATTGCCGCCAGTGGCGACCACGCTGCCGCTGAGCACGCTGATCTTTTGCCGGGCGTTGCTCACGGCGATCTCGGCTTCTTCCAGGGCTTGGCGGGCCTGGAGGAAATCCTGCTCGGCGGAGATCTTGTCCTGCCACAGTTTCTTCTCGCGCTCGAACGTCGTGCGCGCCAGGGCCAGACGGCGTTGTGCGGCCGCCTGTTCGCTGCGCTGATCGGAGATCTGCTGACTGGCAATCACCGCCAGCAACTGCCCCTTCTTCACCGACTGCCCGAGATTGACCGACACCGACTCGACCACACCCGGTACGCGCGGCACCACATGGGCGGTGCGGTCCTCGTCGAAGCGCACTTCGCCGGGGAACGGCAAGCCAAGACTGATGCGCTGCGCTCGCGCTTCGGCCAGTTGAATCCCCGCCGCCGTGATCTGTTCGGCCGTCAATTCGATGTGTCCTTCTTCGCCATGCTCGCCTTCGGCGGCTGCGCCTTCTTCAGCGTGATCCGCATGCTCGGAGGCTTCATCGGCATGCGCATCGATGCCCGAGTTGCCCGCCCACATCGCGCCGATACCAATCCCCAACGCCAAGGTCGCCGCAGCGACCACGATCAGTTTTTTATCCATGGAAACTCCTCTGCGCCGTGCCATCGCGCAGTGATCAGAAAATTGAAATTCAACGGTTGACGCCGAGGTCGCCGAAAATGCGTTCGATGCGGACCCGGGCGTCGGTGGCCTCGCTCACCGCCTGGATGTATTGGCTGCGGGCGCTGATCAGCGTGCGCTGGGCGTCAAGTACGTCGAGGAAGCCGAACTTGCCCATTTCGAAACCACGAGTGGCGCTGTCGACCGCACTTTGCGCGGCGGGAAGGATGGTCTGATTGAACGCCTGGATTTCGCCGTTGGCGGTCTGCCATTGCTCAAGGGTGGTCTGGATTTCCGTGCGCAGGCGCAGCTCGGTAGCGTTGCGCAGATCCCGTGCCTGATCGGCACGCCGCGCCGCCGCGAGTACGTTGCCCTGATTGCGGTTGAACAGCGGAATCGGCATCGACAGCCCGACCACGTTGACCCGCTCGCGCTCGGTTTCGCTGTACTGACTGCCGATGCTGACGGTGAGATCGGGAATCCGCTGGGACTTCTCCAGTCCCAGCGATGCCTCGCGTTGATCGATCTGCAACTTGGCCAGGCGCAGCTCCGCCGTTTCATTCAGACGCTCGAGCAAACGGGTGGGTGGCGGTACGCCGGGCAGGCTTTGAGCAGCGCTTTGCACCGTAGTCGAAGTCGGCAACGGTGCGCCCATGACCTGCGCCAGTTGCTGGTACGCATTGGCCTGATCACGCTCGGCGCGGCTCAGCTCCAGGCGCACTTCCGAAAGCTGTACTTGGGCGCGAGTGCCTTCCACCGGCGACGACTTGCCCGCCTCGATCCGCCCTTGGGCCACACGCACACCGTGTTCGGCGAGTTGCAGCGACTGACGGCTCAGTTGCAAACGTTGCTGCGCAGTTTGCGCGCCGTTGAACGCTTGAATGACATCGGCGCGCAACGCGTTGCGCTTGCGCTCCAGCTCGAGGCCGGCGGCATCCTGCGCACGGCTCGCCACATCGATCCGCGCGCCACGCTTGCCGCCCAGTTCGATCGGCTGGCTGAGCATCACCGTGGTGGTGCGCGACTGGCGCCGGGTGTCTTCGGCCTCCCACGAAACCTCGGGATTGGGGATCAGGCCCGCCTGTTTGCGGTCACCTTCGGCAATGCCGATTTCCCACTGCGCGGCCGCCAGATCCGGGTTACCCGCGAAAGCGGTTTGCAGGGCCTGATCCAGGGTGAGGGTCGATGCACTGGCAAGACCTGTACAGGCCAGCAACAAGAGGCCGCTGGCGGTTTTTTTCAGGCGTGAGCGCGCCGTCCGTTCTATTAAACCGGGCAATGGAAGACTTCCTTTAATCAAGAATTTTTGATTGCGCCACGGTAGGGTTTTGAACTTATCGACAAGGTGACTGGAAAATTACAAATCCGTTATCAACAGTTCATCGAAGTTGTTTTGCTCTAGGATTCCGGATTCGAATGGCGCTGTAGCAACACATGGAAACAAATACTGGTTAGTTATCTGCCGAACAGCACTTGCCGAAATCGAAGTGATGAAAAAACCGCTCCATTGCTGCGACAGGCTGTCGCGGATAGCCGTTTTAAAGGGCTTACACGTTGACTCTGTAGCCACTACAGCCTTTACCTTGCACGCCATCCAGCAACAGAAACCGTCCGGAAGACCTTACAAAAACAACAACTTTCCTGGCCACCTTAATTAAATATCCATTGAATAAAAGTGGTGAAAGATCATGCGAATCCTTGTCGTCGAGGACGAGCTTAAAGCTGCCGAATACTTGCATCAAGGTCTGACCGAAAGTGGTTATATCGTTGATCATGCCGTTAACGGCGCCGACGGTTTGCACTTGGCGCAACAACAGGTTTATGACCTGATCATTCTGGATGTGAATCTGCCGGAACTCGACGGCTGGAGCGTGCTTGAACAACTGCGTCGTACTCATTCCACCCGGGTGATGATGCTGACCGCACGCGGGCGCCTGGCAGACAAGATCCGGGGACTGGATCTGGGCGCCGACGACTATCTGGTCAAGCCGTTCGAGTTTCCGGAACTGCTGGCGCGAGTACGCACCCTGATGCGCCGCAGCGAAAACATCCCGGTACCGCAGGTGCTCAAAGTGGCTGATCTGGAACTCGATCCGGGCCGTCACCGGGCGTTTCGCGGCAGTCAGCGCATCGACCTGACCACCAAGGAATTTGCCCTGCTGCATCTGCTGATGCGCCAGTCCGGCGAAGTGCTGACCCGCACCCAGATCATCTCGCTGGTGTGGGACATGAATTTCGACTGCGACACCAACGTGGTCGAGGTCTCGATCCGCCGCTTGCGAGCGAAGATCGACGACCCGTTCGACAGCAAGCTGATCCACACCCTGCGCGGTGTCGGTTATGTGCTGGAGGCACGGGAATGAAGCCGGCCAGCCTGTCGCTGCGACTGGGGCTGACCGTCAGCATTCTCGGTGCGTTGCTGGTGGTGTTCCTGGCGATCCTCGCGTATTTCGCCCTGACCCATGAACTGAACGCGTTGTCCCGTGACAGCCTGGAAAAGAAGATGGCGCAGGTCGAGCACAGCCTGTCGCTGTACGTCGATGCCAATGAAGTCAGTGGCAAACCGCACATTCTGCTCGATCAGGTCATGGGGCATGACAACCTGACGCTGACGATTTATGACCGGGGCAATATGCGCTCGCCGTTGCTCAAGTCCGGAACAGGATTGACGGACCCACGGATTGAATTGAAAGCGGTGCGGGCGACGACCGATCAGTTGTCGTACACCGACAGCGCCGATGCTGAAGGCGCGAAGTTTCTCACCGCCTCGAAGCTGATTCGCCTGAAGGACGGCAGCAACGTGCCGGTGCTGTTGTCGATTGATAACGCCCACGACCAGGCCCTGCTCAGCGCCTATTTGCGCTCGACGCTGATGGCCTTGCCGTTGCTGCTGGTGTTCATCGGCCTGACCGCCTGGGGCGCGGTACAGCGCGGACTGGCGCCGCTGCGGGAGTTTCGCAAGGTGGCGGCGAGAGTGACCACCCAGGACCTCGACCATCGGCTTTCGGTGGTGAACATGCCTCAGGAACTCAGCGAACTGGCGCAAGGCATCAACGTCATGCTCGATCGCCTGGACAGCGGCGTGCAGCAGTTGTCGCAATTCTCCGATGATCTGGCCCACGAGCTGCGCACGCCGATCAACAACCTGATGGGCAAGGCTCAGGTCACGCTCTCGCGCAAGCGTACGGTCGAGGAATACACGGACGTGTTGGTGTCGTGCACCGAAGAGCTCGAACGCGTCGCGCGAATTGTCTCGGACATGCTGTTTCTGGCCCAGGCCAGTCAGCCGATGGCGCACGCGTCGTTCGAACCGATTGCACTGGAAGATGAGGCGTTCAGGGTGGCCGACCTGTTTTCCCTGTCGGCGCAGGAAAAGCAGATTCATCTGAAGGTGGTCGGCAGCGCCCGGGTGTCGGGCGACCGTTTGATGATCCAGCGGGCGATATCGAACCTGCTGTCCAATGCCCTGCGCCATTGCCCCGCCGGCAAAACCGTTTCGCTGTTCATCGAACAGGCGCCGACACAGGTGGCGCTGCGGGTGAGCAATCCCGGCGCAGGTATCGAAGCGCAGCACTTGCCACATCTGTTCGACCGTTTCTACCGGGTCGACAGCAGCCGCACCCGCTCACAGGGCAGCACCGGACTGGGGCTGGCCATCGTGCGCTCGATCATGTGCCTGCATTCGGGCACCGCGCAGGTACAGAGCCGTCCGGGGGCGATGACGGTTTTCAGTCTGGTGTTTCCCGTGGTTGCGGAAAAGCACTAAAACCTTCAAGCAGATTTGTGCGGTGTTTTCTCAATCTCCATCGGAAAAATCACCGCGCACATCCGCCATAAATCTTCGCAAGCCTTTCAGTGCGAATTTGCGTCGACCTAGCGATGAAACGTCTTACGAAGGTATGAAACAAAATTTTGTTGAAAACTAATGCATCGTCGCTTCGCTCGCGTTCAGCCACCCCGTACTACCCCACTAAAACAAGCCTTTGTGTCGGTCGTGGCGTGTCCAATCACGATTTGTCAGTACGTATTTCGGTGCCCCCGAAAACCGCGGATGGAAACCTCCGGACATCTTTGACCTCATCATCGCTGTGCTTCTAGATTCGGCTCCTGCTTGAAACCGTTCACTCACCAGACAACCAGGAAGCACACACCATGAGCGCCATTGGATGCATGAACACAAATCCGATCCATAAACCCGTTATCACCTGACGGCCGACTCAGCATGACCTTTTCCCTGCAAGGCAGAGGCTTTTACCCAACCGACGACGGTCATCAACTCTATTGGGAACGGCATGGGGTCACCGGAGGCGAACCGGTGTTTTTCCTGCATGGAGGTCCCGGCGGGCGCATCAGTCGCCATCACCTGGAATTCTTCGACCTGCGCCGTTTCGACATCATCCTGTTTGACCAGCGCGGTTGCGGGCGCTCGACGCCTTACGGCGAATTGCGCGACAACACTACGGGCCTGTGTGTCGAAGACATCGACGCTCTGCGCCAGCATTTCGGCTTCGAAAAGATCAGTGTGCTCGGTGTTTCGTGGGGCAGTTGGCTGGCGATCCAGTACCAGCAGCGCTATCCGCAGCACCTGCTGAAAACCACGCTGGTTTCGGTTTTCGTACCATTTACAGCCAATGTCCGGGCGTACGACCGGGCACTCAATGAGGGGCCGGCACAACTGCCGCAAACCGCATCAGGCCATCGCGCCAGGGACATCTTCCGGATACTCGGCGAAGGCTGCCCCTTGCAACAGCGCGTCGCCGCCATCGAATGGCTGAATGCTGTTCTGCGTCGCACGGGCCAGACGGTTTGTCCCGGCACACTGGAGAGCTTCGTCGATCAGGAAGCGGTACTCGCCATCCGTCTGGAATTGCATTACCACCTTCAAGGCTATTTCTTCCAGCCAAGGGACCAGAAGCTGACCCTCGACGACAACACCCTGCTGATCCAGGGCATTCGCGATACCTTCGGCATGGCCAGCGTGCACTGGCTCAGGCAACGCATGAACATTCACTGTCGTTTGCTGCATGCCGGGCACAACGCCTTCGAAAGCGCCATCCTCAAAACCGTGCGCCGGGCGGTGAAACGTGAAATCGAGGGCTGAAAAAAACGGCACCCGAAGGTGCCGTCCCGTCCCGCTTGAACCCTTACTTGCGCGCCGCCTCCCACGACTTGAGCAGTTCGTTGTAGCTCACGGTCTCGCCTTTCGGTTTCTCGTTGGCCAGTTTCGGCTTCGGTGCACCCGGTTGGTCGAACCAGTATTGCGCGTCGCGCTCGGGGTTCATTTTCGGCGCGCAGGTGGCCTGGGCCTTGGAGCGTTCCAGACGGGTCATGATCGCGTCCTGATCCTTGGCCAGGCCGTCGAGCGCCTGTTGCGGCGTCTTGTCGCCACTGGCGGCTTCGGCGATGTGGCTCCACCACAGTTGTGCCAGACGTGGGTAGTCCGGCACATTGGTGCCGGTCGGCGTCCATTGCACGCGGGCCGGGCTGCGGTAGAACTCGACCAGGCCACCGAGTTTCGGTGCCAGGTCGGTCATGGCTTGCGAGTTGATGTCCGACTCGCGGATCGGCGTCAGGCCGACGATGGTTTTCTTCAGCGACACGGTTTTCGAGGTCACGAACTGCGCGTACAGCCAGGCCGCGAGTTTCTGTTTCTCAGGCGTGGATTTCATGAAGGTCCAGGACCCTACGTCCTGATAACCCAGCTTCATGCCCTCTTCC
Organism: Pseudomonas sp. MWU12-3088; assembly: GCF_023242405.1. NCBI lineage: Bacteria > Pseudomonadati > Pseudomonadota > Gammaproteobacteria > Pseudomonadales > Pseudomonadaceae > Pseudomonas > Pseudomonas sp. MWU12-3088. The sequence goes on from NZ_JALJEA010000006.1 coordinate 65,339, forward strand.
CAGTACGGTCCGCGTGGCGACGGGGCCATCCGCCATTTCGGCGTGCCGTCGGCGTTGACCACGGGCAGGCCCGGTTTGGTCATGTCAGCGGTGAACGCGGTGTACCAGAAGATCTGCTGGGCAATGTTGCCCTGAGACGGTACCGGGCCGGACTCGGAGAAGGTCATGCCTGCCGCTTCCGGTGGCGCGTAGGCCTTGAGCCAGTCCACATACTTGGTCGTGGCGAACACCGCCGCCGGGCCGTTGGTATCGCCACCGCGGGTCACGCTGGAACCCACCGGGTGGCAGTCTTCGACGCGGATGCCCCACTCGTCCACCGGCAAGCCGTTGGGCAGGCCCTTGTCGCCGCCACCAGCCATGGAGAACCAGGCGTCGGTGAAGCGCCAGCCCAGGGACGGGTCTTTCTTGCCGTAGTCCATGTGCCCGTAGATGCGCTTGCCGTCGATTTCCTTGACGTCTTCGCTGAAGAATTTGGCGATATCTTCATAAGCGGACCAGTTCACCGGTACGCCCAGGTCATAGCCGTATTTTTCCTTGAACTTGGCCTTCAGGTCGGCGCGTTCGAACCAGTCGGCACGGAACCAGTACAGGTTGGCGAACTGCTGGTCGGGCAATTGATAGATCTTGCCGTCCGGCGCGGTGGTGAAGGAAATGCCGATGAAGTCCTTGATGTCGAGGGTCGGCGAAGTGAAGTTCTTGCCCTCATTGGCCATCAGATCGGTGATCGACTCGGTCTTGCCGTAGCGAAAGTGTGTACCGATCAGGTCCGAGTCGTTGACCCAGCCGTCATAGATGTTCTTGTCCGACTGCATCACCGTCTGCATTTTTTCCACGACGTCGCCTTCCTGCAGCAGGTCGTGGGTGAGCTTGATCCCGGTGATTTCGCTGAAGGCCTTGGCCAGCACCTTGGATTCATATTCGTGGGTGGTCAGGGTTTCCGAGACGACCTTGATGTCCATCCCGCGAAACGGCTCGGCGGCCTTGATGAACCACTTCAGTTCTTCAAGTTGCTGCTCGGGCGTCAGGGTCGACGGCTTGAACTCGCTGCCGATCCATTTCTTTGCCGCGTCCTCGTAGGCATCGGCCCAGGCGGATGCGCTCAAACCGCTGAGTGCCAGCATGGCTGCCAATGAAATGCTATGTCGCAGCTTATTGTTTTTGTCGAACATAGAGACCTCCTGTTTAAGTTCTGGAGCAACATTGCCGAGCGATTCGACTAGCCCCAACGCATCACAGCCAACAGCCACACCAGGGACAACGCGGACGCTACCCAGATGCTCCAGTCGGTTACGCCGATCACCAACAGATGCAGGTAGGCGCTGCCGAGAAGACCGATGAACAAGCGATCGCCACGGGTGGTGGCAATCGGCAGAAACCCTCGCCGCAGGATGCTCGGCGAGCGCAGTTCCCAGGTGGTCATGCCCACCAGAATCAAGCCAATCACGATGAAAAACGCCGCCGTCGGGACGGTCCAGCTCATCCATTCCATCATCAGTTCCTCAGACCCGGCCCAGGGCAAAGCCCTTGGCCACATGGTTGCGAACAAACCAGATCACCAGCATGCCCGGCAGGATGGTCAGCACCCCCGCCGCCGCCAGCACGCCCCAGTCGATGCCGGACGCCGATACCGTGCGCGTCATCACCGCCGCGATCGGCTTGGCATTCACTGAAGTCAGCGTGCGCGCCAGCAGCAGTTCGACCCAGGAAAACATGAAGCAGAAAAACGCTGTCACCCCGATGCCGGAGCCGATCAGCGGGATGAAAATCTTCACGAAGAACTTGGGAAAGCTGTAGCCGTCGATGTAGGCGGTTTCGTCGATTTCCTTGGGCACGCCGGACATGAATCCTTCGAGAATCCACACCGCCAGCGGCACGTTGAACAGGCAATGCGCCAGCGCCACCGCGATGTGGGTGTCGAACAGACCAATCGACGAATACAGCTGAAAGAACGGCAGCAGAAACACTGCCGGCGGCGCCATGCGGTTGGTCAGCAGCCAGAAGAACAGGTGCTTGTCACCAAGAAAGCGGTAACGGGAAAACGCATAGGCCGCCGGCAATGCCACGCTCAGGGAAATCACCGTGTTCAGGCTCACGTAGTACAGCGAGTTGAGATAACCGGTGTACCAGCTCGGATCGGTAAAAATCACCTTGTAGTTGTGCAGCGTGAAGTCCTGGGGAAACAGCGTCAGGCCGCCGAGAATTTCGGTGTTGCTCTTGAACGACATGTTCAGCAGCCAGTAGATCGGCACCAGCAGGAACAGGATGTAGAGCAGCAGCGGAACAAGCTTTCTTTTGCTCATGGCCGGGCCTCAGCGGTTGGCGTCGCTGTGGGTCATGGCGGTATAGAACAGCCAGGACACCAGCAGGATGATCAGGAAGTACACCAGCGAAAAGGCTGCCGCCGGCCCCAGGTCGAATTGGCCTACAGCCATCTGGGTCAGGGTCTGACTCAAGAAGGTCGTGGCATTGCCCGGCCCGCCGCCGGTGAGCACGAACGGCTCGGTGTAGATCATGAAGCTGTCCATGAAGCGCAGCATCACCGCGATCAGCAGCACGCTCTTCAGTTTGGGCAACTGGATGTGACGGAACACCGCCCAGGCCGAAGCCCGGTCGATCCGCGCCGCCTGGTAATACACATCGGGAATCGCCCGCAGCCCCGAGAAACACAGCAGCGCCACCAGCGACGTCCAGTGCCACACGTCCATCACCAGCACCGTGACCCAGGCGTCCATGGTGTTGGCCGCGTAGTTGTAGCTGATGCCCATGGCATTGAGGCTCGATCCCATCAGGCCAATGTCGGCGCGGCCGAAGATCTGCCAGATGGTGCCGACCACGTTCCATGGAATCAGCAGCGGAATCGCCAGCACGATCAGCACCACCGATGACCAGCGGCCCTTGGTCGGCATGGTCAGCGCAATGGCAATTCCCAACGGAATTTCGATCAGCAGCACACACGCCGAATAGATGAACTGGCGCAGCAACGAGTCATGCAGACGCGGATCAAGCAGCACCTGCTTGTACCAGTCGGCGCCGACGAAGTAGCGGCTGGACTGATCAAAGATGTCCTGCACCGAGTAATTGACCACGGTCATCATCGGGATCACCGCACTGAAGGCCACCAGCAGGAACACCGGCAACACCAGCCACCAGGCCTTGTTGTTCTGCACCTTGTTCATGGCTGCACCTCTTCGCTGGCTTCAAGCAGGAATTCATCGGCGTAGACCATCAGCCACTGCGCCGGAAAACTGATGTACGCCGTGCCCTGGGGCACCGGTTTGTCTTCGGCCAGACGCACTTTCAGCGGTGTGCCGTCCAGATCCAGGGTCATGATCTTGTAGGTGCCGAGGTCTTCGACGTGTACGACCCGCGCCTGCATCGCGTCATCGAACGGCTCGTCCCACACATGAATGAACTCGGGGCGGATGCCGACCTTCAGGTTTTTCCATTGGCCGTGTTCGATATGCCGTTGCAAGGCGTCGGACAGCGGCAGATGGGTCGAGTTGAAACCCACCCCGCCCGGTTGCGGCTGCACCTCGATCAGGTTCATTCCCGGGCTGCCGATGAAGTAGCCGACAAAGGTGTGGCTCGGGCGCTCGAACAATTCCCGGGGTGTGCCGAACTGCACGATTTGGCCGCCGTACATCACCGCAATCTTGTCGGCGAAGGTCGAGGCCTCCAGCTGATCGTGGGTGACGTAGACCATGGTGATGTTGAACTGCTCGTGGATCTGCTTGAGCTTGCGCCGCAGCTTCCATTTCAGGTGCGGGTCGATCACCGTCAGCGGCTCGTCGAAGAGGATCGCCGAAACGTCGTCGCGCACCAGACCACGGCCCATGGAGACTTTCTGTTTTTCGTCAGCGGTGAGGTTGCGCGCCTTTTTGCTCAACAGGTTTTGCAGGTCGAGGACTTCGGCGATTTCCTGCACTTTGCTGTGGACTTTGGCCTCGGCCAGGCCCTGATTTCTCAAGGGAAAGGCCAGGTTGTCGAACACGGTCATGGTGTCGTACACCACCGGAAACTGGAAAACCTGGGCGATGTTGCGCTTCTCCGGGGTCAGGTCGTTGACCGCTTTGCCGTCGAACAGCACATGACCCTGAGACGGGCTGAGCAGGCCGGAAATGATGTTGAGCAAGGTTGACTTGCCGCAACCCGACGGCCCGAGCAAGGCATAGGCACCGCCCTGCTCCCAGATGTGGTCCATCTCGCGGATGGCGTAGTCTTCCGGCCCGCCCGGGGTTTTGCTGTAACTGTGGGCGAGGTGTTGCAAACGGATTTCGGCCATCAGGCAACCCTCGCGACACGCCGGCCCGGTGCCTGCACCAGACGGCCCTGCGCATCGAATACAAACAGTTTATGGGTCGGGATATAGATGCGGATCGGCGCATCGACGTCGTATTCGTGTACACCCGGCAAGTGCAGCACCAGCAGGAAGTGCTCGTTGCGCACGTGGAGGAAGGTTTCCGAACCGCTGATCTCCGCCACCTCGACGGTCACGGCCAATTCGAGGTCGTCATCGTTGCTCGGCACCAGCGAGATATGGCTCGGACGCACGCCAAAACGGAACTCGCCCTCGCCCACCGGACGCAGGTCGACGTTCAACGGGAAGTGCACGAAGTTGGCGAAGCTCACTTCGTTGCCGGCGATCCGCCCCGGCATCAGGTTGATCGGCGGCTCGGAGAACAATTCCGCCGCCAGCACCGTTTGTGGCTGGTGATAGACCTCGGTCGACGGACCGCTCTGGATCACCCGGCCTTCGTGAAGAATGGTGGTGGTGCCGCCCAAGGCCAGCGCTTCGTTGGGTTCGGTGGTGGCGTAGATGGCGATGGTGTGGCGGGCCTTGAACAGCTCGCGCATTTCCTGGCGCAGTTCTTCGCGCAGTTTGTAGTCGAGGTTGACCAGTGGCTCATCGAACAGGATCAGCTCGGCATCCTTGACCAGTGCCCGGGCCATCGCCGTGCGCTGTTGCTGGCCGCCGGACAGCTCCAGCGGATAGCGCTTCAAGAACTTCTCGATGCGCAGCATCTTCGCGGTTTCCTGCACCTTGCTCTGGATCTGCTCGTTGGAGATCCCGGCCTGGCGCAACGGCGAGGCGATGTTTTCGAACACCGTCATGGTCGGGTAGTTGATGAACTGCTGATAGACCATCGACACATTGCGCAGACGCACCGGGCGTTGGGTGACATCGACGCCGTTCATCAGGATGCGGCCGCTGTCGGGCTTGTCCAGACCGGCCATCAGGCGCATGAGGCTGGTCTTGCCGGACAGCGTGCGCCCGAGCAGGACGTTGAAGGATCCGGCTTCGAATTTCAGGTTTGCATCGTCGATCCAGGTCTGGCCCTCGACGGTGCGGCTGACGTGCTCCAGGGTGAGTGACATGGCTCGGCCTTTTTATTATTGGAGTCAAGCGACGTGTGCAACAGAGCGACATTCGTGCCAGAAATCCCAAGCCGTTGATTCGCCGCGAAAATCGCCGAAAACGCGAGCAAACCACCTTCATTGCTGAACACATTTGAACAGTTCAACGATTGACAATGAACAATAGTGAACAACACTCTATCGATGCTTTTCAGGTCCCGACGGGCCTCATAACAATAATAAAAACGCTGCTTTCAGAGGCTGACTGCCATGTCCGCACCTGCCCCGCCGCTTTCCCACGAAGCCATCGTCCAGGACTCCTGGTCCCGTTGCCGCGCCTTCGGTCTCAAGCATCAAAGTGCACCGGCGTTCGACCAGTTGCCCCCCGCCGGTATCGCGCAGTTGCTCGACAGTCACCATTCGCTGGTGCAGACCACCCATCAGGAAGTGCTGCCGTACTACGAGAACATCCTGAGCAATTCCAATTGCCTGATCATGCTGGCCGACAATCAGGGCCAGGTGCTGACATCCTGGGGCACCCAGCGCTTTATCGAGCCGAATCTGGCGCGGGGTTTTCAGGCCGGGGCAAGCTGGATGGAACATGCCAGCGGCACCAATGCCATCGGCACGGCGCTGGCTTGCGAACAGGCAGTGCACATCGAGCACGATGAACACTTCCTCAAGGCCAACCGTTTCATGACCGGTTCCGCCGCGCCGATTTTCAACGCCGAACGCAAGGTCATCGCCGTGCTCGATGTGTCGAGCGACAGCTACCTGCCGCCCTCCCATACCCTCGGCATGGTCAAGATGATGAGCCAGACCGTGGAGAACCGGCTGATCCTCAACCTGTTCCACGGCCAGCACTTTCAACTGACCTTCAACACCGGGTTGAACAACCTCGACAGCCAATGGGCGGGTTTGCTGATTTTCGATGAGAGCGGTCAGGTGCTGTCGGCCAACCGCCGGGCTGACAATCTGTTGGGCGTGCGGTTGTCGCGGGTGAGTGTCGAGAGCCTGTTCAAGGTGTCGTTGCTGGAGTTGCTCAATCAGCCGGACGGTTTGCCGTTTTCCTTGCAGACCTCGGGGCGCAATCGATTCCAGTGTCTGTTGAAGCGGCCTAAACAGGCACCGATTCAGGCGCGGGTGTTTGCGGAAACCGGAGCCACCGAACCGAAAGCCGCCGCACCGACGGGAATCAGCCTGAGCACCCTGCACTTCGGCGACAGCCGCGTGGAAAAAGCCGTGCGCCAGGCCGAGCGACTGCTGGAAAAAGACATTCCGCTGTTGATCCACGGAGAAACCGGGGTCGGCAAGGAAGTCTTCGTCAAAGCCCTGCACCAGGCCAGCTCTCGCAGCAAACAGGCGTTCATCGCCGTGAACTGCGCAGCGATCCCCGCCGAACTAGTGGAGTCCGAGCTGTTCGGCTACGAGAAAGGCGCGTTCACCGGCGCCAACCAGAAAGGCAGCATCGGCCTGATCCGCAAGGCCGACAAGGGCACGCTGTTCCTCGACGAGATCGGCGACATGCCGCTGCCGACCCAGGCCCGCCTGCTGCGGGTGTTGCAGGAGCGTTGCGTGCAACCGGTGGGCAGCAGCGAGTTGTTTCCGGTGGATCTGCGGATCATCTCTGCCACCAACCGCTCGTTGCGCGAACAGGTGCAACTGGGGCGCTTTCGCGAGGATTTGTACTACCGCATCGGCGGCCTGACCCTGGAATTGCCGCCGCTGCGCGAACGCAGTGACAGGCAAGCGCTGTTCAAACGTTTGTGGGAACAGCATCGCGAACCCACGCAATGGGCGGGATTGAGTCGCGACGTATTGGAGCTGTTCGATCGTCATCCGTGGCCGGGCAATCTGCGTCAGGTCAGCAGCGTGATGCAGGTCGCGCTGGCCATGGCCGAAGAGCAACCGGTAAGGCCTGAACATCTGCCGGATGATTTTTTTGTCGATCTGGAGATGGAGCCGCTGGAAACACCAGAGCCTTTGGGGATCGATCTGAATGACAGTGAGGCGTTGAATCGGGAACTGCAGGCGGCCGGGGGCAATATTTCCCATCTGGCGCGGCGGTTGGGGGTGAGCCGCAATACCCTTTATAAGCGCTTGCGCCAGGCTGAAGGCTGACTCCCGCTCGGGAAGGCGTCAGCCCGATCACCCTAAAAAACCCTTCACTGCACCCATTGACCGTACCGGCTAGACTGTGACGAAATGTTTCAGATTTTCGCCCCCTCTTCCTGATCCTCACAGGGTAAGTTCTTTGACCAATATCTGTTCTACCGGCCTTGATATCGGCTTCGCCTCGCTGGATTACCTGCAAATCGGCATCCTCGGCGTCATTCAAGGCATCACCGAGTTGTTGCCCGTTTCCTCCACCGCCCACATGCGCATCGTTCCGGCCCTGCTCGGCTGGCCGGATCCCGGCTCGGCGTTTTCCGCCGCCATGCAACTGGCCGCACTGGCGGCGGTGGTCAGTTATTTCTGGCGCGATGTGAGACAGGTCGCGACCGGTAGTCTGGAGGCGGTGCGACAACGGGACTTCAACAATCAGTGGTTCATTCTCGCAGTGGCCATCGTGCTGGCGACCATCCCCATCGGTATTGCCGGCATCGCCTTGTCCTCGACGCTCAACGCCTGCAACTCGCCGTTGCGCGGTTTGATGGTGATCGGGATTTCCTGCGTGGTGATGGCGGTGCTGCTGGCCATCGCCGAACTCACCTGTCGCCATCGCCGCACCGTCGGCGAAATGCGTCTGCGCGATGCGCTGATCGTGGGTATCGCTCAGATCGGGGCGCTGATTCCCGGCGTTTCACGCTCCGGGTCGACGCTGACGGCGGCGCTGTTCCTCAACTTCAAACGTGAGGAAGCGGCACGCTTCTCCTTCCTGCTCGGGCTGCCGGCCATCGCGCTGGCGGGGTTGAAGGAGTTGTGGGTGTTGTTCCATGCGCAACTGCCGGCGCAAGCCTGGGCGCACCTGATTTTCGGTCTGGTGATTGCCAGTATCTCGGCGTTTTTTGCGATCTGGGGCCTGATGCGCTTTCTGGAGAAATTCTCCACCTGGCCATTCGTGATTTACCGCGCAGTGCTGGGGATTTTCCTGATCGTCGCGGTCAGCACCGGGCTCTTGAGTTAAGGTCCACCGCAATAAACAAAACCCGCCTGGAGCGGGTTTTGTTTTTTGTGCCTTCGTACAACGCAGGTTACTGGCAGGTCGGCTCAACACTCGTTGATACGGCACCCAAGGTACGCAGCCCGGCCAGCACCACTATCAGCATCCCCAGCCCGGCGAAAATGGCGACGCCGAAACCGGCCCGAGCGCCATAGGCATCAATGATCAGACCCGAGAGCAATCCACCCAGGGCGACGCCGATGCTGATGCCGGTGGTCATCCATGTCAGCCCTTCGGTGATCCTCGATGGCGGGATGATGATCGTCCCCAGCTTCATGACCACGACCATGGTTGGCGCAAACGATATGCCGGCGATAAACAGCATCGCCGAGAGGACATAAACGTCCGGGGAGAACAAAGGCAAAACGCCTGTGATGGCCGTGACCAGGATTCCGATAAAGAACTGTTTTTCTATCGGCAGGGAAACCCTCAAGGCACCAAACGTCAGGCCCGCCACCAGCGAGCCGAACGCATAGGCGGCGAGGATGAAGGTCGCTGAGGCAGGCCAGCCTTGCGCATTGGCGAAGGCGACAACGGCGACATCAATCGAGCCTCCGATTGCCCCCATCGCCAACAGCGCCAGCACGATGGTGGGAACGCCGGGAATCAGCAGGGTTGAACCCGTATGCCTCGTTTGACCCACAACAACCTTGGGTTCGGTCTGACGTTGCAGGACAAACGCCGTCACCCCGACGGCCAGCAGCCCGACCGCGACCAGCGGCCCGGCTTCGGCAAAAAGGCTCACGCTCAAACCGATCGCCAAGGGTGGGCCGATGATGTAAGCGAGTTCGGTCAGCACCGTATCCAGAGAGAACGCCGTGTGCAGCTGCGGCTTGCCCCGGAACAGTTGCGTCCAGCGGGCACGGATCATCGACGGCATGCTCGGCATGGTGCCCGCCAATGCAGCCAGCACAAAAAGCAATGCCGCCGGCGCCCTCATATAAACGGCAAAGATCAGCGCCAGCAACATGCCGATGCTGAAAGTCGTCACGACGGGCAACACACGGCTCTGGCCACGCTGATCGACGAGTTTCGAGATGTATGGGCCGATCAGTGCATTGGCGAAGGTGAACGTACCGGCGACTGCACCGGCCAGCCAGTAGATACCGGTTTGCTCCACCAACATGGTAATGATGCCAATGCCGATCATCGCTTGCGGTAATCGTGCGATAGCGCTCGCGAGCACCAACCCCGTTGCACCGGGGGTTGTCAGGAGTTCGCGATAGTGGTTTGCCATAATGTCTCCATTCCATAAACGTCGCCGACCAGCATCCCGCTACAAGGGCTGCAGCCCATGTTGGTCGCGTCAGACATCAAGACCTACGCGCAGAGCAAAAGCAACCACCACCTGAACAGCAGAAAAACAAAAACCCGCACAAGGCGGGTTTTGTTTTGAAGCCAGTCACAGCAATCAGTCAGCCAGACGCCAGGTCGTGCCGCCCTTTCCGTCTTCCAGCACCACGCCCATGGCAGTGAGCTGGTCGCGGATGCGGTCGGATTCGGCCCAGTCCTTGCCGGCACGTGCCGCCAGACGAGCAGCGATCAGCGCTTCGACTTCAGCTGCATCGACACGCCCTTCGGCGCCGGCCTGCAGGAAGTCATCGGCTTCGAGCTGCAACACACCCAGCACGCTGGCCAGTTCTTTCAGGCGCGCCGCCAGACCGGCCGCCGCATCGAGATCGCTCTCGCGCAGACGGTTGATCTCACGCACCATCTCGAACAGCACCGCACAGGCTTCCGGCGTGCCAAAGTCGTCGTTCATCACCGTGGTGAAACGCTCGACGAACGCTTCGCCGCCAGCCGGCGCCACGTTCGGCAGGCCTTTCAACGCGTGGTAGAAACGCTCCAGGGCGCCCTTGGCGTCCTTGAGGTTGTCTTCCGAGTAGTTGATCGCGCTGCGGTAGTGGCTCGACACCAGCAGGTAACGCACGACTTCCGGGTGGTACTTGTCGAGCACGTCGCGAATGGTGAAGAAGTTGTTCAAGGACTTGGACATCTTCTCGCCATTGATACGGATCATGCCGCAATGCATCCACGCGTTGGCGTAGGTCTTGCCGGTGGCCGCTTCGCTCTGGGCGATTTCGTTTTCGTGGTGCGGGAACTCGAGGTCGCTGCCGCCGCCATGAATATCGAAGGTCTCACCGAGGCAGCAGGTGGACATCACCGAGCACTCGATGTGCCAGCCCGGACGCCCGGCGCCCCACGGCGATTCCCAGCTCGGCTCGCCCGGTTTGACGCCTTTCCACAGCACGAAGTCCAACGGATCTTCCTTGGCTTCGTCGACCTCGATCCGCGCACCGATGCGCAGGTCTTCGATCTTCTTGCGCGAGAGCTTGCCGTAGCCCATGAACTTGCCGACGCGGTAGTACACGTCGCCATTGCCCGGGGCGTAGGCGAAACCCTTGTCGATCAGGGTCTGGATCATCGCGTGCATGCCAGGGATGTGATCCGTGGCGCGCGGCTCCATGTCCGGCTTCTTGATGTTCAGGCGCGCTTCGTCTTCGTGCATCGCGGCGATCATGCGCTCGGTCAACGCTTCGAACGACTCGCCGTTCTCGTTGGCACGGTTGATGATCTTGTCGTCGATGTCGGTGATGTTGCGCACGTAGGTCAGGTCATAACCGCTGAACCGCAACCAGCGGGTCACCAGGTCGAACGCGACCATGCTGCGGCCGTGGCCCAGGTGGCAGTAGTCGTACACGGTCATCCCGCAGACGTACATGCGCACCTTGTTGCCATCCAGCGGCTTGAAGACTTCTTTGCTCTTGGTGAGCGTGTTGTAGATCGAAAGCACGATGGTTCCTTAAGACTTGATCACTGGCCCCACGAATCACGCAGGGTCACGGTACGGTTGAATACCGGCTGACCTGGTTTCGAGTCCTTGATATCCGCGACGAAGTAACCTTCGCGCTCGAACTGGAAACGGTCTTCCGGCTGTGCATTGCCCAGCGAGGGTTCAGCACGACAACCGGTCAGCACTTGCAGTGAGTCAGGGTTGATGTTGTCCAGGAAACTCGCGCTGTCTTCGGCCTTCTCCGGGTTCGGAGAACGGAACAGGCGATCGTACAGACGCACTTCGCACTCGACGCTGGCAGCGGCCGGCACCCAGTGGATCACGCCTTTGACTTTACGGCCTTCAGGGTTCTTGCCCAGGGTGTCCGGATCGTAGGAGCAACGCAGCTCGACGATGTTGCCGTCGGCGTCCTTGATCGCTTCGTCGGCACGGATCACGTAGCTGCCGCGCAGACGCACTTCGCCGTTCGGCTCCAGGCGCTTGTAGCCCTTTGGCGGCTCTTCCATGAAGTCATCGCGGTCGATGTAGATTTCACGGGCGAACGGCAGTTGGCGCACGCCGAGTTCTTCTTTCTGCGGATGACGCGGCAGTTCGAGGTTCTCGACCTTGTCTTCCGGATAGTTGGTGATCACGACCTTCAACGGACGCAGCACGCACATGGCGCGCGGAGCGTTGGCGTCCAGGTCCTGACGGATGCTGAACTCGAGCATGCCGAAATCGACCACACCGTCGGAACGGTTGGTGCCGATCATGTCGCAGAAGCTGCGGATCGACGCCGGGGTGTAGCCACGGCGGCGGAAGCCCGACAGCGTGGACATGCGCGGATCGTCCCAGCCATTGACGTGTTTCTCGTCAACCAGTTGCTTGAGCTTGCGCTTGCTGGTGATGGTGTAGTTGAGGTTCAGACGGCTGAACTCGTACTGACGCGGGTGCGCCGGCACTGGCAGTGCGTCGAGGAACCACTCGTACAGCGGACGATGGCTTTCGAACTCCAGGGTGCAGATCGAGTGGGTAATGCCTTCGATGGCGTCCGACTGACCGTGGGTGAAGTCGTAGTTCGGGTAGATGCACCACTTGTCACCGGTCTGGTGGTGATGGGCGTGGCGGATGCGGTACATGATCGGGTCGCGCAGGTTCATGTTCGGCGAGGCCATGTCGATCTTGGCGCGCAGCACGCGGGCACCGTCCGGGAACTCACCGGCGCGCATGCGGGCGAACCAGTCCAGGTTCTCTTCCACCGAACGGTCGCGGAACGGGCTGTTCTTGCCCGGCTCGGTAAGGCTGCCGCGGTATTCCTTGGCCTGCTCAGGCGTCAGGTCGTCGACGTAGGCCTTGCCGGCCTTGATCAGCTCGACGGCCCAGTCGTGCAACTGGTCGAAGTATTGCGAGGCGTAGCGCACTTCGCCGGACCATTCGAAACCCAGCCATTTGACGTCGCTTTCGATCGCGTCGATGTATTCCTGGTCTTCCTTGGCCGGGTTGGTGTCGTCGAAACGCAGGTGCGTGACGCCGCCGAACTCCTGGGCCAGGCCGAAGTTCACGCAGATCGACTTGGCATGGCCGATGTGCAGGTAGCCGTTGGGCTCAGGCGGGAAACGGGTGACGATCTGGGTGTGCTTGCCCGAGTCCAGGTCTGCCTGGATGATCGGCCGCAGGAAATTGACCGGCACGGCAGGGCCGGACTTGGCATTCGAGGTAGGGTCGACAGTGGGCTTGCTCATAGGATCCTTGACTTACATGTGCGCGGCCGCAAAGGGGGCCAGACAAAACAAAGCCGCTATCATAGCCGATGCTGTCAAGGGCCTGACAGAGCACACTCTTATAAAGGCGCGCATTTAATCGCCGGCAATTGAAAAACCGCCTCGAAATTCGCGCCTGTCACGCTAAACTGCGCTCCTTGGCCGAATCAGGCTGAACCGGTTGCGGGGCTTTAGGCTCCAAGACCACGAATTCTTTATAAAACGCTTCATTGAAAAAGAGCAGCGACCATGACCCAAGTCAAACTGACAACAAACCATGGCGACATCGTCATCGAACTGAACGCTGAAAAAGCCCCGATCACCGTGGCCAACTTCATCGAGTACGTCAAAGCCGGTCACTACGAAAACACCGTTTTCCACCGTGTCATCGGTAACTTCATGATCCAGGGCGGCGGTTTCGAGCCAGGCATGAAGGAAAAGAAAGACAAGCGTCCAAGCATCCAGAACGAAGCCGACAACGGTCTTTCCAACGACAAGTACACCATCGCCATGGCCCGCACCATGGAGCCGCATTCGGCTTCCGCGCAGTTCTTCATCAACGTGGCCGACAACAGCTTCCTGAACCACAGCGGCAAGAACGTTCAAGGCTGGGGCTACGCCGTATTCGGTAAAGTGACCGCCGGTACTGAAGTGGTCGACAGCATCAAGAAAGTCTCGACCGGCTCCAAGGCTGGCCACCAGGACGTACCAAGCGACGACGTGATCATCGAGAAAGCCGAGATCATCGAAGCGTGATATTGCTGATTTCAGACTTGCATCTGGAAGAGGAGCGCCCGGACATCACCCGGGCGTTTCTGGATTTGCTCGCCGGACGCGCCCGCTCGGCGAGTGCGCTGTACATTCTGGGCGACTTTTTCGAGGCGTGGATCGGCGACGATGCCATGACCCCTTTCCAGCGTTCCATCTGCCAGGCCCTGCGCGAATTGAGCGACAGCGGCACGGCCATTTTTCTGATGCACGGCAATCGCGACTTCCTGCTCGGCAAGGCTTTCTGCAAAGAGGCCGGCTGTACGCTGTTGAAGGATCCGAGTGTCGTGCAGCTCGCAGGCGAGCCAGTGCTGCTGATGCACGGCGACAGCCTCTGCACCCGCGACGAAGCCTATATGAAGCTGCGTCGTTACCTGCGTAATCCGGTCACCCTGTTCATCCTGCGGCACCTGCCGTTGAGCACCCGGCATAAACTGGCGCGCAAGCTGCGCAGTGAGAGCCGGGCGCAGACACGGATGAAGGCCAATGACATCGTCGATGTCACGCCGGAGGAAATCCCGCGGATCATGCAGGAATACGGCGTGAAAACCCTGGTTCACGGGCACACCCACCGCCCGGCCATCCACAAGTTGCAGATCGGCGATCAGGCGGCGAAACGGATTGTGCTGGGGGACTGGGATCGTCAGGGCTGGGCGTTGCAGGTGGATGAGAACGGGTTTGCGTTGGCGCCGTTTGATTTTGCGCCGCCACCACAGCTGGCAGCACCCGCCAACTGACTGAGTACAGGTCCAATTGTGGGAGCGAGCCTGCTCGCGATTGCGGTATTACATTCAGCATTTCTGTTGACTGATTCATCGCTATCGCGAGCAGGCTCGCTCCCACATTTGATCGGATTGCAGATCAGTGACCGCTGGCCGCCGGGCCTGCCTTGGCAGCAAACGGCGGCTTGGCCAGCCAAACAATCAATATCAACCCCATAAACCCCCACCCCAACAGCGTGAAGTAATCCACGGTCGAAAGCATGTACGCCTGACTCGTCAGCACATGATCAAGCTGCGCATACGCCGGATTACCCGCCCCGCCCAGATTGTTCAGCGCTTCCCGGGTTGCCGGCTCATAGGTGCTGATGCTTTCACTCATGTAGGCATGATGCTGGTCCGCCCGACGAATCCAGATCCAGGTGGTCAGCGACGCCGCAAAGCTGCCGCCCAAGGTCCGCAGGAACGTCGCCAGACCGGCGCCGTCGGCAATCTGGCTCGGTGGCAGGTCCGACATCAGGATGCTCAGGGTCGGCATGAAGAACAGCGCCACACCGATGCCCATGAACAGTTGCACCAGGGCGATGTGCTGGAAGTCCACTTCGTTGGTGAACTCGGCACGCATGAAGCAGCTCAGGCCGATCGCCAGGAACGCCAGCCCGGCCAGCAGGCGCAGGTCGAACTTGTGCGCGTACTTGCCGACAAACGGTGAAAGCACCACCGGCAGAATGCCGATCGGTGCCACCGCCAGCCCGGCCCAGGTCGCGGTGTAGCCCATCTGGGTCTGCAGCCACTGCGGCAGGATCAGGTTGATGCCGAAGAACCCGGCGTAACCCAACACCAGCACCAGCGTGCCGATGCGGAAGTTGCGGTGGGCGAACAGACGCAGATTGACCACCGGATGCTGGTCGGTCATTTCCCAGATCACGAACACCGCCAAGGCAATCACCGAAATCGCCGCACCGATGATGATGAAGTTCGATTCGAACCAGTCCAGGTCATTGCCCTTGTCGAGGATCACCTGCAACGCACCGACGCCGATGATCAGCGTGATCAACCCGACGTAGTCCATTGGCTGACGACTGGTGACCACCGGACGCTTGGCCAGTTGCGAACGCACCACCATCACCGCGAACACGCCAATCGGTACGTTGATAAAGAAAATCCATGGCCAGCTGTAACTGTCGGTGATCCAGCCGCCGAGAATCGGGCCGGCAATCGGCGCCACCACCGTGACCATCGCCAATAACGCCAGGGCCATGCCGCGCCTGGCGGGCGGATACACCGCGATCAGCAGCGTCTGGGTCATCGGGTACAGCGGCCCGGCCACCAGCCCTTGCAGGACCCGGAAACCGATCAGCTCGGGCATCGAGGTGGAAATACCGCAGAGGAACGAGGCCAGCACGAACAGCATGGTGGCCCAGAGAAACAGCTTCACCTCACCGAAACGCCGGCTCAACCAGCCGGTGAGCGGCAGCGCGATGGCGTTGCTCACGGCGAACGAGGTGATGACCCAGGTGCCCTGCTCCGAACTCACACCGAGGTTGCCGGAGATGGTCGGCAGCGCCACGTTGGCGATGGTGGTGTCGAGCACTTGCATGAAGGTCGCCAGCGATAGGCCGATGGTGCTGAGCAACAGGCTGGGCGGCGAAAAAGAGGCGTTATTGCTCATCGCGAATCCTTTGGAGCCGAATTTTCTGGAGCGGAGACGGACGCCGCGCCCGTTACGGGGCGCGGCGAAGGGATTGGCGAATCAGCGTTGCGCGGTCTTGCTGACTGCAGCGCTGTTGTCGTGGATCAGTTGCGCGATCATCGCGTCGGCTTCACCCAGTTGACGGTCGTAGACGCTGGTGCTGAACGAGGCCTGTTGCGGCGGTTGCTGTGCCAGTACCGGGCCGCTCTGGTCGTGCAGGTTGACCTCGACATTGGTCGACAGTCCGACACGCAGCGGATGCTTGGCCAGTTCTTCGGCGTTGATATGGATCCGCACCGGTACACGCTGCACGATCTTGATCCAGTTACCGGTGGCGTTCTGCGCCGGCAACAGGGCGAACGCGCTGCCGGTGCCCGCACCGAGGCTGTCGACTGTGCCGCTGAATTTCACGTCGCTGCCGTAGATGTCGGATTCGATGTCCACCGGTTGGCCGATGCGCATGTCGCGCAGCTGGGTTTCCTTGAAGTTGGCGTCGATCCACAGCTGATCCAGCGGGATCACCGCCATCAGCGCGGTGCCCGGCTGCACGCGCTGGCCGAGTTGCACGGTGCGCTTGGCGACGTAACCGGTAACCGGCGCGATCAGCGTGCTGCGAGCGTTGGTCAGGTAGGCCTGGCGCAGATCGGCAGCGGCCGACATCACGTCCGGGTGCGACGACACCACGGTGTCATCCACCAGCGCGCTGGTGGTCTTCAGTTGTTGCTGAGCGTTGGCCAGGGCGTTTTGTGCCGAGGTCAGGTCATCGCGAGCGTGGGACAGTTCTTCCTGGGAAATCGCGCCGCCGGCGGCGAGGTTTTTCCGGCGGTTGTAGTTGTCCTGGGCTTTCTGCACGTTCGCCTGTTGCGCATTGACCTGGGCTTTCATGCCGTCGACGTTGCTGTACAAGCCGCGAACCTGACGCACGGTACGCGCCAGTTTGGCCTGGGCACTTTGCAGGCCGACTTCGGCGTCGTTCGGGTCGAAGTTGACCAATACCTGACCTTCGTGAACCAGATCACCATCGTCGGCGCCGATGCTGACCACGGTGCCGGTGACCAGCGGGGTGATTTCCACGACGTTGCCGTTGACGTAGGCGTCGTCGGTGCTTTCGTTCCAGCGACCGATGAATTCGTGATACGCCCAGACGCCGGCACCGGCGAGGGCAACCACGACGGCCAGCACCAGCAGCATCACTTTGCGTTTGCGCGGATTGCCGGTGTCGGGGGTGTTGTCTTGAGCTTGAGTGTTTTCGGCAGTGGCCATGACAAATACCTTGAATTAGTTGTGCGTGGTGGCTGGGCTGGCGTTGGCGGCGGTCAGGGTCTGCCCCTGAAAGCCGCCACCCAGCGCTTGCATCAGTTGAATCGACAGGTCGATCTGCTCGGCATTCAGGGTCGCCAGCTGACGCTGGGCCTGGAGCAATTGCTGCTCGATGCTGAGCACGTCCAGGTAGTTGCCGATTCCGGAACCGTAACGCTGGACCACGGTGTTGTAAGAATCCTGGGCAATCTCGGTCGCGTGCTGCTGGGCGCCGATCTGCCGGCCGATGTCACGCAACTGGTTGATGGTGTCGCCGACATCGCCCAGGGCTTTCACCAGGCTTTTGTTGTACTGCGCCACGGCCAGGTCGTAATCGGCATCGCGAGCGTCGAGGTTGGCGCGCAGGCGTCCGCCATCGAAGATCGGCAGCGAAAGGGTCGGGGCGATGTTGAAGAAGCGACTGGCGGACCCGAACATCGCGTCACCCAATAACGATTCGGCACCAGCGGAGGCCGACAGGTTCAAGTTGGGATAGAAGCGGGTCTTGGCCGAGTCGATGTCCTTGCTCGCGGCCTCGACACGCCAGCGCGCGGCGACCAGATCCGGGCGACGGCCCAGCAATTCTGCCGGCAGTACCGAGGGCACAGCGACGGCACTGGCCTGCAGGACTTTCGGCCGGGCGATTTCGTTGCCGCGGTCCGGGCCTTTGCCGAGCAATACCGCCAGAGCGATTTTCGCGCTGTTCAGGCGCTTTTCGGCGTCGATCAGGCTGGCTTCGGAGCTGGCTTCCAGACTTTGGGTCTGCTGGAACTGGTACTGGCTGTCGATCCCGGAACTCAGGCGACGCTGGCTCAGGTCGAGCATCTGCTTGGTGCGCTTCAAATCTTCGTTGGCCAGGTCATAAACGATATGGGCCTGACCCAGATCGCTGTAGGCCCGGGCCACGTCGGCGGCGAGGGTCAGTTGTGCGGCCTGACGGTCGACTTCGGCAGCGCGGGCCTGACCAAGTGCGGCTTCCCAGGCGTCACGCTGACCGCCCCAGAGGTCGAAGTTGTAATTGAAGCCGGCGCTGATGTTGCGCACGGTGGCGTAGGCATCGCCCTGCCCTCGCGGGTCCTGATCCTTGGCCAGACGCGAACGGGTAATGCCGGCGCTGGCGTCGAGGGTCGGATAACGCTCGGCATCGGCGGCATACGCAGCGGCGCTGGCCTGATGGGCGCGGGCGTCGGCGATCTGCATGTCCGGGCTGTCGTGCAGGGCTTCGCGGATCAGGCCGTCGAGCTGCGGATCGCCGAGGCTGGTCCACCAGTCGCTCTTCGGCCACGCGGCCGGCGACAGCGTTACGCCGTTGAGGGACTGGCCGACCTTGAGGTCTTTCGCATCAAGGTTTTTGCCATGGGTATCGAGGCCACTGTAGTTGGCGCAACCGGCGAGAATCATCGCCGACAGCACCAGTGTCAGGCTGCTGCGCAAGGTTTTACCGCTCATTGTGTTCACCTAACCGCTGGATGGTGATGGGGTCACCGGCCGCCAGCAAAATTTTCTTGAGTATGTATTCCAGGGTTTTCAACTCATCCGGAGTAATGCCGCCGGCCAACTCGTTCATGGCGTCGGCACCGATGTGCGGCAGACGATCGGCCAGCGCCTGACCTTGCCCGGTGAGCTTCAACTGCACCTGACGGCGATCGCCTTCGCTGCGCTGGCGCACCAGGAAGTCTTTCTGCTCCAGACGGTCGAGCATGCGGGTCATCGAACCGCTGTCCAGCGACAGGTGGCGGCACAGCTCGGCCGGGGTGTCGACGCCGTACTGGGCCATGATGATCAACACCTTGAACTGCGCGGCGGTGATGCCGTGGGGTTCCATGTGGGTGTCGATGATCCTGTCCTTGAGCAAGGCTGCACGGCCGAGCAACAGGCCGAGATGGCAATGCTTGAATTCGTCCGGGGTGAAATGCTTCATGTGCGCACCTAATAACTGCCTAGGCAGTGAATGTATGTCGAGATGTTACTGCCTAGGCAGCGAATGTCAACGTAATAGTTAGGTTGCTTTGTAATTAGTTGACCAGCGGACTGGGTTTTTCTGTTGACCGTGCAGACGCCATCGCGAGCAGGCTCGCTCCCACAGTGATCTCATGCATGTGGGAGCGAGCCTGCTCGCGATGGCAGCGACTCGGAGTAGAGCCAGTCAGGATTTGTCGGAGGGATGATTCATCGGTGGCGGGTGAAGTGGATGGACTTCCCGCCCACGCAAAGCCGTTGCCGCATAACCACAGGCGCGTTTGGCTACCGCATAAATGCTGTGCCAGCCTGGCGGCGTCGGCTCGATGGCAGCATGCAGCGCCCACACGTAATCAAGCAGCAACCCCGGCGTCCAGGCCATGGCTTCGGCGCGCTTGCGCACCTGGGCCGCGACCCAGAACTCGGGGCTGATGATGACCCGGGCAAAATCCAGCATGCTCGAATGGCCTCGGTTCATCGCGCCTTCAAGGGCAGCCTCAAGGCTGTGCGCAACGGCACTCGAGCAATTGCGGCTGGTGAGGTTGTAGGTGGTGTTCTGCCGATAGTCCGCCCAGAACGCCTGAAGCCGTGCGGCATCGTAGTGCCCGAAGCTGACCTGAACCGACGACGGGCACCAGTCGGCGACTTCGCTCGCATAGTCCTGCAGAAACCTGCCTGGGACATCGTTGTTCGGCGTAGCCCGCAGCAACCGCACGAAATCCCCCGCCGAGCGATCGATGTCGTCCAGCGGGTAATGGCTGATGTAGAGGTCCGGCCCACATTCCAGTGCCGCATGACCGGCGGAGATAACGCCGTTGATATCGACCGCCGCGATATAACGGTTGAGCAACCGGTTGCGCACCAGGGTGTCGTCAACCGTACCGCTGGGTGTCCAGACATGGATCACCAACGCGCCACCGTTTGCCGGTGCGTACACCGGGGACGGTGTGACCGGCGAATGCCCGTTCCTGAAGCGCAAGGCCTGCTGCAACAAGGCGCAGCCCGAGAGAAAAATGCTCATGCCAATGCAGAACGGCACCGTCCCTTTGTAAAGCGTCGGGTACGGTTCGAGGATGAACAGCGCGAAGCCGATCTCGAACAACCCCGCCAGCAATGACATTTGCCAACCGACGAAGCGCACCACCACCGCAGCCGCCAGTCGAAAACCGCCGTCGAGCAGAAAAGCCGCACCGAACAGCACCGCGAGAATCAGGCCGGCAGCATGTTGCCGGTCGACGATCAGCAGCCCCAACAGCAGAAAAGCCAGGCCCCGCGCCTTGCGCAACGCCGCCGCCGTGCCGGTTTGCGGGGCCGGCACCAGCAGAATGATCAGGGCTTCGAGCAACAACAGATAGCCGAACACATGCAGCGGGAAGTACAGAACGCCGTCCAACGCATCGATGAAGATCGCCACCCCGGCCGCGCCCCAGACAACGCCGGTCAACGCCAGTGCTGACCAGCGTCGGCGAACAAAGTCGTTACCGAGCAAGACCATACTCAAACGGACCATAGGGCGCCCCCGGGACGTTTCGGGCAGTCGCAATCTGCAGCCTTTCAGCTGAGGTCAGTCTAATACATCAAAAAAAAGCCGGATCGTGGTGACACGATCCGGCTCTGTGGGAGCGAGGCCTAGAAGTCCCGCTTGTAGAAGATGTCCAGCGAACTGGCCACGCCGCTGGCGGCTTCGAGGTAGACCTTTTTGCTCAGCTTGTAGCGCAAGGCGATGGTGTTGGCCGGTTCGAACACGCCGACGCCATAACGCAGGCTGAGCTTCTCGGAGATATTGCCGCTGGCCACCACGCTGGTGGTGTTGCCGCTGCCCTGGGTATCGAGCTGGAAATCCTGGATCCCCAGATCCTTGGCCAGGTTGCTGGTCACCCCGGAGCTGCCCATCAGGCCCAAACCCAGCGCTGCTTGCGCGAGCATGTTGTTGTCTTCGCCGTTGCTGCTCAGTGGGCGCCCCAGCACCAGATAGGACAAGGCCTGCTCCTGGCTCATCGCCGGCTCGGAGAAGATCTGCGTGGTCGGCTGCTCGGCGCTGCCGCTCAGGCGGATGCCGGCGATCACGTCATCGGTCTGGCGGATCGCCTCGATGTCGAGATACGGCTGGTCGATCGGCCCGGCAAACAACAGACGCGCACGGCGCACCGTCAGGCGCTGGCCGTAGGCGCGGTAGCGCCCGTCGTTGAGCCACAGCTCGCCACGGGTATCCATGTTGTCGCCGATATGCACGTGACCTTGCAGATTGGCGGTCAGGCCGAACCCGGCGAAGCTCAGTTTGTCCTCGCCGACCACCACGTCGATGTCCATCTTCATGGCCATCGGTGGTTTGCCCTCTTCGGTCTGCGCGCCGACGATAATCGTGTCCTCGGAGACTTTCACTGTCGATGGCGGCAATTCGCGCACGGTGATTTCGCCTCGGGGCACCAGCACTTTGCCGGCAATCGCCAGCTCGTCGCCGGCCATGGAGATCTTCAGATCCGGCGCCACTTCAAGCTTGGCGTAAGGTTCAACGGTGACCGGCAGTTGCGTGCCCTTGAGCGCCAGATCCACCATCAGCGCCTGACCCCAGGCAACGTTGCCGCTGAGGCTGCCCTGCCCGGTCTTGCCGCTTTTCCAGCCGCCGTCCAGGCGCACCGATTCGCCGGCGATCACCGCTTGCAGTCGCAGATCCTGCAACTGCAACGGCAGTTCCGGGCCGGAGACCTCACCGTCACTGAGTTGCACGGTGCCGTTGACCAGCGGCGCGAGCAGCCCGCCGGAAATCGTGCCGCTGCCGTTCAGGCGTCCGGTGAGTTTCTCGACCATCGGCACGAACGGCCGGGCCACCGACAGATCCAGCCCGCTGAGACGGAACGAGCCATTCAGCGGTTTGTTCTTCGGCAGCGGATTGAGCTGCGCCTGCACCATCAGTTCACCGAGTTTGCCACCGACGAAGTTGAGGTCGGTGTCGATGCGTTTCGGCGTGAGTTTGCTGGTGAGCTTGAGGGTCTGGTACGGGAAGTCCAGCCACTGGTCCTTTTCCTTCATGCGCAAAGTGCCGCCGCTGGCATCGACGCTGATCTGGCCGTTCGGTCCGCTGGCCGGCAGGTCCAGTTGCAGGTCGGCATTGAGCTTGCCCTGCCAGGCGAAATCCTTGGGCAGCCATTGCGCCAGGCTTTCGATCGGGAACTGCTTGAGGTGGTAGCGCAGCTTTGGTTCCGGCATCAAGCGCTGGTCTTCGCCGCACAGGCTGGCACTGCCGGACATCCAGCAATGGGCGCCGAAGTTGATCTTGCCGTCGGCCAGACGCTCAAGTTTCGCCGGGGTTTGCAGCTTCCAGTCCTGACCGCCGGCCTGAATGTCACCGCTGGCCAGACGTCCGCGCCAGTTGCCTTTGTCCAGATTGCCGTCCAGGCCCAGCGCGAGTTTCAGCTTCGGACCGAGCAGGTCGAGATTGAGCTTCTGATTTTTGATATCGCCCTGCGCGCTGACGGTCAGCACACCCAGATTCGTGTCGCCAGCCTGGATGCCGCTGCCCTTCAGATCGATTTTCGCCCGCTGCGCGCTGTCGAGCGTGGCGTCGAGGTTGAGGCTTTGCAGGCGATTGTCCTGGAACACCAGTTGCGAACCTTGCAGGTCGAGCTTGCCTTGCGGGGCTTTCAGCGTACCGGCAACATCGACCCGCCCGTTGATCTGCCCGCGCAACTGCGGCCAGAGCTGGGCCAGACGCGGCAGCTTGATATCGATCTGCCCGGCGAGCTTCTGTTGCAGGCTGCCCTTGCCGTTGATGCTGTTGTCGCCGAGGCGGATTTGCAGCGCATTCAGATTCCACTGTTCGCCGGCGCCGTCAGCCTTGGCTTGCAACACCGCCGGTTGCCCGCGCAGTTTGCCTTTGAGATCGAGGTCGGCGTTGAGGCTCAGGCGTTCATTCTTCATTTCGCCCGTGCTTTTCAGCGGCCCGGCCAGTGTGCCCGGCAACTCCGCCATCCAGTACGCCGGGTTGAGCGCAGACAGTTCCAGCGCCGTGTCCCACGCAATACCGTCGGCGAACTGCACGTTCACATGCCCTTCGGCCTTGCCCTGCCCCGCTTCGAGTTTGAATTGCGGCAGGAAGATTTGCTTGAGGTTGCCGCTGAACGGACTGCTCAGGCTGAACGCCCCCGCCGGGCCATCCAGCGCGGCGGCGAAATTGCCGAGGTATTGGCCGTCGGTGTAGGAGACATCGCCAGTGAACGTGCGCAAGGCGACTTGCGGCTCGTCGATCTCGGAATAGAGCCGATGCCACGGAAAGTCCTGCCAGTTGATGTTGGCCTGGGCGCTGAGGCCTTTGCTCCAGTCCACGTTGCCGGTGAGCTTGAGGCTTTGTTTGTCGTTGGCGGTCAGGTCGAGGCCGGCGATCTGCGCGCCCTTGGCATCGACCTTGCCCTTGAGCAACAGCGCTACCGGACCTTTATCCGCAGGCAACGTCGCATTGCCGAGCAATTGGTAGCCGTTTTTCAGGTCGCCTTCGCCGGTCAATACCAGTTGATTGAGTTGCAGGGTGTCCGGCAGGTCGACGCTCGGTTTGAACGCCTCCGAGGTGATGCGCACCTTGGCCGGCAGGTTTTCCGCCAGCGGTTGCAACTCGCCGCTCAACTGGCCGTCGAGGTAGCCACGGCTGTCGGCGTGCAGATTGAGAGTCTTGAGCAGATCGCCATCGACTTTGAGCGCCAGCGTCCATGGGTCGGTGCCCGGCGACGGCAGGGCCAGATCACCAGCGATGTTCAACGGCCAGTTGCCGGTCGGTTGCAACAGGCCGGAGAGATTCAGGCTTAGGTCGTCGCGTTGCAGTTTCACGCTGTCGATCTGCATGCCCTTGGCAGTCCAGTGCGCCGCCAGCTGCAGGCCTTTGAGCTGTTCGCTTCCGTTGAACAGCAGGCTGCCGACCTGCACGTCACCCAGTTCGATGGCCACCGGCAATTGCAGGTCCGGCAGTTTGATCGGACCGCTTTCGGAGGTTTCTTCGCCGGGCGGGAATTGCAGAATGACCTGATCGGCCTTGAGCTGTTCGATGCACAGCGTCATGCGTGTCAGGCACAGCGGCGACCATTCGAAGATCGGCTTGTTGAGTTCGACGCGACTGCTGTCCTGCTGCCAGAGCAAGTGATCGGCGCTCCACTGTCCACCGAGGCGACCCTGGAAATTGTCGACGCTCAATCCCGGAACCAGACCCAGCACCCAACGGCTGCCAGCCTGGGTGCCGAGCACGGCGGCAATGCTCAATAGAATCAGCAGCACCAGCGACAACAACGCCAGCGCCGAAATTTTCAAACCACGCTTCACAGCTCAGGCCCCATGGAAAAGTGCAGCCGGATGCCGCCATCGTCGTCCAGCGCATGGGCCAGGTCGAGGCGGATCGGCCCCACCGGCGAGACCCAGCGCACACCGATACCGACCCCGGTCTTGAGGTTCGGCAGTTCGAGTTTGTTGAAAGAGTTGCCCTGGTCGACGAAGGTCGCGACCCGCCATTTCTCGGCAATCGAGTATTGATACTCGACGCTGCCGGCCACCATGTAGCGCCCGCCGATGCGGTCGCCTTTGGAGTTTTCCGGGGACAGGCTCTGATAGTCGTAACCGCGCACACTCTGGTCGCCACCGGCGAAGAACCGCAGCGATGGCGGCACCGAGCTGTAACCGTTGGTGGCACTGCCACCGACCTGGACACGTCCGAGGAACCGGTGGTTGTCGAACACCGTGGTCAGGCCTTTGATCAGCGCCGTGCCGTACAACAGGTTGTTGTCCGAGCCGAGGCCTTCTTTCGCTACCTTGCTTTCGAAGGTCAGGCGATAACCGTTGTGCGGGTCGATGCGATTGTCGCTTTTCAGGTAGGAATAACTGATGCCGGGCATCAGCAGGGTACTCAGGCCCGAGTCGTCACCGAGCTGGTATTCCTCACGCTGCCATTTCAGCGAGATCACCCGCTGCCAGCCGCTGGGCAACTTGCTGTGCCATTCCGGGCCGAAGGTCAGCAATTTGCTCAAGGTGTCGGAGCCATCGATGTCTTCGTACTGATAACCGCCGGCCCAACGCAGTTTGTCGGTCAGCGGCGGATCCAGCGGAATGTCGTAGAACAGACCGACGTTCTGCCGCGGCGCCGACAATTCGGCCTCCCAGCCGTAACTGTCGCCCTGCGGATTGACCCAGTGGCGGGTCCAGTTGGCCTTGATCCGCGGCCCGACGTCGGTGGAGTAACCGAGACCGAGGCCCATGGTGCGCGGCTTGCGGGTGTCGAGTTTGACCGCGACCGGGATCACGTCGTCCTTGGCAGCAGTCGGCGCAGCGTCGACCCGCACGCCTTCGAAGTAGCCGCTCGATTGCAGGTCGCGGTTGAGTTCGGCGATCAGCTCGGAGTCGTAAGGCTCGCCCGATTTGAACGGCACCATGCGTTGCAACAGGTCTTCGTCGAACGGCGTGTCGCCTTCGAAACTGACTTTGCCCAGCGCATAACGCGGGCCGCTTTCATAGATCAACTCGACATCGGCCACCCCGGCGCGGGGATCGACCATCAGTTTCTGGCTGGTGAAATGACCACTGAAGAAACCGAAGCGTGAGGCCTGATTCTGGATCAGGCGCTTGGCGTCTTCGTAGCGGCCATGGTTGAGCACCGCGCCGGGCTTGAGCACGTCGCTTTTCGGTACACGAAAGGATTTGAGGGCGGCAGCGGGTCCGTCGACCCGTACGGTGACATTGCGCAGGCGAATCGGCTCGCCGGGATCGATCTTCAGCACCAGACGCGGTTTTTCACCGCCCTTCACTTCGCTGTCGATCTGCGGCTGGTAGTAGCCCAAAGCCTGGGCGGCCTTGCGCGCCTGCTCTTCGGCACCGCGACTGAAGCGCTGCAAGGCTTCTTCGTCACGATCGCCGAGGCTGCCGATATAGCCTTCTATATTGGCCTTGAGTTCATCGTTGGACGGTTTGACCCGCACATCCAATTCACTTTGCGCCAGCGCCGCGCAGCTGGTTAACAGCATGAGCACGCCACTGGTAAATCTTCCTGGAAACTTCATAGGGGCGGATGCTATCACGTGCTTGGGAGCGTGATAGAACCAGACTTTTCTGAAAAAGTTCGATGGTTATGCCGTTGCAGTTTGTAACACCTGTGGATTGGCGTGGAAAAACACGTGCTCACGTACCGGGCCCACGGCGACTTCGCCGATCTCCTCATAACCCTGACGTTTGTAAAATTCCAGGTAACGCGGGTTGCCGGTATCGAGGATCACGCCCTGAGAGGTTTCATCCACTGCACACCAGTTGTGCACCGCTTGCAGCAGTTGTTCGCCGAAGTGTTTGCCCTGAAATTGTGGGTGAACCCCCAGCAGCGGCAGCATGTGCACCGAGTCGGTCGGCACGCAGGCCTCAACGGCGGCGTGATATTCCAGATAGCGCCGGGTGCAGCGGAAGCCAGTGCTCAACACCATGCGCAAACGCCAGGCCCAACTTTCGGTGACACCCAGACGCCGTTGCGGCGGCGCGATCAGGGCGATGCCGATCAAGCGATCATTGACCAACAGGCCAATGGCCGGCAGATCCTGCAGGAAATGCTGTTTGACCAGTTCCCGCACCGTGGCGCGCACCCGTTGTTCGTAACCCGGGCGTTCGGCCTCGAACAGGTAAGCGAAGGTCGGCTCGTGACGATAGGCCTGATACAGCAGGGATCGCGCTTCACGGGAATAGCCGCGGTCGAGCATGTGGATGTCGGCGATGGCGGTCGAGGTTTCAGGCATGACGGTGATTCTCCCCGGGGCGTGCTCGGATGGCGGCGCTCTTGTTGGTACGAACCTTTTGGTGATGGCACAGTTCCCCACAGGTATAGACCAATCGTGGATCTTCATCGACCAGACGGGCCCCATCGCGAGCAGGCTCGCTCCCACATTTCGATCGCGCTCCCCTGTGGGAGCGAGCCTGCTCGCGAAGAGGCGAGAACAGGCGCCACACATCTGACAGGCCAAAATGTTTTCTCCCACCCCACACTGGCCCCCACCCTACATGTCAGCTAGCATCGCCCTTTTGCCAGGACTGCCGACCATGAAGATCGTTTCCTTCAACATCAACGGACTGCGGGCCCGCCCGCATCAGCTGGCGGCGCTGATCGAAAAGCATCAGCCGGACGTCATCGGCCTGCAGGAAACCAAGGTCCACGACGACCAGTTCCCGCTGGAAGAAGTGCGTGCCCTGGGTTATCACGTGTATTTCCACGGCCAGAAAGGCCATTACGGCGTTGCCCTGCTCTCGCGCCAGGAGCCGATTGCCGTGCACAAAGGCTTCGCCACCGATGAAGAAGACGCTCAGCGGCGCTTTATCTGGGGCACGTTCGCCGACGCCAACGGCGTGCCGGTGACGATCATGAACGGCTATTTCCCACAGGGCGAAAGCCGCGACCATCCGACCAAATTCCCGGCCAAGCAGCGCTTCTACAGCGATCTGCAAACACTGCTGGAAAGCCAGTTCAACAATGAACAGCCGCTGGTGGTGATGGGCGACGTGAACATTTCCCCGGAAGACTGCGACATCGGCATCGGCCCGGACAACATGAAGCGCTGGCTGAAAACCGGCAAATGCAGCTTCCTGCCGGAAGAGCGCGAGTGGATGGCCCGCCTGAAAAACTGGGGCCTGACCGACAGCTTCCGTCACCTGAACCCGGACGTGGCTGACGTCTTCAGCTGGTTCGACTACCGCAGCCGTGGTTTTGAAGACGAGCCGAAGCGTGGTCTGCGGATCGACGTGATCCTGGCTTCCCACGGTTTGCTGCCACGGGTGAAAGCCGCCGGTGTCGACTATGAACTGCGCGGGATGGAAAAGCCTTCGGACCATGCGCCGATCTGGCTTGAATTGAGCTGATAGCGCAATCACCTCAGATCACTGTGGGAGTTCGCTCCCACAGCCTGAACACTGTCATCTTTCAGAAACGTCCCTGACTTAATCTCCCCGGCAATCCCCTTGGCTGCATTCGGTGCCGGCATGACCCTGCGCGTTCTGTTCGTCTTTCTCCTGAGTGCCTGGCTGCAGGTTTCGGCCGCTGCATTGCCCATTCCCGAGAACGGCCCGGTCCTGCGCATCCAGGGCTCCAACACCATTGGCGCAGCCCTCGGCCCGGCGCTGGTTGAGGGACTGCTGGAAGAACAGGGGCTGGTGAAAGTCCACAGCGAAACCCCGGACACCGCTAACGAGCAACGGGTCGTCGGCCTCACGGCTCAAGGCAAACGGGTCGTGGTGGAAATCGCCGCCCATGGTTCCAGCACCGGTTTCTCCGCGCTCAAAAACAACAGCGCCGATCTCGCTGCGTCTTCGCGCCCGATCAAGGACAGCGAGCTCGCCAGCCTTGTTTCACTTGGCGATCTGAAAAGCCCCGGCGCCGAGCAGGTCATCGCCATCGATGGCCTGGCGATCATCCTTCACCCCGACAATCCACTGAATCAACTGAACACCGAGCAACTGGCGCGGATCTTCAGCGGCGAGGCCAAGACGTGGGAAGAACTCGGCGGCAAGGGTGGGACGATTCATCTGTATGCGCGGGATGATCAGTCCGGCACCTACGACACGTTCAAGGAACTGGTCCTCAGCCGTCGTGGGAAAACCCTGAATAATTCAGCGAAACGTTTCGAGTCGAGCGAGCAACTGTCCGACGCGGTCAGTGCCGATCCGCAGGGCATCGGTTTTATCGGCCTGCCTTACGTGCGCCAGGCAAAAGCCGTGGCCATCGTCGACGGGCAATCCCAGGCCATGCTGCCACTGGCCAGCCTGATCGCCACCGAAGACTATCCACTGTCCCGTCGGCTGTTCTTCTATTTGCCACCCGACAATCAAAATCCATGGGCCGCAGCCTTGGCGGACTTTGCGCAAAGCCGTCAGGGCCAGGCGATTGTCGCGGCCAACGGTTTTATCGCCCAGACCGTGCACGCCATCTCGGTCACGCCGAATGCGCTGATGCCCGAGGGTTATCAATCCCTCAGCCGGCATGCCCAGCGTCTGACCGTGAATTTCCGCTTCGAAGAAGGCAGCGCCAGCCTCGACAACAAGGCCCGCCAGGATCTGGCCCGGGTGTTCGACTATATAAAGCACCACGACAAGACCGACCGCGCGGTAACGTTGGTGGGATTCGGCGACGCCAAGGACGACCCGGCCCGGGCGGATCTGCTGTCGAAGCTGCGGGCGATGGCGGTACGCCGGGAACTGGTGAAG
The DNA here is from genome assembly GCF_023242405.1 of Pseudomonas sp. MWU12-3088. Lineage (NCBI taxonomy): Bacteria > Pseudomonadati > Pseudomonadota > Gammaproteobacteria > Pseudomonadales > Pseudomonadaceae > Pseudomonas > Pseudomonas sp. MWU12-3088. The sequence goes on from NZ_JALJEA010000006.1 coordinate 95,028, forward strand.
AACGGCGTGGTGTTGCGCGAAGTGCGCGGGTTTGGCGCGTTGATGCCGGTGGCGACCAACAGCGGGGATGAAGGGCGGATCAAGAATCGGCGGGTTGAGGTTTGGGTTTACTGAATCTGATGTTGATGCGTTGCAGGTACTGACGCCATCGTCGGATCGCCGCCCGGACCAAGCCCGCTCCCACAGGGATCTTCGGTGAACACAAATGGTGTGAGCACCAGCAGACTTGTGGGAGCTGGCTTGCCAGCGATGAACGATAACGCGGCTTTGGATCAGCGCTCGCTACGCAGCATTTCCTTCGGCACGTACTTGCCGATCTCGAACTTGCCGATCGCCGCGCGGTGCACTTCGTCCGGGCCGTCGGCCAGGCGCAGGGTGCGTTGCATCGCGTACATATAGGCCAGCGGGAAATCGTTCGACACCCCTGCCCCGCCATGGATCTGGATCGCCCGGTCGATCACCCGCAACGCGACGTTTGGCGCGACGACCTTGATCTGCGCGATTTCGCTCTTGGCGACCTTGTTGCCCACGGTGTCCATCATGTACGCCGCTTTCAGGGTCAGCAGACGCGCCATGTCGATTTCCATCCGCGAGTCGGCGATCTTGTCGACGTTACCGCCCAGACGTGCCAGCGGTTTGCCGAACGCAGTGCGGCTTACCGAACGTTTGCACATCAGTTCCAGTGCACGCTCGGCCATGCCGATCGAACGCATGCAGTGGTGAATCCGGCCCGGGCCAAGGCGACCTTGAGCGATTTCGAAGCCGCGTCCTTCACCGAGCAGGACGTTTTCGTAAGGCACCCGCACGTTGTCGAACAGCACTTCGGCGTGACCGTGGGGTGCGTCGTCGTAACCGAACACCGGCAACGGACGGACGATCTTCACACCGGGGGTGTCGACCGGCACCAGGATCATCGAGTGCTGGGCGTGGCGCGGGGCGTCGGGGTTGCTCAGGCCCATGAAGATCAGGATCTTGCAGCGCGGATCGCAGGCGCCGGAGGTCCACCATTTCTTGCCGTTGATCACCCACTCGTCACCATCCCGCACGGCACGGGCGGCCATGTTGGTGGCGTCGGAGGACGCAACGTCCGGCTCGGTCATGGCGAACGCCGAACGGATCTCGCCACGCAGCAGCGGTTCGAGCCAGCGCTGTTTCTGTTCTTCGTTGGCGTAACGCACCAGCACTTCCATGTTGCCGGTGTCCGGCGCCGAACAGTTGAACGGCTCGGGACCGAGCAGCGAACGGCCCATGATTTCCGCCAATGGCGCGTATTCGAGGTTGGTCAGGCCGGCGCCCAGTTCCGACTCAGGCAGAAACAAATTCCACAGCCCTTCGGCCTTGGCCTTGGCCTTGAGCTCTTCCATGATTGCGGTCGGCTGCCAGCGGTCACCCTCGGCAACCTGCCGTTCGAACACGGCTTCGGCCGGGTAAACGTAAGTGTCCATGAACGCGGTCACGCGCTCACGCAGTTCCTGAACCTTGGGCGAATAAGCGAAATCCATGAGCAATTACCTTCTGTGGCAGAGGTTGTTTAGGTCATGCAATCGATGCTAGAACAGCGCTGATAATTTACCTAGCCTATTCTCGGCGTGTATAAACATTCATCACCGATATATGATTGGTTGATTTTCCTGGCCGCCCTGACCCGCGCCATCCACCTATAAAAAGAGAGCCGCGTAATGAATCTGAGCAAGGTCGACCTCAACCTTTTCATCGTCTTCGACGCGATCTACACCGAAGCCAACCTGACCCGCGCCGGGCAGATCGTCGGCATCACCCAGCCAGCGGTGTCCAACGCATTGGCGCGGTTGCGCGAGACCTTCAACGACCCGCTCTTCGTACGCACGGCCCAGGGCATGGTGCCAACGCCCATGGCGCAGAACATCATCGGCCCGGTGCGCAACGCACTGTCGTTGCTGCGGGTATCGGTTCAGGAAAGCCGCATTTTCAACCCCTCGCAAGCGGTGAAGACCTACCGCATCAGCATGACCGACCTGACCGAAGCGGTGATTCTGCCGCCGCTGTTTCAGCGTCTGCGTCGTTTGGCGCCGACGGTGATCATCGAGAGCTTCCTGTCCAAACGCCGGGAAACCACCAAGGAACTGGCCGCCGGGCGCCTCGACTTTGCCGTGGATGCGCCGCTCAACACCGATCCGCAGGTGCGCCACGTCAAGCTGATGGAAGACCGTTACGTCTGCGCGATGCGCAAGGGCCATCCGCTGGCGACCAAGGAAAAATTCACCCTCGACGATTACCTGTCGCTGACCCACATTCATATTTCCAGCCGCCGCAGTGGCCTGGGCCATGTCGATCTGGCGCTGGGCAAGATGGGCATCCAGCGCAAGATTGCCCTGCGCTCGCAGCACTATCTGATGGCGTCCCAGGTGTTGCAGCAGACCGACATGGTGATGACCGTGCCGGAGCGTTTCGCCCGTCGCCATGACCTGCATGCGTTCAATCTGCCGGTCAACGATGTGCCGCCGGTGGAAACTCATTTGTACTGGCACGAAAGCACCGACCAGGACCCGGCCAACCGCTGGATGCGCGAGCAGATGATCGAGCTGTGCCAGCAAGTGACGGCGCACGAGAAGAAGCTCGACAAGCTGCAGGCGCCCACCACTTGACGTAAACGTCAACCTGCCATTAGCTTAGCGCCAAGACCTTATTTCGAGCGCTTTCATGAGCAGCCAGACCTACAGCATTTCCGACCTCGCCCGCGAGCTGGACATCACCACCCGGGCGATCCGCTTCTATGAAGAACAAGGCCTGCTCAGCCCCGAGCGCCGAGGCCAGGAACGCATCTATTCGCCGCGCGACAAGGTCAGCCTGAAGCTGATTCTGCGGGGCAAGCGCATCGGTTTTTCCCTGGCCGAGTGCCGCGAGCTGATCGAGCTCTACGACCCCTCCAGCGGTAACACCAAACAACTCAACAGCATGCTGGCGAAAATCAGCGAGCGCCGCGAACAGCTCGAGCAGCAATTGCTGGACATCGAACAGATGAAGCTGGAGCTCGACACCGCCGAAGAACGCTGCGTGCAGGCGCTGGAGCAGACGCTCAAGAGTCAGCAAGTCGCGCAGTAGCCTCCCGACAATTACAACAGGTCAACGCCATGTCCCTCCCCTCCCAAGTACGCCTGATCGAAGTCGGCCCCCGTGACGGCCTGCAGAACGAAGCCCAGCCCATCAGCGTCGCCGACAAGGTGCAACTGGTCGACGCGTTGAGCGCTGCCGGCCTTGGCTATATAGAAGTCGGCAGTTTCGTCTCGCCCAAGTGGGTACCGCAGATGGCCGGTTCCGCCGACGTGTTCGCGCAAATCCAGCGCAAGCCCGGCGTGACCTATGGCGCACTGGCGCCGAACCTGCGCGGTTTTGAAGATGCGCTGGCGGCCGGGGTCAAGGAAGTCGCGGTGTTTGCGGCTGCGTCCGAAGCATTCTCGCAGCGCAACATCAATTGCTCGATCAGCGAAAGCCTCGCGCGGTTCGCGCCGATCATGGAGTCCGCGAAACAGCATGGCGTTACCGTGCGCGGTTACGTGTCCTGCGTGCTCGGCTGCCCTTATGAAGGCGAGGTCGCGCCGGAACAAGTGGCCATGGTCGCCCGCGAGCTGTACGCGATGGGCTGCTACGAAGTGTCGCTGGGCGACACCATCGGCACCGGCACCGCGGGCGCCACCCGCCGGCTGTTCGAAGTAGTCTCGAAGCAAGTGCCTCGCGAGAAACTCGCCGGCCACTTCCACGACACCTATGGCCAGGCCATGGCCAACATCTACGCCAGCCTGCTGGAAGGCATCGCAGTGTTCGACAGCTCCATCGCCGGCCTCGGCGGCTGCCCGTATGCCAAGGGCGCCAGCGGTAACGTCGCCACCGAAGACGTGGTGTACCTGCTCAACGGCCTGGGCATCGAGACCGGTATCAACCTCGACGCCTTGATTGCCGCCGGCCAGCAGATCAGTGCCGTGCTGGGTCGCCCGACCGGTTCGCGCGTGGCCAAGGCTCGTAGCGCACAGTGAGGGCGAAGGTGTTACCGCTGTGTCCGAAACGTGGGCATAGGCGAGTAACACGGAAACAAATTGTCTGGTTTTGCCTGAAGGAAAAATCCTTCAAAAATCTCAAACCCTTGATTTACAAGGGTTTTTAAAAGTTGGCACGGCTTCTGCTATCTCTATGGCATAACAAGAATAAAAAGCAGCAAACCAATAAAAATAAGACGTACCGACTCTGACATAACAAAAACAACACGGCAGAGACGCAGCTAACAGATTTTTTTGGAGAAGGTGTGCTTTTCAGGGTGTTCCTCGGAATGACCCGCAACCGGGCAGAGAACAATAAAACTACCTTCAGGTAGCTCCCGAATCGGTTGGATCGCTAGACGAGAAAGCAGATCAGCGCTCAAAAAAATACGTTTGCTCTTGACCCCGGATGGGGGTCGCCAAAAACAGCGGTAAAGGGCCACGGTTGCCAAAAACAACAACAGACCGCCCCTCAATAATAAAAAAGAGCACGCGACGACAAAATTAAAGGGGAGCTTCGGCTCCCCTTTGTGCTGTCTGGCGTTCTGAAATTGTCCGCGACCAATCTCCTCCCCTATCTCGATTTTCCTGCAAGTGCTCACTCGGCAAGATCTCAGTGAGGCAATTGATCCCGTGCCTCAACATCCAGCCCCACACATCCAAGCAATCCCAACAAAAACACGTAGGGTTCACGGCTTTCGCTGTGTGTAACCGCGACGGCGCACGGGCGTTTAAAGTACACGAACCGTTACGCCATAAGGGCTACAACACCTTGCGTCGTTGCCTACGCGTACGCCAGAATCCGCCGGCTTACGCGGCTATGGGACGGGCTATATCGTTTCCCTGTCACTGAAAAACAGTGATCGGGTTTGGTAGCCCGTCTGTAATAGCTGTATGGCAACACCGTATGCAGTCCCTTTTTGGGGCTCTGTTTTATGGTGGTCATGCGTGGGGCTCATTCGTGAGCGCCGGGTTCCTATTGCAGCCGGTCTACCAACCCGCGTATGGCCGCCACCCATCGTTTGGTAGCGTGGGTGATGGCTCCTTGAAGTCTGCGATAGGAGTTACACGTATGTTCAAAGCCACACCCAACCCGCCAGAAACCGATTCAATCCCCTACGACGCCGCACTCGAAGCCGAAAACATAAAAACGGCCACCGAGCGGGCGATCAATCATTACCTCGATCCTGGGGCGCAGAAGACGTCCAAGCCATCGCGCAAGCCCGGCAGGATCTATCTGGTCAATCCAACGGTGGATGACGAAACGCTGCTGGTCGAAGCGTGCGAAACGCTGTCGTCGGCCAGTGACATGGCCCGGGATATCGGCAACACCGTCGATCCGTCGCAGCGCAAGGCGATGCAGATACTGCAGCAGGTCATCATGCTGAGTGAGCTGCTGGTCAATCGTGTGCTGGACAACCATCACGTCTCGCGATAGTTGCCGCCTCGGTGAGGGGCGTGTCCCCTCACTGTTTGGCAGCCATCTACACAAATCCTCAAGCGACTCTTTTTCGGAGTTCCAGCTGATGTCCCAGACCGTCATTCCACCGTTAGAAGATCCGGTGTCCCCTTACGAATTTCCCGATTCAAGAAAACTTCACGACGCCGCCGAACGCGCCCTCGACTATTACCTGACACCCGCAGCCCGGATCATGGCCACGCCCTACACCCCCAACGACATGTTCATGGTCAACCCGCAAACCGACACGGAATCCTTGCTGGCCAACGCCTGCGAGTCCCTCGCGTCAGCCACGGTCATGCTCGGTGACTTTGCCGGCCTGCTGGAAGGGCCGAACCGCAAGACCCTGCTGGGCATTGCGCAAGTCGTGATGTTGGGGGAATTGGCGGTGAATCAGGCGTTGGAAAATGTAGAAGTAAAGTAATAAGCGCTGCTTTCGAAGCCAGGGTCCGCGCCCTGGCTTCGAAGGCTCTGATCGATATAGAACGTTGAAACTGTGTCAGCCCTCGTTACCGCGCAACTCTTCGATACTGATCTCACGCATCCGGAATTTCTGGATCTTGCCCGTCACCGTCATCGGAAACTCCTCGACGAATTTGAAGTGCCGCGGCGTCTTGAAGTGGGCGATGCGTTCCTTGCACCACGCTTGCAGCTCTTGTTCGGTGGCGCTGTGGCCGGGATGGAATTTGATCCAGGCGACGATTTCTTCACCGTAACGCGAGCAGGGAATGCCGATTACCTGCACGTCCGCCACCGCCGGGTGAGTGAAGAAGAACTCTTCCAGTTCACGCGGGTAAATGTTCTCGCCGCCACGGATGATCATGTCCTTGTTACGGCCGGCGATGCACACGTAACCCTCGTCGTTCATGCTCGCCAGGTCGCCGGTGTGCATCCAGCCTGCCGCGTCGATGGCTTCGGCGGTGGCACTCGGGTTGTTCCAGTAGCCGAGCATCACGCTGTAGCCACGGGTGCACAGTTCGCCGATGGTGCCGCGCGGTACCGGGTTGCCGGCCTCGTCGATGATTTTGCTTTCGAGCTGTGGCTGGGTGCGGCCGACGGTGGTCACGCGCAGTTCCAGTTCGTCGGATGGGCCGGTCTGCAGGGACACGGGGCTGGTTTCGGTCATGCCGTAGGCGATCTGCACTTCGCTCATGTGCATTTCGTTGATGACCCGGCGCATCACTTCGATCGGACAAGTCGCGCCGGCCATGATCCCGGTGCGCAGGGTCGACAGGTCGAACTCGGCACGCTGAGGCTGATCGAGCATGGCGATGAACATGGTCGGCACGCCATACAGCGCGGTGGCCTTTTCTTCGGCGACGGTGTTCAGGGTCAGCAGCGGATCGAAGGCATCGTTGGGATAAATCATCGTGCTGCCGTGGGTGACGCAGCCGAGGTTGCCCATGACCATGCCGAAGCAGTGATACAGCGGCACCGGGATCACCAGACGATCGGCAGCGGTCAGGCCGAGGCTTTCGCCGACCATGTAACCATTGTTGAGGATGTTGTAGTGACTGAGGGTCGCGCCCTTGGGGAAACCGGTGGTGCCGGAGGTGTACTGGATGTTGACGGGCTGATCGAAGTGCAGGCTGTCGCTGCGTTCACGCAATTGTTCTGGAGAGACACTGGCGGCCAGATCTGCCAGTTGCGACCACGGGAGAAAACCCGAAGGCGGTTGCGGATCGAGGCTGATCAGACCGCGCAGTTCCGGCAGGCGCTCGCTGCGCAGTTCGCCGATGGATTGCTCGGCCAGCTCCGGCAGCAAGCCTTGCAGCATGCCGTGGTAGTTCGAAGATTTGAAGGCACCGGCGCAGACCAGCCATTGGCAACCGGATTGCTTGAGTACGTACTCCAATTCGGAGCTGCGGTAGGCCGGGTTGATGTTGACCAGAATCACGCCGATCTTCGCAGTGGCGAACTGAGTGATGCACCACTGCGCGCAGTTCGGCGCCCAGATACCGAGCCGGTCGCCGGCCTGCAAACCCAACGCCAGCAACGCTCTGGCATGCACGTCCACCGCGTCGGCCAGTTGCCGCCAGGTGTAACGCTGCTGCTGATGGCGCACTACCAGCGCCTCGCCGTCCGGGTACTGCGCGACGGTCTCGTCGAACTTCTGCCCGATGGTCATCGCCAGCAAGGCTTTGTCCTGGGAACCACGGGTGTAGCTGCGCTGCGGGTTTGCACTGGGTTGATCCATGACGACCCCTATTGTCTTTATTAGTGGGTGTTGGACCGGAGCCATATGAGCTCCGACCATTCAGAACTGGCCCTACTCTCGCTCAAGTTGACGTTAACGTAAAGGGTGATTGACAGCCATTCGTCACAGGCTTACGTTAACGTAAAGGTGAGAGCCAAACCGCCGCCCTCCCCGCCCTACAAAAAAGCCAAAAGGTGACCCATGAGCTACCCATCCCTGAACTTTGCCCTCGGCGAAACCATCGACATGCTGCGCGATCAGGTTCAGTCCTTTGTCGCCAAGGAGATCGCCCCGCGTGCCGCGCAGATCGACAGCGACAACCTGTTCCCCGCCGATCTGTGGCGCAAGTTCGGTGACATGGGCCTGCTCGGCATCACCGTTCCGGAAGAGTACGGCGGCGCTGGTCTGGGTTACCTGGCGCACGTCGTGGCGATGGAAGAAATTAGCCGTGGCTCGGCTTCCGTGGCGTTGTCCTACGGCGCCCACTCCAACCTCTGCGTGAACCAGATCAACCGCAACGGCAACCACGAACAGAAAGCCAAATACCTGCCGAAGCTGATCAGCGGCGAACACGTTGGCGCCCTCGCGATGAGCGAGCCGAACGCCGGTTCCGATGTGGTTTCGATGAAACTGCGCGCCGATAAACGCGGCGACCGTTTCGTGCTCAACGGCAGCAAGACCTGGATCACCAACGGCCCCGACGCCAACACCTACGTGATCTACGCCAAGACCGATCTGGAAAAAGGCCCACACGGCATCACCGCGTTCATCGTCGAACGCGACTGGAAAGGCTTCAGCCGCAGCAACAAGTTCGACAAGCTCGGCATGCGCGGCTCCAACACCTGCGAGCTGTTCTTTGATGACGTCGAAGTCCCGGAAGAAAACATCCTCGGCGTGCTCAACGGCGGCGTGAAAGTGCTGATGAGCGGCCTCGATTACGAGCGCGTCGTGCTGTCCGGTGGCCCGACCGGGATCATGCAGTCGTGCATGGACCTGATCGTGCCGTACATCCACGACCGCAAGCAGTTCGGCCAGAGCATCGGCGAATTCCAGCTGATCCAGGGCAAAGTCGCCGACATGTACACCCAGCTCAACGCCAGCCGCGCCTACCTCTACGCCGTGGCCCAGGCCTGCGAGCGCAACGAAACCACGCGCAAGGACGCCGCCGGCGTGATCCTCTACACCGCCGAACGCGCCACGCAAATGGCCCTGGACGCGATCCAGATTCTCGGCGGCAACGGCTACATCAACGAATTCCCCGCCGGCCGTCTGCTGCGTGACGCCAAGCTGTACGAAATCGGCGCCGGCACCAGTGAGATCCGTCGCATGCTGATCGGTCGCGAACTGTTCAACGAAACCCGCTAACGGAGCTGTCCATGGCTATCCTGCATACCCAGCTCAACTCCCGTTCAGCGGAGTTCGCCGCCAACAGCGCGGCGATGCTTCAACAGGTCGATGCCCTGCACACCCTGCTCGCCCAAGTGGCACAGGGCGGTGGCGCGAAAGCTCAGGAACGGCACACCTCGCGGGGCAAACTGCTGCCGCGTGAGCGGATCAACCGCTTGCTCGATCCGGGCTCGCCGTTTCTGGAAATCAGCCAGTTGGCCGCTCACGCCGTTTATGGCGAAGACGTGCCGGCCGCCGGCGTGATTGCCGGGATCGGCCGCGTGGAAGGCGTCGAGTGCATGATCGTCGCCAACGACGCGACGGTGAAAGGTGGCTCGTACTACCCGCTGACCGTGAAGAAACACCTGCGCGCCCAGACCATCGCCCAGCAAAACCGCCTGCCGTGCATCTATCTGGTGGACTCGGGTGGCGCCAACCTGCCGCGTCAGGACGAAGTGTTCCCGGACCGCGAGCACTTCGGGCGAATCTTCTTCAACCAGGCCAACATGAGCGCCATGGGCATTCCGCAGATTGCCGTGGTCATGGGCTCGTGCACCGCTGGCGGCGCGTATGTACCGGCGATGGCTGACGAAGCGATCATGGTGCGCAATCAGGCGACGATTTTCCTCGCTGGTCCGCCGCTGGTGAAAGCCGCGACCGGTGAAGTGGTCAGCGCCGAAGACCTCGGCGGGGCCGATGTGCATTGCAAGATTTCCGGGGTCGCCGATCACTACGCCGAAAGCGACGAGCACGCACTCGCCCTCGCCCGCCGCAGCGTTGCCAACCTCAACTGGCGCAAGCTCGGGGAAGTGCAGCAGCGCGCGCCGATTGCGCCGCTGTACGCCAGCGACGAGTTGTACGGAGTGGTGTCGGCGGACGCCAAGCAGCCGTTCGATGTGCGCGAAGTGATTGCGCGGCTGGTCGATGGTTCGGTGTTCGATGAATTCAAAGCCTTGTTCGGCACGACGCTGGTGTGCGGTTTCGCTCATCTGCATGGCTACCCGATCGCAATCCTCGCCAACAACGGCATCCTGTTCGCCGAAGCGGCGCAAAAAGGCGCGCACTTCATCGAACTCGCCTGTCAGCGCGGCATCCCGCTGCTGTTTCTGCAGAACATCACCGGCTTCATGGTCGGCCAGAAATACGAGGCCGGCGGCATCGCCAAACACGGCGCGAAACTGGTGACCGCCGTGGCGTGCGCCAAGGTGCCGAAATTCACCGTGATCATCGGCGGCAGCTTCGGCGCCGGTAACTACGGCATGTGCGGGCGGGCCTACGATCCACGCTTCCTGTGGATGTGGCCGAATGCGCGGATTGGCGTGATGGGCGCCGAACAGGCAGCCGGCGTATTGGTTCAGGTAAAGCGCGAGCAGGCCGAACGCAGCGGTCAGACGTTCAGTGCCGAGCAGGAAAGCGAGATCAAGCAACCGATTCTCGACCAGTACGAAGAGCAGGGTCACCCCTACTACTCCAGCGCACGGCTGTGGGATGACGGCGTCATCGACCCAGCGCAGACCCGCGATGTACTGGCCCTAGCCTTGTCCGCGTCGTTGAACGCGCCTATCGAACCGAGCCGCTTCGGCGTGTTCCGGATGTGATCGGGAGAACCTCATGAGCGACTTCAACACCCTCGAATTGCAGAGCGATCCACGGGGTTTCGCGACCCTGTGGCTGAGCCGCGAAGAAAAGAACAACGCATTCAACGCCGAGATGATCCGCGAATTGATCCTGGCGCTGGACAAGGTCGCCAGCGACGCCAGCCTGCGTTTCCTGCTGGTGCGTGGACGCGGCAAACACTTCAGCGCCGGCGCGGATCTGGCCTGGATGCAGCAATCGGCCGAACTCGATTACCACACCAACCTCGACGACGCCCGGGAACTGGCGGAGCTGATGTACAACCTCGCCAAACTGAAAATCCCGACCGTGGCCGTGGTGCAAGGCGCGGCGTTCGGTGGCGCGCTGGGGCTGATCAGTTGCTGCGACATGGCGATTGGCGCGGACGACGCGCAGTTCTGCCTGTCGGAAGTGCGCATTGGCTTGGCACCAGCGGTGATCAGTCCGTTCGTGGTGCAAGCCATCGGCGAGCGCGCGGCGCGGCGTTATGCGCTGACGGCCGAGCGTTTCGGCGGTCAGCGGGCGCGGGAAATCGGTTTGTTGTCCGAAAGCTATCCAGCGACCGAGCTTGAACAGAAAGTCGAGCAATGGATCGACAACCTGCTACTCAACAGCCCCGCCGCCATGCGCGCCAGCAAGGATCTGCTGCGTGAAGTCGGCAACGGCGCACTGACTCCAGCCCTGCGCCGCTATACCGAAAATGCCATCGCCCGCATCCGCGTCAGCCCGGAAGGCCAGGAAGGTCTGCGGGCCTTTCTGCAGAAACGTCCACCGAGCTGGCAAGCCGCAACCACCACCAAGGAGCCGCGTTGATGAGCGCACCTGTTCTCACCACCCTGCTGGTGGCCAACCGTGGCGAAATCGCTTGCCGGGTCATGCGCACCGCCAAGGCGCTGGGCCTGACCACCGTGGCCGTGCACAGCGCCACCGACCGTGAAGCGCGGCACAGCCGTGAAGCGGATATCCGCGTCGATCTGGGCGGCAGCAAAGCGGCCGACAGCTACCTGCAGATCGACAAACTTATCGCAGCGGCCAAGGCCAGCGGCGCTCAGGCGATTCATCCGGGTTATGGCTTTCTGTCGGAGAACGCCGGGTTTGCCCGTGCCATTGATGCGGCCGGCCTGATTTTCCTCGGCCCGCCGGCCTCGGCCATCGATGCGATGGGCAGCAAGTCCGCCGCCAAGGCGTTGATGGAAACTGCTGGTGTGCCGCTGGTGCCGGGCTATCACGGCGAGGCACAGGATCTTGATACCTTCCGCGATGCTTGCGAACGCATCGGCTACCCGGTGCTGCTCAAGGCCACTGCCGGCGGTGGCGGTAAAGGCATGAAGGTCGTTGAAGACGTGAGTCAATTGGCTGAAGCGTTGGCCTCCGCCCAGCGTGAAGCGCAGTCGTCGTTCGGCGATTCGCGGATGCTGGTGGAGAAATACCTGCTGAAGCCGCGCCACGTGGAAATCCAGGTGTTTGCTGATCAGCATGGCAATTGCCTGTATTTGAATGAGCGCGACTGCTCGATTCAGCGTCGGCACCAGAAAGTCGTCGAAGAGGCGCCGGCACCGGGCTTGAGTCCGGAACTGCGTCGGGCGATGGGCGAAGCGGCAGTGCGTTCGGCGCAGGCCATCGGTTACGTCGGCGCCGGTACGGTGGAGTTTCTGCTGGACGATCGTGGCGAGTTCTTCTTCATGGAGATGAACACGCGGTTGCAGGTCGAGCATCCGGTCACCGAGGCCATTACCGGGCTTGATCTGGTGGCCTGGCAGATTCGCGTCGCCCGTGGTGAAGCGCTGCCGATCACTCAGGATCAGGTGCCGCTGAACGGGCATGCGATTGAAGTGCGGTTGTATGCGGAAGATCCTTCGAATGACTTCCTGCCGGCCACCGGGCGTCTGGAGCTGTATCGCGATTCCGCTGCAGGGCCGGGACGGCGCGTAGACGCAGGCGTTGAGGAAGGTGATGAGATCTCGCCGTTCTACGACCCGATGCTCGGCAAGCTGATTGCCTGGGGCGAGGATCGTGAGCAGGCGCGTTTGCGGCTGCTGAGCATGCTCGATGAGTTTGCGATCGGCGGGTTGAAGACCAACATCAACTTCCTGCGGCGGATCATCGGTCATCCGGCGTTCGCGGCGGCGGAACTGGATACCGGGTTCATTCCGCGCTATCAGGAACAGTTGCTGCCAGCGCCTGCTGCGCTGAGCGATGAGTTCTGGGATGCGGCGGCGCAGGCTTTTGCGCAGAGCTTGCCGGGGACGGCTCGGGCGGATGATCCGGCTTCGCCTTGGGCGCTTCACAGCGGTTTGCGTGCTGGCCTGCCACGTGAAATCACTTTGCATTTGAGTTGCGAGGGGCAGGATCGGGCGTTGACGCTCGGTGCTGGCGGCAGTGCAAAACTGGTCGGCGAGCAATTGGTGATCGAGCGTGATGGTTTACGTCGACAGCTGCGGGCGATTCGTCGTGGAGAGGTGTTGTATCTGCAATGGGACGGCGAGTTGCGGCGCGTTGAAACCTACGACCCGATCAGCGCTGTCGAAGCCAGTCACAGCCATCAGGGCGGCCTGACCGCGCCGATGAACGGCAGCATCGTGCGGGTTCTGGTGGAGGCCGGACAATCGGTTGAAGCCGGCGCACAACTGGTGGTGCTGGAAGCGATGAAGATGGAGCACAGCATCCGTGCACCCCATGCCGGCGTGATCAAGGCGCTGTATTGCCAGGAAGGCGAAATGGTCAGCGAAGGCAGTGCATTGGTCGAACTGGAAGAGGTGTGAAAGGTGGATCGATCCTACGCATGGCGAGGATCGATCTGATTAGTACTTGGCCGATGCCTGAACCACGACGCCGATAATTCGGCACTCGTCGGTGAACAAAGCTTTCGGCCAAGTCGGATTGAGCGGCATCAGGTAACGCTGGCCGCCCTCTTCGATCAGCTTGCGGAAAATCGCTTCATCGCTGTCCGGCCATTGGACGATCACCAGTTTTCCGGGTTCTGCCTCCAGCGCCGGGTCCACCAGGATCATCATCCCCTCGCCGATGCTCTGCCCGGTAGGTGCGGTCATCGAGTTGCCCACCACGGTGAGCCAGAACGCCGGGCCACGGGCGTGGTAATCCGTCAGTTCGAAACGTCGCTTGTCCTTGCCGCTCGAATACGCCGGTTGGGCTTCACGGGCCTCGATCGGGGTTTTCCAGTCGCTGACCGGGTAGCGGAAATAAGGGTTGTACTTCTGCGCCAGCGGCATTTCGTCGTCCTTGTCGACTTGCGGTTCGCGGATCACCACCGCGACTTCGAGATACTCCATGCCCAGCGCTTTCAGCACGCGGTTCATCTGCGTGATGCCGGGCTCACGGCGCTTGTTCAGCCAATGGCCGATACCGCCCTGAGACATGCCGACGCGCTCGCCGAGCTCGACTTGAGTGACGTTGAGTTCACTCATTTTGGCCTTGACCAACTCAATCCATTTATCCATGTGCGGCACCATACGTGCCCGCCTTCGGCCGGCAAAACACATATTGTAGTATTTAAATTCTGGTCACAAATACTCTAGGTACTATTCTTGGGTCACGGATTTGAATCGACCAAGGAGTGACCTTTCACCATGAATATCACCAGCAACGACCTGCCCGACCTTCAAATGGATACCACCTTCAAGTCTCCACAGGGTTGCGCTGCCGCGCAGCGGGCATTGGACTATTACTTGAAACCGGCTGTGTCAGAACAGGGAGTGGAAGAACGTTTTTTCGGCGTGAACAGTAATTTGAGTGGCGAAGAATCCCTGGTCCACGCCTCGGATTTGCTGCGGTGTGCGGCGGCCACGGCGTTCAAGGCTGCAGACGGCTTGCAAGGCGTCAGTCGGGATCTGGCGTTTTCGGTCGTGCACATGGTGGACATGGCACGGGCGATGGTCGATCACTCGCTCGATGGCGGTGTTCGCTGAAGACGGACAGGAAAGAATTTTCCAATCGCGCAGATAAAAACGTTTGACTTGCAAATGATAATGATTATTATTGCAAGCAACTGGTCGCGAGATCAGTCGATGGACCAGAGACCTTAGGTCGGTCTTCTGGACTATCTCCTCATCAGGCTAATCACGGTTTTTGACCCGGCTTTTTGCCGGGTCTTTTTTTTGCCAGTTTTCTGGCTTGTGGCTTCAGGCTAATGAAGTCTTTGGGTGCTGCAAATTCGGTGGCGCGGATAATATCAAAAGAATATCGCTTGGCAAGGGAACCCCGTCCGCATTGGGGAAAAGTAATGCCAATTAGCACTTGAGAATCAATCGCACAGCTACTAAGCTGCACCCGCGTCATGGAAGACGCCCCCCGCCACACCCCGCAATTTCCCTCGGTTTCACCCCTGTCTTGCGTGTAAAGTAGCCGCCATAAAAATCATATTCAGGAACCGATTATGACCGTGGCCAAATCTTCGTTCGACATCAGCGCCAACTTCGACAGCGGCAACATCCAAGTCATCGACATCAGCAACCCGCTCAACCCGGTTCTGGCAATTCGGCCAGATACCCGCAGCGCTCATTTCCAGTGGTTCCACTTCAAGGCCAGCGGCCTGCATGTTCATCAGGAACACTGGTTCCGCCTGGTCAACGCCAGCCAGTCCTCCTACAACAAGGCCTGGACCGGCTATCAGGCCGTCGCTTCCTACGACCACGTCAACTGGTTCCGCATTCCGACCCAATTCGAAGGCGACAGCCTGCGCTTCTGCCTTGAAGCCGAGCAGACCCACGCCTGGTTCGCCTACTTCGAACCTTACAGCCGTGGCCGTCATGACTGGCTGATCGAACAAGCGCTGACCAAGGCCGGCACCGAACTGCTGGCCACTGGCAAAAGCGTCGAAGGCCGCGACATCCAGCTGCTGCGCAAAGGCACCGGCGCCGAAGGCCGACGCAAGATCTGGATCATCGCCCAGCAGCATCCCGGCGAACACATGGCTGAATGGTTCATGGAAGGCGTGATCGAACGTCTGGAACATCACAACGATCCAGTGTTGAACAAACTGCTGGAAAGTGCCGATCTGTACCTAGTGCCGAACATGAACCCGGACGGTGCCTTCCACGGCCATCTGCGCACCAACGCCATGGGCCAGGACCTGAACCGCGCCTGGCAGAACGCCAGTCAGGAAGTCAGCCCGGAAGTCCTTTTCGTACAGCAGCAGATGGAAAAGTACGGCGTCGATCTGTTCCTCGACGTACACGGCGACGAAGAAATTCCCCACGTATTCACCGCCGGTTGCGAAGGCAATCCGGGCTATACGCCACGGATCGAGAAACTCGAAGAGCACTTCCGCAGCCATCTGAAACACACCACCAAAGACTTCCAGACCAAGTACGGCTACACCCGTGACGAACCAGGTCAGGCCAACATGACCCTGGCCTGCAACAGCGTCGGTCAGAAATTCGACTGCCTGTCGTTGACCCTGGAAATGCCGTTCAAGGATCACGATGACGCGCCGAACCCGCTCACCGGTTGGTCGGGCCAACGCTCGAAACAATTGGGCAAAGACGTGTTGACCACCATCGCCGACATGGTCGACACCCTGCGCTGATCCCCCCTGTTTCTTGCCCCATGAAAGATCGCAGCCCTGTCTGCGATCTTTTTTTTGCGCCGCACTTTTACCCAATCAGGTTGCAAAACAAAACCAGATTATCTACCGTCATTCCAGTTTCCATTTGAAACCAGAAAAGGAATCAGGACATGAACGCGCAAAATCTCGGCAGTGGCGTCGTACTGCTGTTCGCCATTGCCTGCGGCCTGGCCGTGGGCAACGTGTATTACGCTCAACCGTTGCTGGACGCCATGGCCGACACCTTCAACCTGTCGCCTGCGAGCATCGGCATCGTCATCACGCTGACCCAGGTCGGCTATGGCATCGGGCTGGTTCTGCTCGTGCCGCTCGGTGATCTGCTCAACCGCCGACGTTTGATTGTCACGCAAACCCTGCTGTCGGCCGCAGCCTTGCTGATGATCGCCTTGGCAACCAACAGCATCTGGCTGCTGATCGGTATGACCCTGACCGGCCTGCTCGCCGTCGTCACTCAGGTACTGGTGGCCTATGCCGCGACCTTGGCCGTCCCGGCGCAACGCGGGCAAGTTGTCGGCGTGATCACCAGCGGCATCGTGGTCGGCATCTTGCTCGCACGCACCGTGGCCGGCGGGATGGCGGATCTGGCCGGTTGGCGGGCGATTTATCTGTTGTCGGCGGGGCTGACACTGGTCATGGCGCTGTTGTTGTTTCGCGTGCTGCCCAAGGACGAGAGCCCGCAACCGGCAACCTCCTACGCCGCGTTGATTACCTCGGTGTTCAGCCTGTTTCGAGAGGAACCAGTGTTGCGGCAACGGGCGATTCTGGCCCTTCTGACCTTTGCCAGTGCCATGGTCCTGTGGACGCCGATGGTTTTGCCGTTGGCCGCCCCGCCGCTTTCACTTTCCCACAGCGAAATCGGACTGTTCGGACTGGCCGGTGCGGCTGGCGCGTTGGCCGCCGCAAGAGCCGGACACCTGGCGGATAGAGGTCTCGGGCAATGGGTCAGCGGCCTGTCCCTGCTGCTGATGCTCGGCTCCTGGCTGCCGATTGCATTCACCCAATCCTCGTTATGGGCGCTGTTGCTCGGCGTGATCACTCTGGATCTGGGCTTGCAGGCCGTGCATGTCACCAGCCAGAGCATGATCTACAGCGTCCGCCCAGAGGCACAGAGCCGACTGACCGCCGGCTACATGCTGTTTTACTCGATTGGCAGCGCCCTGGGCTCAATCGCCTCGACGGCCATGTATGCCTGGGCAGGATGGCCGGGTGTCTGCTGGCTCGGTGCTGGAATCAACATCGTCGCGCTGCTGTACTGGTGGCAAACGCTGGCTCCGCAAAAACGTGGCGAGCAAATGTGCTCCCTCGCCACGCCGGATTAACGTCTGCAGTCAGTTGCGATTGCGTCCCCGCAGCATGCTGTCGAGCACCTCGTCGCGGCGCACCCAACCATGGAACAGCGCCGCCGCCAGGTGCAGCAGCACGGTCAGAAACAGCAGATACGCCAGATAACCGTGGGCCTTGCGCAACAGCGCAAACACCTGGGCATCCGCCGGCAGGATCGACGGTAATTGCAACGAATGGCCAAGCATCACCGGATCCCCCGCAGCACTGATCATCGCCCACCCCAGCAGCGGCAACACCAGCATCAAGGCGTACAGCAACAGGTGCGACGCCTTGGCTGCCATCACCTGCCAGCCCGGCAGATCCTCCGGCAGCGGCGGCTGACGCGTACCCAGTCGCACCAGAATGCGCACGATCACCAGCAACAGGATCGCGATACCCAGCGGTTTGTGCAGGTTGATCAGCCATTCATGCCGCGCCGACACCGAGGTGACCATGCCGGCCCCAATGAACAACATGGCAATGATCATGACTGCCATCAGCCAGTGCAGCAGCCGCGCCAGCGGATTGAAATGCGTCGGTGGCGTTCTCATGGGCGTGCCTCCTGTTTGCCTGTGGGCAGTTGACTGACTTCGCTGGTGCGGCGCAGGTAGGAATCGGCGTAGCCGGCTGAACGAGCGGCAAGCAACGGGTCGTCGGAACCTTCAATCCCGGCGGGCAGGACCAGTGGGTCGTAGTTGATGTCGCGGCATTCGCCACTGAGTTGCGGCTGGGTCTTTTCCAGCACAAGGGTGCCAGCGTTCAGCATTTTGCGACCGGCAGGCCAGACCTTGCTCGCGTCGTTCACCGGATCGTCAGCGTTGGCCAACGTAATGTTCAACTGAAAGCGCAGCGGCCCCTCGGCCAGGCGTTGAACCAGGTCCTTTTCGAGAAAGTCGCTACCTTCCGGAGCCGTAGCGCCCGCTGCATCCTGTACCAACGGCGCCATGCTCCAGCGCACGGCCTGCTTCTTGCCGCTCGCGTCGACCAGATAGAACGCGTTGACACTGTTGTAAGTCTCGGTCACGTAGCTGGCCGAAGGTTTGGCCGTCTTCACCCAGGTCAGGAACGGTACGGCTTCCGGGTGTGAGGCAAAGAACGCCGGGACCTTGGTCGGATCCGGTTTGCCCGTTGCCGGATCCGGCGACTGGGCCTGCTGCAGCTGATAGAACGCCTCCGGGGTGCCCACCGGGAACACCGGCATGCTGTTCATCCCGGTACGCCATTGCTGGCCGTTGGCCTGGGTGAAACGCAGCGCCAGGCTACGAATCGGTACAGCGCTGTCTGGTGCATAAGGATTACCCGCCGGCAGCGCGAACCGCCCGACTACCGGAGTGCGTGGCTCATTGAACACTTGTGCGACAGAGTAAGGACGCGCCTCACCACTGCTTTCGAAATGGCCGATGACGCAAACACCCTTGGCGTGATTGCGACGAAACCCCGGATGCACGCCGTTGTTCTTTTCCAGCACATCGACCAACGCCTTGGGCGTCAGTCGTTGTGGGTCAAAATTGCCATGAACGTAGGCAAACGCCCCGGCCACGGCTGCGACCACGACGGCGATCCCGCCGAGACGCAACACCAGGCTCGCGGTACTTAGAGGCGGGCGTTGTGGCCCGCCGGGCGGTGAGCTGCGATCAACCATGAAAGACTCCAGGGCCATCGGCCACAAGTAGGAAGAATCAGCAAGACGCACGCCATCAGGATTTATTCCACGGCCCGGTATTTATTTTTCCGAACGTGGAATAACCTCGAATGCCGGGCGTCTTCCTAGTCCACAGCGTAGTGACTAGCAGAACTTCATGAGCGAATTCGACGAACAACTGAGAGAAATCATTCCCAGATTGCGGCGCTTTGCCGTGTCGTTGACGCGCAACGCCAGCAGCGCCGACGACCTGGTCCAGGCCAGCCTTGAACGTGCCCTCTCCAGTTGGGGTGACAAGCGCGCCGAGGGCGATCTGCGCGCGTGGCTGTTTTCGATCCTGTACCGCCAGTTCCTCGATGCGCACCGGCGTTCCCGGCGCTACGCCCGAATGCTCGAATTCTTCACCGGCCGCGATGACGTCGAGCCCTCGGTGGAACGCACCGTCATTGCCCAGTCGACCCTGCAAGCCTTCGATCGCCTGCCCACCGAACAGCGCGCCCTGCTGCTGATGGTGTCGGTGGAAGGCTTGACCTATAAGGAGGTCGCCGAGATTCTCGACGTCCCCACCGGCACCGTGATGTCGCGCCTGTCCCGCGCCCGCCAGGCTTTGCGCCAGCTCAGCGACGGCGAAATCAGCAGCCCTTCCTTGCGGATACTCAAATGATCAGCCTGCCCCCCAGTGAGCGTGATTTGCACGCCTACATCGACCACCAGCTCAGCGACGCCGACCGGCGTGTGCTGGAAAACTGGCTGGCCAGCCACCCGGAAGACGCCGCGTTGATCCGCGCCTGGCAACAGGATGCCCAGCACCTGCGCGCGGCCCTCGGTGGCGCGTTGCAACAACCGGCCAACCCGGATCTGGACCCGGCGTTGATCCGCCAGCGGCTCAAGCATCGATCCCGTCGACGCTGGGCCAGCGCGGCCGTGTTGCTGATAGCGGTCAGCCTCGGCGGTGTCAGTGGCTGGCAGGCCCGGGAAATGACCCTCGTACGCTCGATTGCTCCGATGAGCGATGCCCTGCAGGCGTACCGTCTGATCGCTCAGCAAGGGATTCTGCCGGCGGACTACAAGGACGGCGGCGCAGGTGACATGCAGCGCTGGCTCGACCGCTACTTCACGCAGGCCAACCGTCTGCCGGACCTGACGGCAGCCGGGTTTCAACCGGTCAGCGGCCGCCTGCTGAGTACCGATGAAGGCCCGGCAGCGATGGTCATGTATGAGGATCAAAACGGGCACAAGGTCAGTTTCTACGTGCGCCCGCCAGGGCCGAAAAATACCTTTCTGCCACGGGGTAGCCGTCGCGACGGGGATCTGCAGGCCGAGTACTGGTCCGGCGACGGTTACAACTACGCCATGGTCAGCCCGACCGATACCCCGGCGGCGCCGTTGCTCCAGCACACCGAGCGCTTCTGACCGGTTCAGAAGCCGACATCCAGCACCACATTGTCCAGATAGGTGCCGGCGGGCGGCGTGGTCTGGTCGGTGTAGATCTTCGCGTTGTAGTTGAAGATCTGGCTGCCGGTGCCCAGGCCGTTACCGGGATTGACCTCGGCATCGGTGCTGGCCCGACGTGCTGCGCCGACACTACCCCAGCGGGTGGTGCCGGCGCTTTTGAAAATGTCGTAGGCCAGATAGTTGCTGCCGGAAATCATTCGTCGTCGACCGCCGACGCTGACCGGATTCTGCCCGTCGCCCAGACCCACGGTGTAGGCGCTTCCCTTGGTGCAGGCCAGATTGATGGTCTGCCCGGTCACCGGGGTAAACGCGCTGATCACCGGTGCGCTGCCGAAAGCGATGTTGGGCGCGGTGATGGTGCAATCGTTGGACACGGTCAGATTGACCGTCAGGGTCGTGGTGCCGCTGTTGATATCGCGACCCAGACAGAGTCCGCCGACCCCGATGCCCGAACAGTAATTCCAGTTCCAGAAGATACTCAGGGTTTCGGTGTACACCCCGGCTGCCACGTTGCTGCCAATCGTGGTGCCGAGGTACAGCGGCACGGTTTTCGGCACCGTGCCGCCCAGCAATCCCAGCGCATCGATAATGCCGTTGCGGGCGAAGTCATAAGCCGTGCCCCGGGTCAGCGGGTAACTGGTGCTGTTGTTGGCGTAGATCGTGTAGCCAATGACATCTCCGGTGGGCCCGAGCAAGCCGCTCTGGGTGGAGGTCACCGTGGCCCAGAAGTGATCGTTGTTGGCCAGCAGCGACAACAGCGAGCCTGTACAGCTCAACCCGCCGTTGAGTGTGGAACTGGGTTGCGACGTGGTACGAACCGCAATCGAACTGATCGTGCCGAACGCCGCCGGCGTGGTGGTGACCACCGAACACAGCGCCTGCGCCGCGCCCGGCAGCATCAGTGCCAGCCACAGGCAGAGCCGTACCCACGTCATTGGCACACCAATGGCCCGATCAAGGGCACCTGATCCTGTTGCAGGTCAACCTTGAACTGCGCCTGACAGGTCTTGCCATCGGCCAGCGTCACCCTCAGCGAGTTCTGCGCCTGCAGGTTTTCCAGATAGACCAGTCCGTCCCAGCCCACCACCGTGCGCGTACCACTCTCCTCATGCAGCACGCCGCTGCCGAGCGGCAATTCCTGTTGCTGCGCATCCACCAGCACGATGCTCGCGGCAATCACCCGGCTCAGCGGAAACTCCAGCAGATAGCCACTGCCACGGCGCACGGCAATGCGCTGTTCGACATTCGGACTGCGCACGTTGGCCGGCAGGTTCAACGGATCGATTTCATATTTGCCGCGGTAGTAGGCGCTGCTCCATGGCACCAGCAAATGGCCGTTGCGGTCGGTCTGGCCGACCTGCTGGTTCTCGTAACGCACCGGAACATCCGCGTAACCGTCAGTGCTGACGACCACGAACGCATCGTCGATGCGATTGGCCGCGAACACTTGATGGTCCATCCACACCAGCGAACCGCTGGCATCGGCCCAGCGGGTTTCTGCGTCCGAGGTGCCGTAGACACCAGCCTGCAACTGCACCGATTGCAGACGCCACGTCACATCGGCTTGGCGGTAATCCGGCCCGTCACCGTTGGCGTAGCCGAGGTTGAAGCCCACCCCGCCCTCGGACGGTACGGCGCGGCTGTAGTTGACGCGTTGTTGGGTCTGCCCGGTCTTGCTGCGTTCGCTGCTGATGGCGAGGCTGCCGCGCAGGTCGAAGGGGATCACCAGTTGCGCCTGCACCGCCCAGTTGGCGTCGCCGATTTCGCGGTTGGCCGACAGGTAAAAACTGCTGTTGCGCCACAACGGCTTGCTCCAGCTCAGGTTGAGCAACCGCGTGCGGGAATCGTCCGCCGCCCGGATATCGAAGTAGCCGACACCCAGACTGCCCCAGCGCTCAAGGTTCAGGCTCAGGGTCGCCTGCTCGCTGCGCTTGCTGAGGCTGGTGTAAGGACTGTCGACCACCGTGAGGTCGGCGTACTGATCGCGGCGCTGCAACCGTTGCCAGGAAAAGCTGAAGCGCTGGGCGCTGTACTGATAACCGAGGCTGTATTGCTGACCGCCGTCACCGTCGAAACGGCTCTGGCTGATCGCACTGTTGAGTACCCCGAAATTGCCCAGCCGCAGATTGCCGCCGAGCCCGCCGAGGGTCAGTGAATCGGCTGCTTCGGCGTGGCTTTCCAGCGTGAAGCTGTCGCTGATGCCATAACGCAGGCTGCCCGAAGTCACGCCCGGCCCGTAGCTGAAATCCTTCAGCCCGTAATCGCGGCGCAGCGTACCGGCGCTGATCGAGAAATCGCTCAAGCCCTTCTGCAACAGGCTGCTGGTGACATAGAACGGCACGGTGGTCGATACCTGCCGACCCAGCGCATCGGTGGTCACCACCACGGCTTCGCCCGCACCGTTGATGAAGGGGATATTGGTCAGGGTGTACGGGCCCGGTTGCAAATCGGTGCTGCTGGACTTGTAGCCGTTGATGAACAGATCCACCGAGGACGGCACCGCCGCTTCACCGGCGAACTGCGGCAGCGGATAGGTCACCAGATCCGGACGCACCGCGAAATCCCGGGAAAACTGCACGCCCCCCAGGCGCACGGAACTGCTCCACGGCAAGGCGCCGCTGACCACGTCCCCCGCCTCGTAGGTCAGCATCCGCTCGTCGTCGGAGTAACGCCACGTGGTGTCGTAGCGCAAATAGCCATTGTTCAGCGTGCTGACCGAATCACCCGACAAGGTGCGCCGGTACTGCCCGGTGTTGGACAGCGTGCCCCAACTGTCGAACACCCGCACCTCGTTCCACGCCGCCAGATAAGTCCCCGCGTCGTCGGTATCGTTGAGGTACAGGTCATAGTTGAACAAAGCGCCGAAACTGCTCAGCGCCGGGATACGTGGATAGACCTGACGATTGCCGATGAACTGCTCCGGCAGCCAGTCCGGTGGCACATCGAGCAGCAGTCGCTGACCGACACTGTCGTAGTCGCTGTGAAGCCCCGGCAGACCGTCGAGATCGACTTCGGCGCCGGCACTCTCGGGCAGTTGCATGCCGGTGTCGCGCAACACACTGGCCGGCAGGAACAGCCGCCCGCCGCGCTGCTCCACCGCCACTACACGTCCGGTATTCATCTGGTTGACCACCAGTTCCAGAAACAACTGTGCATCGCTGACGGCCTCCATGCCGCTGGGAGGCGGCGGCAGTTCGCCGGCCCCGGATGGATGAATGAACATCAGGCAACACGCGCCGGTGACAAGCCACAACGGACGCTGAATACGGCGAGCCCATCCCGGGCTCATTAGCGTGCTTCGTCCGTCAATGGACTGGTTCCTCCTGAAACCGCTGCTGCCCGCCGGCCAATCGCTTGCCCGGCGGCCCCGCACTACCCGGCCCGCAGGCCGAAATCCTTACTTCGCCGGAGCGATGCTCTGCACCTGCGCCGCGCCATTGATCCGACCGGCCAGTTCTCCCGTTGTTGATCCCGGCGCCGGCCAGCGCATGACCGCGCCGGGCAGCACATAACCCAACAGCCCTTCCGCCAACGGCTTGCTCTGCCCGCCCTGCTTGAGCGCGACATCGGTCAACCGCGCATGCACCGCGCCCTGGTTGCGCACTTCCACATAGGGTTTGCCGTCGACCGAAACCGTGCGCCAGCTCAATTGCGGCAGCCCGATACCCTTGGGATCACGCGGCCGGGTCGTGTCTTCCTTGCTCCACAGGCCGGCACCGTATGCAAACAGGGGCACCGAATAGCGCATCTGGAAGCGAATGGCCGCAGCCGTCTTTCCTGCATCGGCGACAGGTGGCTGCGCCGAAGGAATTTCGTCGATGATGATCCGGTAGGCCAGTTCCTGGCCGGGCGGCACCTCTTTTGTCCGGGTCAGGCGCACCAGTTGTTTCTGCCCCGGCTCGATCTTCGCCACGGGCGGACTGCCGATCACGTCACGCTGGTTCTGGTATTGCTCCTGGAAGCCGTTCTGGCTCCAGCCAAACACGCGGATCTGCAGATTCGCGGTTTCACTGCCACGATTTTCCAGCCATAACGCGCTGGCCTGCTGATCAGCTTCGAGCACCGGATCGATCGGCCAGATCAGAACAGAACTGGCCGCCTGCGCCTTGATCGCGCCGAGTGAAGCCAACATCAGCATTGCGCAACCCGCCCGTAACAGCCGTGACGAGACAACCCCCATAAACCTGCTCCTTGTGCCTTTCATTACCACGACAGTTGCACCTGCAACACGTCGCTGTACGTCCCCCCGGGCTGATTGCCCGGCAACTGAACCTGACCGTAGATCGGCAGGCTGATGTTGTTGGCGTCGCTATAAGCCACCGCCACGCTCTGCCCGATACCCAGACTCTGGCTGTAGGCCGCATCGCGAAACAACGCATACGCCACCTTCGCGCTACCGCCACTGATTTGCATGCGGCGCCCGCCGCTGTTGTACTGGCCGCCATCGACCGTCATGTTCAGCGTCACCCCCGGCGTACATTGCAACTGCACGCCGCCGGTCAATGCCACTTGCACCGTGCCGGTGGCCAGTGCCGAACTCGAACCGAAATTCAGTCCGCCATAGTTCGACACGCCCCCCACCACCAGGCAGCCCGGTGTGATCGTCGCGCTGACCTGAAAGCTCTGGCTGGTCACCGCCGCCAGCGGCAATGGCACAGCCCCCGCGCACAACAGAAGCAGCGCCGCACAACCATGCCGGCCCATGGCACTAGAACGTCAGCTCAACGGAAATCGTGTCGGTGTAAGTGCCCGCCGGCAGGCCGGCCTTGCCCACCGCCTGACCGTAGAGGTTCACGGTCTGCGCCACGCCGGTGCTGGCGGCGAGGTTGATCACGCCGTCGATAGCCAGCAATTGCGAGTGCCCGGCATCGGTGTACAAGTCGTAGGGCACGTAGTTGGCAACACCGTCGTAAAGCGCGCGGGTGCCGCCGGGCGACAACCCGTCGTGGGCGCCGGCCCGCACCTTGACCGACGGCGTGGTGCCGGCCGAGCAGAGAATCGACAACGCCCCGCCACCGCCGCCCAGCACCTGGCCGGTCGCGGTGGTGAACAGGCTGTTGGCGGTGCCGAAGTTCAGGGCACCGAAGTTCAGGCCTGTGGAACCGCCGGAACCGTTGACCTGGCAACTGCTGATCAGGATCAGGCTGGAAGTGATCTGACCGGTGACCGTGGTAGCGGCATTGACGCTGGAGGCCAGCGTCAGGCCGAGCAACGACAAACCTATCCTTGATGCAATCGTACCCATGGTGTCCTTCCTCTACGGTTTACCAATCGAGCGTCACCGTCAGGGTGTCGGTATAGACACCGGCCGGTACCGCACGGGTGTTCGCCACCACCGAGCCAAATACCGGGATGGGTATCTGCGCGCCGCTGGTGACAGCGAAATTGTGCTGTTGACCGATGCTGTAGCTCTGGCTGCCCGAGGCATCGAGAAACAGTTGATAGGGAATGGTCTGGCGACCGTTGCTCAGGCGACGGGTATTGCCGTCACCATGAGTGCCGCCGTCGATGCTCACGGTGAAACCGGTCACCGAAGGGTTGCAGGCCACGTTGAGCCTGCCGCTGCTGTCGTTGGCCAGGCTGGCCTTGATGGGGGCGTTCCAGGTAGGGCCCTGCTGGCCGAAATCGAGTTTGCCGAAATCGCCTACCGGGCTGGCGGGGCTGGATGTATTGGTCACTTCGCAGCCGGCGATAAGGGTCAACCGGGCGTGAATCTGCCCGTTGATGGCCGCCTGGGCATCTTCGGTGAGCAACAGCAATGCGCCTGCGGTGATGACCAGCCAGTGCTTGCCTGTCATTGCATCCCTACTCCTTCCGATCCCTGACCGCGTTCGTCATTGAACGCTCCTGCCGCACACGCTCCCGGCCGATCACCAGGTCACCGTCACCTTGACCAGATCCGAATACCGACCGGCTCTCGGCACCTCGGCCATCCGCTCGATCCGGCCGTACAGCGGCAGGTCCACCGAACCGCTGTCGGGCACCCGCCCGCTGACCGGCACGTCCACCACCAGCGGCAGCCGCCGTGCGGCGTCCTGGTACAAACGGTAAGGAATGGCTTTGCCACCCGCCTCGCCCGTCATGTAGCGCACTTCTCCGGTCCCGCCATGCAGCCCGCCATCGACGCACAGCTGATACGGCGTGTCGGGATTGCATTCCAGGCGCGGCAATCGCGCATTCATCAGCGCCGCCCCGAGTGGCCCGGCCGGATCGTCAAGGCGTGCAGTGCTGCCGAAATCAAGCACACCCAGTTGCTCGATACCGGCTTCGCGCTGCTGGCCGATCAACTGGCAACCGCGCTGCACATCGACGCGCACCTCAACCTGCAGGTCGGCCGCCTGCACCGGTGTTGCGAGCCCGCCCAGCAATGCCCAGACCACCCTTGCATTCACCGTCCGCTCCTTGATGGCGACAGCGTCTCTGCCGTTACAGTGTTTCAGGTTAGCAACGGACGCCGATTGCGCCAGTCGATTGGATCCACTGAACGTGCGGGATATGTTTCGAAAAGTTGTCGATCCGTTACCCCATGGCACTGAAAAAACCTGTACGCGCCGCAGATTACTGTCCAGAAAGACCGTTGGCCGATAAAGCGCAGTGGAAGGCAAACTACCCATCTGGTTACACTACGCCGCCGCGCTCGGGGGGAGCCGGCCTGACGATGACGGAGTGACCACACCGTGCCCGCCCGACCGCCCGAACGTTCGCGTCTGTCCCAGCGCCTTTCAGGGTTGCGCCGTTTGTTCGGCAAGCGAAATCTGGCCAGTGCTGGCCATTGCGCCAGCGCCCAATCGATCCGCGATTACTTCCGGCACAAGGCCCATGGCCAGGGCTATACCCTCAGCCACAGCCAGCAGCGGGTGATCGACTGCATGGCACAGCAGGCCGGCCTGTTGTTCGGCCCTTCGACGCAAACCCCACCCAGTCTGTACCTGCACGGCGCCGTCGGGCGTGGCAAGAGCTGGTTGCTCGACGGTTTTTTTCAGGCCTTGCCGATCCAGCAGAAACAACGCCTGCACTTCCATGAATTCTTCGCCCGCCTGCATCAGGGGATGTTCCGGCATCGCGAACAGGACGACGCCCTCGGCGCCACCCTTGATGAGTTGCTACAGGACTGCCGGGTGCTGTGTTTCGACGAATTCCATGTGCATGACATCGGCGACGCGATGCTCATCACCCGGTTGTACAAGGCCTTGTTCCAGCGTGGGATCCTGTTGCTGGTGACCTCCAACTACCCGCCGGAAGGCCTGTTGCCCAACCCGCTGTATCACGCACGGTTCAAACCGGTGATCGACCTGATCAACGCGCGCATGCAGGTCATGGAAGTCGGCGGCCCCCATGACTACCGCAGCCAGGCGCGCAATCACGCGCATCAGCTGTTCACCCAGGGCCATTACGTCTGGCCGGCCACACCGGCACAACGGCTGGCGCTGGATTTGCCGCCACGGGATACCGCGCCGCAACCGATAACGGTTGGCAACCGGGTCTTGCAGGCGCGTCTGTGCGAAGGCCGCCGCGTCGGTTTCACCTTCAATGACCTGTGCGAACAGCCCACGGCCGTGATGGATTATCTGGAACTGTGCCGGCGCTTCGACCACTGGATCATCGATGAACTGCCGGAGCTGGACGAATGCTCGATCGCCGTCCAGCAGCGTTTCATCAACCTGATCGACGTGCTCTACGATCAGGACAAACACCTGACGCTACTCGGGCGCCAGCCTTTGCATGAAAGCCTGGCCGGCAACGCCATTGACCTGGCTCGCACCCGCAGCCGGTTGGGGCAATTGGCGGAAGTGCGCGAACTGGCCTGATTTGCCGTTATCATGCCGCCCATTCCCGGCGTCACGGCGCCCTCTCGATAGCGACCTTTTTACATGCACACCCTTGCTCAATTGCGCGCCGGCGAACTGTCGGGCATCACCCGGCTGGACCTGGTCGAAGGCTTGACCGAGTTCCCACAAGAGATCTTCGACCTGGCCGACACGCTGGAGGTACTTAACCTCAGCGGCAACAAACTGAGCAGCCTGCCGGACGATTTGCATCGTTTGTCCCGTCTGCGGGTGCTGTTCTGTTCCGACAACCGGTTCACCGAGCTGCCCGAGTGCCTCGGTCAGTGCCAGGCCCTGAGCATGATCGGCTTCAAGGCCAACGGGATCGTCCGAGTGTCCGGCACCGCCCTGCCACCGCAGTTGCGCTGGCTGATCCTGACCGACAACCTCATCGAAACCCTGCCCGCCGAATTGGGCGAGCGCCCGCTCCTGCAAAAACTCATGCTCGCCGGTAACCGTCTGCGCGCGCTGCCGCCATCGCTGAGTCAGTGCCATCGGCTGGAATTGATCCGCATCGCCGCCAACCAGTTGACGGAACTGCCGCAGTGGCTGCTGACCCTGCCGAGCCTGACCTGGCTGGCCTACGCCGGCAATCCGCTGGAAACCGAAGCCGATGCCGCCGCGCTGGAAGCCACGCCGTTGATCGACTGGTCGAGCCTGCGTCTCGAGCAGCGGCTGGGCGAAGGCGCGTCCGGGGTCATTTCCCGTGCGTCGTGGCAGCCGGTCGGCCAGCCTGAGCGTTCTGTGGCGGTAAAGCTCTACAAGGGCGAGATGACCAGCGACGGCTCACCGCTGCACGAAATGAACGCCTGTATCACGGCCGGGCTGCACCCGAACCTGATCCGGGTCGAGGGCCGCATCGGCAATCATCCCGAGGGCCAGCAAGGGCTGGTGATGCAACTGATCGACCCGAGCTATCGCAACCTCGCCGCATTGCCGAGCCTGGCGTCCTGTTCGCGGGATATCTACACCGATGACTGCCGGTTCAGTGCCGATGTCGCCTTGCGCATCGCAAAAGGGATTGCGTCGGTTGCCGAACATCTGCATGAACAAGGCATCACCCATGGCGACCTTTATGGGCACAATATCTTGTTGAACGATCAGGGCGATTGCCTGCTGGGAGACTTTGGCGCGGCGTCGTTCCATGCCACCACGGACAACCCGGAAACCCGCGCGCTGCAACGCATCGAAGTGCGAGCATTCGGCATTTTGCTGGGGGAATTGCTGGCGCGCGTCGACTCGGGTCTGAGTGCGGATCGACGTGAGGTGCTGGAGGCGCTGGAACAGCGCTGCTGTCAGCCGGATGTGCTGGCGCGGCCGGGGTTCAGCGAGGTCGTGCAGCAGCTGGAATCGTTGTAAACGCTACACCGCCATCGCGAGCCGGGCTCGCGATGGCAGCATTTTTGACGCAGCGGATCAGCCGGCCAGGCCGACGAACATTTCCTGCACGTCGTCGTGGTTGTCGAG
This sequence comes from Pseudomonas sp. MWU12-3088, assembly GCF_023242405.1. Taxonomy (NCBI): domain Bacteria; kingdom Pseudomonadati; phylum Pseudomonadota; class Gammaproteobacteria; order Pseudomonadales; family Pseudomonadaceae; genus Pseudomonas; species Pseudomonas sp. MWU12-3088. Next base: position 124,991 of record NZ_JALJEA010000006.1, read on the forward strand.
GCCTTCGAGGAACGCTTCGACTTCAGCCATCTGCTCGTCGCTCAGGCCGCTGACCGGGTTCTTCGGCTGGTAGCCCAGCTTGGCCGACAGCACGGTGAAACCTTGCTCCGGCAGGGCTTTCTGCACGGCGTCGAGGTCGGTCGGATCGGTCAGGAACAGGGTCGCGCCCTCTTCGCCCGGCTCGAAATCCTGGGCACCGGCTTCGATCGCGGCCATTTCCGGATCGGCGTCCGGGGTGTCCGGCGAGGCTTCGATCATGCCGACGTGGTTGAAGTCCCACGCCACAGAACCGGAAGCGCCCAGTTGGCCCTTGCGGAACGCCACGCGGATTTCCGCCACGGTGCGGTTGATGTTGTCGGTGACGCACTCGACGATCAACGGAACCTGGTGTGGAGCAAAACCTTCGTAAGTCACGCGATGGTACTGAACGGTCTCACCCAGCAGGCCCGCGCCTTTCTTGATCGCGCGGTCCAGGGTTTCCTTGGGCATCGAGGCTTTCTTGGCCTGTTCGACCACCAGACGCAGGTGTGCGTTGGTGGCGGTATCGGCACCGTTGCGGGCAGCGATGGTGATTTCTTTCACCAGTTTGCCGAAGATCTTGCCCTTGGCGTTGGCTGCCGCTTCTTTGTGTTTAACCTTCCACTGTGCGCCCATTACTCACTCTCTTGATCTGTGGCGCCGAGACATCTATTGGCCGACGCGTGGCGCCAAGTTTATACGGCCTAAAGTCGGCAATCGACCAAAAATTCCGTCACGTGTCGACATCTTCTACACACCTTGTAGGGCGATTCTGAAAAACCGGTTTGTCATGACCATTTCGCACTGCGGTTTCGTACCCTCTGTGGCCCGTATTACCCGACAGAGCCCGTGCGAATGCTCAATGACAAGGAAAGTCCCTTCACGCTGACACTCACCGACGGTGGCTTGTGCCTGCCGGTACTGCGCTTCAGCGGCCATGAAGCGTTGAACCGACCCTACCGATTCGAAATTGAAGTCATTGGCCTGGCTCCGGCCCTGGCCCCCGCCAGTCTGTTGCATCGCCCGGCGTTCCTGCAGTTGAGTGAAGATAATGGTCTCCACGGCACCCTTCACAGCGCCGGTTGTGAACACCGCGGCGCCCACCGGATCGGTTACCAGGTGGTGCTGGTGCCAGACCTGCAGAAACTGGAGCAACAGCCCAGGCGCCGGGTGTTCACCCGATTGAGCGTGCCGGACATTCTCGAACGGTTGCTGACAGAACATCGCCTGCCCGCGAACGGCTTCCGCTTCGATCTGACGGTGGGGTACTACCCGCCGCGCCCGTTCTGCATCCAGTACGACGAGTCGGACCTGGCACTGCTGCATCGACTGTGTGAAGAAGAAGGCATCCACTATCACTTCGAGCACCGGCCGGATGGCCATGTCGTGGTGTTTGCCGATGACAGCCTGAGCCTGCCGCAGCCCCCGATACCCGTGCCCTTCAGCCCGGAGAACGAGGCGCATGCTCCCACCCTCAGTACGCTGTTCCTGCGTCACGACCCCGTCACTGCGCAGGTGTCGCCCACCGTCCGCGAACGCGGGCAGCCCGGCAACGATGATCAAGCGGCCAATCACGCAGTGACAGGCGTCATACCCCTGCGAGGACTTCCGTCAACCGGTCAACGCCACGCCGATCAACGCAGCCGTCGACAGCTTGAGCGCCAGCGCTGCCACTACCGCTGCATTGAGGGGCGCAGCGATTGCCTGCAGCTGCTCAGCGGTCGTTTGTTGCAGGTCACGGATCATCCGGTGGGGGCGTTCAACGACCAGTGGCTGATCACCGAGTTGCGCCATCAGGGTCAACAGCCGTCGATTCTCGATCAGATGTCCACGCCCCGTCGTTATCACAACGACTTCACCGCACAGCCCTGGTCAACCGAGTTTCGCCCGCCGCTGCGACAGCCACGCCCGAGCATACCGGGCTATCACCCGGCGCAAGTGCTGGGCTCGCCCGGGCAACCTGCGCAACTGGACGATCTGGGTCGACTCGCCGTGCGGTTATGGCCCGCGCTGACACACAATGCCGACGCTGACGGCTTGTGGCTGACGTTTGCCGTGGTCGGCACCGGTGGCCGGATCAACAGGGAAGCGCTGCCCCGTGCCGGCAGCGAAGTCTGGGTGAGTTTTCTCGACAGTGACCCGGATCGGCCGATCCTGTGCCTGGACGTCAGCCAGCCTCGCCCGGCACGCAAGACCCCGGAACCGCACGACAACGGTCTGTTGCTCGACTGGCTGCTCAATCGCGCCCCGCCTTCGTCCTGATGTTCAACCCTTGTCGGCCTTGCCGGCAGCGGCGGCGAATTTCGCCAGGCGTACATCGAGATGCCGAGGTCGCCGCCCATGGTCTTCGGCGCGCTCCTTGCGGCGAATGGCGTTGCGCACCATCAGCGAGCCGAGATAACGGATCGGCTCCGGCGGGAAATAGCCCAGTGGTCCGTTGACCAACGGCGAACGCGTCCACGGGTTGTCGAGGCCTTGCACCAGCGAGGCGAGAATCTGCCCACCCATGTGGCACGGCCCGACACCGCTGCCGGAATAACCGAAACCGTAGAACACATTGCCGCTGGCACTCATCTGGCCGAAAAACGGCAGGCCGGTGACCGAGCGATCAGAAGGCCCGTTCCATGTCGCGTCGACTTTCACATCGGCGAAGGCCGGGAAAAAATCGTCGAGGCTGCGCTTGAGCAATCCGGCGTAAGGCGATGGCTGGTCGAATACCGGCAGCATCCGCCCGCCATAAGCGAAGGTGTTGCCGCCCTTGCCGAGCATGATCCGGCCGTCCGGGGTGTTGTGGTAGTAGTGCACGAAGATCCGCGAATCGAGCACGGTCACGCCGCTGGTCAAACCGATTTCCTGCAGCAGTTCCGGGCGCGGTTCGGTGATCAGCATGTCGCTGGAAACGATCGCCACACTGCGCTCGAACTGCGGGAATGCACGGGCCATCCAGGCATTCATCGCCAGCACCACGCGGTCGGCGACCACGCTGCCACTGGCCGTCTGAATGCGCGCCGGACGGCCCTCCTCAAGCCCGGTCATCGCGGTGTTTTCATGGATCCTGACGCCGAGTTGCAGCGCGACTCGACGTAAACCACGCACCAGCTTGCCCGGCTGCACACTGGCGGCGGCCGGCGAAAACCAGCCTTCCAGATGCTTGTCTGAACCGGCCATTCGCTGCACGTCGGCAACGGGACGCTGGGTGAACGAGTTGATGCCGTTGCGCTCGAGCGCGGCAATCACCGCATCGGTCGAGCCGCATTGCGCGCGGTTGGTGGCGGTGTAAAGCGTGCCGTCGAGGCGGTAATCGGCCTCGACGCCGTACTGCTCGCCGAACTCGCCGATGGCGTGAATGCTGCGTTCGGATTCCTTGACCAATCGCACCGCCTCTTCGACGCCGAACAGCCGCTCGAGGGTGAAATACTTCGCCGACCACGACAGCGCACAACCGCCGTTGCGCCCACTGGCGCCAGCGCCGCAGATGTCGGCCTCGATCAGCAACACATCGAGTTCGGGGTTCTGTTGCTTGAGCATGATCGCCGTCCACAACCCGGTGTAACCACCCCCGACAATGCACACGTCGGTGCGCACTTCGCCTTGCAGCGGCGGACACGGTTCGGACGTGTCGAGCTGCAAGGCCTGCTCCAGCCAAAACGGTCTCATGAACATTCTCCAGTCAGTCGGCCACGGCACAACCTGCCGCGAATGCCGCAGCAGGCCGCGAGGCAAGGTTTTTCAGTTACGCAGAGGTTTGATGGTCAGGGCCCGATTGGGCACCGAGGCACGGGGTTCCATGACGCCGACCGGGCGGCTGTTCCAGTGTGGTATCAGCACCAGCGCCGAGAACAATGCGCAACCGGCGAACACGATGAATACCGTCACCGAATCGAAGTAGCCGGGCAGCAAACCGCCAAGCACCGCACCCACCGAGCCGCAGCCGTTGACGAATCCGGCGGCGGTGGCGCCCGCCTTGGCCTTACCGAAATCGATGGCGGCCGCGCCGCTGATCATCGAGTCCGGGCCGTACAGGGTCAGGCCCATTACGAATAGCAGCGCCACCACCAGCATCACGCTGCCGGTGTGCAAGGCGCCCATGAACAGCGCGAGGGTCACGGTCAGCGCCAGCAGGCTCAGCACACAGGCCGGCATACGCCGGGCGCCGAACAGTTTGTCCGAGGCCATGCCGATCATGATCGGCCCGAGCAGCCCGGCCAGTTCAAACGCAGTCGGAATGATCGCCGCCCCGACCTTGCCGACCATGGGCATCTGTTCAAAGACGATCACCGGCCCCCACAACAGAATCGCGTAACGCGCCGGTTTCAGCAGAAAGTACGCCAGACCCAGCACCAGCACCGTGCGGTTGCGCAGGATTTCCTTGAGCGGCTCCCACACGCTGAGTTTGCTGTTGGCTTCGGCTTCTTCGGCACTGATGACCGGTTCCGGCTCCACGGCGGGCAGGCCGACATCTTCCGGTTTGTTGCGCTGAAAGATGAAGAACAACAGCGCCACCACAGCCACCACCGCCGCACTGGAAATGAACGCCGCGTGCCACGAACCGATCAGCGTGTAAGCCCACCAACCGGCGAACGGCGACGCCACCAATCCACCGAAGGCGTAGCAGGAACTCCATAACCCGAGCACTCGCCCGCGCTGTTCGGCGGGGAAGAAACTGCCGAGGTTCTTGCACAATCCCGACCAGCCGGTGGACTGCGCCAGCCCCTGAATCAGCATGCAGGTGGCGAAGATCGGCAGGGTCGCGAAACTGCCCATTACCAATGCCGCCGCAGCGGAAATCAGCAACCCGCCGAGCACCACGACCCGGGGGCCGAAGCGGTCGGCGAGCATGCCCCAGGTGAACTGACCGATGGCGTAGGCCGCCAGATAAATCGCGTCGAGGTTGGCCATGGCCATTTTGTCGAGCATGAAACTCGGGTCTTCGGCGATGCCCAGTTTGGCCACCGAAAAGGCTTTGCGGGTGAAATAGAACGCGGCGTAAGCGAGCCAGGTGACAGCGAAAATCTGCATGCGCCAACGCGCAATGGTGCCGATGTGCTTGTTCATTGTGGTTCTGACCTCAGGGTGTGAGTGTGCCGGCAGAATCGTTAAGTAAACGCCTGTGTTTTTTATTGTTGAGCACTGCGATATCACCCCGTCCCTTCGGCGATACCGGTCAGATGAGTCCTGCTGTTGCACGCACAGGCTCATGGCCAGCGTCGCTGCCCGACCGGGCAGTCAGCGTTGGCGTGAGCGGATCAAAGCAATTACTGTTTAATAAATAAAATCGATTTATCGTATTTCACACATAAGCTCAGCTTGTTACTGGAGTCAGTCATGTCGGTTTCCCACGCCCAGCTCAAAGCCTTTCACGCCGTGGCCGTGCACGGAAGCTTCACCAAGGCTGCCGAGCGGCTTTACCTGACGCAACCGGCGATTTCCGACCAGGTGCGCAAGCTGGAAGAGCGCTTCGGCGTGTTGCTGTTCCATCGCAACAAACGCTCAGTGCGCCTGACGGATCTGGGCGAGCGCCTCCTGGCAATCACCCAGCGCCTGTTCGTGGTCGAGGCCGAAGCCCAGGAGTTGTTGCAGGAGTCCCAGGCCCTGCAGACCGGCAGCCTGATTCTGGCAGTGGACGCGCCGGTGCACGTGCTGCCGCAGATCGCCAGATTTTGCGAGCGCTACCCGGGGATCAGCGTGAAGATCGAAACCGGCAATACCGATGAGTCGCTGTTCCGCTTGTTCAACTATCAGGCCGATCTGGCGTTGCTCGGGCGCGATGTCAGCGATGAACGCCTGCTGTGCGTGCCATTGCGCAACGATCCGATGGTGGCGTTCGTGTCGCGTCATCATCCGTGGGCCGAGCGCGAGTCGATCTGCCTTGAAGATCTGGACGACACGCCACTGGTGCTGCGCGAACACGGCTCGGTGACTCGTCAGACCCTGGAAGAAGAAATGGCACGCGCCGGTTTCCGCATCCGCCCGGCGATCCAGGTCGAAGGCCGGGAAGCCGCGCGGGAGGCGGTAGTGGTGGGGATTGGCGTGGGCGTGGTGTCGGCGGCGGAGTTTGGTGCGGACTCACGGGTCTGCGCGCTGCCGATCACCGATTGCACCCGGCGGTTGACCGAGACACTGGTGTGCCTGCGGGAGCAGAGTTCGCGGCGGGTGGTGGCGACGTTTCTCGACATGGTGCGCGAGAGTCTTGTTCAGACCGGCGCCAAACCGAAGAACGCCTGAATCAAGCGCAATTCGCGCCGCCGCTCCACGCAGCCGATCATGTGCCGGTTCACCAGACCTTCTCCCGCGATGGGAATCGCCACCACGCGCGGGTCATGGCTGACTTCAACCGATGACACCACGCCGACACCCAACTCAGCCGCCACTGCTTCCGTCACCGCCTCACGACTGTCCAGCTCCAGCAACACCCGTGGATTGACCGATGCCTGCGCACAGGCCTGATCGAAGGTGCGTCGGGTAATCGAGCTCGGTTCGCGTAACACCATGATCACCTGATCCAACTCCTTGAGCCTGACCTCGCCGCTGCGAGTCGCCCAGGGATGCCCGGCCGGCACCAGTGCGCAGATCCGCGATTCGCTCAGGGCTTGCAGGTGCAGGCCCTTGCGCGGTTCGACTTCGGTCAGCACCGCCACGTCCGCATGCTCGGACAACAACGCCGCCAGGGTTTCCTGCGCGTTGCCCAAACGCAAATTCACCGTGATCCCCGGATACCGCGCCCGCAGGCTGGCAAGCATCGGCATGACCATGTGCGGACCGTCCGCTGCCACCTCGAGACGCCCGGTCAGCAACTGCCGATTGGCTTCGAGCAACGCCTGGGCCTCTTCGGCCATGCCGAACATCGCCCGGGTGATCGCCGCCAGTTTGGTGCCCTCCTCGGTCAGCTCGACCCGGCGCGCCGTCCGTCGCAACAGGGTGATCTGGTAATGCTCCTCCAGCGCCTTGATGTGCCCGGTGACCGCCGGCTGGCTGATGAACAACCGCGCGGCGGCACGGGTGAAGCTGCCTTCACGGGCCACGGCGTCGAAGGCGCGGAGCTGGAACAGGTTCATGAATAACCCTCACTGATGGCTGGCATAACAACAAACAATTTGATTGATGATCCGCCGAATTGCAACGTATGCCCCGTAGCTTCATCCCACAGCGCTATCGCGAGGACACACGAATGAGTACTGCCGCACCCATCCTGCTCACTCCCGGCCCGTTGACCACCTCGGCCCGCACCCGTCAGGCGATGATGGTCGACTGGGGTTCATGGGATGACCGCTTCAATCAACTGACCGCCAGCCTCTGCGAGCAACTGCTGGCCATCATCAACGGCGCCGACAGCCACCATTGCGTGCCTTTGCAGGGCAGCGGCACCTTCGCCGTCGAAGCCGCCATCGGCACCCTCGTCCCTCGCGACGGCAAGGTGCTGGTGCTGATCAACGGTGCCTACGGCAAGCGTCTGGCGAAGATCTGCGAAGTCCTCGGCCGCTCGTTCAGCACCTTTGAAACCGCTGAAGACGAACCGACCACCGCCGCCGACGTCGACCGCCTGCTGCGCGCCGACAGCGACATCACCCACGTTGCGCTGATCCACTGCGAAACCAGCACCGGCATCCTCAATCCGCTGCCGGAAATCGCCCAGGTCGTCGAACAGCACGGCAAACGCCTGATCATCGATGCCATGAGTTCCTTCGGCGCACTGCCGGTGGATGCGCAGAAAGTCCCGTTCGATGCGCTGATCGCCGCCTCCGGCAAATGCCTCGAAGGCGTACCGGGCATGGGCTTCGTGTTCGCCCGCAAGGAATCCCTGGCCGCAGCCGCCGGCAACTCCCATTCGCTGGCGATGGACCTGTTCGACCAGCACAGCTACATGAAGAAGACCGGCCAGTGGCGCTTCACCCCGCCGACCCACGTGGTCGCGGCGCTGCACGAAGCCCTGCTGCAATACAACGAAGAAGGCGGCCTGCCGGCGAGGCATGCGCGCTACGCCGCCAACTGCCAGGCGCTGATGGAAGAGATGGGCAAGCTCGGCCTGCGCAGCTTCCTGCCTGCCGCGATCCAGGCGCCGATCATCGCGACCTTTCACGCACCGAAAGATCCGCGCTACCAGTTCAAGGACTTCTACGAACGGGTCAAGGCCAAGGGTTACATCCTCTACCCCGGCAAGCTGACCCAGGTCGAAACCTTCCGCGTCGGCTGCATCGGCCACGTCACCCCGGCGCAGATGCGCGAAGCCGTCGCGGCGGTGGGTGAAGTGCTGCGCGAGATGGAAGTGCTCGACATTTGATTCACCCGGCCCGCTCCCTTATTTGAATTGCATTGCCAACACAGGATTCTGACCAGCATGAACTACAACAACCCAACCCAGCTGCAAGCCGCCATCCTCGACTGGGCCGGCACCGTGGTCGATTTCGGTTCTTTCGCACCGACCCAGATCTTCGTCGAAGCCTTCGCCGAATTCGATGTCCAGGTTTCCATCGAAGAAGCCCGTGGCCCGATGGGCATGGGCAAGTGGGATCACATCCGCACCCTGTGCGACCAGCCGCAGGTTGCCGAGCGCTATCGCAAGGCATTCGGCCGCACCCCGACCGACGATGACGTGACCGCGATCTACAACCGCTTCATGCCGCTGCAAATCGAAAAAATCGCCGAGCACTCGGCGCTGATCCCCGGCGCACTGGAGACCATCGCCAACCTGCGCCAGCAAGGGATCAAGATCGGCTCCTGCTCCGGTTATCCGAAGCAGGTGATGGACAAGGTCGTGGCACTGGCCGCCACCAACGGCTACATCGCCGACCACGTGGTGGCCACCGACGAAGTGCCGAACGGCCGCCCATGGCCGGCCCAGGCTCTGGCCAACGTAATTGCGCTGGGCATCGACGATGTCGCCGCCTGCGTGAAGATCGACGACACCGTGCCGGGGATTCTCGAAGGTCGACGCGCCGGGATGTGGACCGTGGCGCTGATCTGCTCCGGCAACGCGCTGGGCCTGGACTACGAAGGCTACCGCGCACTGGGCAGCGACGCCCTGGCCAGCGAACGCAAGCGCATTCACGCGCTGTTCGAAGGCTCGCGTCCGCACTACATGATCGACACCATCACCGACCTGCCGGAAGTGATCGCCGACATCAACAAGCGCCTGGCCAAGGGTGAGATGCCGCAAAGCAGCTGATAACGCAGCCTGCGGCAAACAAAAACGCCAGTGTCTGCCCGACACTGGCGTTTTTTTTGGGCAAACCCCTGATTTCGCGCAATGAAAGAGTTTTTAGACGCGGGCAATTCGGCCAAAGCGGATTACAGTTAAAGCATGCCGTCGCTCAAGAACGGCACGTTTCGACCCTGATCCGTGAGGAAATACCGTATGCCGTGGACAAGTTCCGAATCACGCTACAGCACCGTGTCAGTCCTGTTGCACTGGTTGATGCTGGTGTTGTTGGTGCTGGTGTATGCCAGCATGGAATTGCGAGGCATCTTTCCCAAGGGCAGTGGCGGCCGCTCGCTGATCCGCGAAGTGCATTACATGCTCGGCCTGACCGTGTTCGTGCTGGTCTGGTTTCGCCTGCTGGCCCGCAGCATCGGCCCGGCGCCGAAAATCTTCCCTGCCTCACCGCAGTGGCAGACCGCACTGGCCCGGCTGATGCACTGGGCGCTGTACCTGTTCATGATCGCCATGCCGATCCTCGGCTGGCTGATCACCAGCGCCGAGGGCCATCAAGTGATGTTCTACGGTTTCGACCTGCCGTTGCTGGTGCACGAGGACAAGGCCTTCGCCAAGCAGGTTGAACACTGGCACGTGCTGATCGGCAACATCGGTTACTGGCTGATTGGCCTGCATGCGCTGGCCGGGCTGTATCACCATTACGTGGTGGGCGATAACACGCTGCTGCGGATGATGCCCAAGCGCAATCAGGGTTGACCGTCGAATCCACGCAGGCCCTGCAAGCCGCCGGTGTGGATGAAGATCAGGCGCGTTCCGCTCTTGAAACGGCCCGCCTCGATGTGTTGTTTGAGCGCGAGCAAGGCCTTGCCGGTGTACAGCGGTTCGAGAGGAACGCCGCTGGCCTGTTCGGTCTGCGCGATGAATTCAAGCAACGGCCCATCGACTTTGGCGAAGCCGCCACGGCTGGCGTCGATCAGTTCGTAGCCGCCGATATCACCGACAATCGCCTCGACGTTGGCCGCGACGCCGTGATCGTCGGGCACGGCCATCGCGCCATACACCGGGCGTTGACCGCCCTCCGCCAACACCAATCCCGCGAGCGTGGTGCCGGTGCCACAGGCCAGCCACCAGCCGTCATGGTTGTCCCAGCCGAGCTTGCCGAATTGTTGACTGACCTGATTCTTCAGTGATGCGCAACCCTGCGCACCGGGCAACCCACCGCCACCTTCGGGCACCGGATGCAGCGTCGGGTATTGCGCCAGCCACGGCTCCCAGAAACCCGGCTCGTGCCGTGCCCGATAACCGCCATATCCGAGCCAGTGCAACTGCATGTCGAAATCCTGCAGATCCCTGACCGTCGGCGTGTCCTGCGGATGCCCGCGCAACAGCCCCACCGTTGTGAATCCCAGGCGTTTGCCCGCCGCGGCCAGTGCATGCAGATGATTGGAGTGCGCGCCACCCAGGCTGATGATGCCTTCGGCGCCCGCACGGTCGGCGGCTTTCAGGTGTTCGACGAGTTTGAACCATTTGTTGCCGCTGATCAGCGGGTCGATCCGGTCCAGACGCAGGATCGCCACTTCAATGCCGGCGGCAATGAGCCAGTCCAGATGAAGCGGTTCGAGAGGGGCTGGGGCCAGCCAATCGGAGGGAGGCAGAAACATGAAGGCCGGCTCTGTAAAAAGAGCCGGCATTCTAGGGTGGATCAGAGCTCGGCGGCCAGACGCGAACCCTGATTGATCGCACGTTTGGCATCCAGCTCGGCCGCGACATCGGCGCCGCCGATCAGGTGCACGTTCTGCCCGGCAGCCACCAGACCGTCGTGCAGCTCGCGCAGTGGATCCTGGCCGGCGCAGATGACGATATTGTCCACCGGCAGCACTTGCGGCTCGCCGGTTTCGCCGATGCGGATGTGCAGGCCTCCGTCGTCGATCTTCAGATATTCGACGCTGTTGAGCATCTGCACCTGCTTGTTCTTCAGACCGGTGCGGTGAATCCAGCCGGTGGTCTTGCCCAGACCGTCGCCGACCTTGGATTTCTTGCGTTGCAGCAGGAACACCTCACGAGCCGGTGCGTGCGGTGCAGCCTTGATCCCGGCCACGCCACCACGGGCTTCCAGGTTCGTGTCGATGCCCCACTCTTTCCAGAACGCGGCGCGATCCTGACTGGTGGCCACGCCTTCATGAACGAGGAATTCCGAGACGTCGAAACCGATACCGCCGGCACCGATCACCGCCACACGCTTGCCCACCGGTTTGCGCTCGAGCAGCACATCCAGATAGCTCAGCACTTTGGCGTTCTCGACACCCGGAATCGCCGGCACTCGTGGTGCAATGCCGGTGGCCAGAATGACTTCGTCGTAACCGCCCTCGACCAGTTTTGCCACATCGACGCGGGTGTTCAGGCACACCTCGACGTTGGTGGTCTGCAGTTTACGTTTGAAGTAGCGCAGGGTTTCGTAGAACTCTTCCTTGCCCGGCACGCGCTTGGCGACGTTGAACTGGCCGCCGATTTCGCTGGCGGAATCGAACAGCGTCACCTGATGGCCGCGTTCGGCAGCCACGGTGGCAGCGGACAGACCGGCAGGGCCGGCACCGACCACGGCAATCTTCTTGATCTGCTTGACCGGCAGGTAGTTGAGCTCGGTCTCGTGGCAGGCACGCGGGTTGACCAGGCAACTGGTGAGTTTGCCGCCGAAGGTGTGATCGAGGCAGGCCTGGTTGCAACCAATGCAGGTGTTGATTTCGTCGGCGCGACCTTCAGCGGCTTTGTTGACGAAATCCGGGTCGGCGAGGAACGGCCGCGCCATCGACACCATGTCGGCATCGCCTTCGGCCAGGATCTGCTCGGCGACTTCCGGGGTGTTGATGCGGTTGGTGGTGATCAGCGGAATGCTCACCGAACCGCGCAGCTTGGCCGTGACCTTGCTGAACGCCGCACGCGGCACTTTGGTGGCGATGGTCGGAATCCGCGCTTCGTGCCAGCCGATACCGGTGTTGATGATGGTCGCACCGGCCTGCTCGATGGCTTTGGCCAGGGTGACGATTTCTTCCCAGGTGCTGCCGCCCTCGACCAGATCGAGCATCGACAGACGGAAGATGATGATGAAGTTCGGACCCACCGCTTCACGCACCCGGCGAACGATTTCCACCGGCAGACGCATGCGGTTTTCGTAGCTGCCACCCCAGCGGTCGGTGCGGTGGTTGGTGTGGGCCGCGAGGAACTGGTTGATGAAGTAGCCTTCGGAACCCATGATTTCCACGCCGTCGTACTCGGCGGTCTGGGCCAGTACCGAACAGGTGACGAAATCGCTGATCTGTTTCTCGATGCCTTCCTCGTCCAGCTCTTTGGGCTTGAACGGGTTGATCGGCGCCTGAATCGCGCTCGGTGCGACCTGTTTCGGGCTGTAGGCATAACGGCCGGCGTGGAGGATCTGCATGCAGATCTTGCCGCCCGCCTCATGCACCGCACGGGTGACGATGCGGTGCTTGAGGGCTTCTTCCTCGGTGGTCAGCTTGGCTGCACCGGAGTACACGCCGCCCTCGTCGTTCGGGCCGATACCGCCGGTCACCATCAGGCCGACGCCGCCACGGGCGCGCTCGGCAAAATACGCCGCCATCCGCTCGAAGCCACCCGGCTTCTCTTCCAGGCCGGTGTGCATCGAGCCCATCAGGGTGCGGTTGCGCAGCGTGGTGAATCCCAGGTCCAGCGGGGCCAGCAGGTGCGGGTAAGTGGCGGTCATCGGTAACTCCACAGCGAGCGATCACGGAAAATGCGGGAGCTCTGCGTCCCCCGTCAGTCATGTTCGACAGCCTAAGAGTCGCATCGCTGTCACTCAATGACCGTAACTGACAAGTTATTGATCCAAATGCGCAGCGCCCCTTGGCAAGCGCAGGCATGGGCCCTACCCTAGTCCCACACTTTGTACCCGGCTGTTGTTGGATTTCATGCGCAAACTTCTGTACCTGACCTTTTCCATGGCGCTGGTCGCCGCGCTCACCTTCTACGCCATGTGGGCGGCTGACCGCCCGGCCGGTCATTACCTGTCGGACCTGCGGATCAAACTGGCGGTCGATCAGGGCACCCGCGCCGACCGTGGCAACCTGCTGGGAATCCAGCCTGAACTGTTCCCCACCGACTACCAAAGCTCCGAGCGCCTGCACCGCAAACTCGCGGCTTATTTGCAGCAGGCGCAGGATCAGGGTCTGCTCAATGACAAAACCATCGTGGTGCTGCCCGAGCATGTCGGCACCTGGCTGATGATCAGCGGCGAAAAAGACGAGCTGTACCAGGCGCCCACCCTCGAGGAGGCGATGAACTGGCTGGCCGCCAGCAACCCGTTGCAGTTCGCCCGTGCCTGGCTCACCGCCAGGGGCAGCAGCCGTCTGGATGACGCCCACCTGCGGATGAAATCCCGAGACATGGCCAAGGACTATCAGCTGCTGTTCGGCGGCCTGGCCAGGGAATTTCATATCACGCTGGTGGCCGGCTCGATCGTGCTGCCGGAACCGAACATCATCGACGGCCGGCTCAAGGCCGGCAGCGGTGCGCTGTACAACACCAGTGTGGTGTTCGGTCGTGACGGCGCCCCGCTCGGCCAGCCACAGCGACAGATGCGCCCGATCTTCGATCAGGATCAAGCAGCCGGCACCAGCGAGACTTCACAGATCAACGTGGTCGACACCCCCGCCGGGCGCCTCGGTGTGCTGATCGGCAACGACAGCTGGTATCCGGACAACTACCGCAAGCTCGACGAGCAAGGTGCGCAACTGATCGCGGTGCCGGCGTTCGTCATCGGTCATGGCGTGTGGGACCAGCCCTGGCAGGGTTACAGAGGCTTGAACGTGCCGGACTCGGTCAGCCTCAAGCCGGGAGAGGTCAGCGAAGGCCAGGCCTGGCACCGCCTGACCCTCACGGCACAACCGCCGGGCAGCCGGGCGATTGCCGGCATGAGCGTGTTCCTGCGCGGGCAGTTCTGGGACAAACCGAGTTCCGGACAAAGCTTCCTCAGCAGCAATGGCCAGCAGTTCGCCGACGGTGAAGCCCGTGGCGCGCGCTTGCTCAATCTCTGGTTGTAGACCATGAAGCCGCTGCCGATGCGTCTCGGGGATCTGTCGGTGGGCTTCGTCCATAGCCTGGCCGATGCCGTGCGCAGTCATGACGCCGACCCGCAGCCGTTGCTCGAACAATATGGGCTCGACACCGCAAGACTGGCCGAGGCCGGCGCACGCCTGTCGATCCCGCGCTACATGCGCCTGGGTCATGGTGCAATCCAGTTGACCGGCGATCCGGCGCTGGGTTTGCGCATGGGCCGGCTCAGTCGTCTTAGTCAGGCGGGACTGGCGGGCGTCACGGCAGCGCAGGCGCCGACGGTGCGCGAGGCCGCCCGCTGCCTGACGCGCTTCGAACCGCTGTACGGCTCCAATTATCGTGGTCAGTCGAGTTTCCACGAAGACGCCAGCGGCGCGTGGCTGCGTTTCTATTCGATCAGCCCGTACAACGCCTATAACCGTTTTGTGGTGGATTCGATTATCGCCGGGTGGCTGCATCAGTTGTCCAGCGTCAGCCCCGAACCGCTGCGCGCGGAACGAATCGAAATCGAATTCGACACACCGGATTATCGCGACGCCTACGCCGTGCTTGGCGAGTGCCCGATCCAGTTCGGCGCCGAACACAATCAACTGCGCCTGAGCCTCGCCAGCCTGGCCGCACGCAACCCGGAGCATTGCCCCAGCACCTGGAAACATCTGCTGCAACTGTGTGAACGGGAACTGGAACAACTGACGCGAACCCGCAGCCTACGTGAACGCATCACGCAATTGCTCGGGCCGTTGCTCAATGGCGGCCGGGAACCCGACCTGGAAGAAGTGGCGGCGCGCCTGAAGCTGCCGACCTGGACGTTACGGCGCAAACTGGCCGAAGAAGGTACGCAGTTTCGCGCGATCCTCAACGATACCCGCCGTGATCTGGCGATGACCTACATCCGCGACACTGAACTGGCGTTCGGTGAAATCGCTTACCTGCTGGGTTTTGCCTCGGCCGAAGCTTTCCAGCGCGCCTTCAAGCGCTGGAACGGCCAGACACCGGGCGAGTTCCGCCGCAGTCACCGCAAGACCGGTTGAAGCCTCAGAGCTCGGTGGCGTCTTCCGCAGGCTCCGGCGAATCCAGTTCGTAGGCCTGGAATTCAAGCAGTTCTTCTTGATAGTCATCCATCGTGTAATCCCCCTCACTGCTTTGCTGAAATGGCCTGGAGCAAATGACCAGTGCCTCGAGCATAAAGTGCCCATATGAAGGAAAAATGAAACACGGCCTTCATGAAATAAACGTAGCAGGCGGTCAGGGATTTATCGCGGGGATATTTTCAGAAGGTGTAAACCGAAATTTCAGCTCACACAAGTATCGAAGCGGGAGCGACGTTGCGTCGCTCCCACAACCGGTCAATGCCCGCTTGGCATCGCCGGGATCGGCTCGGACGGTGGCGGCAAGTCAGTCGGATTGGCCGGTGGCGTGATGACTTCCGGTGCCGGCGCTGATGTTGGAACCAGCTCCGAACCCGGGGCCGGGGTGATCGGCGCCGCCTCGGCAGGTGGAACGACCGGTTCCGAACTGGCCGGAGTAGTCTCTGCGGCGGCAGGCGCCGGGGTCGTGGCAGGTTCGGCGGCCGGGGCTGGCGTCGGAGTCGGCTCGGCCGCTGGCGTCGGGGCCAGCGCGGCCGGCGCAGCCTTGGGTTCCGGTACGCCGAGATCGGCCTTCGGCTTCTCGGTGATGTGGGCGGCTTTCTTCGCATCGGCCGGCAGGAACAGCTCGACCAGGGTGAAGAAGCGCTCGTAGAACTTCTGCGAAGACACGGTTTCGCTGGCCACCTTGACCATCGAGTCGTCAGAGGAGCCGATCGGCATCGACACCGAGCCCAGCACACCCACGCCGAGGCTGGCCGAGTTGTTGGTCTTCTTCAGCGCGTAGCGGTCCTGCAGGGCGTTGGCGAACACGGTCGCGTGGTGCGCGGAGCTGCCGTCATCGGTACACACCACGTTGAAGCTGATCTCCATGTGGGTTTCACCGGTCTGCTGGAAGCTCTTGTGCCCGCTGACCAGTTTCGGGTCGCTGCTGGTGATGATGTAGCCCTGGCTGAGCAACGCACGGCGCGCCGCTTCGCAGCTGGCGGCATCGGTGACCGGATAGTTGCGCGAAAAGGTGCCGGAGTCGTCGAAGTTCTCATGCTCGTAGATAGGCTTGTCCTTGGAGCAGCCGGCAGCGGCGGTCAGCAACAACGCCAACCCGAAAAAACGCACGGGAATAGAATTCAACATTAAACATCCTGAGGGAAAACGGTCCGGGGCGTATTGTGCAACAGATCGCTGCCCCGCGGCGTACGGATTAGTGTCTTAAAACAGTTACAACTCTACTGACCCTCGGCGACAGGAAAAAGTCGCGCCGACAAATGATCAATGAACACCCGCAATTTGGCGGTTGCATGGCGACTGGATGGCCAAAGCACCCAGAACTGTCCGACGTGCTCCAGATGCTCATCCAGCACCCGCTGCAGGCGCCCCTGCCTTTGCGCCTCATGGGTCATGAAGTCCGGCAGGCAGGCGATGCCCAGACCGGCCAGTGCCGCATGTCTGACCGCTTCAATTGATGTGCTGACCAGGCGGGTCGGCAAACTCGGCTCGGGAACGCCCTCCTTACGCTTCAGCGGCCAGGGTTCCAGTTTGCCCGTGGCGTGAAACGTGTGGCGCAGACAGGCGTGCTGCGCCAGATCGGCGGGGATCAGCGGCACACCGCGTTCGCGCAGATACCCGGGGCTGGCCACCAACACCATGTGAAATTTCCCCAGGGGCCGGGCCATGAGCCGCGAATCCCGAGGTTTTCCTGTGCGGATGACCGCATCGAAGCCTTCCTCGACGACATCGACCATGCGATCGGTCAGGTCCAGATCCAGCTCGATCTGCGGGTACAGCGCCATGAATTCATTCATGACCGGCATCACCAGTTCATGCACCTGGGGCAAGCTGACCCGCAACTTGCCGTGAGGCGCCGATGCGGCATCACACAACTCGAATTCAGCCGCCTCGACCTCGGCGAGAATCTTGCGGCAGCGTTCAAGAAACAGCGCGCCTTCGCTGGTGAGCGTGATGCTGCGGGTCGTGCGATGGAACAACCTCACGCCGAGCCGGGCCTCCAGACGTGCGATGCTTTTTCCGACCGCCGAGGACGACACGCCCTGCAAACGTCCCGCTTCGGTAAAACTGCGGGTTTCCGCCACCTGCACGAACACCGAAATGCTGCCCAGACTGTCCATTCTTTCCCCCTGATTCACGACATTCCTGTCCGAGATGTTCGGAACCCTAACCTGTTTTTCCCGAATGTGCAGCGCCCTACCCTGTGGACTTCATCTCCCTCGGCAAAATGGATGCTGGCTCATGAACGATGCACAACTCACTTCTGCAACGCTTGCCCACCCGGTCGAACCCGCAGAGCGATTACCGTTGGGTGCCCTGCTCGCACTGGCCACCGCCGGATTCATCACCGTGCTGACCGAAGCCATGCCCGCTGGCCTGTTACCGCAGATGAGCGCGGGTCTCGATGTCTCTCAGGCGCTGATCGGGCAACTGGTTACGCTGTACGCCATCGGATCGATGCTGGCGGCCATTCCGCTGACCATCGCCACCCGAGACTGGCGCCGCCGACCACTGCTGTTATCGGCCATTGGCGGTTTTGCCATCGCCAACAGCATCACCGCGCTGTCAGAGTGGTACTGGCTGACATTGATTGCGCGTTTTATTGCCGGCGTGTTTGCCGGGTTGCTCTGGGCGTTACTGGCAGGGTACGCGAGCCGCATGGTTGCCCCGCATCTGCAGGGCCGCGCCATCACCGTGGCCATGCTCGGTGCCCCTCTCGCGCTTTCGTTGGGCATACCGGCCGGCACGCTGCTCGGCACCGTGGTCGGCTGGCGGTTGAGCTTCGCGATCATGAGCGCAATGACCGTGCTGCTGGTTATCTGGGTACGCTGGCAGGTACCGGACTTTGCCGGTGAGCGCGCCGGAAAGCACCTGCCCCTGCGTCAGGTGTTTACCCTGCCGGGCGTGCGATCCGTGTTGTTCGTGACGCTGTCCTACGTGGTCGCTCACAACCTTCTGTACACCTACATCGCGCCGTTCCTCGAACCCTCCGGGCTCGGTGCCGAAATCGACCGGGTGTTACTGGTGTTCGGCCTGGCGTCGGTGCTGAGTCTGTGGATCGTCGGCAGCCTGATTGATCGCTGGCTGCGGGAGCTGGTACTGATCAGCGCCACATTGTTCATGCTTTCCGCCGTGGCCCTGGCTCTGTGGCGGGAAATGCCCGGCGTGGTCTACGCCGCCACGGCGGTATGGGGGCTGGCCTTCGGCGCAATGCCTTCACTGCTGCAGACGGCCTCGGCGAAAACAGCGAAGGACGCTGCCGACACCGCGCAATCGATGCTGGTGACCCTGTGGAATGTCGGCATTGCCGGAGGCGGACTGGCGGGTGGCCTGTTGCTGGCGAATCCGGGCGTCAGTGCCTTTCCCTGGATCGTTGCGGGCTTATTGATTCTGACCCTCTGGGCGACCGCGAATGCCCGGCAGCATGGATTCCCACGCGCTGAATAGCGGGCAAAAAGAAGCCCCGGACTTTCATCCGGGGCTTCTTTTATCGCTCAGTCAGGCATCAGAAACGCTTGATGTCCGCTTCGCTTTCGAGCTGCTTGCGGTACGCCGCGAAGTCCTGCTGGCCTTCACGCGAAGCGAGGAAGCGACGGTATTGCGCTTTCTCTTCATCGGTCGGCGCAGCGGCTTCGTTCACAGCGTTCAGACGCACGATGGTCAGGCTGCCATCAGGCAGTGTCACGCTGCTGAAAGTCGGCTTGTCCTTGGCGGCCGGTTTCGGCATGCGGAACAGCGCTTGCAGCACTGCAGGATCAACACCTTCCTGGGCACGGGTGGCGGCCTGGGTGACTTTCCAGTTCTGACCGTCGATGGCCTTGTCCAGCGGGGTCTTGCCGTCACGCAGACCGGCGATCAGTTGCTCCGCCTTGGTCTTGGCAGCCGCGCTGGCGTGCTCTTTGGCCAACTGAGTGCGAATGGCGGTGGCCACGGCTTCCAGCGGCAGTTGCGCAGGCTTGAGGTGTTCCTTGGCACGCAACACGATCACGGTATCCGGATCCAGCTCGATGGCGGTGCTGTTGGCACCATCATCCAGCACTTCGTTGCTGAACGCGGCAGTGACCACGGCGCGGTTGGCCGCAACACCTTCCCCACCCTCACGGCCAAACGGCTTGGAGGTGTGTACGGTCAGTTTCAGATCCTGGGCCGGCTGCGCCAGGTCAGACGCCTCGAACGAGGAGTCTTCCAGCTGCTTGGTCGCCTCGACGAAACGCTGCTCGACCTGCTGGGCTTTCAGCTCGTGGGTCAGCTTGTCTTTCAGGCTGGCGAAGGTCGGCACTTCCGGCGCTTCGACGCCCAGCAGCTTGATCAGGTGGAAACCGAAATCGGTGCGAACCGGCTCGGACACTTGATCCTTGTTCAACGAATACAAGGCTTTCTCGAAGGCCGGGTCGTAGACACCAGGACCGGCATAACCCAGGTCACCGCCGTTGTTGGCCGAGCCCGGATCCTGCGAGAACTCCTTGGCCAGCGCTTCGAACTTCTCGCCCTTGGCCAGACGTGCCTGGACTTCTTCGATCTTCGCCTTGGCCTGGGCCTCGGTGGTCTTGTCGTTCACTTCGATCAGAATGTGCGCCGCACGACGCTGTTCCGACAGGTTGGCGATTTCTTTCTGGTACGCTGCCTGCAGGTCTTCGTCCTTGACGGCGACCTGGTCGAAGAACGAAGCCTTCTTCAGCTCGAGGTAATCGATGACCACCTGATCCGGGGTCATGAATTCCTTGGCGTGTTCGTCGTAGTAAGCCTTGACCTCATCGTCGGTCAGCTTCACTGCCGCCGGATCAGCCTTGATGTTCAGCGAGGCGAAATCACGGGTCTGCTTTTCCAGGCGGGCGAAGGCCAGCACTTGAGCGTCGGTGACGAAACCGCTGCCCGCTACACCGGCGCGCAGCTGACCGATCAGCATTTCCTGAGCCAGCATCTGGCGGAATTGCATGCGGCTGTAGCCCAGCTGACGGATCACCTGGTCGAAACGGTCGGAGCTGAACTTGCCATCAACCTGGAATTCAGGCGTTTGCAGGATCACCTGATCCAGCGCCGCGTCGGAGAAGGCGAACTTCGATTTTTCTGCGCCTTGCAGCAGCAGCTTGCGATCGATCAGACCCTTGAGGGCCGATTCGCGCAGCATTTTTTCGTCGAGCAAGGAAGCATCGAAGTCCTTGCCCAGCTGTTGCATCAGCTGACGGCGTTGCATGTCAACGGCCTGGCTCAGCTCGTTCTGGCTGATTTCTTCACCATTGACCTTGGCCGCCTCGTTGGTGTGAGTCGTGGCCTTGAAAATGGCATCGAAACCGGTCAGGGCCATCAGTGCAACGATGACCCCGATAATGGTCTTGGCAATCCAGCCTTGTGAATTGTCCCTGATATTCTGCAGCATGCGTCCCCCAGAAACGGTTGAACTTCAAAAATTAGGCAACCGTGGAGCGTGGGTAGAATCCGGATAGAAGAAAGGCGCATCCGAGGATGCGCCTTCTCGTAACTGGCGGAGCGGACAGGGCTCGAACCCTCGATCCCGGTGTAGCAGGCAATTATTCCAGACTGCCTGCTCTACCGCTCCGCTGCCAAGTCAGGCATGACCCCGACCCGGATGGGTAAAAACCTGAATCAAACTTAGTTGACGGCTTCTTTCAGGGCTTTACCGGCTTTGAAACCTGGCTTCTTGGCTGCCGCGATTTCCAGAGTCTTGCCGGTCTGTGGGTTACGACCGATGCGAGCTGGACGATCGGTTACCGAGAAAGTACCGAAACCTACCAGAACTACGGAGTCGCCAGCCTTCAGAGCGCCAGTGACGGATTCGATTACAGCGTCCAGCGCACGGCCAGCAGCAGCTTTCGGGATATCAGCGGATGCAGCGATAGCATCAATCAGTTCCGACTTGTTCACTCTAAGTCCCCTTATATCTATTTTGAGATGATTCTAAGTTTTTTGGTGAAAGCAAAAACGAGTGCTGAATGGCCTACAGACACTTAAGAGCCGCTTTATAACAAGGGCTCTAAAAAACTGTCAACAAGCCCCCCAGCCAAAGACGTATTAATGCGTGCTAATTCTTTCCTTGGAATCGGACTCGCGTTTTTCATCCTTCGCGACAATCTCCGGAGCCACATCCGGCAAGGGCTCCGGCGCGTATTGCAGCGCAATTTGCAGGACCTCGTCAATCCATTTAACCGGTTTAATCTGCAGATCCTGCTTGATATTGTCAGGAATCTCCTTCAGATCACGCACGTTCTCTTCCGGAATAATCACGACCTTGATTCCACCACGGTGCGCGGCAAGGAGTTTTTCCTTCAGGCCACCAATGGCAAGGACTTGACCACGCAGGGTGATCTCGCCGGTCATGGCGACATCGGCGCGCACAGGAATACCCGTCAAAGCCGACACCAGTGCGGTGCACATGCCTACACCGGCGCTCGGGCCGTCTTTCGGCGTAGCACCTTCCGGCATGTGAATATGGGTGTCGCGCTTCTCGTGGAAGTCCAGGGGAATGCCCAGGCTCTTGGCACGGCTGCGCACAACGGTCAGGGCCGCAGTGATCGATTCGACCATTACGTCACCCAGCGAACCGGTCTTGATCAGTTGCCCTTTACCCGGCACGACGGCCGCTTCGATGGTGAGCAATTCACCGCCGACCTGAGTCCAGGCCAGGCCGGTCACCTGACCGATCTGATCCTGCTGCTCGGCCAGACCGTAGCGGAATTTGCGCACGCCAAGGAAGTGCTCGAGCAGATCAGCTGTCACTTTCACCGAGAAACGTTTTTCCAGTGCATGCTCTTTAACTGCCTTGCGGCAGACCTTGGCAATCTGCCGCTCAAGGCCACGCACACCGGCTTCACGTGTGTAGTAACGGATGATGTCGCGGATCGCTTCTTCATCGAATTCCAGCTCGCCTTTCTTCAGGCCGTTGGCGGCAATCTGTTTTGGCGACAGGTACTTGACGGCGATGTTGATCTTTTCGTCTTCGGTGTAGCCCGGCAGACGGATCACTTCCATCCGGTCCAGCAGCGCCGGCGGAATGTTCATCGAGTTCGAGGTGCAGAGGAACATCACATCCGACAGGTCGTAATCGACTTCCAGATAGTGATCGTTGAAGTTGTGGTTCTGCTCCGGATCGAGCACTTCCAGCAACGCCGACGCCGGATCGCCACGCATGTCGCTGCCCATCTTGTCGATTTCATCGAGCAGGAACAGCGGGTTGCGGACGCCCACCTTTGTCATCTTTTGAATCAATCTTCCTGGCATCGAACCGATGTAAGTCCGACGGTGACCACGGATTTCCGCTTCGTCACGCACGCCACCAAGGGCCATTCGCACGAATTTACGGTTGGTGGCGTGAGCAATCGACTCCGCCAGCGAGGTTTTACCCACGCCCGGAGGGCCGACCAGGCACAACACCGGGCCACGAATCTTTTTCACGCGCTTCTGCACGGCGAGGTACTCAAGGATGCGTTCCTTGACCTCTTCCAGGCCGTAGTGATCGGCGTCGAGAATGTCTTCGGCACGGGCCAGATCCAGGCGTACCTTGCTCTGGGCCTTCCACGGCACCTGTACCAGCCAGTCGATATAGGAACGCACGACGGTGGCTTCGGCCGACATCGGCGACATTTGCTTGAGCTTGTTCAGCTCGGCAGTGGCCTTGGCCAGGGCGTCTTTCGGCAGACCGGCAGCGTCGATGCGCTTTTTCAGGTCTTCGATTTCGTTGTGGCCTTCGTCGCTGTCGCCGAGTTCCTTCTGAATGGCCTTCATCTGCTCATTCAGGTAGTACTCGCGCTGACTGCGCTCCATTTGCTTCTTGACGCGGCCGCGGATGCGCTTTTCGACCTGCAGCAGGTCGATTTCGGCGTCCAGCAGAGCCAGAACGTGCTCGACCCGGGCAGCCAGATCGATGATTTCGAGGATTTCCTGCTTCTGCTCGATCTTCAGCGCCATGTGCGCAGCCATGGTGTCTACCAGACGGCCCGGCTCATCGATGCTGTTGAGCGACGACAGGACTTCAGCCGGGACTTTCTTGCCCAGCTGAACATATTGTTCGAATTGCGACAGCAGCGTGCGCACGAAGACTTCGGACTCGCGCTCGGCGGCGTCGACTTCGTCGATCAGCGAGACTTCGGCACGGCAGTGGCCATCGACCTCGCTGAAACGCTCGACAGTACCGCGCTGCTCGCCTTCGACCAGAACCTTGACGGTGCCGTCAGGCAGCTTGAGCAATTGCAGAACGGTTGCAATGGTACCGACGCGATACAGAGCGTCTTCTCCGGGATCGTCGTCAGCCGGGTTTCTCTGGGCCAGCAGCAGGATCTGCTTGTCGCCCGTCATCGCGGCCTCGAGGGCTTCGATGGATTTCTCGCGCCCCACGAACAGCGGGATAACCATGTGCGGATACACAACGACATCACGCAATGGCAGGAGAGGCAATTCGATGGTGGTCTTCATGATTTCGCCTCTACGGCGGCCATATGGCCGTAATCAGATGGAATTAAGCTTGAAACCAAGATGGGGGCTGCCTTGAAAAAAAACAAGCGCAAAGCGGATGTAAAAAACGACATAAAAAAAAAGAGGCCCGAAGGCCCCTTCTTTGTTCCGGCAGGGTGGACACTTACGCGTCCGGCGCTGCCTTGGCCGTCGGCTCACTGTTTTCGTAGATATACAGTGGCTTGGACTTGCCTTCGATCACGCTTTCATCGATCACGACTTTGCTCACCTCGGACTGCGAGGGGATTTCATACATCGTGTCGAGCAGCACACCTTCGAGAATCGAACGCAGGCCACGGGCACCGGTTTTACGTTCCAGGGCACGCTTGGCGACCGATTTCAGCGCGTCGGAACGGAATTCCAGATCCACGCCTTCCATCTCGAACAGCTTGGCGTACTGTTTGGTCAGGGCATTTTTCGGCTCGGTGAGAATCTGCATCAATGCAGCCTCATCCAGCTCGTCCAGCGTCGCAAGAACCGGCAGACGACCGACGAATTCCGGGATCAGACCGAACTTGACCAGATCGTCAGGCTCGACTTCACGCAGGGATTCACCAACCTTCTTGCCTTCTTCCTTGCTGCGCACTTCTGCGTTGAAACCGATGCCACCCTTGGTGGAACGGTTCTGAATCACCTTCTCCAGACCGGAGAACGCACCACCGCAGATGAACAGGATGTTACGGGTGTCGACCTGCAGGAATTCCTGCTGCGGATGCTTGCGGCCACCTTGCGGCGGAACGGAAGCGACCGTGCCTTCGATCAACTTGAGCAAGGCCTGCTGCACGCCTTCGCCGGAAACGTCCCGGGTGATCGACGGGTTGTCGGACTTGCGCGAAATCTTGTCGATTTCATCGATGTAGACAATGCCCATCTGGGCCTTTTCCACGTCGTAATCGCACTTCTGCAGCAGCTTCTGAATGATGTTCTCGACGTCTTCACCCACGTAACCCGCCTCGGTGAGGGTGGTTGCGTCGGCGATGGTGAACGGAACGTTCAGCAAGCGGGCCAGGGTTTCGGCCAGCAGGGTTTTACCGGAGCCTGTCGGGCCGATCAGCAGGATGTTGCTCTTGCCGAGTTCGACGTCGTCAGCCTTTTTGTCACGCTGGTTCAGACGCTTGTAGTGGTTGTACACCGCTACCGCGAGAACCTTCTTCGCACGCTCCTGACCAATGACGTACTGGTCAAGGATGCCGCTGATTTCTTTAGGCGAAGGCAATTTATGCGCGCTGCTTTCGGCCTGTGCTTCCTGCACCTCCTCGCGGATGATGTCGTTGCACAGGTCGACGCACTCGTCGCAGATAAAGACCGAGGGGCCGGCAATCAATTTGCGCACTTCATGCTGGCTTTTGCCACAGAAGGAGCAATAGAGCAGCTTGCCGTTGTCCTCGCCGTTGCGGGTGTCAGTCATTCGTTCGATCCAAATCCGATAGGCTTGCAACACAAGATGAAGGCTATTGCGGGCTTTTTCAAGCCCGCCACTGATCGGACCAGCCGATCAGGCCTGTTTTGAGCTGCTTATTTTAAGCTGGACGCTGGTTGATCACTTCGTCGATCAAGCCGTATTCCTTCGCAGCTTCTGCACTCATGAAGTTGTCGCGGTTGGTATCGCGCTCGATTTCTTCCAGAGTGCGACCGCTGTGCTTGGCCATCAGCGTGTTCAGACGCTCGCGGATGAAGAGGATTTCCTTGGCGTGGATTTCGATATCCGACGCCTGGCCCTGGAAACCGCCCAGTGGCTGGTGAATCATCACTCGCGAGTTCGGCAGGCAGTAACGCTTGCCCGGTGCACCTGCGGTCAGCAGGAATGCGCCCATGCTGCAGGCCTGACCGATGCAGGTGGTCGACACGTTTGGCTTGATGAACTGCATGGTGTCGTAGATCGACATGCCTGCAGTAACCGAGCCGCCCGGGGAGTTGATGTAAAGATGGATGTCCTTGTCCGGGTTTTCCGCTTCAAGGAACAGCAATTGCGCGCAGATCAGGTTGGCCATGTAGTCCTCTACCGGACCCACCAGAAAGATCACCCGCTCCTTGAGAAGACGCGAGTAGATGTCATAGGCGCGCTCGCCACGAGCAGATTGCTCGACAACCATCGGGACCAGGCCGCCGGCGGCCTGGATATCAGAGTTCTGCTGAATATAGGAATTACGGAACATGCTCTGCAGTCACTCCCAAATAGTCATGTCTTGAATACGCATAAGCCAGCTCGAAGGCTGGCTTATGGTGTGTGCTTCTAACGCAGAAACAATCAGTCGGCTTTTGGAGCTTCTACCGGCTTGACCGCTTCTTCGTAAGAGACCGATTTGTCGGTCACGCTAGCTTTCTGCAGAACAGTATCCACAACTTGTTCTTCCAGCACAACCGAACGGACTTCGTTCAGTTGCTGCTCGTTCTTGTAGTACCAGGACACTACCTGCTCAGGCTCTTGGTAAGCCGAAGCCATTTCCTGGATCATTTCGCGAACGCGGGCTTCGTCTGGCTTCAGGTCGAATTGCTTGACCACTTCAGCCACGATCAGACCCAGGACAACGCGGCGCTTGGCTTGCTCTTCGAACAGCTCGGCCGGCAGTTGGTCAGGCTTGATGTTGCCGCCGAACTGCTGAACAGCCTGCACGCGCAGACGGTCAACTTCGTTGGACAGCAGAGCCTTTGGCACTTCGATCGGGTTGGTGGCCAGCAGACCGTCCATTACCTGATTCTTGACCTTGGATTTGATGGCCTGACGCAGTTCACGCTCCATGTTCTTGCGAACTTCGGTGCGGAAGCCGTCGATGCCGCTTTCCTTGATACCGAACTGGGCGAAGAACTCTTCGTTCAGCTCAGGCAGTTTTGGCTCGGAAACGGTGTTGACGGTCACGGTGAACTCGGCGATTTTGCCAGCCAGGTCCAGGTTCTGATAGTCCTCAGGGAAGGTCAGGTTCAGAACGCGCTCTTCGCCGGCTTTGGCGCCAACCAGGCCTTCTTCGAAGCCAGGGATCATGCGGCCGGAACCCAGCACCAGCTGAGTGCCCTTGGCGGAACCGCCAGCGAACACTTCGCCGTCAACCTTGCCAACGAAATCGATGTTCAGCTGGTCTTCGTTCTGGGCAGCGCGATCGGCCACTTCGAAACGGGTGTTCTGCTTGCGCAGGATGTCCAGCATCTTGTCCAGATCGGAATCAGCCACTTCAGCGCTCAGGCGCTCAACGGTGATGCCTTCGAAACCGGCAACGGTGAACTCAGGGAACACTTCGAATACGGCTACGTATTCCAGGTCCTTGCCAGCTTCGAGCGACTTGGGCTCGATCGACGGCGAACCGGCCGGGTTCAGCTTCTGCTCAACCACAGCTTCGTAGAAGGAGGACTGGATCACGTCGCCAATCGCTTCCTGGCGCGCATCAGCACCAAAACGGCGCTTGATTTCGCTCATAGGCACTTTGCCTGGACGGAAGCCAGCAATCTTGGCCTTCTGGGCAGTCTGCTGCAGACGCTTGTTGACCTGAGTCTCGATGCGCTCAGCCGGCACGGTGATGCTCATGCGGCGCTCAAGAGCAGTAGTATTTTCAACAGAAACTTGCATGGATATTCCTCGTTGCACAGACGTTAGCCGGCCGTTTCCGACCCAAGAATCAAGGGCAAGCATTCTAGTAGGTCAAACTCAAGAAGTCACCCTACTGAAAACGGGTAAAAAAACAGCAGGCAAATTGAAGGCGGGGACAAACGGTTGCGCCTCGCCCTGTTAGCAAATACAGCCAATCAAGCCAGGGCCCTGCACCAACCTCTTCTATATATAAGAGGCGGTTGAATCATCTCCCTGACAGCCAACCTCGCAAGCAAGGTCGGCGGGCAGCGCGGCATCATCGAGCAACATTGATACGACGAAGCACCCTGCCCTGCGACCCGAAACCGGCAGTCGCCGAAAACTCGAAACCGTAAAACAAAAAAGGCGCCAGACTGTTAAATCTGGCGCCTTTCGAAATATGGGGTGGACGATGGGGATCGAACCCACGACAACGGGAGTCACAATCCCGTGCTCTACCAACTGAGCTACGCCCACCATATTGCGTGCCAAAGAAGCCAAACAACTTCTTTGTAGAACTTCACCCTACCAACGGCATGAATGAAGCTTTGATTGGTGCGGATGAAGAGACTCGAACTCTTACGCCTCGCGGCGCTGGAACCTAAATCCAGTGTGTCTACCAATTCCACCACATCCGCGGATGAAGCTTTTTAAAGCAAAGGCGCCAGACTGTTACATCTGGCGCCTTTCGAAATATGGGGTGGACGATGGGGATCGAACCCACGACAACGGGAGTCACAATCCCGTGCTCTACCAACTGAGCTACGCCCACCATATCGCGTTACTTGTGCCAAAGCTGCCTAATGGCGCACCCGGCAGGACTCGAACCTGCGACCATCCGCTTAGAAGGCGGATGCTCTATCCAGCTGAGCTACGGGCGCCTTGTTAGCTGTACCCTTGGAGGACTACAAACTAAGTGCTTTCCAGTCTCGCAAAACCTTGATTTCGCTCGACCTTCTTAACCAGTGCTAGGCTGTGCCCGACAAGTGCGACGAATAGTATAGAGCGACCTGCAGGTCGTCAAATCCTTTTTGAAAAAAATTCATTTAATTAAAGGGCTTAGGGGAATTTGCTGACCAAGCGCCTTTGCCCTCACCGTTTGACATGCGAGAATGCGTTCTCTTTTTTTCCCCTCTCGATGGTTAATCACGCGCAATGACTGCACAACTAATCGACGGCAAATCAATCGCCGCCAGCCTGCGCCAGCAGATCGCCCAACGGGTAGCCGAACGTCGCGAGCAAGGCTTGCGCACTCCCGGCCTCGCGGTGATCCTGGTCGGCAGCGATCCTGCCTCTCAGGTTTATGTCTCGCACAAGCGTAAAGACTGTGAAGAGGTCGGCTTCCTCTCCCAAGCCTACGACCTGCCTTCCGAAACCACTCAGGAAGCACTGACCGATCTGATCGATCGACTGAACGACGACCCGGCAATCGACGGCGTTCTGCTTCAACTTCCTCTGCCTGAGCACCTGGACGCGTCCAAGCTGCTGGAGCGCATCCGCCCGGACAAGGACGTCGACGGTTTCCATCCTTATAACGTCGGTCGTCTGGCCCAGCGCATTCCGCTGCTGCGTCCGTGCACGCCGAAAGGCATCATGACCCTGCTGGAAAGCACCGGTGTCGATCTGTACGGTATGGACGCAGTGGTCGTCGGCGCTTCCAACATCGTCGGTCGTCCGATGGCCATGGAGCTGCTGCTGGCCGGCTGCACCGTGACCGTGACCCACCGCTTCACCAAGGATCTGGCCGGCCACGTCGGCCGCGCCGATCTGGTGGTGGTTGCCGCCGGCAAGCCGGGCCTGGTCAAGGGCGAGTGGATCAAGGAAGGCGCGATCGTGATCGACGTCGGCATCAACCGTCAGGACGACGGCAAACTGGTCGGTGACGTCGTGTACGAAACCGCCCTGCCCCGCGCCGGCTGGATCACACCAGTACCGGGCGGCGTCGGCCCGATGACCCGCGCCTGCCTGCTGGAAAACACCCTCTACGCGGCAGAAACCCTGCACGTTTAAAGCGCTTTTTCCGCTCCAGAAGAACCCCGCCTAGTGCGGGGTTTTTCGTATCCTCGAAAAAACCTTTACCGTTCGCCGGAAACCCCTATTTTTACAGGGCTTTTCACGACTTTTTCATGCCCTTCAAACAACCATCGACAGATCTTCAGCCATACTCCTAGAATGCGTCGTTTTACGACACAGTCCGTTACAAAAAACGGCATTTTCAACCTTCATGAGTTCGCCCGCGTGAATATTCGTCTGTCCATCCTGAGCCTGGTTTTTGCATTTTCAGGCACGCTCCTCACGCCAACGGTCAATGCCGCCGAAACCACCGCTGCCCCTCGAGACGCTTCACAGTTGAAGATTGCCTCCGGCAGCGCCCTGCTGATGGATCTGCAGACCAACAAAGTCATTTACTCCAGCAATCCGGACGTGATCGTGCCGATCGCCTCCGTCAGCAAGTTGATGACCGGCCTGGTCGTGGTTGAAGCCCACCAGAACATGGACGAATGGATTGACGTCGACATCAGCCACACCCCGGAAATGAAAGGCGTGTTTTCCCGGGTCAAACTGCGCAGCGAACTGCCGCGCCGGGAGATGTTGCTGATCGCTTTGATGTCCTCGGAAAACCGCGCCGCCGCCAGTCTCGCCCATCACTATCCGGGCGGTTATGCAGCCTTCATCGCGGCGATGAACGCCAAAGCCAAGGCGCTGGGCATGACCAGCACCCACTTTGTGGAACCGACCGGCCTGTCAGAGCGCAACGTTTCCACCGCCCGCGACCTGAGCAAGTTGCTGATGGCTGCGCAAAAGCATCCGATCCTGACCGAACTCACCACCACCAAGGAAAAAACCGTCTCGTTCCGCAAACCCAATTACACCCTGGGTTTCCGTAACACCGACCACCTGGTCAACAAGGCCGACTGGGACATCAAGATCACCAAGACCGGCTTCACCAATCCGGCCGGGCATTGTCTGGTGCTCGTGACCCGGATGAGCAACCGCCCGGTTGCCCTGGTGATTCTCGATGCGTTCGGCAAGTACACCCACTTCGCCGATGCCAGCCGCATCCGCAGCTGGGTGGAAACCGGCCGGAGCACCAACGTTCCGGCGGTGGCCCAGCAATACAAGGCCGAGAAGAACCTCAAGGGTCGCCAGAGCGGCGTGGTCGAAGCGTCCAAGTAAATCGCAACACAAGAAAAAGCCCCGAACATTCGGGGCTTTTTTTCGTCTGCCGGTTCAGTCGTTGGGCAGCGGCATCTGATCATCATCGGGAATGCCGTCGCCAGCACTGGGGTCGCGCCGATGTTCCGGGGTTACTACCGCAGGACGGGCCAATGGATCGCGTAGCGGACTGTCCGGATCCAGCACTGGATCAACGTCCGGCTCCGGCGTAGTCGGCACACTATCCGGTTTATGGTCGTCGAAGCTCGAATCGGTACTCATACGCACCTCTCGTTCGGGTAATCACCCGAAAAAACCGGGCGTTACCCTTATGAGCTTAGCTGCGCGCCAGGGTGCCCGTCAGGAGACGGACGGAACCTCACTGCCCCGCCAACGCCTTGCGCGCCTGTGCCGCCTCGCGTTCCTGGCCAGCCTGCGCCAATTCATCAGCGGCCTTCAGCCAGCGCTGACGATCTACGGAAGCCGGGATCTGGGTCGGTTTCTGAATCAGCACTGCCCAGCCGCCGGATTTCTCCAACGCGGACTCGAAAGAACTGAAACTCATCAGTTCACGACGATTCATCCCGGCGCGCAGCAGAACCTTCTGCTTCTTGCGGTCATAGCCGGAAAGGATCGCGTACCGCGGCTCGGCCCAGAACGCCGATCCCTCGCTGAAACGCACCATCACCGGGTAACCCGCCGCGACCTGGGTCAGCAGTGCCGGCAAACGGGCATCTACCGGGTACACGACCATGCCGTATTCACGGGCCAGGTTCTGCATATTCTGCTGAAGCTTGTCCTCGGCGCCCGGCAAGTGCAGAGGTTTTTCCAGCAACCCCGGGGTGATCACGATGCCTTGCTGCGACAGCAGGCTGGCCAACACCTGCGGCCCGCTCTGATAGGCTTCGCCCCGATAGAACGTGCCGCTGAGTTCAACGCGCTCCGGCAGGCGCTGGACTTCCGGCGCCACACTGCCCGCACACCCCACCAAAGCTGTCACACAACCGGCCACCAGCAGTGCCATGCGAATCCGGGAAAATACCTGCACCATCGTCACTCTCTTGATCAGTTACCGGTCATCGTGTTCCGGCTTGGTCGAGGATCATAGGACGGCGCAACGCTGCGGTATAGCCCAAAGGGGCAGATGCATCGGCTGCATAGAGCGAAGTGATTGGTCACCACCGACCTTTGGTCAATAGCCTGAAACACGCCAGCGACTAGACTGTCACTCGAAAGACAGCAAAAGAGTGAGCGCCCGACGCAGGGCAAAGAGGAGGCACCGATGAGCCTGACCATGACTATTGTGATGTTGATTGCCGGCTGGCTGGCCGTTGCCGCTGCCATGTTGTGGGGCGTGCTGCGGATTTCCCGCCGCCATCACCACCCTGTGCAACCTGCACCGATCAAGAAGATCGAAAAACACAGCGCCCGTCACGCCACCGCGCACTGACATCTTTCAATCGATTCAAACGAAAAAGGCCGCGTGACTCTTGCGAGTGACGCGGCCTTCGCTTTTCCAGCGGTTACGCCTGGGCAGCCAGTTTCTTCTGCTTGGCGCGACGGGACATCATGTTCAACACCTCGATCGCAGCCGAGAACGCCATGGCGGCATACACATAACCTTTCGGTACGTGGGCGCCGAAACCTTCGGCGATCAGCGTCATGCCGATCATGATCAGGAAGCCCAGGGCCAGCATCACCACCGACGGGTTGTCGTTGATGAACTTGGCCAGCGGATCAGCCGCAAACAGCATCACCAGTACCGAAACCACCACCGCGATCACCATGATCGGCAAGTGTTCGGTCATGCCGACAGCGGTAATGATGCTGTCGATCGAGAACACCATGTCCAGCATCAGGATCTGCCCGATGGCGGCGGCAAAGCCCAGGGTTACCGTCGAGGTAGCCGACTTCGGATCGTCCGGCACCGGGTCCATGCTGTGATGGATCTCGGTCGTCGCCTTCCACACCAGGAACAAACCACCG
This sequence comes from Pseudomonas sp. MWU12-3088, assembly GCF_023242405.1. Lineage (NCBI taxonomy): Bacteria > Pseudomonadati > Pseudomonadota > Gammaproteobacteria > Pseudomonadales > Pseudomonadaceae > Pseudomonas > Pseudomonas sp. MWU12-3088. Next base: position 157,506 of record NZ_JALJEA010000006.1, read on the forward strand.
GCGATCAGGATCATGTCCTTCCAGGAGAACGCCTGGCCCAGGATCTCGATGACCGGCTCGGTCAACTGCACGATGAAGGCGATGGTGCTCAACAGCGCCAGACGCATGATCAGCGCCATGCCGATACCGAGGCGGCGGGCCTTCTGCCGGTACTGCTCGGGCAGTTTGTTGGTCAGGATCGAGATGAAGATCAGGTTATCGATGCCGAGCACGATTTCCATCACCACCAGTGTGGCCAAGGCAATCCAGGCCGTCGGGCTGGAAGCGAGTTCTAACAGGTATTCCATGGGTCAGTCCTGACTCTTGTAAGACGATTTAGATGGTCTTGGAGGAAGATTCGGATTTTTCCGCATCTTTTTCCGGGGCTTCTTTTTTCTCGATCAGGCCGCCAGTGGCCTCGCTGAGCGCCTGCTCGGCGGCTTTGTGCGTGTCGTCGATCGCCTGCTTGGCGCTCTCGGCGGCCTTGCCCATCAATTGCTGGGCGCTTTTTTCAGCCTGGTCGCAACCGGTCATAAGCAGTAAAGACGTAAACATCAGTGCCGGGATCGTGTATTTCATAAGGCTTCCTTCGAATGAACAGACAGGGTCACAGACCGCCCGTCGATGGCTGGGCATTCTAGGGAGACAAATACTTCAGGAAAATTCGTATTTTTAGCGGCTATACTTCGATTTATACGAACTGTATTTGACGGACCAAACCCCATGCTCAATTACCGACAACTGCATTACTTCTGGGTGGTGGCCAAGACCGGCAGCATCGTGCGCGCCTGCGAGCAACTGAACCTCACGCCGCAGACCATCAGCGGGCAGATTTCCCTGCTGGAACAGACCTACGGCATCGAGCTGTTCCAGCGGGTCGGCCGGCAACTCGAACTCACCGAAGCCGGGCGCCAGGCCCTGCCCTACGCCGAGCAGATGTTCCAGCTCGGCGGCGAACTGGAACTGATGCTGCGCGCACAACCCAACGAACAGCAGATCCTGTTCCGGGTCGGCGTGGCGGATGTGGTGCCCAAATCCATCGTCTATCGCCTGATCGCACCAACCATGGAGCTCAGCGAACCGCTGCGCATCACCTGCCGCGAAGACAAACTTGAACGGTTACTGGCGGACCTGGCCATCCAGCGCCTGGACCTGGTGATCTCCGACAGCCCGATGCCGTCGCACCTGGACATCAAGGGCTACAGCCAGAAACTCGGGGAATGCGGGATCAGTTTCTTTGCCACCGCCGAGCTGGCGGCGTTATACGGTCAGGATTTTCCGCGCAGCCTGCACGGTGCGCCGCTGTTGATCCCCGGCGCAGAAACCGTGGTGCGCAGCCGTTTGCAGCGCTGGTTCGCCGAGCAGCAGATTCAGCCGAGGATTGTCGGGGAGTTCGATGACAGCGCCCTGATGCAGGCGTTCGGCCAGTCCGGCAGCGGGATTTTCATCGGCCCGAGCGTGATTGCCGATGAGGTGAAGCGCCAGTACGGCGTTGAGTTGATCGGCCAGACCGATGCGGTGAGCGAGTCGTTCTATGCGATCTCGGTGGAACGCAAGGTCAAGCACCCCGGCATCAAAGCGATTACCGAAGGTGCCCGACGCGAGCTGTTTACCGAGTTTTAAGCCGTTGCGCAGACATCGCGCGGCTTGAGCACCATCAACACCATGGCGAGGAAAATCGACAGCAGAATGAAGCCGGCAGCGGCGAAACCCACGAAGCCCAGACCAGCGCTGTCGATCACTCGACCGCCAATGATCGCGCCCAGACCGATCCCGAGATTGGCCCCGGCAATGTTCAGCGACGCAGCGAAGGCCGGCGCCTCAGGTGCGGCTTTCATCAAACGCACGTGGCTGACCAGAAACAGCGCCGCCTGGGTCACGCCCCAGATGCCCATCGCCGCCGCCAGACCCAGCGACGAATTGATGTTGGGCACCAGCGCCACCATCCCGGGAATCATGAACGCGCAGAACATCACCGAGGCCATCAGCGGATGGCGATCCACCGCGCGCCCGCCCAGCGAGTTACCGATCAGGCCGACCGCACCAAAGCCCATCAGGCACCAACCGACCACGGTGCCATTGAAGCCGGCCAGACGCTCGAGAATGTCCGCCAGATAGGTGTAGGCCGTGAACATGCCGCTGAACACCAGGATCGACAGCAATACATGGCCAAGCATCAGCGGGCTGCGCAGGATCTTGAACTGCGAAGCGAAGCTGACCTGATGCTGGTGCAGGCTGGTTTTCGGCAGGTAAACAAACAGCAGCAAGGCCTTGGCGAACGCAATCACCGCCAGAATGGCGAATGCACTGCGCCAGCCGAATGCATCGGAAATGAGCGTACCCACCGGAATCCCGAATACCGTGGCGCAGACGATGCCGAAGCCGATCTTGGCAATGGCGCGACCGGCGAAGTCCGGGCCGACGATGTCCACGGCAGTTTCACTGGCCAGGGCCCAGAACACCGGCAACCCCAGCGCCGGGATCAACCGCGCAATAGCCATGACCCAGATATTCGGCGCCAGTGCCGCCACGGTATTGGCCAGACCGAACATGATCAGGATGGTGATGAACAGTTTGCGCCGTTCGAAACGGGCGAAATATGCGGTCAAGAAAGGACCGAACATGGCCACGGTGAAAGCGAATAGAGTCACCAGCAACCCGGCTTGCGGGATGGTGACGGCCAGGTCGCGGGCAATCGCCGGCAACAGGCCGACGATGACGAACTCCGTGGTCAGCACCGTGAATCCGGCGGCAGACAACAGAAGGATGGGCAACAGCATGGGGAACTCCAGCAAAACGACGACACCAGCGTTGACCCGAAGGCCCGCCGGCAGAACTTGAAAATAAGGATGCGCAATCTTAACAGAGTGTTTCCCGAGTGACTTGCACAAACCTGTCTATGTTGCCGGACGTTTCGGTGGCAGATCGTCACAGGCCTGAAGGATAAGGCCTACGCTGTGATAAAGTCCGCGCCCTGAAAAACGTACACCCTGTTCAGCCGCCCGTTTAACGGCGTGGCTGTCGCGTCATTCCTTTCGGTTCGTGTCTGTGGCCTGCCCCCGATTCATCGCCCGGACCACGCAACCTTGCACCCTATAAAAAAGCAGAGATGCCGTTATGACCGCTTCATCCCCTTCTCCAATGCAACGCCTGAAAGGCCTCAGCCTGGTCACGCAGATCCTGATCGGCCTGATTGCCGGCATCGCCCTGGCGCTGTTCGCGCCGGAAGCGGCCATAGGCACCGCCTTCATCGGCAAGGTGTTCGTCTCGGCGCTCAAAGCCGTGGCACCGATTCTGGTGTTCGTGCTGGTCATGGCCTCGATCGCCAACCACAAGCACGGCCAGGAAACCCACATTCGGCCGATTCTGTTCCTCTATCTGCTGGGCACCTTTGGCGCCGCGGTGGTGGCCGTGGTTGCCAGCACCCTGTTCCCGTCGCATCTGGTGCTGTCCACCGACAACGTCGCCGTGACGGCACCGGGCGGCATCGGTGAAGTGCTGCAAAGCCTGCTGTTGAGCGTGGTCGATAACCCGGTCACCGCGCTGATGAACGCCAACTTCATCGGTATTCTGGCCTGGGCCATCGGCATGGGCGTGGCCATCCGCCACGCCGGCGACACCACCCGGGAAGTGGTCAGCGACCTGTCCAACGGCGTGACCCTTATCGTCCGTGTGGTGATCCGCTTCGCGCCGCTGGGGATTTTCGGCCTGGTGGCTTCGACCCTGGCCACTTCCGGTTTTGGCGCACTGGTCGGTTACGCCCACCTGTTGGCGGTGCTGTTGGGCTGCATGGCATTCGTGGCGCTGGTGATGAACCCGCTGATCGTGTTCTGGAAGCTGCGCCGCAACCCGTACCCGCTGACGCTGAAATGCCTGCGTGAAAGCGGCATCACCGCGTTTTTCACCCGCAGCTCGGCGGCGAACATTCCGGTCAACCTGGAACTGAGCAAACGCTTGGGCCTGCACGAAGACACCTATTCGGTATCGATTCCGCTCGGCGCCACCATCAACATGGCCGGCGCGTCGATCACCATCACCGTGCTGACCCTCGCTGCCGTGCACACCCTGGGCATTGCCGTGGACATCCCGACCGCGATCCTGCTCAGCGTTGTCGCTGCAATCTGCGCGTGCGGTGCGTCCGGTGTAGCCGGCGGTTCGCTGCTGCTGATCCCGCTGGCGTGCAGCCTGTTCGGCATCCCGAGCGAAATCGCCATGCAGGTGGTGGCAGTCGGCTTCATCATCGGCGTGCTGCAGGATTCGGCCGAGACGGCGCTGAACTCCTCCACCGACGTGCTGTTCACCGCTGCGGCTTGCCTGGGCGAAGAACAGAAAGCCCAGCGTCCGGCCTAAACACCGAGCGCAATAAAAAGCCCGCCAAGGCGCAAACCTTGGCGGGCTTTTTTATGCGTCGGGTTTAGAACGCGCCCATGTAATCGCGCTTGCCGATTTCAACGCCGTTGTGACGCAGCAGGTCGTAAGCAGTGGTGACGTGGAAGAAGAACTGCGGCAGACCGTAGCTCAGCAGGTAAGCCTGGCCGCTGAAGCGCTTCTCTTTCGGGGTGCCCGGACGGGTCACGATTTCGATGCCTTCCTTGCCGTTGATTTGCTCAGGCTTGATCTCGCCGATGAAGGCCAGGACCTTGGCGATCAGCGCTTGCAGCTCGGCGAAAGTGGTTTCGGTGTCGTCGTATTTCGGGATTTCGACTTCGGCCAGACGCGAGGAAACGCCTTTGGCGAAGTCCACGGCGATCTGCACCTGACGCACCAGCGGGAACATGTCCGGGTACAGACGCGCTTGCAGGAAGGCGTTCGGGTCGATGTTTTTCTCGGTGGCGTGGGTTTCGGCCTTTTTCAGCACATCGCTCAGGGCGTTGAGCATTTGTTGGAAAACCGGGACGGATGCGGCGTACAGGGAAATGGTCATGGCAGTCTCACGTGGTGGCTGGGTGAATCGTGGGGCGATTATAGCCATGCTCGCGGGCCGCGCGACTTGTCTTTTATCCAGCAAGGATTAGGCTAGGCGCCTTCGACTGCAGAGGGAACGCGCGATGTCCACAGAACTTGAAACCAACGTCAACGAACCACGGCTCAACGCCACGGAAATCCGCATTCTGGGTTCGCTGATCGAGAAACAGGCCACCAGCCCGGAAACCTATCCGCTGACCCTCAACGCCTTGGTGCTGGCCTGCAATCAGAAAACCAGCCGGGAACCGGTGATGAACCTGACCCAGGGCCAGGTCGGTCAGAGCCTGCGCGCCCTCGAAGGTCGCGGTTTCGCCAAACTGGTGATGGGCAGTCGCGCCGACCGCTGGGAGCACAAGGTCGACAAGGCGCTGGAACTGGTGCCGGCACAATTGATTCTGACCGGGCTGATGTTCCTGCGCGGCCCGCAGACCGTCAACGAGCTGCTGACCCGCAGCGGTCGCATGCATGAATTCGAAGACGCCGAACAAGTGGTGCACCAGCTGGAACGCCTGATCGCTCGGGATCTGGCGGTGCTGATTCCGCGTCAGGCCGGTCAGCGCGAAGATCGCTACACCCACGCACTGGGCGATCCGGCGGACATTGAGGCGATTATTGCGGCACGACAGAATCCGAGTGAGCGCGGCGCTGCCAGCGGTGTGTCAGTGGAGCGCATCGAAGAGCTGGAAGCGCGGATTGCGGCGCTGGAAGAGCGTCTGGCCCGCCTCGAATAAGCGTAATGGGGCGGCGTTACTCGCCGTCCCAGTAATCCACCCCGTCCGACTGCCGCGCCACCGCCACGAATCCCGAGGCATTGCCCTCGGCATCGATGCTGAAGTTATCCATCACCGCGTATTTGTTCGAGTCCGGGTACTCGCAGATGTCCGGTTGCTGCTGGGTGCTGACCGCCAGATAACGCAGCTCCTGCGAGCTGGTGTTGATGATTTGATGCGCCTTTTCCGGGCCGCCCGGCGGGCAGGCGATCACGTCGCCGGTGCGGATCGGGAAACGCTCGGCCCCCAGACGCACCTCCCCTTCCCCGGCCACCACGTAGAACATCTCCTCATTGACCCGATGGCTGTGGAACGGACTGCCACGCATGCCCGGCGGCAGCGCATACAGCCGATAACCGAGCTTCTGCGCGCCCAGTTGCTGGCCGATTCGGGCGAACCGCTGCTGATAACGCCCGGCGGTTTCGCCTTCGGGGGCCAGGGCTTCGGGCAACGGTTCGAGTTCGACATCATTCAGGTTGAGAATGGGCGGGTGCATGCAAACCTCGGTTTTATGTCGTGGGGCAAGTCTGTGCCTGCTGATCCGGCAGTATAGGCAATGACCAACCCCGATACCGTGATCAATCAACTGCGGGCAAACGCCACCGCTGCATCGAACTGCTCGACCGTCGGCCGCACGCCGGTGTACAGCACGAACTGCTCCAGCGCCTGGATCGCGATCACTTCCAGCCCGGTGATGACTTTTTTGCCTTCGGCGCGGCCGCGCACGATCAACGGGGTTTCCGAGGGGATCGCCACCACATCGAACACGGTGTCGGCAGACTTGATCACATCCACTTCAAACGCCAGTTGCCCCGCTTCCGGACCACCGTCCATGCCGACCGGCGTCACGTTGATCAGCATCTGCGGGCGCTCATCGCCCAGATCCGCCTGCCACCGATAGCCCAGGGAATCGGCCAGCGCACGGCCGGCGCGCTCGTTGCGGGCGACGATCAATCCATTCTTGTAACCGCCGTCGCGCAAGGCACTGGCCACCGCTTTGGCCATGCCGCCGCTGCCGCGCAGGGCGAAAGTCGAGTCTTTCGGCACCGCGTGGGTTTCCAGCAACTGGGCGATGGCGATGTAATCGGTGTTGTAGGCCTTGAGATGGCCATTGGTGTTGACGATGGTGTTGATCGACTGGATCGCCGCGGCCGAGGCATCCAGCTCATCGACCAGGGCAATGCTCGCCTCCTTGAACGGCATCGACACCCCGCAACCACGGATGCCCAGCGCCCGGATCCCGCCGACGGCACCCGGCAGATCCTGGCTGCTGAAGGCCTTGTAATAGAAATTCAGGCCCAGTTGCTCGTACAAATGGTTATGAAAACGCAGACCGAAATTCCCGGGACGCCCAGACAGGGACATGCACAATTGGGTGTCTTTGTTGGGGTTCATCTGCATGGGAGTCTCCTTCGAATGCACTTTCGGATGGACGGGATTAGCCAGACCATCGGGTTCTGAACGATCATAAGGCGGTCTGTTCCGGGCATCACAGCCGTTGCCTGAAACCCGGTAAGCAAGCCGGTACAGACCTTACACAAAATTTACCCAGCCGCCGTGCTGTTTTTCCAAATGTTGCTGTCTTAGAAGTATCCCCGCGCTATCCCGAGCCTGTTGCAGGCCTGGACGCCGGGTCGAAGAACCGAGGATTAATCATGATTCGTAAACTCCCCATCGTGGCCTTGTTGATTGGTGCATTCGCGATCACGGGTCAGGCAGAAGCCCACGGCGGTGGCTGGCAGGGTCCGGCGGTATTTGGTGCGATCGTCGGCTCGGCCATCATCGGCTCGGCGCTCATCAACCAGGATCGTCCGGTGTATGTTCAACAGCCTGTTTACGCTCAACCGGCGCCGGTGTACGTACAACAACCGCCACCACCGGTCTACTACCAGCCGGCCCCGGTCTACGTACAACAACCGGTTTATGTTCCAGGCCCGGTCTACTACGGTCCGCCCCGTGGTTATTACGGCCACCCGCACTACTACGGTGGTCGCTGGTAAGCACACAGACAGAGCCCCGCTTTTACAGCGGGGCTTTTTTTTGGCCTCCAGAAAGCCAACCGTCCGTCGGCCAACGTCTGAAAAAATCTCGCCAAGGTCGCTGTGGGGACAGTTTCACCCGTTAAAGTCGGCATGATGGACTCGACCGTCGGGCCGAAACACAAAACGGTCATCTATTTGTCATGACGGAACCGCAATCTGAATCCGTCCGCATACAACAGGTTGATAAAAACAAGGACGACTGGAATGCCAACACAGAATCCGCACCGCATCGTCGGTTTATGCACCTCGAGCAAGGTGTACAACGCCCTGACCGAGCTCAAGCACCTGGAAGGCCATCGCACGGCGAAGTTTGTGTCGCTGCTGGCGGAAAACCTGGTGCGCAAGGGCTTGCTCAACGAGCACGAGATCGTGCACATGCTCGATCAGGTGGTCGATTGAGCCGGCCCTCAACGGCATCAATGTCCACTATCGAAAGCGTTGATTGTCCCTGATACGGCCAAATCCCTAAGGTAGCTCCATAGATTGATGGAGGTACTTTTCATGGCACAGGTTCAAATCATGTCCGTTGTCGGCAGCGCGGTTCCTGCATCCCTCAGAGAGCTTGGACTGCTCGCCTGCTGGTATCTGGTGCGCGACGGCGAACCGGTCAGCGGCCCGCTCACCTCTTTGCCAGCCGCCCAGGCGCTGTCGCAAAGACTGATCAACGGCCCGTTCAAGGCTTAAGGCAACTGCACTTTCGGTCTGGTTTCGACGAACAGCGCCCAGCTCGATATGAACAATGCAGCGATCAGCGGCCCGATCACGAAACCGTTGAGACCAAACACCGCCATCCCGCCCAGCGTCGAGATCAGGATCATGTAGTCCGGCATGCGCGTGTCCTTGCCCACCAGCACCGGACGCAGCACGTTATCCACCAGGCCGATCACAAACACCCCGAACAGCCCCAGCACAACGCCCTGCCAGATCATCCCGCTGAGCAGGAAGTAAACCGCCACCGGTGCCCAGACAATCCCCGCTCCCACCGCCGGCAACAGCGACAGAAACGCCATCAACACCGCCCAGAGCAACGCGCTGGGTATGTCGAGAAACCAGAAAATCGCCCCGCCCAGCGCGCCTTGCGTAATGGCCACCAAAAGGTTGCCTTTGACGGTGGCGCGCACCACTCGATTGAATTTCAGTTGCAGGCGCCGCTTGTGATGCTCCTCCAGCGGCACCGCCGTGCGCACCTTGCGCGCCAGTTCGGCGCCATCGCGCAGAAAGAAGAACAGCAAGTACAACATGATGAAAAAGCTCACCACGAAATCGAAGGTGCCCTGGCCGAAACTGAACGCCTGGCTCGCCAGCACCTGACTGCCCTGCATCGCCGCCTTGACGATCTTCTCGCGCAAGGCATTCAGTTCGCCCATACCGAAACGGTCGAGCAGGTGCTGAAAGTACGGTGGCAGGCTGTGCTTGAACTGCGCCAGATACGCGCCGATATCGAGCTTGCCGCTTTCGATGTTGTCGTAGAGCGTCGCCCCTTCCTGCACCAGCAACACGCTGATGACGATCACCGGCAGAATCGCGATCACCACGCAGACACTCAGGGTGCAAAGTGAAGTCAGGTTGCGTTGCCAGCCGAACTTCTGCTGCAACCGGCGCTGCATCGGCGCGAATACGATGCCGAGGATCACCGCCCAGAACACCGCACCGTAGAACGGCAGCAGGATCCAGATAAAGGCCACCGTCACCAGCAGCAACAGCACGGTGAGGGATTTGAATTGCAGACTCTTTTGGTTCATGTCCGGTCCATGTCAGTCAGGCGCCACGCGCGCCCGCCCAACTTAGTCAGCCCACGCCCGCGCGAGTGCCATCTTTGTTCATGGAGCATAGATCCAGATCAATAAACCCTCGCCGCACCTCGTTTACCCTCCCGCGCTTTTGCGACCGACACCGCCATGACGCCCTCCTTCACCCCGGAACTGCTCGCCCCTGCCGGCACCCTGAAAAACATGCGCTACGCCTTCGCCTACGGCGCCGATGCAGTCTACGCCGGCCAGCCGCGCTACAGCCTGCGGGTGCGCAACAACGAGTTCGACCACGCCAATCTCGCCCTCGGCATTCGTGAAGCCCAGGCCCAAGGCAAGCGTTTCTACGTGGTGGTCAACATCGCGCCGCACAACGCCAAGCTGAAAACCTTCCTCAAGGATCTGGCGCCGGTGATCGAGATGGCGCCGGACGCACTGATCATGTCTGACCCCGGCCTGATTATGCTGGTACGCCGGCACTTTCCGCAGATGCCGATTCACCTGTCGGTGCAGGCCAATACGGTGAACTGGGCGAGCGTCGAATTCTGGCAGCAACAAGGGCTGAGCCGGATCATCCTGTCCCGGGAGTTGTCGCTGGAAGAGATCGGCGAAATCCGCGAACAGGTGCCGGGCATGGAGCTGGAAGTGTTCGTCCACGGCGCACTGTGCATGGCCTATTCCGGTCGCTGTCTGCTCTCCGGCTACATGAACAAGCGCGACGCCAATCAGGGCACCTGCACCAACGCCTGCCGCTGGAAATATTCGGCGCAGGAAGCCACGGAAAACCAGCTCGGCGAGATCGTGCAGACCTTCGAACCGCAACCGACTCTCGGCCTCGGCGCGCCCACCGATCAGGTGTTCCTGTTGCAGGAAGCCAACCGTCCCGGCGAGATGATGCCGGCCTTCGAAGACGAGCACGGCACCTACATCATGAACGCCAAGGACCTGCGCGCGGTGCAGCACGTCGAGCGCCTGACTCGCATGGGCGTGCACTCGCTGAAGATCGAAGGCAGGACCAAATCCCACTTCTATTGCGCGCGCACCACTCAGGTCTACCGCCGGGCCATCGACGATGCGGTGGCCGGTCGCGAATTCGACCGCAGCCTGATGACCGATCTGGAATCCCTCGCCCAGCGCGGCTACACCGAGGGCTTCCTGCGCCGTCATGTGCATGACGAATACCAGAACTACCAGAACGGCAGTTCGGTGTCGGAGCGTCAGCAATTCGTTGGCGAGCTGACTGGCGAACGCCGGGATCGGCTGGCCGAGGTCAAAGTGAAGAACCGCTTTGCTCTGGGCGATCATCTGGAACTGATGACGCCCGAGGGCAATTTCCATTTTGATCTGCACGAATTGCAGAGCCTCAAGGGCGAGGCCATCGATGTGGCGCCGGGGGATGGGCACACCGTGTACCTGCCGATTCCGGATGCGGTGGATCTGCGCTTCGGCTTGTTGATGCGCGACGTGAGCGGGGCCTGATCCGGCTCAGGCAAACTCCTCGCGCAACATCGCCACAAATGCCTCACGCGCCGGGTGCACCCCGGCGTTTTCATGCCAGTAGAACAAGTTGTCGATGGCCGTCAGCTCCGGGAATTCGTAACCCGCACACCCCGCGCCTTTGGCGTATTGCTCGAACACGCCTTTGGGCACCAGTGCCACGCCAGCGCCGGCACTCACGCAACCGACAATCGCCCCGTAACTGGCCAGGCTGACAATCGGCAACGCCAGGCCCTGACGCAACAACCAGTGTTCCAGCGCGGCCCGATAGGGACAGCCTTGCGGCCACATGAACACGGTCTTGTCCTGCAAGTCGTCGAGGTTGCGTATCGGTCCGAACGAGGTTGAAGCGATCAGCAGCAATTCTTCGCGATACATCGGCGTGCGCTTGAGCTGGGAGCGCTCGACATCCACCGCGACGATCGCGCCGTCCAGACGATGACTGACCGTATCGTCGAGCAACTGGCCCCAGGTGCCAGTAGTCAGTTCCAGCGCCACGTTCGGATAGCGCTTGTGAAATTTCGCCAGCAGGCGTGGCAGACGCCCGGTGGCCGACGATTCGATGGCACCGATGCGCAACGGCCCGGACGGCTCGGCGGCAGGATCGACTGCGCGTTTGGCTTCAGCTGTCAGCGCCAGAATCTTCTCCGCGTAAGCCAGAAAGGTCTGCCCGGCAGGACTGATCCGCAACCCCCGCCCTTCGCGCAGAAACAGCGCCACTCCCAGCTCCGCTTCCAGGGACTTGATCCGCGCCGTGATGTTCGACGGCACGCAAAACAGCTTTTCAGCGGCTTTGGCGATGCTGCCGACCTCGGCCACGGTCTTGAACATGCGGATTTGCGCCAGCTCCATAATCATCACTCTGAGTGAACGGTTCGCGCAGTATAAGTCAGTTGTGGCGAATGATTGGCCGCCCGGATACTCGGTACATCAACCTTCCTGGTGCCTCGCTCATGCCCTCCACTTCGCCTTTGAAAATCCTCTTGGCCATGGCCTTCGTCGTCGGCTGCTGGGCCTATTCGCCGACCGGCATCCACATCGGCCTGCAAGCCTACGATCCGGGTCATCTGGCGTTGCTGCGGTTTCTGCTGGCGTCGCTGTTCATGGCGGTGATTGCTGGTTTCAAAGGCATTCATCTGCCGCGCCTACAGGATTTGCCACTGTTATTGGCCCTTGGCTTTTTTGCCGTCAGCCTGCATCACGTGGTGCTGAACATCGGCCAGCAAAGCGTCAGCGCTGGCGCGTCGAGCGTACTGGCGCAATCGACGCCGCTGTTCAGCACGCTGCTGGCGCGGTTTCTGTTCAAGGATCGGGTCAGCGTCTGGCGCTGGGGCTGTGTGCTGACGGGATTCGTCGGCGTGGTGATTGTGGTCAGCGGCGATCGCGGCCTCGGCAGCATCGACGCCCATGGTTTGCTGATTTTACTGGCCGCCGTTTCGTGGAGCGTTTACTTCGCCCTGCAAAAACACCACGCCCGGCGCTACGACGGGCTGACGCTGGTTTGTTACACGGTGTGGTCCGGCACGCTGTTGCTGTTGATCTACTTGCCGGGGCTGGCCGACAGCGTGGCCAGTGCGCCGCTGCGGGTGCAATGGGCGGTGCTCGCTCTGGGCGTGTTTCCCAGCGCCCTCGCCTATCTGGCGTGGGCGTTCGTGCTCAAGCATGTCGATTTGAGCCGGGCGACGATGACGCTGTATCTGATTCCGCCGACCGCGATGGGGATTGCCTCGGTGGGATTGGGCGAACGACCGACGCTGTTGGTGCTGGCGGGGTCGGCGGTGGTGTTGATCAGCGTGCTGGCGTTGAATCTGGAGCGGCCGGCGGTGATCCGGGCCATCGAGACTTGAGTCGCCGCGGCGTCAGGCGCCGCCCGCCGAAAACCGGTCGCGACTGTTGCTCAGGTGCAGCCACATCGCAGCACGCGCCGCTTCCGGATCCTGGCGTTTGATCGCGTTGAAAATCGCCTCATGCTCCAGGTTCGCCAATTGCCCGAGCTTGCTCAAATCCACCGCCCCGCGCTCGACCGCATTGACCCGGGTGCGCGGAATCATCGCGCTGCCCAGGTGCTGCATGATCTCGGTGAAGCAGACATTGCCGGTGGCTTCGGCAATCAGCAGATGAAAGCGCCGGTCGGCCTCGACGCAGCTGTCGTTGTTGGCCAACAGACGCTGATAGTCGTCCAGCGCCTGACGCATCTGCACCAGTTGTTGTTCGCTGCGACGCTGCGCGGCCAGTGCCGCCGCTTGCGTCTCGAGGCCCATGCGCAATTCGAGAATGCTGCGCACGCCCAGTGCGGTGTCGACATTCAGCCGCAGCCCCTGCTCCGGCGCGCGCTCGATCACGAACGTGCCGATGCCGTGCCGCGTCTCCACCAGCCCCGACGCCTGCAACTTGGAAATCGCCTCGCGCACCACGGTGCGGCTGACGCCGTGTTCCTGAACGATCGAGTTCTCCGACGGCAACTTGTCACCGGGCAACATCTGGCCGAGCAGGATGCTCTGGGTCAGCTTTTCCACCAGATCGTGGGCCAGGTTGTGCGCGCGTTTGCGGGCGGGGGCGTCGAGGTCTTCTTGCATGGTCGGATCCGGTGATCGGGGCAAGCCGATCGTAGCACTGCAGGCGATGACTTGTATGAGCTCCTATGATTTCAGGCGCTCAACTTGTATGACAACAAGCGATTTTCGTTAGAAAACTTTCAATGGCTTCACGCCAACACTCCACTTTTGCTGGTCTGTCACTCTGTACCTCAACCCGTAACAAACCTTTAAAACCCAACAAATACGGCACATCGAATCCAGAAAAGCATAAAAACCCTCCGTCGTAGATAAATTTGATTGAGCACTCCCGCTTGTAGGACAAAAAAATCTAGTTGTATGATGTCTATCAACAACGCAGCACCCAGCCACACCCCGCATAAAAATAACGAGTGGGAGAAAACCAAGTGAAATCATCCATTGCCGGGATGAACGAGGGCGCCGATTCGGTGCTGTCCTCCGCCATTGCCAAAGTCAAACGCCACGTCCTGCCGCTGTTCGTCATCATGTTCATCGTCAATTACATTGACCGGGTGAACATCGGCTTCGTCCGCACCCACATGGAACATGACCTTGGCATCGGTGCTGCGGCCTACGGTTTCGGTGCCGGTCTGTTCTTCATCGGTTACGCGCTGTTCGAAGTCCCCTCCAACATGCTGCTGCAAAAGGTCGGCGCACGAATCTGGCTGACCCGCATCATGCTCACCTGGGGCCTGGTGGCCGCCGGCATGGCGTTCATCCAGAACGAAACCCACTTCTACATCCTGCGATTTCTACTCGGCGTGGCCGAGGCCGGGTTCTTTCCCGGGGTGATCTACTACTTCACCCGCTGGTTGCCGGGGGCCGAGCGCGGCAAGGCGATTGCGATCTTCCTCAGCGGTTCGGCCGTGGCCTCGCTGATTTCCGGTCCGCTGTCCGGCCTGCTGCTACAGATCGAAGGTCTCGGTCTGCACGGTTGGCAATGGATGTATTTCATTGAAGGGATGTTCTCGGTCGGCCTCTGCGTGTTCGTCTGGTTCTGGCTCGACGCCAAACCCCACGACGCCAAATGGCTCACCCACGCCGAGCAGGATGCGCTGGTCAAAGCCATCGACGACGAACAGAAGGCCCGCGAAGCCGCAACGCCGATCCGGCCGTCGCTGGGCAAGCTGCTCAAGGATCGCCAGATCATCCTGTTCTGCCTGATCTACTTCTTCATTCAATTGACGATCTACGCCGCGACGTTCTGGCTGCCGAGCATCATCAAAAAGATGGGAGAGATGAGCGACTTTCAGGTCGGCCTGTTCAACTCGATTCCGTGGCTGCTGTCGATCATCGGCATGTACGCGTTCGCCTCGTTCTCGGCAAAGTGGAAATACCAGCAGGCATGGGTCGCCACCGCGCTGTTGATTGCGGCGGCGGGGATGTTCATGTCCACCACCGGCGGACCGATTTTCGCGTTCGTTGCGATCTGCTTTGCCGCACTGGGTTTCAAATCCGCCTCGTCGCTGTTCTGGCCGATCCCGCAGGCCTATCTCGATGCGCGGATCGCCGCCGCCGTGATCGCGTTGATCAACTCGGTGGGCAACCTCGGCGGCTTCGTCGCCCCCACCACGTTCGGCCTGCTGGAACAACACACCGGTTCGATCCAGGGCGGCCTCTATGGTCTGGCCGCGACCTCGATCATCGCCGCGATCATCGTGTTCGCCGCCCGCATGACACCCAAATCCGCACCTGACGTCGCCGTGGCCGATGCCGCGCCGAAACACGCTTGAAAGGACAACGCCAAATGACCGCACACGACATCGCCAAAGCCCCGATCATCACCGAGATGCAAGTTATCCCGGTGGCCGGCCACGACGGCATGCTGCTTAACCTGAGCGGCGCCCACGGGCCGTTTTTCACCCGCAACATCGTCATTCTCAAGGACAACGCCGGCCACACCGGCGTCGGTGAAGTGCCCGGCGGCGAACGTATCCGCCAGACGCTGGAAGACGCCCGCAGCCTGGTGGTCGGCAGCCCGATCGGCACGTATCAGAAAATCCTCAATCAGGTGCGCCAGACCTTCGCCGACCGCGACTCCGGCGGCCGTGGCCTGCAGACCTTCGACCTGCGCATCACCATTCACGCGGTCACCGGGCTGGAAGCCGCGCTGCTCGACCTGCTCGGCCAGCACCTCGACGTACCGGTGGCCGCGTTGCTCGGCGAAGGCCAGCAACGTGATGAAGTAAAGATGCTCGGTTATCTTTTCTACGTGGGCGACCGCCGGGAAACCGACCTCGCCTACCGCAGCGAACCGGATGCCGACAACGACTGGTTCCGAGTACGTCACGAGAAAGCCATGACCGCCGACGCCGTGGTGCGCCTGGCCGAGGCGGCCCATGCGCGCTATGGCTTCAAGGACTTCAAGCTCAAGGGCGGCGTGCTCAGCGGCGATGCCGAAATCGAAGCGGTGACCGCACTGGCCGAACGCTTCCCTGACGCCCGCATTACCCTCGATCCGAACGGCGCGTGGTCACTCAAAGAAGCGATCCGTCTGTGCCGCGACCAGCATCATGTGCTGGCCTACGCCGAAGACCCGTGCGGTGCGGAAAACGGTTATTCGGGCCGTGAAGTGATGGCTGAATTCCGTCGCGCCACCGGCCTGAAAACCGCCACCAACATGATCGCCACCGACTGGCGCGAGATGGGTCACGCGATTCAGTTGCAGTCGGTAGACATCCCGCTGGCCGACCCGCATTTCTGGACCATGCAGGGCTCGGTGCGCGTGGCGCAGATGTGCCACGAATGGGGCCTGACCTGGGGCTCGCACTCCAACAACCATTTCGATATTTCCCTGGCGATGTTCACCCACGTCGCGGCCGCCGCACCGGGCGACATCACCGCCATCGACACCCACTGGATCTGGCAGGACGGCCAGCGCCTGACCAAGGCGCCGCTGCAAATCGTCGACGGCTGCGTGCAGGTGCCGAAGAAACCGGGGCTGGGCGTGGAACTGGACATGGATCAGGTGGCCAGGGCCCACGAACTCTATAAAGGCATGGGACTCGGCGCGCGGGATGACAGCGTGGCGATGCAGTTTCTGATTCCGGGCTGGACGTTCGATAACAAGAAGCCGTGCCTGGTGCGCTAAGCCTGCGCGGCCTCCAGCAACCAGTACCTGAACGCCGCCATCGCCGAGGTCTCCGGCCGTGACTGCAACCGCGTCAGCCAATAGCTGCCGGTGGTGATTTCGATGGCAAAGGGTTGGCGGATCAGGTCCGCCGCCAGTTGCCGGGCAAACATCAACGGCGGCGCCAGTGCCACCCCGCCGCCCTGCAACGCCGCTTCCATCATCGCCAGCGACGAGTCGAACACGATGCTCTGGGGCGGTGCGGCATGGGTTGCCAGACCGGCCGCGTGAAACCAGTCCGGCCACTCATCGGTGCGATAGGAACGCAGCAGGCGCTGCTGCAAAAGATCCCCCGGCGTGTGCAATTGCCGGGCGATTTCCGGTACACAGAGCACGGTCAACGGTGCCTCCAGCAAACGGGTCGCCTCGATACCGTGCCACGCCCCGGCACCAAACCGGATCGCGTAATCCAGCCCTTCGGCGGCCACGTCCACCCGGTTGTTGTTGGTCGACAGCCGCAAATCTATGAGCGGATGTTTCGCCTGAAAGTCCGCCAGCCTCGGCAACAACCAGCCCACCGCGAAAGTGCCCACCGCACCGACCGTGAGCATTTCCCGATATTGCCCGCCCGCCAGACGCTCGAGCATCTGCGCGATATGATCGAACGACGTGGTCAGCACCGGCAGCAGCGTTTCGCCCTCGCCGGTCAGCATCAGCCCACGGGGCAGGCGTTTGAACAGGATCACGCCGAGTTGCGCCTCCAGGCTTTTGACCTGATGGCTGACGGCGGCCTGGGTCACGCACAGCTCCACGGCGGCGCGAGTGAAGCTCAAATGACGCGCAGAAGCTTCGAAGGCGCGTAATGCATTCAAAGGCAATTGAGGTCGAATCATGCCCAGTCCCAAATTTTTCTAATGGCTCGTCCGAGTTTTCATCGTTTGTCGAAAGACGCCGGACTGCCTAGATTTGGCGGCGCCGATCAGCCGGCCCGACGGAAAACGCTCGCAGTGTAGCGGGATAACACCATCAACACTCATGGAGAGTGGCCCAAGCATGTTTTCGATCAACCTGAACAAACTCAAGTCCCTCTGCGCTTTCGGACTTTTCTTCAGCGCCGCCACCTGCCTGGCCGCCCCGCAAACCGACGATCAGTTGCAGGCGCTGGTGAAGGCCACCGTGACACCGGTCATGCAGCAACAGGACATCGCCGGTCTGGCCGTGGCCGTGACCGTCGATGGCAAAGCTCATTACTTTAACTACGGTGTTGCCGACAAGAGCACCGGGCAAGCGGTGAGTGAAAACACCCTGTTCGAAATCGGCTCGGTCAGCAAAACCTTCACCGCGACCCTCGGCGCCTACGCCCAGGCCAGCGGCAAACTGGAATTCTCCGACAAGGCCAGCCAGCACTGGCCCGAGCTGAAAGGCAGCGCCTTCGACCAGATCAGCCTGCTGCAACTGGGCACCTACAGCGCGGGCGGCCTGCCGCTGCAATTCCCGGATGCCGCGGACTCTTCCGACAAGATGCTCGGCTATTACCAACAGTGGAAACCGACTTATCCGGCCGGCAGCCAGCGCCTGTACTCCAACCCGAGCATCGGCCTGTTCGGCTATCTGGCAGCAAAAAGCCTCGGCCAGCCGTTCGATCAGATCATGACCGAAACCCTGCTGCCGAAACTCGGGCTCAAGCACACCTTCCTGTCGGTGCCCGCGTCTGAACAAAAGCTCTATGCCCAGGGCTATGACAAGAACAACAAGCCGATTCGAGTCAGCCCCGGCGCCCTCGACTCCGAAGCCTATGGCGTGAAAACCAGCGCCTCAGATCTGCTGCAATTCGTCCAGGCCAACCTAGACAGCGCCAAAATCGAAACACCGCTGCAAAAAGCCATCGCCCTCACCCACACCGGCTACTACACCGTCGGCGACATGACCCAGGGCCTGGGCTGGGAACGCTACGCCTATCCGATCAGCCTCGAGCGCCTGCTGGACGGCAACTCGACGCCCATGGCCATGGAACCGCACAAGGTCAAATGGCTGAATCCGCCACAACCTGAGCCGGCGAACGTGCTGCTGAACAAGACCGGCGCCACCGGTGGCTTCGGCGCGTATGTCGCATTCGTGCCATCGAAGAACGTCGGGATCGTGATTCTGGCGAACCGCAATTACCCGAATGGAGAGCGGGTGAAGATTGCGCACAGGATTCTGGGGGAGTTGACCCGATAATCACGCCATGAAAAACGGGCGACCTGAGAAGGTCGCCCGTTTTTGTTTGGGGGGATTGAAAACTACGCCTGTAGCTTCCAGCCCAGCACATCCATCAGGTCGCAACTGTCGCGCAGAGGGATTGCCAACACCCGGGCGAAGTCCTGCAGCAGTAATGCGTCGTGGCCGGTGCCATCGCTCAATGAAAGTGTTTCCAGCAACTGCGTCACGCTGCGCAAGCGGTAGGCAGCGGTGCCGTGGAGTACGTCTACCGGGGCTTCGCGGTCGATCAGGAGACAGGGAATCGGGCAATCGATGCCGGTAATGGGGATGTAGCGGGGTTTGGGGTTGGCGATGTGTTCCGGGGAATCTGAATTCGTGGGAGTTTCCGGCCTGTTTGGATCTGTTTTTTTCATGTGTGAATATCTCGATAACTAAAGGAACACGCCAACGGGTACTGGCGCAAATATGTTCTCTGTGATCATCGGACTTCCACATCCGGAGGCTGATTTTGCAGCGACCCCAATAGGTTATCGGCGTACGACTCAAGCCACCAGTTCACCAACGCCGCCGCGTTTTGAAGGAAACGTCCGATGGTTCCGAAGGGTGTTGCCGCGTAAATTTTCCGGGCACATTCAGCAATAATTTTCAAAGGTGACCAGCTGAAAGCGATGCATCTAAACTGCACCGCACTGCCGGGTTATCGCGGATGAAATGACGTTCGCCAAACACCTGACCGACTGAAACACAGAGGTGAATGAATGAAGATCGACAGCCTCAAACTCACGAATGTAGGTCGGTTCAATGACATCACCGTTCATTTGGCTCCTCTCGCCGGATCCCCTTCTAATGTCACCGTGTTCGTGGGAATCAACGGCGCCGGTAAAACCACCCTGCTGAAAGCGCTCACCACCTGCCTGAGCTGGCTGATAGCAAGAATTCGCACCCGAAAAGGCAATGGCAGCCATATCGCAGAGGAAGACATTCGCAACGAGACCCCGGCTGCCATCGTCTCGATCGCGGTAGCAGAACCTGCACATCCGCGAGTCAGTCCCGAGTCGGATCCCGATGAAGAAGACGATGTATTCGTATGGGGTATGTCGCACAGCAAACAGGAAGGGAAAACGGCGCTACACAGTTCTTTGGAAGACGTAAATCTGCTCGCCGATCACTATCGCGCCCTGCTGACAGCCGATGACAGCGCCTCACTTCCCCTGATTGCCTACTATCCGGTGGAGCGCTCGGTTCTCGAAATCCCGCTGAAAATCAAAAGCGGACAAACCTTCGATCAATTGGCGGGCTACGACGACTCACTGAAACACAGCACCGACTTTCGCCGCTTCTTTGAATGGTTTCGAGAGCGTGAAGACAGCGAAAACGAGTCCGGCATTTCCGATTCCGCATTGAACGAAATAGCTCAGAAGCTTGGTGCTGAGAGCGAAGCCTGGAAGACATTATCCAATCTCAAAGCTTCGTCCCGCGACTCCCAACTGACGGCCGTCCGCTCCACCATCGCGGCCTTCATGCCGGGTTTCACCAACCTGCGAATACAGCGACAACCTCGCCTGCACATGGCGATCGACAAGGACGGCGTCACTTTCAATGTCGCCAAATTGTCGCAAGGCGAAAAGTCGATGCTGGCGCTGGTCGGAGACATCGCCCGCCGACTGGCCATGATGAACCCGTCACTGGACAATCCGCTCCACGGCGAAGGCATCGTTCTAATCGATGAAGTGGACCTTCATCTGCATCCGGAATGGCAGCTCAACCTTATCCAGCGGTTGAGCAAAACATTTCCGAACTGCCAATTCGTGCTGACAACTCAGTCTCCCTTGGTCATCGCGGATGCAAAAGAGGCTCTGGTTTATGTCTTGAGAAACGGTGAACTTCACGAGTTCAACGGCGGCTGAGGGGAAATGCCCCTTCCCCCAGATAAAACTTACACCCCAGCGCCAAAGATACCTCTGCACGACACCTCCCATTGCTTCCCCCCGTAAACCTTGTAGGATCGCGCCTTTTTTTCACCGCCCCACCACCACGCATCCGATCCGCCGGGCTCGTCAGCCCCTGCGGACTATGCTGAAACAGGGCCTGAGGGTTGATCCATGAAAGTGCTGTTGGTCGATGATCACGCGGTAGTGCGCATGGCGATCGGGATGATTCTGGCCCGTGAAGGCCATGAGGTTGTGGGTGAATGCGACAACGGTGTGGATGCGTTGAGCCAGGCGTTTGCGCTCAGGCCCGATGCGATTGTGCTCGACCTGGATATCCCGCAGCTCGACGGCATGGCGGTGATCGACCGCTTGCGCATCGGCGGCAGCAAGGCCCATGTGCTGGTGCACACCGGCCTGAAAAGCCAGGCCTACGCGGCGCAATGCCTGCGGGCCGGGGTGTCGGCGTTTTTGTCGAAGGTCGACGATCCGGTGGAGATCGTCACTGCGCTCAAAGCGGTGGCCAGTGGCAAGACGTGGTTTCCGGTCAATGCGCTGAATTCGGTGCGGGCCAGCGACTTTGCCCGAGACGATGCGCAACTGCTCGACGGTGTGTCGCGCCGCGAACTCAAGGTGTTGCACGGGCTGGCCCAGGGCAAGAGCAACAAGCAGATCGCCGATGACATGCTGCTCAGCAACAAGACCATCAGTACCTACAAGACCCGTCTGATGCAGAAACTCAACGCAGGCACGCTGCTTGAGCTGATCGATTTCGCCAAACGCAATCACCTGGTCTGAACCATGAGGTTCGGGCGATGGCTGGGCGCGTTGAGCCTGATGCTGCTGGCGTTGGCGGCGAACGCCGGGCCGCTGAACCTGCTCAGCCGTGCCGGTGAGAATCGGCTCGACCTGCCCCTCACCAGCGCCCAGCACCAATGGCTGACCAACAAAACCGTGTTGCGCGCCGGGGCCTATGCGCCGGATCGACCGCCGCTGGACATCACCGCCAATCAAAAGGATTACGAAGGGCTGTCGGCCGACTATCTTGACCTGCTGACTCGCAGCCTCGGCCTGCGCGTGGAAGTCGAGCAATACGCCAGCCAGTCGGATGCCCTCGCCGCCTTGCAGCGGGGCGATGTCGATCTGGTACCGCGCATCAACCACCTCGAAGCGAACTACAACGATCTGCGCCTGAGTGCGCCCTACGCGTACGATCAGGCCGTGTTGATCAGCCATTTCGGCACCCATTGGCCAAATGACCGGTTACCGGCCGGCACCACGGTGCTGTTCGATCAGGACTGGATTACCGAGGATCGGGTGGCGTCGCTTTTCCCCGGCCACCCTCTTCAAGCGGTCGGCTCGACCCAGCAAGGCCTCGGCCAAGTGGCCTATGGCGAAGGCACGGTGCTGCTGACCGATGCGATTTCCGCGCAATACCTGCTCGAACGCAGTTACCAGCAGAGCCTGAAACAGACCATCCAGCGCGACTCCGAAGGCCTGGGCTTCAGCTTTGCCACGCAGCAGGAAAATACGCGACTGCTGAACCTGCTCAATGCCGCCATGGCGAAGATCACGCCCCAGGAACGCACGGTCATCGCCCGGCGCTGGGGCATCGGCGCCAACCCGAAACTCGGTTACAACCGCCTGCAACTGACGGCCGCCGAACAGCAGTGGATCAAGGACCATCCGCAGATCGAAGTGTTGGCCAATGACTTGTATTCACCGTTCAGTTTCTTCGACAACGAAGGCCAGCTCAGGGGCATGGCCGCCGACCTGCTGGAAACCATCAACGATCGCACCGGCCTGACGTTCCGGCCAAGCAAGATGTCCTCCATCGACGCCGTGACCGGTCGCGCGCAACGGGACCCGCCCAGTCTGATCGGCGCAATGACCTACAGCGCCCGTCGCGAGGAACACCTGGCGTTCTCCCGGCCCTATGCAATCAATCCGTTCGTCCTGGTCACCCGCACCCAAGCAGAGCGCCCCGGTCTTGCGGGCCTCAAGGGAAGACGCGTCGCGATCATCAAGGATTCGGCCGCCGCCAACTGGCTGGAACGCGAGTGGCCGGACATCCGCACCGTGCAGGTCGACACGCCGATCGAGACCTATGAGCTGCTCGCCGAAGGCCAGGTGGAGGGCGTGATCCAGCCGCAAATGGGCGCGGCGTATCTGATCGACCGGTTCTTTCGCGGTCGCCTGCAAATCGATTCGGTGCTCGGTTCGCAACCGGCGCTGATCGGTTTTGCCACGGGCAAACAGAACGCCATGCTGGTCTCGATTCTCGACAAGGCGCTGCTCGATATCGCCCCGGACGAGTTAAGCGAACTGGCCAGCCGCTGGCAGAATTCCCAGGACAGCCAGGACACCTGGAGCACTTACAAAAACTGGATTCTGCGTGCGGTGTTGGCGCTGCTGACCGTGCTGCTGGTCATTCTGGCGTGGAACCTGGGTCTGCGCCGGCAGATCACCGAGCGGCAAAAAGCGCAGAAAGCCTTGAGCGATCAGTTGCTGTTCATGCAGGTGCTGGTCGACGGCACGCCGCACCCGATCTACGTGCGCGACCGCAAGGGGCTGCTGTTGAGCTGCAACCGCGCGTATTTGCAAGTGATGGAAGTCGAGCCACAGCAGGTGCTGAACAAGGGCCTGATCGAGGCGAACATCCTGCCGCTGGACACCGCCCACCAGTACAAACGCATCCACCGCGCCACGCTGGAAAGCGGTGAACCGTCGTTCGACAGCTTCACCATGACGGTCAAGGACAAGACTTATCACATCTACCACTGGGCACTGCCCTACCGTGATTCCGACGGGACCATGACCGGCGTGATTGGCGGCTGGATCGACTTCACCGAGCAACAGCATCTGCAACATGCATTGCTCGCAGCCAAACATCAGGCCGAGGCGGCCAACCGGGGCAAGAGTCATTTCCTCGCAGTGATGAGCCACGAGATCCGTACACCGATGAGCGCATTGATCGGCGTGCTCGAACTGCTGCGTCACCAGTCCGCACCGCGTCCGGACGACACCGAACTGATCGATATCGCCCAGCAATCCGCCGGCGGCATGATGGAATTGATCGGCGAGATTCTCGACCTGACCCGAATCGAGGCCGGCCAGTTTGAACTGCGCAACAGCCGCTGCCATCCCGAACCGCTGGCGCGCACGGTGATCGAGGGGTTCGCCAGTCTGGCCCGGCAGAAAAACCTTGAACTGAACTTCATCAGCGACCACGCCGACTGCGCCGTGGAACTGGATTCGCTGCGGTTCAGGCAGATTCTTTCCAACCTGCTGAGCAATGCGATCAAGTTCACCGCTCAGGGCAGCGTTACGGTCGAGCTGCGCCTGGAGCCCGACGGCGAACTCGCCCGACTGCGCCTGGCGGTGCGCGACACCGGCATCGGGCTCGACGAGCAGCAGCGCCAGCGCCTGTTCCAGCCCTACACCCAGTTCGAGGGCGATGATCGTGAAGTGCAGGTCGGCAGCGGTCTCGGGCTGTCGATCTGTCGGCAATTGACCGAGCTCATGGGCGGCCGGCTGACCTGCGAAAGCCAGCCGGGGCAAGGCGCCTGCTTTACCCTGGAACTGCCGGTCAAACGCCTGCCCGACAACGAGACAACTCCGATAACCGACGATGCAACGCTGCCGCCATTGCCTGTGCGCCATGTGTTGATCGTCGAGGATCACGAGTTCAACCGCGTGGTGCTGCAGCGTCAACTGGAGTCCCTGGGAATGCGTGTCACCTGCGCCGAAAACGGCATCGAAGGCCTGCGCCTGTGGCACGAAGACACCTTTGATTACCTGATCACCGACTGCAACATGCCACTGCTCAACGGCGACAAGATGACTCGCCAACTGCGCGCCATCGAAGCCTCCGAAGGTCGTGCTCCGACCCATGTGCTGGGGCTGACGGCCAACGCCCGCCCCGAGGAAATCCAGCGCTGCCTCGAGGCCGGAATGAACGACTGCCTGTTCAAACCCCTCACCCGCCCTGTGCTCGAGCGCTACCTGCGCGAAGCCGAACGGGCCAGGCAAGCCACTGCGCCGTGCTTCGATCTGTCGAAGGTCACTGCCATCACCGCAGGCGACCTGAGCATGACCCGGCAATTGCTCGCCACGGTGCTGCGCACCAACCAGGAAGATTTCGAAACCATGCAGGCGCTGTTCCAGGCCGGTGACTTTTCCGGGATGAAACGCTGCTGCCACAAGATCCTCGGCAGCGCGCGGATCATTCACGCCGCGCCGCTGATCGCTGCATGCGAACAACTGGAATCAACCTGCGAAATCAGCACCACACGCCAGGAGGTGCATCGCCTGTTCGAAGCCTTCGGGCAGCAGATGAAGCGTTTGCAGTCGCACCTGCAAGTGGCCTTGCACAGCGCCTCTGTGTAGGACGCTTCCTACAAAAACTTGGGAAGTGCCTGCGTTACCCCGACCACTCGCCTGAGCAGAATTCGCCGCCTCTTACAGCGGTTGTCGGCGGATCATCATGCTTGCGTTGAATGTACGGTTTTCTCGGGTTTCACTTTCGGGTGCCCTGCTGGTGCTCAGTGCCGCGCCCATGGTGGTACAGGCCGCCAGTTGCGATGGTTTGCCTTGCCTGACCTCGCCACAAAGCAACCTGTTGGTCGATAACGGCTCGACTGTCCTGGCCGGTACCGGCGCAACACTGACCGACAGCATCGTGAGCCTTGGCACCCTTCAGTTGCTTGATGAGAGCGTGGCCAACGGCACCACGATCAAGGACAGCGGCTGGCTGGAAGCCCGTGACAGCGCGAAGCTCACCGACACCCTGATGGAAAACGGCACACTGGTATTGATCGGTTCTGCCACGGCGCTGACAACCAGGGTCAACGATGGCTTTCTCGAAGTGACGCAAAACGCGGCGGTCAGCGACACCCAACTCGACGGTGGGCAGATGTATGTCTACGGCAATGCGCTGGCCAAGAACAGCCGCGTCGCCAACAGCATGATGACGGTCTACCAGGATGGTCATGCGCAACTGACCACGGTCAATGCTGGCGGCGAACTGGCGGTCAACGACACCGCGTCGGTCGACGATACGCAGATCAATCAGGGCGGCACGATGACCAGCGTGGCCGGCACGACGGTCTCCAACACTACGGTCAATCAGGGCGGCTTGATGGTGCTGGGCGCCGCAGCCACCGCCAGCGACACCACACTGAACGACGGTGCCCTGCTGCGCCTCAAGGGTGATGCCGCATTGAACGGAGCCAACCGCCTCGATGGCCGGGTCGAATTTGCCGACCCCGCCATCAGCGGCGCATTCCACACCCTGACCATCAACGGCCCGCTGACCGGCAACGGAACATTCGCAATGAACACCGATCTGGCGTCGTTGCGCGGCGACCTGCTCAAGGTGCAAGGCCCGATCAACGACCTGCACACCTTGGTGGTGGCGGATTCCGGCAATGCACCGAGTGGCGCACAGCAGGCTCTGAAGCTGGTGGAGGGCAATGGCGGCAGTGGTGATTTCCAGCTGTTCGGCGGCACGGTCGATGCCGGGGCCTACCGCTACTCGCTGCAGAAACATGGGAATGACTGGTATCTGGGCAAACCGGCGATCAGCACTCCGGATGAAAGTATCCAGAAGCCGCAGGTTCCACCTGTCGACGGTCAACCGGAAACCGTGGTGCAACCCGTGGTGATTCAACCGCCAGCGACACCGCAGCCTCAGCCTCAGCCTCAGCCTCAATCACAGATGCTGAGTAAAGGCGCAAACGCCGCCGTCGCCAGTCATGCCGCCACCGCAGCGCTGCTCGATGCGCAAAACGGCAGCACCCGACAGCACTTTTCCGATTTGCGTTCGGGCAAGGATCAGGGCGGCATCTGGGCCCGGGGTTACGGTGCCGAACAAAAACACGACACCCGCACCAGCCGCGCTTTTCAGCAACAGGCCAATGGCATGGAAATCGGTGCCGACACCGCGCTGCCGACGTCCAGTGGAACGTTGTATGTCGGCGCCCTGTTCGGCCAGGGTCAGGGCCGCCAGGATTTCGGTGAACGCAGTAAAGGCACGATCGACAGCACCACGCTGGGCGCCTATGCCAGCTATCAGGATCAGGACGGGTTGTATGTCGACGGCACCCTGAAATATTCACGGCTGAACAATGAGATCAAGATCACCAGCAACCTCGGCGAACCGGTCAAGGCCCGTTACGACAACCATGCCGTCAGTGCCGAGGCACAGATCGGCAAGGTCATCGATCTGGGCCGGGACTGGTTCGTCGAACCTCAGGTCGGGGTGCAGGTAATGCGCATCAGCGGCGGACGTTACACCGCCAGCAATGGACTGGATGTACAGCAAGATGCGATGACCTCGGTGCAGAGTCGGGTCGGTGCGCAGTTCGGGCGCGAGCTGCAACTGGACAAGGGCCTGCGGATCAAACCGTACGTCAAGGCCGCGTGGGTCACCGAACATGCCGGCGACAGCGAAGTGAAGGTCAACGGTGCACGCCTGGACAGTCGCCTGCCGGGATCACGGGCGGAACTGGGTGGCGGGTTGATGCTGACGGCAGCACAAAACCACCATGTGTATGTCGAGGGGCAATATGCCAAAGGCCGTGATATCGAACAGCCCTGGGCGGTGAATGTCGGGTATCGCTACAACTGGTAATTTGCGGACAATAAAAATGGCGAACGGAAAAAACCGTTCGCCATTTTTTGTTCAGGTCACCCGAACCGTGCTCTCAATCATCCGGCATTTCCGGCGGCTTGGCGGGTTTCGCAGGTTTTGCCGGTTTGCCGTTCTTCGTCCCCTTGGCCGGTGCCGCCTCGGTGGCCGCTGGAGGTGGAGGCACGGCGACCAGCTCTTTCTCGGCGGCCGGCAATGCATCGATGGTGTCGAAGACTTTCTTCAGGTCCACCGACTTCGCCTCGTCCCCGGCGGCCGACAGTTTGGTTTCCCCGTCCTTGCCCATCAGAAAGACTTTCGGATAGGCCCCGGCACCCAGCTTCAGCGAGCGCAGCAACGCCATGGTGTCCTGTTGGCCAAGATCCTTGCCGTCAAGCTGCCCGGCCATATTGAGGATGGTGTAGACCTTGAGCTTGCGGTCGGCGATCCCCTGCTTGTTGGCTGGATCCTCAAGGGACTTTTTCAGGCTCACCCAGACCGGGTCGACCGTACTGCTGGCGATGACGATCAGGGGGCGGTAGTTGCCTTTGTCGACATCCAGAGGGGAATCGTTGTCCCCGGCGAACAAGGGGCCGGCAATCGCCAGCAAGAGTGTCAGGGTCAATGACCTGATGAGCATGCGCATCTCCTTTTGATATCCACGCTCTAATGATTGCGCATCGTGGCGATTGTTCCGGGGTTGCCCGGCAAATATGTTTCGCCTTGTTCAAAGCGTAGGTCAGCAACGATTTTGCGCAACCGGACGGGCGCGATCCTGTCGCCCCTTTGTTTACCTTTCATGACCGCCCCGGAGCGACTGTCGAGCCTGCCGGGTCATGTCGGCACGCGGATCAGAACGCCAGCTTGTAACCGATCAACACCAGCATCGTCGCCAGGCACGGGCGCAGCAGTTCATCGGAGACCCGACCGGTCAGGTGACTGCCGAGCCAGATGCCCGGCAACGAACCCACCAGCAGGAAGCCCAGCACGCCCCAGTCCATGTTGCCCATGCTGGCGTGGCCGAGGCCGGCGACCAAAGTCAGCGGTACGGCGTGGGCGATTTCGGTGCCGACCAGGCGGCGGGTCGGCAGCAGCGGATAGAGGATGAACAGCGCGACGGTGCCGAGGGCGCCGGCGCCGATGGAGGTCAGGGCGACCATGGTGCCGAGGATCAGGCCGGTGATCACCGTCATGATATTCAAGCGAGTGCCGCTGGGGTTGTAGTTGCCGCCGGCGCGTTTGTGGGCGAATTCCAGCAGGCGCTTCTTGAACAGAATCGCCATCGCCGTGGCAAACAGCACGTAGCCCAGCGCCTGCTTGATGATGGCGTTCATCGCATCCGGCGCGGTGTGCAGGGTGCTGAGGAACCACAGCGTCATCGCCACCGCCGGGACACTGCCCAGGGTCAGCCAGCCGGTGATGGCCCAATCGATGTTCTTGTTCTTCCTGTGCACCAGCACGCCGCTGGACTTGGTAATGGCGGCGTACAGCAGGTCAGTGCCCACCGCCGTGGCCGGGTTGATACCGAACCACAGCAGGATCGGCGTCATCAACGAACCGCCGCCGACACCGGTCATGCCGACGATAAAGCCCACCACCAGCCCGGCAATCACCAGGCCGAAATTTGCCAATTCCATGAAGACATCCAGAAGACGACAGGAAAAATCTGGCCCGCAGCATAGCGATTTTTCTTATAACCACCTATATCGATCCGATCTATCGTTATGCCATTTCGTGCTTCAGTGTTGCCGTCGGCCAGGTTTGAAACTGTGGGTGGAATTGATCCACACCGTGGCCAGAGCGATCAGCGACAAAATCAACAGCGCCCACGGAAACGACATCGCCCCCGCTCGGTCCAGCAGCAGCCCGCCAAACAATCCGCCGCCGGCAATCGCCACGTTCCACGAGGTGGTGAGCATCGCCTGCACCACATCGACATGTTCACCGGCAGAGTCCGCTGCGGCGGTGAGCAGCAACGTTGCCGAACCGCCGAACGACAATCCCCACACCGCCATGCAGGCATAAATCAGCCACGGCGAAGGCGCGGCCAGCGCCAGCACCAGTGCGGTCACGGCAAACACCGCGAGACTGATCAGCGCCAGCCCGCGCAGCCAGCGATCCACCAGCAGGCCGATGATCCAGATCCCCAGCAGCGAGCACAGACCGAACACCAGCAGCACCAGATCGACACGCTCGCCAAGACCGGCCTGCATCAGGAACGGCGCGATGTAGGTGTAGAGAATGTTGTGGCCGAGCATCCAGGTCAGCACCACGAACAGTACCGGGCGCACGCCGGGCAAGCGCAGCGATTGCATCAGCGGCAAACGTTCGGCACGGGCCTGCCCCGGACGATCCGGCACTGCGATGACGATCCACGCCGCCAACACCAGAGCCAGTGCCGACATGATCCCGAACGAGGCGCGCCAGCCGATCACATTGCCCAGCCAGGTGCCGGCCGGCGTGCCCAGCGACAACGCCACCGGGGTACCGAGCATGGCAATCGCCAGCGCCCGGCCCTGCTGATGCACCGGCACGATCCCGCGCGCGTAACCGGCCATGATCCCCCAGGAAAGCCCTGCCGCCATCCCGGCCAGAAACCGCGACGCCAGGGTCACGCCGTAATGAGTGGAAAACGTGGTGACGGTGTTGAACAGCAGAAACCCGCCAACCGTCATCAGCAGCACCCGCTTGCGCCCCCAGCCTCGGGTGGCGACCGTCAGCGGAATCGCCGCGACAATCGAGCCCAGTGCATACAGCGTCACCAGTTGCCCGGCCAGCACTTCGCTGACGCCCAGGCCGGCGCCAATCTGCGGCAACAGACCGGCCGGCAGGGTTTCGGTGAGGATGGCGATGAAGCCGGTCATGGCAAACGCCAGCAACGCGGCGTAAGGCAGTTTGTCGGTGCGGGTAGCCCTTTCCAGGCTCGTGAATTCGGCGCTTGCGGGGTCGGTCATGACAGGTGCAGCTCCCTTTGAGTCAAATCGGACGAAAGATTGTATACAAATCTTGCCGTCCGCCACTCTACCCGACTCGGCTCACTGCACTGGCAAAAAATTCAAAAACAGCAGGCTCTGGGCGTAGTTCAGCCCGATGCGCCGGTAGCGCTCGTCCAGCATCTGGGTCAGCAGATCCAGGCGCGCCACGACTTTGCCGAACTCCGTGGCGAAACTCAGGTTGCTGCCCTCTTCTGAAATTTCGTTGGAGAACAGCAGCGGCTGGCCTTCTTTGTTCTGTCGCTGGGCGAGGATCCACGTGGCTTTTTCGATGTTGCGCGCGGCGTTGTTGACGAAGGTCGGGTTGATCGCATCGGTCATGTAGAACTCGGTGCGATTGCCGTGGGCGGTGACCAGCATGCTGCCGATGGCATAGATGAAGGCGCCGACCCGGTCACCGAGGAACTCCGGGCTCATGGCGTAACTCAGTGCCGCCAGATCTTTTTTGCCGCCAAGGGTCGGCAGCGGTTGCTGCTGCTCAATGGCCAACCGTACCTGCTTGACCGCCGTGCGAATGTCGAGGAAACCGGATTTGCGCAACTCATCCGGGTTGCGCAGATACAACTTGCCCATCAAGCGATAGAGGCTGTCGAGGTTATCGCGCATCGCCAGGGTGGCCATACGGTCGACGCTGGTCTGGAGAAATTCCTGCGGCCTGCCCTCGCGCATCTGGCTGATGAAATTGTTGCCGTCCTGATGGCTGCAAGCGCCGAGCAACAGCGTCGACAGGCAGGCCAGCAACAGGCACGGGCGATGAATGAATGCAGCGATGTGAGGCAAAACTCTCGGCATGAATTCTTTGACGGACACGTTCCTGTGCGGCGGGAGTCACCGCAACCTGGCCATGGATAGAGCCGGGGATTGCGCAAAAGTGCAGTGCCGCAGCGGTTTCCCGACTTTCGGCGTTTGATGAATCACTATTTAGTCCGACTTTATTTTTGCAATAACCGTTTAATCGTCTATAAATTTTCACTCGAACGATAATTAGCATGACTATTTAGTGATTTTGAAAACAACAACAAAAAGGAAGGTCAACCATGCTTCAATCCCGACACTCACTCTGCGGCCTCGGACTGTCCCTGATGATCGCCACCCTCCCCGCCCAGGCCGCCGGCCTGTCCAGCGAACACAAAGCCTTCGGCAAAACCAATGACGGCACGCCCGTCGAGCAATACATCCTGCGCAACAGCCACGGCATGCAGGCCACGGTCATCACCTACGGCGCGACCTTGCAGGCGCTGCAGGTGCCGGACAAACACGGCAAGCTCGACGACATCGTCCTCGGTTTCGACGATGTGCAGGGTTACCAGAAAGGCACCGCGTACTTCGGCGCAACCATCGGCCGCTTCGGCAATCGCCTGGCCGATGGCGCCTTCGAGCTCGACGGCAAACGCTATCAAGTGCCGCAGAACGACAAGACCAATGCCTTGCACGGCGGCACTCAGGGTTTCGACAAGAAGGTCTGGAAGGCACAGGAAACCAAGGACAAGGATTCGGTGGGCGTGACCCTGACGTATCTGTCGGCGGATGGCGAAATGGGTTTCCCCGGCAACCTCACCACCGAAGTGACCTACCGCCTCACCGACAGCAACGAACTGCGCATCGACTACAAGGCCAGCACCGACAAACCGACAGTGCTCAACCTGACCAACCACAGCTACTTCAACCTCGCCGGCGCCGGCAACGGCGACATCCTCAAGCAAGTCGCCACCCTGCACGCCAGCCACTACACCCCGGTCACCGCCAAACTGATCCCGACCGGCGAACTGGCCCCAGTGGCCGGCACGCCGATGGACTTCACCAAACCCACCGCCATCGGCCAGCACATCAAGGCCGATCACCCGCAGCTGAAATTCGCCGAACCGCAACACGGCGGTTTCGATTTCAACTGGGCGCTGGACACCAAGGGTGACGTCAGCAAACTCGCCGCCGAAGTCAGCGACCCGCAATCCGGCCGCCACCTCCAGCTGTACACCAATGAACCCGGCGTGCAGTTCTACACCAGCAACTTCCTCGACGGCACGGTCAAGGGCAAGGGCGGCAAGGTCTATCCGCACTGGGGCGCGTTCACCCTGGAGACCCAGCACTACCCGGACTCGCCGAACCAGCCGAACTTCCCGAGCACCCGGCTGGATCCGGGACAGACCTACACCCAGAGCGTGGTGTTGAAGTTCTCCGCGAAGTAGCCACCCTCGCCTCCTTTCTGGAACCGGACGGAACCCGTGGGCTATCCTGCTGCCCACCAAGGTATCGACCGTTTCGGAAAGGAGGTTTGAATGCGTACCCTCGAACTGGCTGGCGTGCAGGTTCCGGTGATTGGCCAGGGCACCTGGCGCATGGGCGAAGACCGCTCGGCGCACAAGCGTGAAGTGGCGGCCCTGCGCAGCGGCATCGAGCTGGGCATGACCCTGATCGACACCGCCGAAATGTACGCCGAGGGCGGTGCCGAAAGCGTGGTCGGCGAAGCCATCGCCGGCCTGCGTGATCAGGTGTTCCTGGTCAGCAAGGTCTACCCGCACAACGCCAGCCGCAAAGGCATTCCCCAGGCGTGCGAGCGCAGCCTGCGCCGGCTCGACACCGATTACATCGACCTCTATCTGTTGCACTGGCGCGGCCAGTATCCGCTGGACGAAACTGTCGAGGCCTTCGAGCGCCTGCGCGAGGACGGCAAGATCGGTCGCTGGGGCGTGTCGAACTTCGACGTGGACGACCTCGAAGAACTGTCTTCATCGGCCTGTGCGACCAATCAGGTGCTGTACAACCTGGAAGAGCGCGGCATCGAATTCGACCTGCTGCCGTGGTGCCAGCAACAGCGCATGCCACTGATGGCGTACTGCCCGATCGGCCAGGGCGGTGCGATGCTCGCCGAGCCGGTGCTGAAACAGATTGCCGCTCGTCACGGCGTGACCCCGGCACAGGTTTCGCTGGCGTGGGTTCTACGTCAGGATGGGGTGATTGCGATTCCCAAGGCCGTGCGCCCGGAACACGTGCAGCTCAATGCACAAGCGGCGCAGCTGCAACTCGATGCCGGGGATCTGGCGGCGCTGGACCAGGCGTTTCACGCGCCACAACGCAAGCAGCGGCTGGCCATGGTCTGAGCCACCGCCGACTGACAGAGGGCTTCGCCATGAGAAGCACTGATCAGGACGATCCATTCAACCTGCAACGTTTCGTGCTCGCCCAGGACCCAGTGTTCGAACGGGTCCAGCGCGAGCTCGGCGAGGGCCGCAAACGCAGCCACTGGATGTGGTTTGTGTTCCCGCAGTTCGCCGGGCTCGGCGGCAGCGAGATGTCCCGGCGCTTCGCCATCGGCTCCGCCGGGGAAGCCCGGGCCTATCTGGCCCATGAGCTGCTCGGCGCCCGGCTGCGCACCTGCGCGCAGCTTGTGCTCAATGTGCCGCAGCGTTCGATTGCCGAAATTTTCGGCCACCCGGACGACCTGAAATTCCACTCATCGATGACCCTGTTCGCCCAGTTCGCGGACGACGACAGCCTCTGGCATCAGGCGCTGGAGCGCTACTTCCACGGCATTCAGGACGAATGGACCCTGCAGTTGCTGGACTCAAAACAGGCCCAGTTGCCCCCCGATCAGGGTTGAGAAGTCGTCGTCGACAAACGGCAGGATCGCATCCGCCACCGGTTGCAGCTGGCGGGTGATGTAGTGGTCGTAGTCGATGGCCGCGCGGCGTACTTCCAGCGGCTCGGGGCCGGCCAGGGTGATGACGTAACTGATCCAGCCGCCGTTCTGGTATTGCCGCGGGCGACCGTGCTCTGCGTTGTAATCGTCAGCCAGTCGCGCCGCCCGAACATGCGGCGGAACGTTGCGTTCGTAGTCGTCGAGGGTGCGGCGCAGACGCTTGCGGTAGACCAGTCGCTCGTCGAACTCGCCGGCCAACGTCTTGCGCACGTATTCACGCACGTAATCCTGATACGGCTTGCGCTGGAAGATCTTCTCGTACAGTTCCTGCTGGAATTGCCGGGCCAGCAGCGACCAGTCGGTGCGCACGGTTTCCAGGCCTTTGTAGACCATTTCTTCGCTACCGTCGGCGCGGGTCACCAGACCGGCGTAGCGTTTTTTGCTGCCCTCCTCGGCGCCGCGAATGGTCGGCATCAGGAAGCGTTTGTAGTGAGTTTCGAACTGCAATTCGAGGGCGCTTTCCAACCCGTATTGCTCGCGCACGTGCTCGCGCCACCAGTCGTTGACGTGCGCAACCAATGCCCGGCCGATTTGCGCTGCCTCCTCCTGACCGTGGGGGCGACGCAGCCAGACGAATGTCGAGTCGGTATCGCCATAGATCACCGCATGCCCCTGGGCCTCGATCAACTGCCGGGTGCGCAGCATGATCTCGTGGCCGCGCAGGGTGATCGACGACGCCAGCCGCGTATCGAAAAACCGGCAACCGCTGGAACCGAGCACGCCGTAGAAGGCGTTCATGATGATCTTCAACGCCTGGGACAACGGCGCGTTGTGCTCGCGTTTGGCAGTCTCGCGGCCCTCGGCGACACGGGCAACGATGGATGGCAGGCAATGCCGGGTGCGCGAGAACCGCGCACCGCGAAAGCCCGGCACCGAATGGCTGTCGTCAGGATGCTGCAAACCTTCGACCAGCCCCACCGGGTCGATCAGAAAGGTGCGGATGATCGACGGATAAAGGCTCTTGTAGTCGAGCACCAGCACCGATTCGTACAGCCCCGGCTGCGAGTCCATGACAAACCCGCCGGGGCTGGCCTGCGGTGGATTGGTGCCAAGGTTCGGCGCCACAAAACCCTGACGGTGCATCAACGGCATGTACAAATGGGTGAACGCCGCCACCGAACCACCGCTGCGATCCGCCGGCAGGCCGGTGACGCTGGCGCGCTCCAGCAAGAACTTCAGCAGCTCGGTTTTGGCGAAGATCCGCGTGACCAGCTCGCAGTCCTTGAGGTTGTACTTGGCCAGCGCCGGTTTGTCCTCGGCAAACATGCGGTTGATCTCGTCCATGCGCTGGTACGGGTTGTCGATCGACTTGCCCTCGCCGAGCAACGTCTGGGCGACGTTCTCCAGGCTGAACGACGGGAAACTCCAGGTCGCCGAACGCAGGGATTCGATGCCATCGATGATCAACCGCCCCGCCGCTGCCGCGAAGTAATGATTGCGGCTGCCGTGCTCGCGCCATTGCATTTCCTCGCCGCCGCGCCCGAGCTTGAGCGGCACGCCGAGGCGCCGGGCGTGTTCATGGAGGATGCGCAGGTCGAACTGCACGAGGTTCCAGCCGATGATCGCGTCGGGGTCATGGCGGGCGAACCAGTCGTTGAGTTTCTTCAGGATCAGGGTGCGCGATTCGCAGTACTCAAGATCGTAGTCGACAAGGCTGTCATCACCGTTCGGTGCGCCGAGCATGTACAC
Organism: Pseudomonas sp. MWU12-3088; assembly: GCF_023242405.1. NCBI lineage: Bacteria > Pseudomonadati > Pseudomonadota > Gammaproteobacteria > Pseudomonadales > Pseudomonadaceae > Pseudomonas > Pseudomonas sp. MWU12-3088. Next base: position 193,272 of record NZ_JALJEA010000006.1, read on the forward strand.
CTGTCGCTCACCGCAGCCTTCCAGCGCGATGGAGTACAGCTCGCCCTGCTCGGTGGTTTCGATGTCCAGCGAGACCAGTCGCAGTTGCGGACGATAGTCGGGTGAAGGCTTGAGGTGGGCGTCGAGCAGCACACCATCGGCATCGGGCGTGCCGCTGAACCACACCGGCGCCGTGATGAAACGCTCCATCAAGTAGCGCTCGGGCGGTCGCACGTCGGCTTCGAAGACATCGATACCGTGACGGTTGAGCGCCGTTTCCAGGCGCATCAACTGCCCGTGTTGCTGGCAATACAGCCCGAGTACCGGGCGATGTTCGAAATCCTGCAGGGCCAAGGGGCGCAGTTCGACGTTCTTTTCGTCCGCCAGCACCCGCTCCGCCTGCTCGCGCTGCGCCACCGGGATGAACGCCACCGATGGCTGATGCGGCAGGCGTACGCGGCGCGGCCCGGCGTCGGTCGCCAGCCAGAACTCGACTTCGGTGCCGGCCGGGGTGTCACGCCAATGCCGGGTCAGGACGAAGCCCTGCTGTAAATCCACCACTGCGACCTCAAGAATTGATTCAGACAGGCATTCTACGCGGCATTGCCGCCTCCGGTGGCAAAGGCCTCGTCAGGAAAAAACCCTCAAATGACGTTTTTTGCGTGTTATCTGCCGTTTTGCGACCTTGCTCTGTGCGCCACGGTCTACGATGCTTGGAGAACAACGACAACACCTGAGTAACCGCCATGAAAACCGTCGCCCAGCTGCTCAAGCTCAAAGATCAGAAAAATCAGGAAGTGCACCAGATCAAGCCCGATCACATGGTGCTCGAAGCGCTGATGAAGATGGCCGAAAAAAACGTCGGCGCCTTGCTCGTGGTGGAGGACGAAAAAGTGGTGGGCATCATCAGCGAGCGTGATTACGCACGCAAGCTGGTGCTGCACGGGCGCTCGTCAGTCGGCACCCCGGTACGAGACATCATGGTCGCGAACGTGATCACGGTGGACACCCACCAGACCGTCGACACCTGCCTGAGCATCATGTCCGACAAACGCCTGCGTCACTTGCCGGTGGTGGAAAACGGCAAGCTGCTGGGCCTGCTGTCGATCGGCGACCTGGTCAAGGAAGCGATTGCCGAACAGGCCGAGCTGATCAAACAGCTGGAGCAGTACATTCGCGGGGAGTGATCGGCCGAAGTCTCAAGCAGGCCAATGTCTTGCAAAGACCGGCGCCAGCACCGGGTGCCGGTCGATGCGTTGCAGCCACGCATAAAACCCCGGCCGGGCCTGACGCAGGTGTTCGCGGGTGCCGGCCCAACGCGTCACCACTGCCGCCAACACATCCAGCGCACCCGGTGTTTCATCGTCCAGGTACAGCTCGGCGGAAAACTGGTCGGCGAACACCTCCCACATCCAGTGCAATCGCTCACGGGCGCCGGCCATCAGGTTCTGCCGCGAGGCTTCGTCCGGCATCACCAGCCAGCGTTCGGGGTAATCAATGACGCCGATGGCCCCGTAGCAATTGCTGACGATGTACACCAGTCCACGAATGGCCTGGTCACGGTCAGCGGTATCGGCCGGCAGCAAGCCAGACTTGGGAAAGCTCAGCCCCAGGTGAATCAGGATCGCCGCGCTTTCGGTCAGTGCGCTGCCATCGGGTAGTTGCAGGGTCGGAATCTGCTTGAGCGGATTGAGCCTGGCCAGCTCCTGCGCCGCTTCGGCGCTGGCTTCGGTGTCGATGAAGCGATAAGCGATCTGACACAGTTCGAGCGCCGCCTCGATGGCCGCCGCCCCTGAATTCCTGTGGCCGTAAAGTTGATACATGTTCCCCCCTCTAAATAGCGACTCTCCGTCTGCTCAGGAGTGTAGAAGGCGCGGCGGATATCGCCGCCGCGAGCCGATGACTGAAGCGTCAATCCCGGGCCATGCAACGCCGATAACGCTCATCGACCCGTTTGGCAAACCACGCGGTGGTCAGTTTGCGGGTGATCTTCGGGCTTTGCAGGACAATCCCCGGCAGCACCGCCCGGGGCAATGATTTGCCTTCGGCCTTGTCCGCCAGTTCGAAAACCCGTTGATACAGCTTGGTCTCCTCGAATCCCAGGGTGTTGCCTTTCTCCAGTTGCTCGCGGATCACCGGATTGCGCATGCCCAATGACTTGCCAAGCTTGCGCACCGCCAGTTCGGTGGTGCCCGGCATGATCGAGTCATAGCGGATCAGGTCGCCATCCAGCGCCAGCGGCACACCCGACACACGACTGACCGCATTCTGAAACGCCGCATTGCGACTGGCGTACCACCCCGCATTGAAGTCGGCGAAACGATACAGCGGTTCGCGATAACTCACCGGGTAACCCAGCAAATGGGCAATGCCGAAGTACATGCCGCCTCGGCGAGTGAACACTTCGTGGCGAATCGTGCCGTTCACCGGATACGGATAACCCTTGGCGTGCTGCTCGGCGAATTCGATGCTGACCTGCATCGGGCCGGCGGTGTGCACCGGGTTGAAGCCGCCAAACAGCGTGCGCCCCATCGGCACCATGCCGATGAAGTCATCGAAAATCGCGCTCAGGTCTTTCTCGGTGCGTGCCGCGCTCAGGCGTTCGCTGTAGCTCTTGCCGTTGGGCGAGCGCACCTGCAAGGCGCCGCTGACCAGCAGGCTCGGGATGTGCACTTTTGCAGCTCGCCGGTCGATCTCGTCGCGGGCGATCTTGCCCAGGCCGGGCACTGGCGGATCGACCTGAAAGTTGGACTCCTGCTCGGCGACGGCCAGCACCGAACACAGGTTTTGCGTGGTCGGACTGATGCCCTGGGCGGCGAACGCGGTGTAGATGTCCGTGGCCCAGCCCTGGCGGTCGGCGGTCTTCGCCGGCAGCAGGCGCACGATCTGCGCCTTGACCTCGGCCGGCGGGCGCGGGGCCGGTTCCTGGCTGCGCTGCCCGGCGCAACCGGCCAGCACCAGCAGCGCGGCGAGGCTGAGAAATAATCGAGGGCTTTGCATAACGCTCCATGAAGTCCGTTGAGCCGTGTTTACCCTACGCTCAATCCCGGGTTGCAGGATAGGACTGCGGGCCGGCGATGCTGTTCCATCGTCCCGTTTGGCAGGCCAACTGGCCGTGACCGCCTGCTGATCCATACTTGCTGCTGCACACTCAGTGGCAAAGGGCACGCGAGGAGGACAGACCATGAACCGCAGTGACGTTCTGATCATCGGCGCGGGCCCCACCGGACTGGTACTGGCCCTGTGGCTGAGCAAACTGGGCGTGCGCGTGCGCATCCTCGACAAGACCTCCGGCCCCGGCACCACCTCGCGGGCGCTGGCGGTGCAGGCGCGAACGCTTGAACTGTATCGGCAACTGGACCTCGCCGAAGCCGTGGTGCGCAATGGGCATCGGGTGGCGGCGGCAAATTTCTGGGTCAAGGGCAAATCCGTGGCGCAGTTGCCGCTCAACCGTATAGGCGAAGGACTGACGCCGTATGCCTTTCTGGAAATCTACCCGCAGGACGAACACGAGCGACTGCTGATTGACCGCCTCGAAGACTACGACGTGACCGTCGAGCGCAACACGACGCTGGAGAGCTTCACGGAAAACGGTGACGGCCTCACCGCCCATTTGCGTCTGCCGGATGGTGAACAGGAGATTTGCCAGGCCTGCTATCTGGCGGGTTGTGACGGCGCCCGGTCGGTGGTGCGCAAGACCCTCGACACCGGTTTTCCCGGTGGCACCTATCAGCAGATTTTTTACGTCGCCGACGTAAAGGCCAGCGGCCCGGCGCTCAACGGCGAGCTGCATCTGGATCTGGATGAGGCGGATTTTCTCGCGGTGTTCCCGCTGGCCGGCGAAGGCCGCGCGCGACTGATCGGCACGGTGCGCGACGAACGTGCGGAGCGCGCCGAAACCCTGGAATTTTCCGACGTCAGCAGCCGCGCCATCGAACACTTGAACGTGCACATCGAAGACGTCAACTGGTTCTCCACCTACCGCGTGCATCATCGGGTGGCGGATCACTTTCGCAAGGGCCGGGCGTTTCTGCTTGGCGACGCGGCCCACGTGCACAGCCCCGCCGGCGGTCAGGGCATGAACACCGGCATCGGCGATGCGATCAATCTGGCGTGGAAACTCGCGGCGGTGCTCGGCGGCGCAGCCACGCCAAAGTTGCTCGACAGCTACGAAACCGAGCGCATCGCCTTCGCCCGGCGGCTGGTGTCGACTACCGACAAAGTCTTCAGTTTTGTGACTGCCGAGGGCCGTATGGCCGACCTGTTGCGCACACGGCTGGCACCGTTCGTGATCCCGAAAATGGCCTCATTCGAGACCAGCCGCGAATTCCTGTTTCGCACGGTGTCGCAAATCACCGTCAACTATCGGGGCATGGCATTGAGCGAAGGCGTGGCCGGGCACGTCCACGGCGGCGACCGCTTGCCGTGGGCCCATGATGGCGAGGGGGACAATTACGAACCGTTGCGCAACCCGTGCTGGCAGGTGCATGTGTACGGCGACACCAGCGACGAGATGATTGCCTGGTGCAATGAACATCACCTGCCGCTGCACGTGTTCGACTGGCGCCCGGCGTTCGAAACGGCGGGACTGGGGCGCAACGGCTTTTACCTGCTGCGCCCGGATACTTACGTGGCGATTGCCGACAACAGCGCGGATCCGAAGGTGATCGAACGGTACTTTCGCGATCACGGGATCCGGCCGTTTTTCAATTGCCCCTGAAAGATCAGATCCCGGCCAGCGCCAGGTCCATCGCGAAGTAAGTGAAGATCAGGTCCGCACCGGCGCGTTTGATTGCACCGAGGCTTTCGCGCACCACGCGGTCTTCGTCGATGGCCCCGGCCTGGGCGCCGAACTTGATCATCGCGTACTCGCCGCTGACCTGATACGCCGACAACGGCAGGTTCGAGGCTTCGCGGATGTCGCGGATGATGTCGAGGTACGCACCGGCCGGTTTGACCATCAGCGCATCGGCGCCTTCCTGCTCGTCGAGCAATGATTCGCGCAGGGCTTCGCGGCGGTTCATCGGGTTCATCTGATAGCTTTTGCGATCGCCCTTCAGCGCGCTGCCGCCGGCTTCGCGGAACGGGCCGTAGAGCGCCGAGGCGAATTTGGTCGAGTAGGCCATGATCGGAATCTGGGTGAAGCCGGCATCGTCCAGTGCCCGGCGAATCGCCCGCACCTGGCCGTCCATTGCCGCCGACGGCGCGATCACGTCGGCACCGGCACGGGCGGCGGCCACGGCTTGCTTGCCGAGGTTGATCAGGGTCTGGTCGTTGTCGACTTCATGGTTGTGCATCACGCCGCAATGGCCGTGGTCGGTGTACTCGCAGAAGCAGGTGTCGGACATCACGATCATTTCCGGCACCGCGTCCTTGGCGATCCGCGACATGCGCGAGACCAGGCCGTTTTCGCGCCAGGTGTCGCTGCCGTTGGCGTCCAGATGGTGGGACACGCCGAAGGTCATCACCGACTTGATCCCGGCACGGGCGTAGCGCTCGATCTCGCTGGCCAGTTTGCGCTCCGGAATGCGCATCACGCCGGGCATGCTCTTGATCGGCACGAAGTCGTCGATCTCTTCTTCGACGAAGATCGGCAGCACCAGATCGTTGAGCGAAAACTCGGTTTCCTGGAACAGGCTGCGCAGGCTCGCATTGCGGCGCAGACGGCGTGGACGTGCTTCGGGGAACTGACTGGACATGGGGCCTTTCCTGAAAAACGGGCAGATGAGACGAAAGTCGTAGGGGGCGAAGCTTATGCCTTGCGGGGGACGGGGTACAAACCTGGATCAATCAACAGTGCATTACCGGGCACGCAATAATCTGCGCACCCGGCTCAGATCGACTTATGAAGGGATGGTCAAACCGCGCACCACCGCCGGCCGCGCCAGAAAACGCTCCAGCACCCGGGTGACGTTCGGGAAGTCCTTGATGCCGACCAGATCGCCCGCCTCATAGAACCCGATCAGGTTGCGCACCCACGGGAACGTGGCGATGTCGGCGATGGTGTAGCGCTCGCCCATGATCCAGTCGCGTCCTTCGAGGCGGGTATTCAAGACGCTGAGCAGGCGTTTGCTTTCGTCGACGTAGCGGTCGCGGGGACGCTTGTCTTCGTAATCCTTGCCGGCGAATTTGTTGAAGAAGCCGAGCTGGCCGAACATCGGGCCGATGCCGCCCATCTGGAACATCAGCCACTGAATGGTTTCGTAGCGCAGTGCGCCTTCCTGGGCCAGCAACTGGCCGCTTTTGTCGGCGAGGTAAATCAGGATCGCGCCGGACTCGAACAACGGCAGTGGTTTGTCATCCGGGCCGTGAGGATCGAGGATCGCCGGGATCTTGTTGTTCGGGTTCAGCGACAGGAATTCCGGGGACATCTGATCGTTGGTGTCGAAGCCCACGCGGTGCGGCTCGTAGGGCAGACCAATCTCTTCGAGCATGATCGAGACCTTGACGCCGTTGGGGGTCGGCAAGGAATAGAGCTGAATCCAGTCAGGGTACTGCGCCGGCCATTTCTGGGTGATCGGGAACGCGGACAGATCGGTCATGAGTAGCATCCAGTCACAAAATGAAAGGCCTGAGCATAATCCACGTTTTTCGCTCTGGCTCGGGTTCTTTTTGTCCCGGCCAGCGGACTTACTTAAATCCGCAACATCCTGTCGTTAACCTGCCCTTCAGCCGTGCGGCGACGCCTTTAAAGTGTGCCCCGCCAAGCGGATCGAACCAAAGGCCTGCAGAGGGCTCCAAGGAAACCACTTAAGACAGGGAAAACACCCGGCCCCGGCAGCCTGCGGTGCAGAGGTTTGTCAGCCTTAACCGAACAGACTGAAGACCCTTTATTTCATGACGAACTTGCTGAAAGTCGCCAGACGCTTCAAACATCGCGCCTACGTTGCCCTGCCCTCGCTGCTGGCGATGAGCGCGCTGTTCCTGTCCCTCGAATCCAGCGAAAGCCGCGCGCAACCGGTGGACGGCACCCAGACCCTGATCTTCCTGCGTCACGGGGAAAAACCTGCCGGCGGCCTCGGCCAGCTCAACTGCCAGGGCCTGAATCGCGCCATCGAGCTGTCGACCCTGCTGCCGGAGAAATTCGGCAAGGCCGACTACGTATTCGCCGCCAACCCGACGCGCAACGTCGAGGAAGGCGAGCTGGACAACTCCTACAGCTACATTCGCCCGCTGATGACCATCAGCCCCGCCGCGATCAAGCTCGGTCTGCCGGTGAACATCGAGTTCTCGGCCAATGACACTAGCGATCTTGCCCGGGAACTGATCGCCGACAAGTACCACAACTCGATCATCTACACCGCGTGGTCCCACGGTTACCTGCCGGAGCTGATCAACAAGGTCGCCGGCAAGGCAGTGGGCGAGAAGCAGACCATCACCGAAGACTGGGAATCCGGCGACTATGACTCGCTGTACGTGCTGACCCTGACCTGGCACAACGGCAAGGCCAGCCTTCAGAGCCACAGCTACAAGCAGGGGCTGGACAACGGCAAGGTCACTTGCCCGACCTGAGTGCCTTGGAGCCCCTACCGGGGCTCTCGCTTCAGCGCTTCTGATTCAACCGCTGGCGCAGATACTCGATCACTGCCCCGCGCTCCCCGGCAAACTCGATCCGCGCGCCCTTCTTCTCGCGCTGAAACACATACATCGGGTCGTAATACTCACGCAGCAAGCCTTCGATCCAGCCCCGGTGCAAGTCCACCGAACCGCTGCGCCCCTGCTCGGCCAGTGCGTCTTCCATCAACAGCAACATCCGCCGGTGGCGTTCGCCGCCCAGACGTTTCTGCACATTGTTCAGGCTCTCAAGCAAGCGTTCAGAGAACAGCTCGAAACCTTGCTCGCCATGCACCGTCGAAAATTCGGCCGACAGGTCCACTACGTAATCCCGCAGAATCCGCTGCACCCTGTCGTCAAAACTGTCCTCCAGCCAGACCATCGGGTAGTGCTGCATGCCCTGATACAACGGCAGCGGCAGCGCGCAACTGCCCACCACCCGGCTCTCGTCTTCGAGTACGAACTGGTCGATACCGGCGTCGCGTTTCTTGAGGAAGTCGATGGCCAGGCGATTTTCGAAGTCGATGTTCGATGGCTGACCGGTGGCGCGCTTGCCGAAGCTGGAGCCGCGATGGTTGGCGTGGCCTTCCAGATCCAGGCTGTTGCGCAATTGCACCAGCAGTTCGGTCTTGCCGGTGCCGGTCATGCCGCCCAGCAGCACGAAATCACATTGGGTCAACGCTTGTTCAAGGGTGTCGATCAGGAAGTTGCGCAGGGCCTTGTAGCCGCCACCGATGCGCGGATAGTCGATCCCGGCCTCGCTCTTGAGCCACTGCTGGGTGATCTGCGAGCGCAGGCCACCGCGAAAGCAATAGAGATATCCGTCTGGATGGGCCCGGGCGAATTCGGCCCAAGCCTCGATGCGTTCGGCCTTCACCGCACCGGACACCAGATGGTGGCCCAGTTCGATGGCGGCCTGCTGGCCGTGCTGTTTGTAGCAGGTGCCGATCTTTTGCCGTTCGAGGTCATTCATCAGCGGCAGGTTGACCGCCCCGGGGAACGCGCCCTTGTGAAACTCGACCGGCGCGCGGGCATCCATCAGCGGCCGGTCGTTGAGGAAAATGTCGCGGTAATCGGTGCAGTCGCGGAGCATCAAATCACCTCGACTGCGTGGGTCTGTCGCTCGACCAGTTCGCCGATCGGCGCCAGATTCAGGCCCAGCTCTGCGGCCACTGCGAGGAATTCGGCGTTGCCTTCCGGGGTCACGGCCAGCAGCAGGCCGCCGCTGGTCTGCGGATCGCACAGCACCCGCTTGTGCAGTTCCTGCACACGGCCGAGCTTGCTTGAATAGCTGTCGAAATTGCGCAAGGTGCCGCCGGGGACACAGCCCTGATCAAGGTAGTACTCGACGCTGTCCAGACGCGGTACGCGGTCATAGGCGATGCGCGCGGTGAGGTGGCTGCCGTCGGCCATTTCCACCAGATGCCCAAGCAGCCCGAAACCGGTGACGTCGGTCATCGCGGTAACCCCGGACAACTTGCCGAAACGACTGCCGGGCTTGTTCAGCGTACACATCCAGTCCCGGGCCACGCCGATGTCGGCGTTACGCAGCTTGCCCTTCTTTTCCGCGGTGGTGAGGATGCCGATGCCCAGCGGTTTGGTCAGGTACAGCAGGCACCCGGCGGTGGCGGTGTCGTTGCGCTTCATGAAGCGCTTTTCCACCAGACCGGTGACGGCCAGGCCGAAGATCGGCTCCGGCGCATCGATCGAATGGCCACCGGCCAGGGGAATACCCGCCGCGTCGCACACCGCACGACCGCCGCGAATCACTTCCCGCGCCACTTCCGGCGCCAGCACATTGACCGGCCAGCCGAGGATGGCAATGGCCATCAACGGGTCACCGCCCATGGCGTAGATATCGCTGATGGCGTTGGTCGCGGCGATACGGCCGAAGTCGAACGGGTCATCGACGATCGGCATAAAGAAATCGGTGGTCGACACCACACCGCGTTCGGCATCGATTTCATACACCGCCGCGTCATCGCGCGAGGCGTTGCCGACCCACAGTTTCGGGTCGAGGTTCTGCGCGCCGCTGCCGGCGAGAATCACTTCCAGCACCTGCGGCGAAATCTTGCAGCCGCAACCGGCACCGTGGCTGTATTGGGTCAGACGGATGGGTTCGCTCATGGGGCAACCTCTGGCTGGGAATGGGGCGGATTCTAGCAGAGGGGATTGCCAAGCAAAAAAAACCGCCCTTTCGGGCGGTCAAAGTGCTTCGACCACGATCAGAAGCTTTGGCTGAAGCTGATGGTCATTGCGCTGTCGTTGTTGTCGCTGGACACCTGGCCCGAATAGCCGATGCCGAGCTTGCCGGTCGGGCTGATCTGGAAGTCCACGCCGGCTTCGAGCAGCGCACTGTCCTTGGCGATCGGCACGCCCTGGGTGCTGAACGATGCGCCGCCGTCGATGAAGGTCAGGTCGGCATCCGGCTTGGTGTCGCCGTAGGCATGCCGCCAGCCGATGGCTGCGCGCGGAGTCAGTTGACTGCCGTTGGCAAGGGTCACCAACTTGCCGATGCGCACACCGAGGGTCGAGTAGGTGATGTCCTGATCGGCATCGCCTTTCAGGCGCCCCACTCCGCCTTTTTCCTTGGCGGTGTCGCTGTCGTAGTTGACGTAGGCCAGGCCGGCGAACGGTTCGATGGCCACGCCGGCTGCATTGATGGCGTAACCCACTTCACCGAACACCTGGGCACTGCGGGCATCGTAGTCAGCCTTCAGACGGTCGTTGTAGGCACCGACGCTGACGTCGCGTTTGGTCTCGATGCTGTGCCAGCTGTAAGCCGCGCCGAGGCGCACGGCCAGTGCATCGAACTGCGAACTCAGGTACGCCGCCAGGTGGTAGCTGTCGACCTTGGCATCGGAGTTGCGATCGTGGGCGTTGAGGTTGCCACGGGTGTAACCCGCGGCCATCCCGGCGCGCCATTGATCGTCGAGCTGCTTGTCGGTGCCGAGCATGAAACCGCCGAGGCTGCGATCGACTTTCGCCGTGTTGCTGTCACCGCCCATGTCGCCCCAGGCACCGATGGCACGGGCCCAGCCGACCATTTCACCGTGGCAGCCGTTGCTGCTCAACTGGGTGTCGCTCGGTGCCAGCGTGCGGCGTGGATCGTCCGATGCGCTGCAAGTCGGTTGACGCATCCGGTCGTTGACCGCTTCACGAACGAAGCGTGAATCCTCGAGGACCGCGCTCGCAGTGCTGGCATGGATCTCCCCGGACAGACTGTCGAAGGCGTGACGCGCACCGGCCACGCTGAGGTTGACGATTTCATTCTGCAACGCAGCGCCCGCCGGACCGTTACGCATCAACGCCGAAGCGGTGTTGCGCTGGTTGCGGGTGGCGGCGACGTCGGCGAACGAATTGCCGTTGCGGCTGACCACCAGATTCACCGCGTCAGGGCTGTACACCAGCGCCGTGTCGAGGAACGCGTATTGCGGCAGATCGGCGGCGCTGAATGTGCCATTTACGCCACCACCAGCGGTGATCAGCGAGTACACGGTGTTGCCGGTGAACGGCGCCAGGCTGTTCACTTGCAGGCCACCGCCCAGGGTTGCCGTGCCGCCGACAGCCAGAGGCGTAGCGGTTGGCGAGCTGACGGTCAGGGCCAGCACACCGTCCGGGGCGTTGGTCAGGTTGCCCGCCACACTCAAGGTGCCGTCACCACCGCCGGAGGCCACCACACCGTGGTTGACCACCGAACCGACGCTGCCGTTACCGCTCAGGGCCGCGCCGTTGGCGACGGTCACTTGACCACCCAGCGATGCCCGCGCTGCCCGGCTGCCGACTTGCAGCACACCTTGATCCACCGACACGGTGCCGCTGAACGGTTGGTCACCGGTCAACAGCAACCGCGACACACCACGTTTGGCCAGTGCGCCGACGCCACTCAGACGACCATTGAACTGACCGTCGGTGTTCTGTTGGAACACTACCGAAGCGTTGTCGATGATGTTGCCTTGCAGGCTGGTGGTGTTACCGATCAGCGTACCGCCGCTGACGGTAGTGCCACCGCTGTAAGTGTTGGCTGCAGTGAGAACCAGGGTGCCGGAGTCGAGTTTCTCGATCCCGCCGGTACCGATCAGCGGTACATCGATTTGCGTGGTGGCGCCGGCATTGACGCGGATCGGCGCCGGAGTGCCGCCAGGTCCGTTGACCGGGGTCAGCGTGTCACCGGCATCCGGTACCAGGCTGTAGCCGTTGACGAGGAATTGCATCCCGGTGAAGTTCTGATTGCCCTGCACGGTGACCGTCCCGCCCTGCCCGCCAAACACTGCGAACTGGCCGTTGGAGCCCAGCGCCTGAGTGCCGGTCGGGTCGGTCCAGTTGGTGCCTGGGCCCCACACGCCGCTGCCGCCACCGATGCTGCCGTCCGGGTTGGTCTTGCCGCCGTTCCAGAACTGCACCTCGCCCGGTGTGTTCTGTACCAGCAGGTTGACCTGATTGGCCAGCGCCGTTTGCAGGGTCAGATTGGCCGCCGAAACCGGCAGGCTGCCGTAGACCAGACCGTTGTCGGTCAGCGTGCCGCCGTAGCTGAAAAGTTGATACACACCGGTGCCGAAGCCGCCGGCGTTAGTGATGTTCAGCGTGCCGTCGAGGGTCAGGTTGCCGGCAACGTTGACCACGGTCGTGGAACTGGCAGCGGAGCCGAGGGTGAAGTCCAGATTGGTCCCCGAAGACAACGCCAGGGATCCGACCGACAACGGCGTCGCGCTGCCGCCACCCAGCAGGGTCGCACCGCTGGCCAGTTGCACGGCCCCGCCGAACTGGCCGCTGCCGCCGATCTTCGCGCCGCTGGCGACATCGACACTGGCGCTGTTGAGCACGCCATTGACGTTCAGCGTACCGGCCTGAACCGAGGTGTTGCCGGTGAAGGTGTTGTTGCCGGTCAACAGCAAGGCGCCAGTGCCGGTTTTGTTCAGGATGCCGGCGCCGGTCAGATTGCCGGTGTAGCTGCCGTCGCTGTTCTGTTCGAAGGTCAGCGTCGCGTTGTTGACGATGGCGCCTTGCAGGCTGCTGGTATCGCCACGGGTGCTCCCGCCGTTCAGCGTGGTGCCGCCGCTGTAGGTGTTGGCGCCGCTGAGCACGAGGTCGGCATTGCCGTTTTTCACCAGACTGCCGCTGCCGGTGACCGCACCGATCAGGGTGGTGCTCTGGTTGCCGGCCAGGGTCAATTGCGCACCCAGGTTGATGGCGTTGGCCAGTTGCAATGCAGAGGTGCTGTCCAGGGTGCCGTTGCCCGACACACTCAGTGCACCGCTGCTGATCGCGCTGTTGTTGCCCAGAACCAGCGTACCGCCGGCGAGCTGGGTACCGCCGCTGTAGGTGTTGCTGCCGTTGAGCGTCAGGCTCGATGGGCCGGTCTTGATCAGACTGCCGCTGCCGCTGACCACGCCGCCGAGAGTCAAGGCGTTGGAACCGGCGACGGTGAGTCCGCCATTGAGCACCACATCGTTGGCCAGGTTGACCGCCGTGTTGCTGTCCAGCGCCGTGCCGTTGGCGGCGGTCAATACGCCGGTGCCGAGGGCCGCATTGTTGCCGACCACAATCTTGCCGCCGTTGAGCGCGGTGCCGCCGGTGTAACCGTTGGCGGCGTTGAGCACCAGGGTGCCGGTGTCGTATTTGCCCAGTGTGCCGGCGCCGTTGAGCGCGACGCCCACGGTGGCGGTGACGTTCGGATCGACCCGCACGGTGGCGTTGCCCAACGAACCGTTGACCAGATTCAGCGAACCCGCCGTACCGTTTTGCAGGATGTAGCCATCGGTGACGAACTGCATGCCGGTGATGGTTTGCGCGCCGTTGACGGTCACGGTGCCTGCCGCGCCCTGGAACACCGCGAAGCTGTTGGTCCAGGCCTGATTGGTGGTGCCGTTCACATCGGTCCAGTTGGTGGTGCCGGTGCCCCAGGTGCCGCTGCCGCCATCGACGGAACCGTTGGCGACAAGCTGGTTGCCGTCCCAGAACTGCACGGTGACGCCCGGTGCGGTGACCAGCAGGTTGATCTGGTTGGCCAGTGCGGTTTGCAGGGTCAGGTCGCCCGGGGTGACGCTGCCGGGCACGGTGCCGATCAGCATGCCGTTGTCGGTCAGGCCGCCGGTGTAGTTGATCAGGCGATACACGCCGCTGCCGAAACCGCCGATGTCGCTGACGTTGAGCGTGCCGTCGAGGGTCAGGTTGCCACCAACGTTGACCAGCGCGTTGCCGCCACCGGACACCGGTGCGCCGAGGCCGACGTCAAAGTTGGAGTTGGCGTTGAACACCAGCGAGTTCACCGACAGGGTGCTGCCGGTGGCGCCGGCCAGATGACCGCCATCCGCCACGGTCACCGCCCCGCCGAGCGAGCCGCCGCCGGTCAGGGTGCCGCCGCTGTTGACCAGTACGCTGGCGCTGTCCAGCGAGCCGCTGACGTTCAAGGTGCCGGCGTTGACCGTGGTGTTGCCGGTCAGGCTGTTGAGGCCGGTCAGGGTCAGCGTTCCGGTGCCGAGTTTGCTCAGTTCGCCGGTGCCGGTAAGCACGCCGTCGAAAATGCTGCTCGCGTTGTTGCCACCGATGCTCAGGGTGTTGCCGCCGCCGATCAGCGCTGTACCGCTACCGGTCAGGCTGGCGAGACTGCCGGAGCCGCCGAGGTTGAGGGTCGCCGCAGCGCCGAGATTGACCCCGGCGTTGCTGCCCAGTGCCGAGTTGCCCAGGGTGGTCAGGCTGCCGGACTGCACATCGAAGGTGCCGCTGAAGGTGTTGTTGCCGGTCAGCGTCAGGTCGGCCAGACCGTTCTTGGTCAGGGTGCCCGCCCCGGCGATCACGCCGCCCAGGGTCAGGTTGTTGTTGCCGGCCACGCTGAGATTGGCATTGACGTTGAGGTTGTTGGCCAGCACCAGCGGCGCCGTGGTGTCGAGGGTCGATGCGCCCGCCACGGTCACCGCGCCGGAGCCCAGGCCCGCCGAGGTGCCGAGGGTCACGGTGCCGGCGTTCAGCGTGGTGCCGCCGCTGTAGGTGTTGATGCCATTGAGGGTCAGGTTGGAGGCGCCGTTCTTGATCAGACCGCCGGTTCCGCTGACCACGCCGCTGATGGCTACGTCACTGTTGCCGGTGTTGGTCAGGTTGGCGTTGAGCACCACGTTGTTGCCCAGCGACACCGAGGTGTTGCTGTCCAGCGCCGAGGCACCGGCCACGATCAGGTTGCCCAGACCGAGGGCGCCGTTGCTGCCGGCGGTCAGGGTGCCGGCATTGAGGGTGACGCCGCCGAGGAAGTTGTTGGCCCCGGACAGAATCAGGTTGGCCGCGCCATTCTTGGTCAGGCTGCCGGCGCCGTTGATCGCGCCACTGAGGGTCAGATCGTTGCTGCCGACGATTGCGAGGTTGCCCGCCAGGTTGATCGCGTTGGCCGCGCTGAAGGCGCCGCTGGCATCCAGCGTGGTGCCGTTGGCCGCATTCAGGGTGGCCGAGCCCAGCGCGCTGTTCGACGCCAGAATCAGACCGCCCGCGTTCAGTGCCACCGGCCCGAGGAAGGCGTTGTTGCCGCCGAGGGTCAGGCTGGCCGAACCGTTCTTGATCAGCCCGCCAGTGCCGGAAATGACACCGTTGAGGGTCAGCGCATTGCTGCCGAGCACGGTCAGGTTGCCATTCAGCGTGGCAGCGTTGGCCAGGGTCACGGCGGTGTTGCTGTCGAGTTGCGTGCCGGCATTGGCGATCAGCGCGCCAGTGCCCAGTGCGGTGTTGCTGCCAACCACCAGGGTGCCGCCGTCCAGTTGCGTGCCGCCGGTGTAGCTGTTGGCGCCGTTGAGCACCAGGGTACCGGCATCAAGTTTGTTGAGGATGCCGCTGCCGTCGATGTTCACGCCGACCGTGGCAGTCACACCCGGATCGACCCGCATCGCCGTGGTGCCACCGCTGCCGTTGACGGCGGTCAGCAAACCCGACGTACCGTTGACCACGTTGTAGCCATTGGTGAGGAATTGCATCCCGGTGAACAGTTGCGTGCCGTTGACCGACACCGTGCCCGCCGTGCCCTGGAACACCGCGAAGTCGCCGGCCCAGGTCTGGTTCAGCGTGCCGTTGGAATTGGTCCAGTTGGTGCCGCCGGCATCCCAGGTGCCAGTGCCGCCATCCACCGTGCCGTTCGGGATTGTCTGGCTGCCGTCCCAGAAACGCAGGTTGGTATTCGGCGCCGACACCACCAGGTTGACCTGGTTGCCGAGGGTCTGCACAAGAATGTCGCCGAGGCCATAACCTACCGGCACGCCGGCCACGGTCAGGCCGTTGTCGGTCAGTGCACCGATGAAGTTGAACAGCCGATAGACGCCAACACCGAAACCGCCGGCATCGGTGACGTTGAGATTACCGTCGAGAGTCAGGTTGCCGCCGATGTTCATCAGCGACGAAGTCGATGGCGTGGCGAGGCTCGCGTCGACATTACTGTTGGCCGTAAGGATCAGCGACGAGGTGGACAAGGTATTGCCCGAGGACAACGCCAGATGACCGCCGCTGTTGACAGTGATGAAGCCAAGCGCCGAACCGGTACCTGTGAGCGTGGCGCCGTTGTTGACGTTGAGCTGGGTGCTGGCCAGCGATCCGGTGAGATTCAGCGTGCCGGCGTTGACATTGGTATTGCCGGTAATGCCGCTGCTGCCGGTGAGGTTCAGCGTCCCGGTACCGACTTTGGTCAGGGCGCCGCTGCCACCGAGGTCGCCGTCGAAGGTGCTGGTGCTGTTCACGCCGCCCACGGTCAGGGTGTTGCCGCCGGCGATCTGCACACTGCCACTGCCGCTCAGCCCGTTGAGGCTGGCGCTGCTGTTGAGATAGAGATTGGCACCGGCGCTGATGTTGGCGCCGGAGGTGTTGCCCAGCGCCCCGCTGCTCACGGTGGTGACGCTGCCGGAGGCGATGTTCAGCGCACCGGTGAAGGTGTTGTTGCCGCTGAGCGTCAGGTCGCCGAAGCCGTCCTTGGTCAGGCTGCCGGCGCCATCGATCACGCCGCTGAGGTTCAGGGTGTTGCTGCCGGCCAGAGTCAGGCCGGCGTTGAGGGTGATGTTGTTGCCGATGCTCATGCCGGTGCTGGTATCCAGCGTCGAAGCGCCACCGACGGTCAGGCCGCCACTGCCCAAGGCAGCGGCCGAGCCCAGTGTCAGCGTACCCGCGTTGAGCGTGCTGCCACCGCTGTAGGTGTTGGTGCCGTTGACGGTCAGGTTGGCCGCGCCGTTCTTGATCAACTGGCCGGCGCCACTGATCACACCGCCGAGGGTCAGGTCCTGGGTGCCGCCGACGCTCAGTGCCGCATTGAGCACGACCGCGTTGGCCAGGCTGACCAGCGGCGAACTGCTGTCGAGGGTTGCTGCACCACCGACGGTCAAAGCGCCGGTGCCGAGGGCCGAGCTGTTGCCGGCGGTCACCGTACCGGCGTTCAGCGTGGTGCCGCCGACGTAAGTGTTGGTGCCATTGAGGTTCAGATTGGCTGCGCCGTTTTTCACCAGGCTGCCTGCTCCGGCGACGGTCCCGGTGAGGGTCAGATCCGCGCTGCCGCCGATGTTCATCGCGCCGGCCAGGTTGACCTGGTTGCCCAGCGTGACGGCGGTGTTGGTATCCAGCGTGGTGCCGGCCGCTGCGTTCAATGCGCCGCTGCCGAGCGCGGTGTTGCTGCCGACAATCAGTTTGCCGACGTTGAGTGCGGTGTTGCCGAAATAGGTGTTGGCGCCGTTGAGAATCAGGTCGGCGGGGCCGCTTTTGGTCAGGCCGCCGACACCGGAGACCACGCCCGCGAGGGTCAGCGCATTGCTGCCGCCGATGGTCACGTTGCCGCCGAGGTTGACGTTATTCGACAGACTCGTAGCGGTGCTGGCGTCCAGCGTGGTGTTGTTGCCAGCGTTGAGCACGCCAGTGCCGAGGGCGGTATTGGAGCCGACGATCAGTGTCCCGGCGTTCAGCGACGTAGAACCGGTGTAGGTGTTGTTGCCGGTCAAGGTCAGGGTTGAGGAGCCGGTCTTGATCAGGTTACTGCCGCCGCTGATCACGCCGCCGAGGGTCAGCGGGTTGGCGCCACCGGCGGTGAGGTTGGAGTTCAGCGCAATGGCGTTGTTCAGCGTGACGTTGGCGCTGCTGTTGAGCGTTGCGCCCGCCCCGCCCACTGTCAGCGTGCCGGTGCCGAGTGCCGCGCCGTTGCCGACGGTCAGGCTGCCGGCGTTGAGTGCGGTGCCACCGGTGAAGGTGTTGGCGCCGTTGAGGGTCAGGTTGGCGGTGCCGTTCTTGATCAACTGACTGGCGCCGCTGAGCACGCCGCCCAGAATCAGGCCGTTGCTGCCGCCGATGGACAGGTTGCCGTTGAGGGCGACGTTGTTGTTGAGGATGACCGAGGTGTTGCTGTCGAGAGTCGCGGCATTGGCGACGGTCAGGGCGCCGCTGCCCAGTGCGGCGGCGTTGCCGATGGTCAGGGTGCCGGCGTTCAGCGTGGTGCCGCCGCTGAAGGTGTTGGCGCCGTTGAGAATCAGGTTGGCCGCGCCGTTCTTGGTCAATCCGCCGCTGCCGCTGACTACGCCGCCAAGCGTCAGGTTGGCGTTGCCGGCGATGTTCAGGTTGCCGCCGAGGGCGACGGCGTTGCTCAGTGCCACGGTGGTGCTGGCATCGAGGGTGGTGCCCGCCGCCGTGGTCAGCGCGCCGGTACCCAGCGCGGTGTTGGAGCCGACGATCAGCGTCCCGTTGTTCAGCGCCGTACCGCCGGAGAACGTGTTGTTGCCGCTGAGGGTCAGGTTCGCGGTGCCGCCCTTGATCAGGCTGCCGGCGCCGCTGATGACGCCACTCAAGCCAAGCGCCTGAGTGCCGCCGATGGTCAGCCCGCCCGCCAGCGCCACAGCGTTGGCCAGGGTCACCGCTGTGGTTGCATCCAGCGTGGTGCCGGCCGCTGCGTTCAATGCGCCGGTGCCAAGGGCGGTGTTGCTGCCGACGAACAACGTGCCGCCGTTGAGCGCGGTGGTGCCGCTGTTAGTGTTGTTGCCAGTCAGGGTCAGGCTGGCGCTGCCGCTCTTGGTGATCGCGCCGGTGCCGGAGACGATGCCGGCCAGGGTCAGGGCATTGCTGCCGAGCACGTTCAACGCACCGGTGATGCCGACGTTGTTGGCCAGGGTCACGTTGCCGGTGCTGTCGAGGCTGGTGCCGTTGCTGGTGTTGAGCACCCCGGTGCCCAAGGCGTTGTTGTTGCCGACGCGCAGGGTGCCGGCGTTGAGGCTGGTGATCCCGGTGTAGGTGTTGATGCCGTTGAGGGTCAGGCTGCCGCTGCCGGTCTTGGTCAGGTTGGCGGCGCCGCTGATCACTCCGCCCAGGGTCAGCGCACCGGTGCCGGTCGCGGTCAGGGTGCTGTTGAGCGTGATCGCGTTGGCCAGCGAAATCGGCGCCGTCGCCGAGATGCTTGAAGAGCCGCCGACGGTGATGCCGCCGGTGCTGAACGCCTGGTTGTTGCCCACCAACACCACACCGCCGTTGAGCACGGTGTTGCCGGTGTAGGTGTTGATACCGTTGAGGTTGAGCTGACCGCTGCCGATCTTGGTCAGGCCGCCGGTGCCGGAGATCACACCGTTCAGGGTCGTGCCGTTGATGCCCTGCAGGGTCAGGCCGCCCGCGCCCAGATTGATCTGGTTGGCCAGGATCAAACCGGCGTTGCTGGCCTGAAGAATCCCGCCGTTGGATGTCAGCACACCGCTGCCGAACGCGCCGTTGTCGTTGAACTGCGCGACACCGCCATTGAGGGTGGTCGCACCGCTGACCAGGGGTCCCTGCAAGGTCCAGGTGCCGCTGTTGAGGGTCAGGTTGTTGAAGTTGACATAGACCGCGCTGGACGCCGTGCCGGTCCCGGTGGTGCCGCCGCCGAGGCCGATCGGGTTTTGCAGGATCAGCGTGTTGGTCCCCGCCGCGCCGCCATCGATCGTGCCGGTCGGGGCGAAGGTCAGGTTGACGCCGATCAGGCCTCCAAGGCCCACGGAGACTTGCACGCCGTCACCGACGTTAACGCTCGAACCGGTGATCGCGTAGAAGGTGTTGGTGCTGCCCGCCCCCATCGACAAACCGCCGGTGATGTTACCGGCGTTGGTGAAGGTGTTGCCCGCCACTGACGTTTCGAACGCCATCCGGCCGTTGATCGTGCCGCTGGCGCTGTTGGTCATATTGACCTGCGAACCGCCATACACCCCGACCACCGGCGTATCGGCCAGGGTGATTCCGCCGACCGACAATCCGGTGGAGGTGATGGTGCCGTCGTTGGTGATGGTCGTCGTGCCCGACACCGAGTTGTTCACGGCAATCCCCAGACCGTCGATGCTGGTCAGGTTGAGGCCGAGCAACATGCCGGTGCCGCGAATGATCCCGGTTGTGTTGTTGGCGATGCTCACCGTGCTGGTCGCGCCGGTGCCGATGAACGCACCGCCACTGAGAATCGAAACCAGGCCGAGCAAGGCCGGGTCGATGGTGCCGGAGTTGTTCAGGTTGATGTTGGCCCCGGTCAGGTTGATCACCTTGCCGCCGAGGGTGGAGTTCATCTGCGCGCCGTTGGTGACGTTGACCGTCACGCCGCTGCTGGCGCTGCTGTAGTCATTGAGAAACAGCGGCAACGTCGGAACACCCGAACAGGTGATCGTCGAGCCCGCGGCCGAGCAGGTGGCGAACGCCTGCTCGCTGACCCCGCCGAACAGAAGTCCGGCGACGCTCAGGTGCACTGCAAGGGAAAGTGGGGAAAAGCGCGAAACGAGGGCGACACCAAACCTTGCTTCCACGGGTTACTCCTTTCGTGGCCAATTTCATCCTTGAAGGCGTGCGAAGGCGGCAAGATCCAACACGCGTATCAAGCGTATGACGGTCATCAGATAAACCGTCTATTCCAGACACACGCTAGTTGATGCCCTGCGATGGGGCATTGATTAAATAGTGTTAATACTTTTGTGCGATAAGGCGCTGCGGTGATACTTCCAGCCGTTCTGAACAAGGTCTTGAGGTGCTTGATACGGGCCAGGCCTACACCTGACCGAGGCGCCAGATAAACCACCGAATTGATCGATTTTTCAGGGTATTGCGAAAATTGGTACGGCTTGTGCAAACGTTTGCGAGTCGTTGTTGACCGCATTTTCGTAACAAAACCGTACAGCCCCGAAAACCGGGCCCTGATCCGCAAAAAGGACTTTGAATGCACGCTTCTTCCTGCCGCCGCCGTCGTGGTGCGCGACCGTTTGCTGTTTCCCTGCTACTGGCCGGCGTTACCGGAGTTCTCAGCCACACGGCGCTGGCGCAACCTGCCTTGCCCGAAGAATCCGCCCAGGGCGAAGCCCTCAGCCCCGAAGCCAGCCCACCGAAAAAAGGCGCGTACCTGTCGGACTGGTACAACCAGGACCTGATGCTGATCGGCAGCAAGGACATCAGCTTCGGGCCGCAACCGGCCGACGATATTTACCTGGAATACGAATACTTCGGGCGCAAAGGGCCGTTCGAGCTGTACGGCTACATCGACATTCCGAAGATCTTCAACATCGGCAACAGCCACGACAAAGGCGTGTGGGATCACGGCTCGCCGGTGTTCATGGAGCACGAACCGCGCATCTCCATCGACTACCTCGCCGGCCGCAGCCTGGCCATCGGGCCGTTCAAGGAATGGTACGTGGCGTTCGACTGGATCTACGACCACGGCAGCCGCAAGGAAAACCGCGCCAACACGCTGTACAGCGGTTTCGGCACCGACATCGACACCCACTCGCGGGTCAACCTTTCGGCCAACCTGTACGGGCGCTACCAGTGGGAAAACTACGGCGCCAGCAATGAATATTCGTGGGACGGCTACCGCGCGCAGCTCAAGTACATCGTGCCGATCGACAAATTCAGCAACGGTGCCTCGCTGACCTACATTGGTTTCACCAACTTCGACTTCGGCTCGGATCTGCACAAGGACAACCCGGCGCGCACCGCCAATGCCACGGTGGCGACCAACGTGTTGCTGTACTCGTTCACCCACCTGCGTTTCACCCTGGTCGGCCGTTACTTCCACAACGGCGGCAACTGGGAGGACGGCAGCGAGCTGAACTTCGGCGACGGCAACTTCCGCGCACGTTCCAACGGCTGGGGTTACTACGCCGGCATCGGTTATCAGTTCTGAATCCAGGAGCCATCATGAAAGCAATGACGCGTGTATCTCTGGCCGCTGCGGCCCTGCTCTCCTCCACCGCCTGGGCGGCCGAGGCACCGATTCAGCCGAAAGTGGTGCTGATCACCATGTTCGCCCCGGAGGCGCAAAACTGGATCGAGCGCCTCGAACTCAAACAGGAAATCCGCGTGCCGGGCCTGTCGGCCGAGTACCCGACCATCCGCTGCAACACGCAGCAGGTGTGCCTGATGACCACCGGCATGGGCCAGACCAATGCCGCTGCCTCGACCCTGGCACTGGCCCTGTCGCCGAAATTCGACCTGCGCAAAAGCTACTTCCTGATCGCCGGAATTGCCGGCATCAGCCCGAAACACGGGACCATCGGCACCGCCGCCTGGGCACATTATCTGGTGGAGTTCGGCACCCAGTGGGAACTGGATTCACGCGATGCGCCGTCGAGCTGGCCGACCGGTTACCTCGGCATCAACACCAAAGGCCCGAACGAAAAACCGCCGCTGGACTACAAGACCGAGGTCTTCGAACTCAACCCGAAACTGCAGGCCAAGGCCTTCGCCCTGAGCCACAAGGTCGAACTGAGCGAGAGCAAGGAATCGGCCGCGTGGCGCCTGAAATACCCGGCAGCACCGGCCAATCAGCCGCCAGTGGTCACCCGCTGCGACACGCTGGCGGGCAACACCTGGTTTTCCGGCACGCGCCTGAGCGAACGCGCCGAGGTCTGGACCAAATTGCTGACCGACAACAAGGGTGAATACTGCACCACCCAACAGGAAGACAACTCCACCTACGAAGCTCTGCTGCGCGCCAGCCGCGAAGGTCTGGTGGACGTACAGCGCCTGGCCGTGGTGCGCGCCGGCTCTGACTTCGACCGCCCGGCGCCGGGCGGCAGCGAAGTGGACAACCTGCTCAAGTACGCCGATCAGGGCGGATTTGTGCCAGCCTTGGAAAACCTCTACCGCACGGGGAATCCGCTGGTGCAGGACATCCTGAAGCACTGGTCGGCGTGGGAGCACGGCGTGCCGGACGCATAAGCATCAAGGCATCAGGATGACCTTGTCGCCGCTGCCCTGATTCACATCGGCATAGCGCGCCAGCGCTTCGGCCAACGGTGCTTCGACCAGTCCTTGCGGCAATGGCAGCAAGTCTTCGTCGAAGAACCGGCCGAACTGCTCGAGCATCGCCGCACAGGCTTCAACGCCGTACAGCAACGAGTTGATGCCGACCACGGAGCCACCCTTGCGATACAGGGCCAACGCCGGCAGTTGCACATGACCGTCCACCGGCGCAGCGATGATCGCAATACGCCCGAACGGCGCCAATGCGGAAACCGAAGCCGGCAGCCAGAACCCGGTGGTGTCGAAGATTACATCGGCACCGCCGCGGTATACCGCGTTGACCTGAGCGCCGAGTTCTTCAGGCTTGTCCAGCTGGATCGTCTGATAACCCTGCGCCTGCAAATCCTTGACCTGCTCCGGCCGCCGCGCCGCCGCCAGCAACTGCGCACCACGCACCTTGGCCAGCGCCAGTGCCGCCGTCGCCACCGCCCCGCCGCCGATCACCAGCAAACGGGTTTCGGCATTCACCAGACTGCGCTCCAGCGCATCCCACGCCGTGGTGTAAGGCACGCCGAGGCTGGCGGCCTGGGTGAAACTCAGGTGCGAAGGTTTGTGCGCCACGCCATTGGCCGGCAGTTTGACGAACTGCGCATGGGAGCCATCGGCAAAAAAGCCCAGTTCGCGCCCGGTGCCCCAGACTTCCTGACCGATCAACGCCTGCGGCCCTTCGACCACCACCCCGGCAAAGTCCCGACCGGGAATGCGCGGCAGCGTGGTGTACGGGAAACGCCCGAGCACATTCTTCACGTCGCTGGGATTGAGGCCGGCAGCCTTGATCTGTACCAGCACCTCGTCGGCCCCCGATACAGGCGTCGGAACCTCGACGAAGCGCAGGGAAGACAGGTCTCCGGTTTTATCGAATTGCAGTGCTTTCATGAGTTCATCCACCGAATGAAAAAGGGAAATTCAGGACAACCAGCCGCTGACCAGTTGCCGGCCCAGCGGCCACAACTGCTCGCCCGCCAGCATGCCCAACAGGCCGACCAGCGCGATGGCCGGTGGCGCCGGGGAACGGAAATCCAGCGCGCCATACAACAGACCGACGCCCAGACCGATGCCCAGGGAAATCAGGTAGTTCATGGGATCACTCCGCCACATAAAGGGAATGGGCAAAGTCTAGGGAAGGCTGTGCGAAAGCACCGGCCAAGGACTTCTGAATTTCGGCCAAATCAGCCTGAAAGCTGCCCGGCACCGAACTGCGAAGGCGCCACGCCCAGCTCACGACGGAACATGTCGCTGAAACTGCTCGGCGAATAACCCAGCTCCCGGGCAATCGCGCTGACCGGCACGCCCTGAATCAACTCGGCAACCGCCGTCGCCAGTTGCACCTGCCGCCGCCACTCGGCGAAGCCCATGCCCAGACCTTCCTTGAACAACCGCGCCAGAGTGCGCACGCTGGCCCCGGCGTTTTCGGCATGTTGCTCGAAAGGAATGTCCAGCGATGGCGCGGCCATCACCGCCTGACACAGGCTCATCAGCCGCCGGTCGGCGTCGTCCGGCAGCGGGATCTTCAACTGTGAACGCCTTGCGCGTTTCAGCTCCAGCAGCGCCAGCCCGACCAGCGCTTCGTAGTATTCGGCATCACCACTGTCGCCCTGCTCCACCAATCCGACGATCAACTCACGCAACAGACCGCCGACCTCGATCACCTGCACCGTCTGATCCAGCGTTGCCGCCAGCGCCGGGCGCAGGTAGATATTGCGCATCTGCAAGTCCGACACCACCCGAATCCCGTGGGGCACCCCCGGCGGCAACCACACCGCCCGCTGCGGCGGCACCACCAGCGCCTCGTGCGGGGTCTCGACCCACATCACGCCACTCATCGCATACAGCAACTGCCCCCAGACATGCTCGTGCGGCTCGATGAACAACCCGCGCGGATAGGTGCGCGCCAGCGGCTGCACCGGCACATCGGTATCACTCAGATCGGGGGGCGCGGCGAGGGCCATGGCGAACATTCATCAGAGTTGGCGAAGGCGCCATGGTAACCAGTGCGCCCGGTCAATCGCCATTGATAGATACCGTCGGACAATCCGAGTGAATTTTCCCGGTGCGCAGCGATCCTTCTATTACCACAGGGAGGAAGAACGGCTTTATGAACAACGCAAAACTGTACGTCATCGATTACACCCTTCACGGCACGCCAAAGTCGTTCATTATCCGCTCGGACAAAATGGACAACACCGAGGCGTGGCACTGGGCAAGCTGCGACGCCGGGGTGGGCCGCATCCCGCGCTTCGGCCGGGAGAAAGTGCAAAAGACCAGCAAGCCGATGGCAGAAAAATTCGGCGTGGAAAACGTCACGTGGCGACCGGCAAGCTAAGCTTGCGCGCAGGCGGGGACTCTTTCGGGGGAACACACATGACAACCATCAGCAGCCCGGCGCATCTGGACTACAGCCTGGACACCGCAACCGGCCGGGTCACCCGAAGCATCGACTGCCCGGTTGGCCTGGAACCCGTCGAAAACGATCCCTACTGCTTCGCCCTGCGCGTCCCGGCCCCGCAACCGGAAGACCTTGAACAGGCCACAACCGTCGACGTCCGGGTCGAAGGCCGACGCCTGCAAGGCACCGTCCGCCACACCGAACGCCTGGACGACGACAGCCTGAAACTGCAAGTGGAGCCTGACTAGGCTCCACTTTTTCATGCAGCCCGTTATTTCGGGTGCGCGCAATGGCAACCCTTGCCGGAACACTCTTCACCGCCCTTGTGATGATGAGCGCAGGCCTCACAGCAATAGTGCTTGCCGTGCGCCACGTAGGAATGCTCGCCTTCCTTGATCTTGCAGCTACATCCCGGGCAATCGCATTTTCTATCGGCCATGGAACAGACTCCTTTGATGGTGGTTGTCTGAGGCTGAAGGAACAAGCCGTGCTACCAGTGTAGAAGGTGAAAACCACCAGACAACCCAACAACCAAACCACCCACTCCCCCACCACTTACCACTCACCACGATGAGCGTTAGCTCGAGCAAAGCTTTTGATCTCAAGGCCCGTCGGCAGGCTGAGTGGAGGGATTGATCCGGGGGTGGGAGCGCAGCGACCGTGCGGCGCAGCCGCATGCATCGAGAGGAGGTGCAGCGAAGCAAACCGTAGGCGATGCCCCCGGATCAATCCCGGAGCGAAGGAACCCGAGCCACAGCGAGGGCCGTACGTCAGGGCCCAAGACCTTTGGTTACTTTGGGGCGTTTGCCAAAGTGACTCGCTGTAAGAGCGAAACCGCCAGCGCCAGCACCCGAAGAAACGGATATGTACCCAATAACCCGGGAACCTGGTCGGCCCAAAGGCCGCCACGTTCAAACAGCCTGCCGAACACTACTGCGATACATGAATACCAACGCCAACCCCAAACACCCCATCGCCAAAACCCGGCTCGAAGACAGCTCAATAGCCGGATTCCCCAACCACCCAAAATTATCGATCAGCATCCCCATTCCAAGCTGCCCGACAATAACCGCCACCGTGGCCACGGCCGTACCAACGCGCGGCATCGCACCAACCATGACCATCATATAAACCACCCCAAACAAAGCCCCACTCAACTGCCACTTCGGCACGTCCAGCAGGCTGACCGCATGGGCCGGTTCGAAGAACAGGATCAGCAGCCCCGTACTCACCGCGCCAACCACAAACGTCAGCAGGCTACTGCGCAGAACACCAACGGTCTCCCCCAATCGCCCATTGATCGCCGCCTGCACACTCAACACCGCACCGGCCAACACCACCACCGCCAACAAAATCACCAGACTCATCTCATCAACCCCGCGCAATCAAAATCAGTGCCGCCACAATCAACCCCAACGCCAGCCAGCGCTCGCCGTTGACCTTCTTGCGCGTAGCCCCGAACCAGCCGAAATGGTCAATCAGCACGCTCTTGCCCACCTGCCCCGACAGAATCGCAATCATGGTCATCGCAATCCCGATATGCGGCGTCGCCAGGGTTAGCACCACCACATACATCGGCCCCAGAAACCCGCCGATCAACTGCCAGCGCGGCAGATCGGTCAGCGCCGGTCCCTTCTGCGGCCCCGCAAACAGCAACAGCAAAAACAGAATCGCCGACCCCACCCCGAAGATGCTCAAGGTCGCCCACAGATGCCCGACCTGCTCACCCAGCGGCCCCAGCAACCCGGCCTCCACCGACAACCCCATGCCGGCCAGAATCACCAGCGGCAACAGCAACAAGCGCAAACCCGGCCGGGCGACCGGAGCCGGCGCGGCACTCACTTCTTCAAACGACTGCATCTGAAAAACCTCTGAAGGAAACGATGGCGCGGATTATCGGCTGGCTCAGCTGTGCGATAAATGGGAGCATCCTGACAACACTTTTGCGCAACTCGCACAGCAGGATCGACGATGCACGGGCTCAACGAACTGGGATTCAAGGCGCTAAGGCTGTTTGTGGCGGTGCTCGACCACGGCAGTTTTTCCGAAGTCGCCCGCCGCGAAGGCGTGGCGCCCTCCTCGATTTCCCGACAGATCCAGTTGATGGAACAGGCGCTGAACCAGCAACTGCTCTACCGCCACACCCGCGCGGTCACGCCGACCGAAGCCGGGCGCATGCTCGGCCACCACGCGCGGCTGGTGCTGGTACAGCTGGAGGAAGCCGAACAGGCGTTGCAGGAACAGCAAAGCGAGCCCACCGGGCTGGTACGGATCAACGCCCCGGTGGTCTTCGGCCAGCGCCATCTGACGCCATGGCTGGGCCGCTTGTGTGAGCGCTATCCAAAGCTGCAACTGGATATCCAGCAGACCGACCACTACATCGACCCGCTGCAGGAAGGCGCCGACCTGCTGTTCCGCATCGGCCCGTTGCACGACTCGAGCATGCAGGCACGGATCCTCGCGCCGCACCGCTTTCAGGTCGCGGCCAGTCCGGCCTATCTCAAACGTTTCGGCACGCCGCAGCATCCCGAAGACCTCGCCCGCCATCAATGTCTGGCCTACAAGGGTGCGACCGGTCAGCAGCGCTGGTTTTTCCGGCAGGATCAGGGCGAGTGGACGCCGTACTCGGTCAAAGGCCCGATTACCGGCAATCATGCGGACACCCTGACCCAGGCCGCCGAACAGGGGCTGGGGCTGGTGATGTTTCCGTCATGGCTGATTGGCGAGGCGGTGCGTGGGGGCACGCTGGTGCCGGTGCTGGGGGGGTATCAGGTGTCGAACAGTGTCGAGCCGCAGCAGATTGCGGTGCTGTGGCCGGGGAGTCGACGGTTGTCGGTTAAGGTGCGGACGGTGATTGATTTCTTTATCGAGTGTTTCGGTGAGGTGCCGTATTGGGACAGACCCTGACGGTCCGCCCCGGCAACGGCATCAGATCCGGAACTGCCCGACCAGCTTGCCCAACCGCTGCCCCAAATCCGCCAGACTGCGCGAAGTCTGCGCCCCCAACTGTGTCTCATCCGCCACGTTGTCCACCGCCACCGCAATCTGGTGCACGCTGCGGTTGATCTCTTCCGCCACGGCCGTCTGCTCTTCAGCGGCACTGGCGATCTGCGCATTCATCGAGTTGATGGTCGCAATCAGATCCGCCATGGCATCCAGCGACGCCCCCGCCTGATTGGCCTGAGCCGAGGTACCGTCACCCGCCTCGCTGGAACGGCGCATCGCCTCGACCGCCGACTGCGTACCCGCCTGCAAACGGTCGATCATGCCCTGAATTTCCTGCGTGCTGATCTGCGTGCGCGACGCCAGCGCCCGCACCTCGTCCGCCACCACCGCAAATCCGCGCCCGGCCTCGCCGGCCCGGGCCGCTTCGATCGCGGCGTTGAGCGCCAGGAGGTTGGTCTGCTCGGCAATCGAGCGAATCACCCCGAGCACGCCGACAATCGACGACACGTCCTGCTGCAGGCTGTCGAGGGACACGCCGCTGCTGCGGATGTCGTCCACCAGCGCATGAATCTGCTTGATGCTGCCGGCCACCACGCGTTTGGCGCTCTGACCTTCTTCGTCGGTCTGCTGCGCGGCGACGGCGGCGTTCTGTGCGCTCTTGGCGACTTCTTGCGCGGCGGCGGACATTTCGTTGATCGCCGTGGCCACCTGATCGGTTTCGTGACGCTGACGCTCCATGGCCTGATCGGAACGCTGGGCCTGATCCGAGACTTGCGTCACCAGCCCGGTCAGTTGTGTGGTCATCTCGGTGATCTGCCGCACCAAGCCGTGGATCTTATCGACGAAGCGGTTGAACGAGCCGGCCAGTTCGCCGAGTTCGTCCTGACTGGTGATGGTCAGGCGCCGGGTCAGGTCGCCCTCGCCTGCTGCGATGTCATCGAGGTTGGCTTTCATCAGGTTCAGCGGCCGCAGAATGGTATTGGCCAGCACCAGTCCCGCCACCGCGATCACCAGCAACACGACCACCGCCACGCCGACGATGCTCAGCACCACACCTTCCATACGCTCCTGAACCTGAGCCTGGACCAGCGCCACTTGCGCCTCGATGCCGTCGAGGTTGACCGATGTACCGACCGCCATGTCCCACTTCGCCAGGTATTCGGTGTAGCCGAGTTTCGGCACCAACACCTGCGCATTTCCCGGCAGCGGCGAGCTGTATTGCAGGTAGTGAGTACCGTCTTTCGCCACTTTCACCAGGTCGCGGTTGACGTAGACGCCGTTCGGGTCGCGGTTGTCCTTGAAGCTTTTGCCCACGCCTTCGGGATCGGTGGACTTGAACAGGCGCACGGTCTCGGAATCGTAGCCGAAGAAGTAGCCGTCCTTGCCGTACTTGATGCCCGAGAGCAGCTTGATCACCTGCGCCCGTGCGTCGGTGTCACCGGGGGCGGCAGCGTCGTACAGCGGTTTGATGGTGGTCATGGCCACCGCGACATAACTGGCCAGAGTGGCCTTGGCGTCGCCGAGCAGGCGTTCTCGGGTCTGTTCGACTTCCTTGTGCGCCTGTTCCTGGAGAATGAACAGCGTGGTCAGGCTGATCACCAGCGCAAAGAGCAAGACCGGGAGGACGGCAAGGGACAGGACTTTAGCCTTGAGACTCAGGCGCATGGGGGCTCACTCTTTTGGTTTTATTGGCGTGGTTAAAGGCGTTAACGGCACGCGAAAGCAAAAGTTGAGCTGAGGTCTAACCAGATCGTTACCACGTTCTGAGCAGTAACGATCCGGTTTGGGGTGTTACAAGACCATTGCGGCCATCCAGCCGGCCGCCAGCAACGGCAGGTTGTAGTGCAGGAAGGTCGGCACCACGGTGTCCCAGATGTGGTGATGCTGGCCGTCGATGTTCAGGCCGGAGGTCGGGCCGAGGGTCGAGTCCGAGGCCGGCGAGCCGGTGTCACCCAGGGCCCCGGCAGTGCCGACGATGCAGACGATCGCCATCGGGCTGAAACCCAGCTGCACGCACAGCGGCACGAAAATCGCCGCGAGGATCGGCACCGTGGAGAAGGACGAACCGATACCGATGGTCACCATCAGCCCCACCAGCAGCATCAGCAGCGCGCCAATGGCCTTGCTGTGATCGATCTGCGCCGCCGCGCTTTCGACCAGCGTGCGCACCTCGCCGGTGGCCTTCAGCACTTCGGCAAAACCCGAGGCGGCGATCATGATGAAACCGATCATCGCCATCATCTTCATGCCTTCGGTGAACAGGCCGTCAGTCTCGCGCCACTTGACGATGCCCGACGCCGAGAAGATCAGGAACCCGGCCAGTGCCCCGATAATCATCGAGTCCAGCAGCAGTTGGATAATGAAGGCTGCAGCGATGGCCAGACCGGCAATGCCAATGGTCATCGGGTTGTAGGCGACGCTGACCTGTTCAACCTGTTCGATCTTCTCCAGATCGTAGACACGCTTTTTGCGGTAGCTGAAGAACACCGCCATCAACAGACCGAACACCATGCCCGCCGCCGGAATGGCCATCGCATGCATGACGTTGACCTGGCTGATGTCGACGCCAGCCTTGCTGACGTTGGCCAGCAGGATCTGGTTGAGGAAGATGTTGCCGAAACCCACCGGAAACACCATGTACGGCGTGATCAGACCGAAGGTCATGACGCAGGCGATCAGCCGGCGATCCAGTTGCAGCTTGGTCAATACATATAGAAGCGGCGGCACCAGCAATGGAATGAACGCAATGTGGATCGGCAGGATGTTCTGCGAAGCGATCGCCACCACCCACAGCAGGCCGATCAGCAGCCATTTGACGCTGCCGCCACCGGATGCGTGCTGACGATCGACCATTGCCAGGGCCTTGTCGGCCAGCGCATGGGCCAGGCCGGACTTGGCAATCGCCACGGCGAAAGCGCCGAGCAACGCGTAGGACAACGCCACCGTCGCCCCGCCGCCCAGGCCACTGTTGAAGGCCTTGAGCGTGGCGTCGATGCCCAGGCCGCCGGTCAGGCCACCGACCAGCGCACCGACGATCAACGCGATCACCACATGCACCCGGGACAGGCTGAGGATCAGCATGACGCCGACCGCAGCAATCACTGCATTCATTTCACTACCTCAAAAACACGACGGTAAAGCCATTCACCGCCAGACAGGATGAGTCCGGCCGGCAAGCCACGAAGGTCGCCAGCGGATTTGCATAGAGGGTCTTATTAGAAGGGCGCGCACTGTGCCGCAGAGCGGGCGCAGTGTCAAAGCGACCGGTCGCGACACTGTGTAACTTTCCATGATCAAACCGGCGACAACGGCATATCGGCCATAAAGTGCGTCAATTCGCCCTATTGCGTTTGCGCCATAAAGAAAGTCGAAACGCGGCCGTTACAGTGCAAAGTCTCAGATATTTATCGAATAAGGACGTCTCCATGTCGCTCAGACAACTTTCCATCCAATGGAAAATCACCCTGCTCGCCGGCCTCTGCCTGGCCGGTATCGTGACCCTGTTGGTGGGTCTTTCGCTGTATCGCATGGAGCACAGTTCCGAACTGGTCAAAGCCTCCAGCATGGAGATGCTCACCGAATCGGCCCAGGCGCGCATCGAATCCCAGGGCGAAGTTCAGGCCGCGGGCATTCGCCAACAGTTCATGGACGCCTATCAATATGGCCACGGTTTCTCTCGTCAGGTTCTGTTCCTGCGCGAACAGGCCGAGAAGCGCTTCCTCGATGCCTTCGACCTGCGCGAAGACATGACCCGCCAGGTGAAATCCGCACTGCAGGCCAACCCGGAGCTGCTCGGCCTGTCGCTGGTGTTCGAAGCCAATGCGCTGGACGGCAAGGACGAGCTGTTCGCCGGACAAAGTGAATTAGGCAGCAACGACAAGGGCCGCTTCGCCCTGTACTGGTCGCAACCGACGCCTGGCAAAGTGACCTCGATGGCGCTGCCGGAAAGCGACATGGCCGACACCAGCACCGGCCCCAGCGGCCAGGCTGCCAACGCCTGGTTCACCTGCCCGCGCACCACGCTCAAGCCGTGCGTGATCGAACCGTATTTCTACGTGATCGACGGGCAAAAGGTGCTGATGACCAGCATCGTGTTCCCGCTGATGGTCAACGGTAAAGTCATCGCCTCGCTGTCGGTGGACATCAACCTCAACAGCCTGCAAGCGATCAGCCAGGGTGCCAGTAAAAAGCTCTATGACGGCCAGACCGCCGTGAGCATCATCAGCCCCGCCGGCCTGCTCGCCGGTTACAGCCCGGACGCCAACAAACTCAGCCAGCGCCTGGATGCCGTGGACACCACCAGTGGTGCCGAACTGCTGCGTCTGCTGGCCTCGAGCAAAACCGTCAGCAGCCTGCACAGCAATGCGCAGTTGAAAGTGCTCTCGCCGTTCCAGCCGATTCCCGGTGGTCCGTCGTGGGGCGTGCTGCTCGATGTGCCGGAGAAAGTGTTGGTGAGTCGCGCCGAAGCGCTCAAGCAGCAACTGGATGCCAGCAACACCTCGGGCACCCTGATCGAACTGAGCCTCGGCGTTCTGGCGGCACTGCTCGGCCTGCTGCTGGTGTGGCTGATGGCACGCAGCGTGACCAAACCGATTCTCGGCGTGGCGCACATGCTGGAAGACATCGCCAGCGGCGAAGGCGACCTGACCCGTCGTCTGGCCTATGACAAGAAAGACGAACTCGGCCAACTGGCCGGCTGGTTCAACCGCTTCCTCGACAAGCTGCAACCGATCATCGCCGAGGTAAAACGTTCGGTGCAGGACGCGCGCAACACCGCCGACCAGTCTTCGGCCATTGCGACCCAGACCAGCGCCGGCATGGAGCAGCAATACCGTCAGGTCGATCAGGTCGCCACCGCGTCCCACGAAATGAGCGCCACCGCCCAGGACGTGGCCCGCAGCGCCGCGCAAGCCGCCGAAGCGGCCAAGGATGCTGACCGCGCCACGCGTCAGGGCCTGACCGTGATCGACCGCACCACCGCCAGCATCGACACCCTGGCCGCCGACATGAGCGCCGCCATGGTTCAGGTCGAAGGCCTGGCCGCCAACAGCGAGAAGATCGGTACGGTGCTGGAGACCATCCGCGCCATCGCCGAGCAGACCAACCTGCTGGCCCTCAACGCCGCCATTGAAGCCGCTCGCGCCGGCGAAGCCGGACGTGGCTTTGCGGTGGTGGCCGACGAAGTGCGCAACCTCGCCCGCCGCACTCAGGAGTCGGTGGAAGAAACCCGCCAGGTCATCGAGCAATTGCAGAACGGCACCCAGGATGTGGTCGGCTCGATGGGCAACAGCCATCGTCAGGCCCAGGGCAGTGTCGAACAGGTCGGCCAGGCCGTAACGGCGCTGCGCCAGATCGGCGATGCGGTGACGGTGATCAGCGACATGAACCTGCAGATCGCCAGCGCCGCTGAAGAACAGAGCGCGGTAGCCGAGGAGATCAACAACAACGTGGCGACCATTCGTGATGTGACGGAGTCGCTGTCGGGGCAGGCGAATGAGTCGGCGCGGGTGAGTCAGTCGCTCAATAGCCTGGCGAATCAGCAGCAGAGTCTGATGGATCAGTTCCGGGTTTGACCTTCAAACCCGCTCCCCACAGATCCCTGTGGGGAGCGGATTCACCGCCGGGGCAACTGAATCTCCACCTGCAACCCGCCCCACTCACTTTCGCCAAGCAACAAAACCCCGCCCCACGTCTCGACAATATCCCGCACAATCCCCAGCCCCAACCCATGCCCATGGGTCTGTTCATCCAGCCGCGTGCCCCGACTGAACACCTGATCGCGCTGTGCCTCGGGAATTCCCGGCCCGTCATCTTCCACGCTCAACACAAAACCTTCAGCCGTCTCGACCACGCTCAGCCGCACCTCGGCGTCCGCCCATTTACAGGCGTTGTCCAGCAGGTTGCCGAGCAGTTCCAGCAGGTCTTCACGATCCCACGGCAGTTGCAGTCCCGAGGGGGCAACGTAACTCAACGAAAGGTGTTCGCCGTGGATCATGTTCAACGTCGCCAGCAGCCCCGGCAGCTCCGCATCGCAATCGAACAGCGCGCCCGGCAGCGCATCGCCGGACAGCCGCGCACGGTTGAGCTCGCGGTTCAGGCGTTGCTGAACCTGTTCCAGTTGTTCCTTGAGGATCTTGCGCAGCTCGGGATGGGCATCGAGTTTTTCGTTCGAGGCCAGGCTCAGCAGCACCGCCAGCGGGGTTTTCAGTGCGTGCCCCAGATTGCCCAGGGCATTGCGCGAACGCTTGAGGCTGTCTTCGGTGTGCGCCAGCAGATGGTTGATCTGCGCCACCAGCGGTTCCAGTTCTGCCGGCACTTGCTCATCGAGTTGTGAGCGCTGGCCTTGCTGTAACTGGGCGATCTGTTCGCGAGCCTTTTCCAGTGGACGCAAGGCGCGGTGCACGGTCAATCGTTGCAGAATCAGGATCAGCAGCAACCCGGCCAGCCCAAGGCCCAGACCGATCTGACGCATGCGCTGGAAGCTCTCGCGCACCGGGGTGTAATCCTGGGCCACGCTGATCGAGATCGACTGGCCGAGCCGTCGGTAATCCGAGCGCAGCACCAGCAGTTGCTGCCCGTCCGGCCCCAGTTGCAGATTGCTGTGCAGACCGGGCTCCGGCAGCAGCGGCAGGTCCTGATCCCACAGCGAGCGTGAACGCCAGTGACTGTCGGCAAAGTCGATGCGGAAATAATGGCCGGAAAACGGCCGTTGGTAGGCCGGCGACAGATGTCGCTCATCCAGTTGCAAGCCTTGCGGGCCACGGACCAGCGCCACCAACAGGCTCTCGCTGTCATTGCGCAGACCGGCTTCGAGGTAACGCTGCAAACCCACTTCGAACAGCCACAAACTGGTTTGCGCCAGCACCACGCCGACAACCACCATCACGCTGATCAGGCCAAGACTCAAGCGGCGCTGGATCGATCTCACGAAGCCTGTCCGCCGAACAGATAACCCTGGCCGCGACGGGTTTCGATCACGCTTTTGCCGAGCTTGCGCCGCAGGTGATTGACGTGGACTTCGAGGACGTTGGAGTCGCGCTCGGTCTCGCCGTCGTAGAGGTGTTCGGCGAGGTGGCTTTTGGAAAGAATCTGCTCCGGGTGCAGCATGAAGTAGCGCAGCAGGCGGAATTCGGCGGCGGTCAGTTGAATGTCGGCACCGTCACGCACGACACACTGGCGGCCCTCATCCAGGTGCAGCCCTGCGGCCTTGAGCGTCGGCTGGTTGGCCTGCCCCTTGGAGCGGCGCAGCAGCGACTGGATGCGCAAATACAGTTCTTCCGGGTGAAAGGGTTTAGTCAGGTAATCATCGGCACCGGCCTTCAGGCCCTCGATGCGCTCGGCCCAAGAGTCGCGGGCCGTGAGGATCAGCACCGGCGTCGCCAGCCCGCCGGCACGCCATTGCGCCAGCACTTCAAGACCCGGCACGCCCGGCAGGCCGAGGTCGAGAACGATCAGGTCGTACGGTTCGCTGCGGCCCTGATAGACCGCATCGCGACCATCCGCCAGCCAGTCCACGGCATAACCCTGGCGTTGCAGGCCGGTGATCAGCTCATCGGCCAGGGGGACGTGGTCTTCCACCAGAAGCAAACGCATCGATCAATCTTCCTTGTCTTTTAGCAGGCGGCCGGTGGCGGCTTCGAGATGGAGTTCGCGGGTCACCCCGTCGACGGTCAGCAACTCGACTTCGTAAATGTAGACGTCGTGCTTTTCTTCCAGCTCGACTTCCAGCAGTTTCGCACCGGGGTAGCGATCCAGCGCGTTATGCAGCACTTGCTCCAGCGGCAGAATCACCCCCTGCTGGCGCAGGCGCAGGGCTTCATCCTGATCGAGATCACGAGCCCCGGCCACCGAGCAGAAAATCAAAAGCGCCAACGCGGTTCGACCGGTGGCGCGAGCATTCACCTTCATTACGTATCCTGATGATCCTTGAGCACTTGCCCGCTGACCGCGTCCAGTTCCACATCCCACTCCAGCCCCTGCGGGTCCCGCAGGTCGAGCTGGTAGAGGTACTTGCCGTACTTCTCTTTCAGCTCGGCGTCGGTAATGGTGGAACCCGGATGCCTGTCCAGCGCCGTGGCATTGAGCTGCTCGAAGGGCACGATAGTACCAGCGTCGTGCAGACGTTGGGCTTCATCCGGGCCAAGATCACGTGCGTGGGCCAGGCTCGTGCCCAGACCGATGAACGAGGCGAGACTCAGAGCAGTCAGGGTTTTCATGGGTTCTCCGTATTTTCAGTGCCGCTACGGACAGCACCATAACGGTGCGAACTTAACTGAAACTGAATGGCCATCACCGGGCCAGCTTCAGCAGGGTCGGCAACATGTGCTTATAATCTTTCGCTTGCTAACGATCGAGACCGGTATGACAGCCATCCACATCAAGTTCCCCTCCCTGACCCTCAAGGCCGGCCCACGCGCCATGGCACGCATCCGCGCCCAGGGCCTGAATGCCGCCGACGTCGGCACCCTGCCCGGTGCGGCCGGCGGGCCGAAGGCGCTGGGGATTCAGGGGCTGGATCTGGCGCTGTTCGGCGAGTGGCTGCCGGCGGCTCCCCGTGAGCGTTCGCTGATCGGTGCATCGGTGGGTTCCTGGCGCTTCGCCAGCGCCTGTCTGCCGGACGCCGCCGAAGGCATTCGCCGCCTCGGTCACCTGTACACCGAACAGAACTTCAACAAAGGCGTAACCATCAGCGACGTCAGCCGCAGTTCGCAGCGCATGCTCGACGACCTGCTCGACGGCCGCGATGCGCTACTGCTCGACAATGCCCATTACCGCTTGAACATCATGGTGGTCAAAAGCCACGGCGGGCTGGCGAACGACCATCGTGGCCGGCTGGGGCTGGCGCTGGGTTCGGTGATCGCCGACAACTTGCGAGGCCGGGCGCGGCTGTCGCGGCACTTCGAACGGCTGATCATCCACGATCCGCGTCTGGCACCGCCGGTGCATGCGCTAAACGATTTTCCGTCGCGCTTCGTCGCCCTCAATGCCGGCAACCTGCGTCAGGCGCTGCTGGCGTCCGGTTCGATCCCGATGGTCATGGAAGGCGTGCGCGACCTGCCGGGCGCCGGTGCCGGCACCTTCCGCGACGGCGGCCTGCTGGACTATCACCTCGACCTGCCCTACAACGGCGACGGCATCGTGCTCTATCCGCACTTCACCGACCGGGTGATTCCGGGCTGGTTCGACAAGACCCTGCCGTGGCGCAAGGCCTCGACCGAGCGCCTGCAGGACGTGCTGTTGCTCGCGCCGTCCAAGGAATACCTGGCGCGCCTGCCCTACGGCAAACTCCCCGACCGTAACGACTTCAAACGTTTCATGGGCGATGCACCGAGCCGGCAGAAATACTGGCGCGCGGCGATGGACGAGAGCCGCCGGCTGGGCGACGAGTTCCTTGAACTGACTGCCAATGGTCGCCTCGCCGAGCGCTTGCTGACCCTTTAGTCAGCACAGCCGGGGACAAGCTGGTAAACTCGCCGCCTGCCCGAATTCGCTGCGGCGAACGCCATCTGAACAGAGCTGAAATCACTGTGGAAATTTTCAAAGAGTTCACCTTCGAATCCGCCCACCGCCTGCCCCACGTACCGGACGGCCACAAGTGCGGACGTCTGCACGGTCACTCGTTCAAAGTGGCGATTCACCTCAGCGGCGACCTCGATCCGCACACCGGCTGGATCCGTGATTTCTCCGAGATCAAGGCGATTTTCAAGCCGCTGTACGAGCGTCTGGATCACAACTACCTGAACGACATTCCGGGCCTCGAGAACCCGACCAGCGAAGTGCTGGCCAAATTCATCTGGAATGAATTGAAGCCCCTGCTGCCGGAACTCAGTGCGATCCGCATCCACGAGACCTGCACCAGCGGTTGCATCTATCGCGGCGAGTAAATCCCGCGATACAAAAAAACCACCGAGACCGGTGGTTTTTTTACGCCTATGCTTTTTGGCTCGAACCCGCCAAGAGGACAGGCCCATGACGGACTGGCTGCTGGATCAGGTCTTTGATTTCAACGGGCGACAGATTCGCCACGGGGTGCGCGGCGACGGCCCGCCGCTGGTGTTCGTGCACGGCACGCCCTTCTCTTCCTGTGTGTGGCACCGCATCGCCCCGCATTTTTTTGCCACGCATCGGGTGCACTACTTCGACTTGCTGG
Organism: Pseudomonas sp. MWU12-3088; assembly: GCF_023242405.1. NCBI lineage: Bacteria > Pseudomonadati > Pseudomonadota > Gammaproteobacteria > Pseudomonadales > Pseudomonadaceae > Pseudomonas > Pseudomonas sp. MWU12-3088. The sequence continues at coordinate 231,521 of NZ_JALJEA010000006.1, forward strand.
GCTACGGGCGCTCCGAGCAACCGGACGCCGATGTCTCCCTCGGCGTGCAGAACGAATTGCTCGCGCAGTTGCTGGATCACTGGGGCCTGCAACGCCCGGACGTGGTTGCCCACGACTTCGGCGGCGCCACCGCCCTGCGCGCGCATCTGCTCAACGGCAAGGATTACCGCACCCTGACGCTGATCGACCCGGTGGCGCTGACGCCCTGGGGCTCGCCGTTCGTGCAGCACGTGCGCCAGCATGAAGCGGCGTTCAGCGGCCTGCCGGATTACATCCAGCACGCCATCGTCCCGACCTACATTCGCGGGGCCATTCACCGGGATATTCCCGATGATGAACTGGCGCCCTACGTGGAGCCGTGGCTGGGTGATCCGGGGCAAGCGGCGTTCTACCGGCAGATCGCGCAGATGGACCAGCGCTACACGCTGGAGGTGCAGCCGCTGTACCCGACGATTCGCTGCCCGGTGCAGATTCTCTGGGGCGAGGAAGATCAGTGGATTCCCATTGAACGCGGCCGGGCCTTGCACCAGATGATCCCCGGATCGCGGTTTCATCCGATCCCGAATGCCGGGCATCTGGTGCAAGAAGATGCGCCTGAAGCCATCGTTGCTGCGCTGCTGCGCTTTCTCTGAGCCGAAAAATAACCGGCCTGATGGCTCCCACATTGTGCTTCAGCGGAGGCAGGCGCACCGCTTTCGCGCCAAATCCCATCCCTCGTCTATACATAACCTCGCCAATCGGTAACTGGCACGACCGCTGCAACCTCCTCGCGTCCTCCCCTTTCCAGCAAGGAACGCCCGCCATGACGCAGAACGATCCCGGCAACGACTACCCCCTGAGCGAAGTCCCCATGCACGCCCGCAAAGGCCTGGCCTCGACGGCCATGGTGCTGCTGGGCTTCACCTTCTTCACCGCGACCATGTTTGCCGGCGGCAAGCTCGGCGTGGCGTTCGACTTTGGCGAGATGATGGCGGTGATCATCATCGGCAATCTGCTGCTGGGCCTTTACGCCGCAGCGCTGGGTTACATCGCCTTCAAGAGCGGCCTGAACTCGGTGCTGATGGGGCGCTTCTGCTTTGGCGAAGTCGGCAGCAAGCTCAGCGACCTGATCCTGGGTTTCACGCAGATCGGCTGGTACGCCTGGGGTACGGCGACGGCAGCGGTAGTACTCGGTAAATATTTCGCCCTGGACGACGGCACGGTGCTCGGGCTCATGGTGCTGTTCGGCCTGGTGTTCTGCGCCACGGCGTATGTCGGGTATCGCGGGCTGGAGATTCTGTCGTACATCGCGGTGCCGGCCATGATGTTGCTGCTGATGCTGTCAATGTGGGTGGCCACGGTGAAGGTCGGCGGCCTTGATGGTCTGCTGGCCGTGGTGCCGACCGGTTCGCTGGACTGGTCAACCGCCATCACCCTGGTGTTCGGCACCTTCGTCAGCGGCGCGACCCAGGCCACCAACTGGACGCGTTTCTCACGCTCGGCGCGGGTCGCGGTACTGGCCAGCCTGATCGGCTTTTTCATCGGCAACGGCCTGATGGTGCTGATCGGCGCCTACGGCGCGATCGTCTATCAACAACCCGACGTGGTTGAAGTGTTGCTGCTGCAAGGTTTCGCCATGGCGGCTATGGCCATGCTGCTACTGAATATCTGGAGCACCCAGGACAACACCATCTACAACTTCGCCGTCGCCGGCTGCAACCTGCTGCGCACCGGGCGCCGCAAGACCGTGACCCTGGCCGGTGCGGTGATCGGCACGCTGCTCGCGCTGTTGGGCATGTATGACATGCTGGTGCCTTATCTGATCCTGCTCGGCACCGTGATTCCGCCGATTGGCGGGGTCATCATGGCGGACTTTTTCTTCCGCTGGCGCGGTCACTATCCGCGCCTGGCCGACGCACGGCTGCCGGCCTTCAACTGGCCGGGGCTCGGGGCCTACGCGGTTGGCACCCTCGCGGCGTTTCACTCGCCGTGGATCGCGCCGCTGGTGGGGATCGCCGCTGCCGCGCTAACGTATGTCATCGTCACCGGCCTGCTGGGCGCCCGCCGCGCCAGCGCGCCACTACAAGACCTATAAGAAGGATTTGCCTGATGCACATCATCAACGCCCGCCTGCGCAACCAGGAAGGTCTGCACGAATTGCACCTGGAAGACGGCCTGATCCGCAGCATCGCGCGCCAGACCGAAGCGCCGACCCTGAGCCCCGACGACCTCGACGCTGGCGGCAATCTGGTGGTGCCGCCCTTCGTCGAGCCGCACATTCACCTCGACGCCACCCTGACCGCCGGCGAGCCGCGCTGGAACATGAGCGGCACGCTGTTCGAAGGCATCGAATGCTGGGGCGAGCGCAAGGTCACCATCACCCAGGAAGACACCAAAACCCGGGCCAAGAAAACCATTCAGACACTGGCCGCCCACGGCATCCAGCACGTGCGCACCCACGTCGACGTCACCGACCCGCAACTCACCGCGCTCAAGGCGATGCTCGAAGTGCGCGAGGAAAGCCGTCACCTGATCGATCTGCAAATCGTCGCGTTCCCCCAGGAAGGCATCGAGTCGTTCCGCAACGGCCGCGAGCTGATGGAAGAAGCGATCCGCATGGGCGCGGATGTGGTCGGCGGGATTCCGCATTTCGAATACACCCGCGACCAGGGTGTCAGCTCGGTGAAGTTTCTGATGGACCTGGCCGAACGCACCGGCTGCCTGGTGGACGTGCACTGCGACGAAACCGACGACCCGCATTCACGCTTCCTCGAAGTGCTGGCCGAAGAGGCCCGCAGCCGCGACATGGGCGCACTCGTGACAGCCAGCCACACCACCGCAATGGGCTCCTACGACAACGCCTACTGCGCCAAACTGTTCCGCCTGCTCGGGCACTCGGGCATCAGTTTCGTCTCCTGCCCGACCGAAAGCATTCACCTGCAAGGCCGCTTCGACAACTTCCCGAAACGCCGTGGCGTGACCCGCGTCAACGAGCTGCTCGAAGCCGGCATGAACGTCTGCTTCGGCCAGGATTCGATCGTCGACCCGTGGTACCCGCTGGGCAACGGCAACATCCTGCGCGTGCTCGAAGCCGGGCTGCACATTTGCCACATGCTCGGTTACCGCAACCTGCAAAGCGCCCTGGACCTGGTCACCGACAACAGCGCCAAGGCCATGCACCTCGGTGAACGCTATGGCCTGGAACAGGGTCGCCCGGCCAACCTGCTGATCCTGTCGGCGGACAGTGATTACGAAGTCATTCGCAGCCAGGGCCTGCCGCTGTATTCGATCCGTGGCGGCAAGGTATTGATGAAGCGGCAGATGCCGGTGGTGGAGTTCGTCGAGAGGTGAGTGGCGGTTATGGTTCGCGGCGGTTTTATCGCAAAACGATCGTGACGCCCTGTCAGATCTGACAGGCGACAACCGCAGCGAACCGGCTCACAGTGAAGTTCAAGGGATCCATCGTTCCCGGGGGGACGATCATGAAAGGGACTTCACCTTTTTGTCTGATGCGCCGTGCCGAACAGACGCACGCCGATCAGCTTACCGTTCTCTTCCTCCAGTAAAATCGGCGCCGCCCCGCCCGGCATCACCACCTGCACTTCTCCCGCCGACACCCAGCCCGCCCGCCACGCCGCACACGCCACTGCACTGGCGCTGGTGCCGGAAGACGCCGTCGGCCCCTCGCCCCGTTCGAATACTCGCGCCGCGATGCGTTGATCACCCACGCGTTTCGCCCATTGCAGATTGACCCCGGCCGGGCACGGCTGGCCGGCGCCGACGGGCATGGCGAAGGCGATGGCGGTCAGGCTGTCGGCCAGCGGTGACTCAAGCATCTGCGCGTTGCTCGGCAGTGCGGCCTCATTCTGCACCAGCGTCACACAATGGGGATTGCCGATGCGCACGAACTGGCTGTGTGCCCAGGCAGGATCGAGTTGCGCCAATGGTCGGACGCGGCTGACTTCCACGTTGTTGAACTGCACGAGTTCAACGCCGGCTGCACCGACGGCTGCCGGACCGAAACCGGGCTGCCCGAGATCCAGCCAGAAGCCTTGCACCCCTGTCACCTCAGCGGGTTTGACGGAAACCGCTACTGGCGAAAGCGCATCCAGCTTGTCGTGATGCACCTGCAACGATGCGCCCTCTTCCGGCATCAGCCCTTGCTCAAGCAGTGCCTGAGAGAAAATCGTCAAGCCGTTGCCACTGCGCTCGGCCAGCGTGCCGTCGGTGTTGACGATCAGCAGATCGAAAGGTGGCGAGGATTGAAACGGACCGATCAGCAAGCCATCGCTGCGGTGGGACTTGCTGCCGGCAGGTCGCTGACAGTCGGGCCAGTCACAACACAGGGCAATCGCGGCGCGGCTCCACGCCTGTCGAGACAAGGCACATTGCGCGGCATCGGAGGGCAGATCGATGCCCGACTCCCGCAGCGCCCGGGGTGAAACCACTCCGTAGATATTGCCCCGTGCATCGTAGAACTGCGTCATCAACCGGCCCTTGTTTTCCTGTTTTCTGAAGCGCCACTTTAAAACGCAATTCACCGCAAGGGCGAGCTGTGCAAGGATGCCCACTGCTGAAACGTTTTTTGCCAAGGATTCCCATGACCAGTCTCACGCCTAACGACACCTTCGTCCCCGGACGCCTGCAACAGATGTCCACGCGCATCGCCTTCTTCATCGCCGGGCTCGGCATCGCGGCGTGGGCGCCGCTGGTGCCGTACGCCAAGGCGCGGGCCGGGCTTGATGAAGGGACGCTGGGTCTGTTGCTGTTGTGTCTGGGGGTGGGTTCGATTCTGGCAATGCCGCTGGCGGGGATTCTGGCCACGCGGTTCGGCTGTCGGCGCGTGGCTACCGGCGGCACGTTGCTGATCTGTGCAGCGTTGCCGTTGCTGGCGACGGTGTCGTCGATCCCGGCGTTGATCGCCACGTTGTTCATGTTCGGCGCCGGGCTCGGCACGGTGGATTCGACGGTGAACCTGCAAGCGGTGATCGTCGAGCGCGCCAGCGGCAAGAACATGATGTCGGGGTTTCACGGCCTGTTCAGCCTGGGCGGGATCGTTGGTGCGGCGGGCGTGAGCGCCCTGCTCGGTCTTGGGCTGTCGCCATTGGCGGCGATGCTGGTGGTGGTCGTGGTGCTGATCGCGGCACTGTTCAAGGCTGTGCCGCACATGTTGCCTTACGGCAGTGAAAGCTCAGGGCCGGCGTTTGCCGTGCCTCACGGTGTCGTGCTGTTCATCGGCGGGATGTGCTTCATCGTGTTTCTCACCGAAGGCGCGGCGCTGGACTGGAGCGCGGTGTTTCTGGCGCAGGAACGCGGGATCGATACGGCTTATGCAGGCCTCGGCTACGCAGCGTTCGCGCTGACGATGACTGCGGGCCGTTTGACCGGTGACCGGATCGTTCGCGCACTGGGTGCGACGCGGATCATTCTGTTCGGTGGTCTGCTGGCGGCGGCAGGTTTGTTTCTGGCGACGTTCGCCCCGAGCTGGGAAGCCGCGCTGGTCGGCTATGCGCTGGTCGGCGCCGGGTGTTCGAACATCGTGCCGGTGCTGTACACGGCGGTCGGCAAACAGACCGTGATGCCGGAAAGCATCGCGGTGCCTGCGATCACGACGTTGGGTTATGCAGGGATTCTGGCGGGGCCGGCGGTGATCGGGTTTGTCGCCCATGCCAGCAGCCTGAGTTTCGCCTTCGGATTGATGGCGACGCTGCTGGTGGCGGTGGCGATAGGCGGCAAAGCCCTCAAGGTCTGAACCGGCTCGTTCCCACGCCGTGCGGGAACGAGCCTCGCGGGGTCAGAAACCGACGCTGGCCTGCACGAAGAACGTACGCGGCGCGCCGACATACATCCCGGAGTTGTTGTCGCTGGAGCGGGTGAAGTACTGCTTGTCGAAGATGTTTTTCACCCCGGCGCCGAGTTTCAGGTTCGACAGCTGCGCACCGAAGTCATAACCGCCACGCACGTTCCAGGTCACGTAGCCCGGGATGTCGCCGTACTGGCCGTCCGCCGTGCCTTCGGTGATGTAGTTGTTGCTGAAGCTGCCGTCGGCATTCACGCCGGTGCCCGGCGAGCGCTGTTTGGACTGGGCGAATCCGTCGATGTTGTAGGTCCAGCGGTTGATGTCGTAGCGCAGCCCGACGGTCGCCACCTGACGCGAATAGAACGGCAGGTCGCGGCCCTTGAAGCCCGGAATCTCCCCTTCATACGTGGCGCGGGTGTAGGTGAAACCGGCGTTGGCGGTCAGGCCATCGAGACGCGGATCAAGCGCCGCCATGTCGTAGTGCACCGAAGCCTCGATACCCTGGTGCTTGGTGGCGCCGAGGTTGGTCCAGCCCACATCGTTGCTGATGTATTGCAGCTCATCGTCGAAGTCGATGTAGAACAGCGTCACTTCTCCGCCCCACACATCATCGTTGTAGCGGGTGCCGATTTCGTAGGTCTTGGCCTTTTCCGGCTCCAGGCCATTGGCCGTCTGGTCACCCGAGCCGCCCTGGCCCAGCTGGAAATACTGCAGGCTGCCGAACGAGGTTTCGTAGTTGGCAAACAGCTTCCACGCATCCGACAGGTGATACATCACGCTCAGCGCCGGCAGCGGTTCGTTGCTCTCGATGCTGCGGTTTTTTTCCGGCACGCGTTTGCCGGCGGTGTCGAGCACGGCGCGGTCGTGCCAGTCGGTGTTGATGTGCTCGAAGCGAATGCCTGGAGTGATGGTCCATTTGCCGACGTCGATCTTGTTGTCGACGTAGACCGAGTTGGCCTCGGTGCCGCCGGTACGGTCCTGGAACACATGGCCATCGGACGTCTTGGTGACCACCGGCTCATTGTTGACCAGCGCCAGACGGCTCGACTGCTCGTGCATGGCCTCTTTAAGGTAGCGATAACCGACGCTGACTTCCTGAGTGGTCGGACCGACATCGAATACCCGCGAGACACGTGGCTCGATACCCAGCGTGTAGTAGGAGCGCGGGTACGAGCTCAGGGTTTTCTGGTCGCGGGCGGCGATGGTGCTGCCACGGAAGCTGTCGGTGTAATAGGTCAGCACTTCAGCCTGGGTGCGCTCGTCGATCTGACGGATCCACTTGAACGACACATCCTTGCGGCGGCCGCTGAAGTTGTCGTAGTCGCGCACCGAGTCGTACGGTTTGTCGTCGTACTGCTTCTGCGTCAGGCCGCCGGGCATGTCGGCGCTGGCGTCGTAATAGTGGAAGTTGAGGCTGAAGTCGTCCTGATCGGTCGGCGCCCAGTGGGTTTTGAGCAGCACGTCGTCGATGTCGTTGCCGTTGTTGCGCTCGCGGTAACCGTTGCCGTTGACGCCGGAATACAACAGCGCGACGCCCATGCCGTTGTCGGCGGTGCCGCCAAGGAACGCGGTATCGATGTGTTTCCAGCCGCCATAACGGGTGGTTTCCAGGATGGTGCCGATTTCACCGGTGGCTTTTTCCGGGATGGCACGGGTCACGAAGTTGATCACGCCGCCGACGTTCTGTGGCCCGTAACGCACGGAACCGGCGCCGCGCACGACGTCGATGCTGTCGAGGTTGCCGGAAGAAATCGGTGCCATCGACAGTTGCGGCTGACCGTAAGGTGCGAACGCGGCTGGCACGCCGTCGATCAGTACGGTAGAGCGCGGCGACAGACGCGAAGTCAGGCCACGAACGCCGACGTTCAGCGAGATGTCGCTGCCCCCGGTGCCGTTGGAGTCCTGCACCTGCACGCCCGGCACACGCTTGAGGACGTCGCTGACGTTCATTGCGCCCTGCTCGACCATGGCCTCGCGGCGGATCACCGTCCGTGCGCCCGGGTGGTTCTGCACCACGGCGGCATCGGCGTCGCCGAGCCAGTCACCGACCACTTTGATGTCGGTCACGCCCAGTTCCAGCGGGCCGTTGGCGGCTGCGGCCGGCGCTGGCGACAGGGTCACCGAGCCTTCATTGATCTGATAGTTCAGGCCGCTGCCTTGCAGCAACTGGCGCAGCGCATCCTCCGGTGAAAGATTGCCATCGACGGCCGGGGCCTGTTTGCCGGCGACCAGGTCCGGGCTGAAAAACACTTGCAGCGAGGTTTGCTGACCCAGTTCGCTCAGCGCCTGGCCCAGTGGTTGCGCGCGGATATGAATGGCGTCGGCGGCGAATGCCAGCGGCATCGCAGCGTTGACCGCCAGCGCAAGCGCCAGCGGCAACCAAGGGGATTTTTTGTTGTTGGCAGTGGTGTTTTTCACGTCGTACGGAGTCCTGTGGATCGCAAGAGTGTGCGGCTGTTAATGCAAACCAGTTGCAGTTGAACAGGAAGACGACGAACTCGAAAAAAACCTGAATTTTATTTTGAAATTATTTCCTGACTGCCGTCGGCGTGGGTGCGCACGGCCACCGGAAGAATGCTCGGCAAGGCCTTGAGCAAGGCGTCGGTATTGTCGGATTTGAACACGCTGGTCAGGCGCAGCTTAGCCACGGCCGGGTTGGCGACTGTCAACGGCTTGTCGCGGTAACGGGACACCTCTTCGACCACTTCACTGAGACTGGCGTTGTTGAACACCAGTTTGCCGCCGCGCCACGCCGTCAGCTCCGCCGGGTTGACCGCGTAGGCCTGAGCCACAACGCCATGGGCGTCGACATGGGTACCGAGGCCGGCCGTCAAGTTGATGAACACGTTGTCCGGCGCATGCCGCCCCTGCACCTTGACGGTGCCCTGCTCCACGGCGACCCGGGTTTGCGTCACGTCGCGGCGCACATCGAAGCGCGTGCCGGTGACCGTGACCTTGCCGCTGCCGGCTTCGACCACGAACGGTCGCGAAGTGTCGTGCTCGACGCTGAACATCGCCTCGCCTTCGGTCAACTCGATCAGGCGCCGATCCTTCTCGAAACGCACCTGCAAGCGGCTGCGGCTGTTGAGATCGATCACCGAGCCGTCCGGCAACGCCACATGCTTGCGTTCGCCCAACGCGGTGACGAATTCGGCGCTATAACCCGCTGGGTGATTCAAGCCACTGAACAGGCCGAGCCCGAGGGCCACCGCGACCACACTGGCCGCCACCGCATAACGCAGCAACGGACGGCGCTCACGTCGCGTTGGCGGGGTTTCACACAGAGCCTTGAGCCGTGGCGCCGGCAGCAGATCCGCCGCCGTCCACAAGCCTTGCAGCAACTGGAATTCGTCACGGTGCTGCGGATGTTCGTTCAGCCAGGCTTCGAAGTTCCGATATTGTTCGGCGTCGACAGCAGGCTCCTGCAAACGCACAAACCAGCGTGCCGCCTCATCGCGCACCGTTGTTTGCCCGCACGCGCAATCACGAGTATCCATCATGGAATGTCCTGTTTGGCTGGGGATGAAAAGACGCCGCGGCTCATGATTGCGCCCCGTCCAGGCGATCACGCAGATGCCGCAGGGTGCGGATCATATACTTTTCCACCATGTTCTTGGACAGGCCCAGGCGTTCGGCGATTTCCGCCTGGGTCAGGCCTTCGATCTTCTGCCAGACGAAAATCCGCCGGCAGTTGACCGGCAACTCCGTGAGCGCCCGTTCGATGGAATCGGCCAGCTGGATCGCATGCATGTAATGCTCCGGGTCGCCGGTCGGCGACTCACTGAGATCGATCGCCTCCGACTCCATGGCACCCCGCCGGTCCTCACGCCGATAGCCGTCCACCGCGATGTTGCGCGCCGTCTGATGCAGATACGCCCGGGGTTGCTGCACCGCCGACGAATCGGATTCGAGCACCCGCACAAAGGTGTCGTGCGCCAGATCCTCGGCCTGCGAGCGATTGCGCAGGCGACGGGTCCAGGTGCCGATCAACTCTTCGTAATGCTCGAGAAAGCCGGGTCTGCGGGGCAGCATGGGGATCATTGCGGCGTGCTGAGGAAAGGGGCGTGAATAGTAATGCTTCCTATTAAGCCGAAGCAATGGATTCCTCGGGAATGCCAACGAGGTTGTTTGACACTGTGCAAAGCCGCTTTTGGTCGGTCGACCACCGGTTCAGGCCGGAAGCGAGCGTATACGGAAACAGGTCCGCTCCCTTTCAGGATTTCCGTCTTCGTACAGCGCCGAAGTTCTGGGAGATTCCAACTGCACAAGCCCTCTATCAGCCTGGTACGCAATGATGGCAAAATGACCACTATCGGAGAATCAACGACATCCTGTGGTTCGCAGTGAAGCGCAGTCGGATATCGTGCGAATGGACTAAAGGGACGTATGGTATCGATTCAGGTGTGTGGCGAGGACAAGACCCCGAAGATTAGCGACTGGTCGATTCACTGGAGCGATAAGCACGAAATCCTTCAACTGACTTGTCATTACCCCTCCAGGAAAACATACACGCGTCCGATCAGTGACTGCCGTGTTACTCCCACCCGCGAACTGGTTGAGATGTTGCTGACCAGGTCCGATAGTGCGATCGTCAAACCCATTGCCAAGGCGACGATCTACGGTGAGCGATATGCCGTCGTGTATTACCCGGCTTCCGACAAACCGTATGTCTACAAGATGGACGGCATCGGCTTTACCCAACCGACAGCGATGAAGCGTTCGCCGGTCTTTCGCTATTTTTCAGCGGTGGCAGATGCCCGGCGGGATCACGCCAAGTCAAATACTGACCGTGAGATCGCAGCCAACGTCCTGCGTCAACTGGAAAAACTGCCCGCCAGTGCCGACACCGCTCTGCAGGCATACTGTACGGGTCGCAACGGTACACTGACGCCGGGTCAAGGGCTGATCTATCCATTTGGACTGAACGAGAGCCAGCTCTTGGCGGTCGAGCAGGCCTTCCGTGCGCAAGTCAGCGTGATCGAGGGCCCTCCGGGAACCGGCAAGACCCAGACCATCCTCAACATCATCTCCAATATCCTGTTGCGCGGTCAGACGGTTGCCATGCTGTCCAACAACAATGCAGCAGTGGAAAACGTCTACGAGAAACTGGAGAAAAGCGGCCTGGGCCACCTCATCGCCAAGCTCGGCAACCGGGACAACCGCGAAGACTTCTTTGCTGACCTGCCGCCTTGGCCATCAAGCGAGCCCGAGCCCGCACCGACACTCGACGAGATTCAAGCCTTGCTGGCTCGCTTGAAGCAGCACTTGCATGCCCATAATCGAGCGGCGCAGTTGCAGATGGAGCTTGATGAACTCGCAGTTGAGCGACGCCACCTGCAGCAATGGCTGACAGACAGCCACATACAGACCAACCATTTGCTGGATAAATACAGACTTTCGCCGCGCAAGACTGCGGATCTGATGGCTTATCTGACCCATCTCGGTGAGGAGCGAATCCGCTTTAAAGATCGAGTAGAACTGCTGTTCAATTTCAAGATCTTGCGCGCCAGGCCATTCGCTCAAGGCGATACACGCTTGTCTGTCTTTCATGCCCTGCAGATACACTTTTACGACAAGGCGTTACAAGACACTGAAGCGGAGTTACAGGCGTGTCGGGAATCGCTGGCGCGCGCAAACTTCAAGGTCTTGTTGGACGAGTTGAAATCGGCATCGATTCGTTATCTGAAACAGCAATTGAAACGCCCGACACCATCCTCGGACAATTTTGATACCAAGACGTACCGTCAGCAGTTCGATGCGTTCTTGAAGCGTTTCCCGATCCTGGGTAGCGGTACGCACTCGATCGTCAATTCGATCGCGCCGGGGGCGATCCTCGACTACGTGATCATCGACGAAGCCTCACTACAAGACATTGTGCCGGGCATTCTGGCTCTGGGCTGTGCACGTAATCTGATCATCGTCGGCGACAGTCGCCAATTGGCGCACATCCCGATTTTGCTGGGTTTGCAGGCGCCCGCCCCTGCATACGATTGCGAGCGCTACAGCCTGCTCGACTCGTGCATCGAAGTGTTCAGGGAATCGCTTCCCAGAACCTTGCTGAAAGAGCATTACCGCTGTCATCCCAAGATCATTCAGTTCTGCAATCAGCAGTTCTATGACAACGCTCTGGTGCCAATGACCGAGGATAAAGGGGAAGAGCCATTGCGCCTGGTGGTGACAGCCAAAGGCAACCACACTCGCCAAAATGTCAACCTGCGCGAGCTGGATTCCCTACTCAAACTGCTCGGTAACGAGGGAGAACCGATCGGGTTGGACGGCGATGGCCGCGGCTTCATCGCGCCATTCCGTGCGCAGGTCAATCTTTCCGGCACGCACCTGCCAAAAGACTTCGCCAAGGACACCGTGCACAAATTTCAGGGTCGAGAATGTGACGAGATCGTTTTCTCCACGGTGCTGGACAAAAAGCGCTACAACCAGGAGCGTAGCCGCCTGAACTTCGTTGATGACCCACGCATGATCAACGTGGCGGTATCGCGCGCCAAACACCGTTTCACCCTGGTGACCGGTGACGACGTGTTCACCAGCAACAACGGCCACATAGCGGCTCTGATGCGCTACATCGCTTATTACGCGCATGAGGATCAGATCGTTCGCGCCCCCGTCGTATCGGCCTTTGATTTGCTGTACCGAGAGTTTGATCAGTCTCTGGCGCGCCTGGACGCCCGCCTGCGGCCAGAAGACTCACGGTACAAGTCCGAGCAGATCGTGGCGCATCTGTTGCGCCAGAAACTGATCGCTCCGGAGTGCCGTTCATTGATGTTCCATACGCAGGTCAAACTGCATCAGATCGCATCACCACGCAACCACGATTGGACAGACCGTGAGCGATCCTTCATGGCGCGCGCCAGTTGCGACTTCGTGATCTATTACAAGGTGGGCAAGATCCCTGTAGGAGTCATTGAGGTCGATGGCGGCTCTCACGACCGACCCGATCAGGTGGCGCGGGACAATTTGAAAAATGGCGTTTTGGCGAAAAGCGGCATTCCCATACTGCGTCTGCGTACCGTCGAGAGCCGCATCGCGGAAAGAATCGGTGAATTCACCGCTCAGTGGGCCAACCCGACACAGGTTAACTTATGACTAGAAGCCTCAGGCTTCAAAAAAAGCTCCATTCACTGCATCTGCTGACGACAGCCGAAGAGGTGGTGCGAGATAGCAGTCTTGTCGAAAAACTATGGGCGCTCAAGCAGGGCGACAGGTTTGAACTGAATCGGGCGTCTTTCAGATCGTGGACTGTTCAAAGGTATCGCTTGGAGTTTGTGATAACGAGAGGGCCAGTACGTGGGCACTGGCTGCACAAAGAATTTGACGCGACAGAACTTGAGCTATTTTTTACGGCAAAGAATTTTGACGGCATCTGTCACGGCTGGATTCTGTTTGACGAGTGATAGCCTCAAATTCAGCGCTAACTCCTGGCAATCTCTGCCTTGCGTGGGCAGAACCACCCATGCATCAACCCCGCCTGAAAGAATTGGACCGGCGCCTCGAACCCCGCCGAATCGATCAGTCCGGCGACCTGTGGCGCCGGCAGGATCGCCACATCGCTGGCATACGCCGCACGCGCTCGTTCGAGCATTTGCGTCGGCACCTGGGCCGAAGCCATCAGCGTCATCCAGTGACGCAGCAATGCTTCGTAGGCCGGCGATGCGGTGTCAGAAGCGAGATCAGCGTTCGCCAGAATCCCGCCCGGCACCAGACGACGGGCAATCTCGTGGAAAAAGCCGATACGGGCCTGCGGATCGAGCAAAAACTGCGACACCAGAAAACAGGTCGCCCCGTCGTAAGCGGATTCATCCGTCAGCGTATCGAGATAGCCTTCGTGAAAACGGCAACGGGCCAGGAAGCCGCCTTCGGTCGCTCTTTGACGGCACACGTCGAGCATCGCGCCCGAAGGGTCGACCCCGGTAAATTGCCAGCCGGGAAACCGCTGCGCCAGGTGCGCCATTTCCACACCGGTGCCCACGCCGACACAGAGAATCCGGGCATTTTCCGGCAGGCCCGCGAACACTGAATCCAGCAGCAAATAAAGAGCATCACGAATGGGCGCCATGCCGCTCCACTGTTTGTCATAGACAGCGGACTGCTGGTCGAACAAAGCCTTGAGTGCTTGATTGTCCATGGAGAAATTTCCTCTGCATCATGATCGCGGTGAAGTTTCATTATCGCAGGGCTGTCAAGGCCTCCACGGTACAGCCTGCGATTGATCATTCCGCCCAGCAACTGGTCGCAATCCATCAACCCCACCCCCGCCCCGCACCCTAGATTAGATCCCACAACAACAAGCCGTGGAGATCGCCTCATGCACAGTTTCCAGACACGCAAGCAGCACAGCCCGGTCGACGCCTGGGATCAGCAGGATCCAGAGCAGGCCTTCACCCTGCCCTCGCGCTATTTCTACGACGACAGCCTGTTCCGTGCCGAGCGCGACAACATTTTCATGAAGGCCTGGCATGTCGCCGGGCATGCCAGTGAGTTCGCCGAACCGGGGCAGTTCGTGGTCACCGATCTGTTCGATCAGAGCGTGGTGGTGGCGAAGAACCGGCAGGGGCAGATCCACGGCTTTCACAACGTCTGCCAGCATCGCGGCAATCGCTTGCTCGAAGAACGCCGTGGCACCACCGGTGGCGTGGTGCGCTGCGCCTATCACTCGTGGTGCTACGAGATGGACGGCAGCCTGCGCGGTGCGCCTCGTTGCGAGCGGATGAAGAATTTCGAGCTGGCGCAATTCAACATTCCCCAGGTGCGCACCGAGGAACTCGGCGGTTTCATCTACTTCAACCTCGATCCGAATGCGCCGTCGCTGCGGGATCTATTCCCCGGTGCCGATGAGGAAATGCGTCGGGTGTTCCCGGATCTGGCCGACATGCGCCTGATCGAGGAACAGGACGTCATCGTGCCGGCCAACTGGAAGGTGATCATGGACAATTCCATCGAGGGCTATCACTTCAAACTGTCCGGCCCGTGCCACATCGACCTCGCCCGGTTGATCGACTTCAAGGGTTATCAGTTGATCAAACGCGACAACTGGTGGACCTACGCTGCACCGGCCAACCTGTCGGCGACCGAAGCCTATGGCGTGCCTTTGAAAAGCGAGCTGAATCCGCAGGAATGCTTCTTCAACATCGGCATGTGGCCGAACAACACCTTCTACACCTTCCCGTTCTCCGAGTTTCTCGGCTCGTTCATCATGATTCCGCTGGATGCCGAGCGCTCGCTGCTGCGCTTCGGTTACTACTCCAGCAACCCCGAGACGGCCGCCGTCAGTAAGGCGTGCATGAAGTGGATGAACGAAGACCTCGGCCCCGAAGACATCGCCCTGAACATCTCGGTGCAAAAGGGCCTGCGCTCGCTCGGCTACGACCAGGGCCGCTACATGATCGACGCCCAGCGCAGCAATGAAAGCGAGCATCTGGTGCATCACTTTCATCGCCTGGTGTTCAACGGCATTCACGGCCATTCCGTGGACTGATCCGCCCTTCCCTCGTCATTTGTCAGAACGGAGCAAACCATGGACGAAACCGGGTTTGATTACCTGATCGTGGGCGCCGGCTCGGCCGGTTGCGTGTTGGCCAATCGCCTGAGCGAAGACCCGAGTGTGCGCATCCTGCTGCTGGAGGCCGGCCCTGAAGACAAGAGCTGGACGATCGACATGCCCTCCGCCGTGGGCCTTGTGGTGGGCGGCTCGCGCTACAACTGGCGCTATCAGTCCGAGCCCGAGCCGTACCTTGACGGGCGGCGGATCGGTACGCCAAGAGGCCGCACCCTCGGCGGCTCATCGTCGATCAACGGCATGGTCTACATCCGTGGCCACGCCCGGGATTACGACGGCTGGGCCGAACAGGGCTGCACCGGCTGGAGCTATCGCGAAGTGCTGCCGTACTTCAAGCGTGCGCAGACTCACGCCGACGGTGGAGATGACTATCGCGGCGCCAGCGGCCATTTGCACGTCACTCCCGGCGATGTCGAAACACCGTTGTGCGCGGCGTTCATCGCGGCCGGGGCCGAGGCCGGTTATGGCGTCAGCGAGGACTTGAACGGCTATCGCCAGGAAGCCTTCGGCCCGGTGGATCGCACCACACGCAACGGTCGGCGCTGGAGCACTTCGCGCGGTTATCTGAGCGAAGCGTTGGCCCGGGGCAACGTGCGAGTGGTGACCGATGCACTGGTGCTGCGCATCCTGTTCGAGGGACGGCGAGCGGTCGGGATTGACTATGAACAGAACGGCGAAACAAACACCGTCCGCGCCCGTCGGGAAGTGCTGCTGACCGCCGGGGCGATCAACTCTCCGCAGTTGCTGTTGCTCTCGGGCGTGGGCCCGGCGGCAGAGCTGCGCGACCTCGGCATCAGCGTTATCCACGATCTGCCGGGCGTCGGCAAACGCCTCAACGATCACCCGGATGCGGTCGTGCAATTTCGCTGCAAGCAACCGGTGTCGCTGTATCGCTGGACCACCGCGCCGGGCAAATGGTGGATCGGTGCGCGCTGGTTCGTCCGTCACGATGGTCTGGCGGCGAGCAACCATTTCGAGGCCGGTGCATTCCTGCGATCACGGGCCGGCGTCGAACACCCGGACCTGCAACTGACCTTCATGCCGCTGGCCGTACAACCGGGCAGCGTCGAGCTGGTGCCGACCCACGCGTTCCAGATCCACATCGACCTGATGCGCCCTACGAGCCTGGGCAGCGTGACGTTGCACAGCGCCGAACCGCGGCGGCCGCCAAGGATTCTGTTCAACTACCTGAAGACTGCGCAGGACCGTGCCGACATGCGCGCCGGCGCACGGCTGGTGCGCGAGATCCTCGACCAGCCGGCCATGGCCCCGTTCAAGGGCGAAGAACTGGTGCCGGGCCGTTCGGTGCAGACCGACGCCGAGCTCGACGCCTGGGCGCGGCAAGTCACGGAAACCGGCTACCATGCCAGCGGCACCTGCAAGATGGGGCCGATTGGCGACCCTGAAGCCGTGGTCGATCCACAACTGCGAGTGCACGGCCTCGACGGCTTGCGCGTCGTGGACGCATCGATCATGCCAATGATCGTCAGCGGCAACACCAACGCACCGACGGTGATGATCGCGGAAAAGGCCAGTGACCTGATCCGCAACCTCGCCCCGCTGCCAGCCGCCGATGTACCGGTGTGGACCCATCCGCACTGGCAGACCGAACAACGATAAAGCAGAGATGGCGATGACCCGATCCGCTGAAGCTGTACCGCACTATGAAGCACCGCTGCGAGTGGCGGTGCTGTTGCTGCCGGCGTTCTCGAACTTCGGTCTGGCGGCAGTGCTGGAACCGCTGGCCATCGCCAACTGGCTGAGCCAGCGTACGCTGTTCGAGTGGACGTTGCTGTCCTTGCAGCAGGGCCCGGTGACGGCCAGCAACGGTCTGGCGAGCATTGCCGAAGCTGGCTTGAACAACGAGCAGGCCTTCGACGCCTGCGTGGTGCTGGCCAGTTTCGAGGTGCATCAACACAGCCGCAACCCGGCGCTCAAGAGTTGGCTGCGCAAGCAGGCGCTGTTCGGCGCGGTGTTGATCGGCGTGGAAACCGGCACCGAACTGCTGGCCGCTGCCGGCGTGCTCGACGGCTACGAAGCGGCGGTGCATTGGGACAACCTGCAGGGTTTTCAGGAGAGTTACCCCAAAGTCCACGCCAAACCGCAGCTCTACACCCTCGAACGCCAGCGCCTGACTTGCGCAGGCGCGACCACCATTCTCGACATGCTGCTGGGCTGGATCGGCCAGCGCTTCGATGCGGATCTGGCCCGTGAAATCGGCCTGCATCTGCTGATGGGCCAGATGCGCGCGCCGGCGGACAATCAGCTCGACGGCGGCCTGGGCAACAGCGGGATGTACGGCAACAAGATCCGCCGTGCCGTGCAACTGATGGAAAAGGCGCTGGAAGAGCCGCTGGACTGCGAGGCGATTGCCAGTGAAGTCGGCCTGTCGCGGCGGCAACTGGAGCGCCAGTTCAAACATCAGACCGGGCTCTCGCCGCTCAAGTACTACATCACCCTGCGCCTGGCCCGGGCACACAACCTGCTGCAACAGACACAGATGAGCGTGGCCCAGGTGGCGGCGTGTTCGGGGTTCGGATCGCTGGAGCATTTCTCCCGCACTTACCGCGCACGGTTTGGCTGCCCGCCGAGCGAGGACCGGCGCCAGGCGTGGAGCGCGCCGGTGATGCGCCAGCCGTTGAGCAAGGCGCACTTGTCGCAAGAATGAGTCACTGCCGGTACGCCGGCTCGTCCTCATCAAGAATGCCCATCAATGCATTGAAATGCTTGTCCGCAAACCCCGGATAATCCAGCCACTGCCGACAGGTCTTGCGCGCCACTTCATCGCTGGCCACGCGCAACTCACGCCCGGTCGCTAACGCGGTGATGTATACCTCGCAAGCCCGCTCGAAGTAATACAGATCATCAAACGCCTGAGTCACGCTCGGTGCCGCGACCAGCAATCCGTGATTGCCCATCAGCAGGATCGGCTTGTCACCGAGCAGCCTGCTCACCCGCTCCGCCTCTTCCCCAAGGCCCATGCCATCAAAACCGTCATCAATCACCACCCGCTCGAAAAACCGCATGCTGTTCTGCTCGATCGGTGGCAGTCGTGAGTCCTTCAGGCAGGCCAATGTCGTCGCGTATTTGCTGTGGGTGTGGAGGATGCAACGGGCCTGGGGCTGGTTGCGGTGCAAGGCGCTGTGCAAGGCCCAGGCAGTGATGTCCGGGGCGTCCGGGCGATCGAGACTGGCCGGATCGTCGGCATCGAGAAGCAGCAGATCACTGGCGCGGATCCGCGAAAAATGTTTGCCGTAAGGGTTGATCAGAAACTCGCGACCGTCCTGCGAAGTGGCCACGCTGAAGTGATTGGCGATGGATTCGTGCAGGTTCAAGCGCGCGGCCCAGCGCAGGGCGCAGGCCAGCTGGATTCTCAGGTATTGGACGTTGTCGTGCATGGCGCGGCCTCCCGGTTTCATCCGAGTGTAGAGCGCATGCATTCATCGACTTGACGGGAAACGACAGTGGCTGCCGTTTTGAGAGAGGCGCACATCAGAAGCGGGAGCGAGCAGGCTCGCTCCCGCCGGTTTCACTGACGGTGAATCAACCTTTTTCGTCGATCCCTGCTTGCAGGGACTGACTGTCCAGATGACCGCTCAGGGTCACCGGGCCGACTTTCAGGTTGCCGTTTTCAAGGGACACCTTCGGTGCGTTTTCTTCGGTTTTGTGCGGCAGATCCAGGCCGGCTTTTACGCCGTAGTCGAGGTTGCTCAGATCGCTGCTGCTGACCTTCGAACCACCCAGATCGACCTTGCCTTCGGTGGCGGAAATCCGCGCGCCGGTCAGCTGGGTAGCGCCGCCGACGGTGAGATTCACACCCTGACCAGCGCTGATGCCGGACGCCTGTTTCACGCTGTCCTTGTGCGAGTATTCGCCGTCAGCTTTCAGCGTCGGCTTGTAGTCGGTACCGGCCAATTTGCCCTTGTCGTCTGCGGGGGTCTTCTTGGCAGTCAGGCCCAGATCCACATCGACCTTGGCGTGAGTGCTGGAGTCCTGACGGCTCTCGACCGACAGATCACCGGCCACATTGCCGCTGACATTGCGCGCATCGATCCGCGCACCGCTCAGGTTCGCATCACCTGCGCTGTTCAACACCACAGTGTCAGCCTTGATCTGGCTGTTCTGCTGGGTGGTGCCTTGCAGGTAATCCACGCCCACCTTGGCCCCGGCATTGAAGCCGTGATCACTGCTGACTTTCTCATCGGCGGCGGTCGGCGTGCTTTTGCTCAGATTGCCACCGGCGTTCAGCGCAACGTTCCAGTTGTTGCGGCTGTCGGTGGACTGCGCAGACTCCTGAACGAAACCGCCCTTCTGCGCGTCGATGCTGACGTTTGGCGCGCTGACCTGAGTGCCTTGCAGGCGCACCGAATCGCCGCTCAAGGCGATGCCGTTCTGGCTGTTGAGCTGGCCACCGCTGAGAGTCTGGGTGTTCTCGTTGACCCGACCGATGTTGAAGTTGCCGCTGAGATTGCCGCCCTGATCGCGGCTCTTCTCGCTGCTGGTCTTGCTGCCGCCGGCCTTCAGGCCGCCGCCGAGATTGCTGCCGGTGGCGACGTGCGAATCGGTGGCCGCTTGCAGATCGAGCTTGCCGTCGGCCTTCAGGTCGATAGCACCAGCGCTGTCGATCTTGGAGCCCTGCTGAACCTGATTGCCGCCGCTGCTCAATTGCACCGGGCCGTTGCCGCTGATACTGGCGACGTGGGCCTGGCTGTCGGTGGTCTGGTTGCCTTTGTGATCGAGCTGGAACCCGGCGCCCAGATCGACATTGGTGCCGTCGGTGCCCGGCAAGGTGCCGACGGTCAGCGAACCGTTGCCGCGTAGGCTGGAGCTGTCGCTGCTCTGACGGTCGTTGGCCTGATTCAGGGCCAGATCGCCGCCGGTCTTGACGCTGACACCGCCCTGCCCGCCGTCGAAACGGCTGCCTTCGAATTGTGCGTCGCGGGTGACATTGATGTTCACGCCCTGATTGCCAGCGTAACCGCCGACCACTGCCGTGGAGCTGTCTTTGCTCGACTGGCTGCTGCCACCCGCGCCGCTGCCGGCCACGTTCACGTCTTCACCGGTCTTGGTGTAGACACGCACATCGACCTTGGCATCCACCGCGTTGTCGGTGCTGCTGCGAGTGTTGTTCGCGGCATCGGCCACCAGTTTGTCGGCGCTGATGTTCACTTTGCCGGCGCTGGCGTTGTACTGCGTGCCCTGATCGTGCAGCGTGCCGCCGACCTTCACGTCCACGGTCTGGCCGTCGAACCGGCTGACCACGGCATTGCTGCTCTGCTCGGTTTTATCGGCGCTGGCATGACCGATTGCCACGTCGATGCCGACGTTCGGCTGACCGAGATTGGCCAGTGCGTCCTTGTCCGGTACCTTGCCGTCGAGCACGTCTTTCACCGCGCCGGCAATCGGCCGGGCGATGTCTTTGTACTCGACGTTGGCGCCGATGTCCGCCGACCAGTTGCTCTCGCTGTGGGTGCTGCTCTCGGTGTTGCTCGCGGCACGGTTGTCGACTTCGTTGGCGGCGACGTTCAGACCGTTGCCGGACTTCAGTTGCGCGCCTTCGGTGGCGAGTTTGTCCGCATTGATGTTGAGGCTGCCGCTGCTCTGCACGCCGGTGGTTTGCGCGGTGGTTTTGCCGGTGGTGTCTTGCGAGGTGCTGTGCGAGAAATCCACGCCGCTGCCGGCGCGGTCGAGGCCGCCGGTGTAGTAGAAACCGCCGCCGGTGCTGCGGGTTTCGGTCGAGGTGCTGTGGCTGTCCTGCTCGGCCAACAGCGAGACGTTCTTGCCGCTTAGCGTGGTGTCGCCAGCGGTGGATTTCACCTCGGCGCCCTTGAGCGTCACGTCGCCGCCCGCCTTCACTTGCACGCTGCCGCCGCTGAGGCTGGAGCCCTGCTGGGTGACGTCGTTGGCGGTGACGGTTTGCGCCTTGTCTTCATAATGCACGCCGGCGCGATACTGCTCCGCCGTCTGCTCCTTGGCGTAAGCGTCGAAGCCACGGGTCTGGGTGCTGTTGCTGCTGTCGTGGGTGTTCTGGGTGGAATGCACCTTCACATCACCCGCCGCATCCGCCGTCAGCGAACCGCCGGCCTTGACCGTGGAGCCGGCGACTTCGATGTCCTTGGCGCTTTTCAGCTTGAGGTTGCTGTCGGAAGCCAGCTCGCTGCGCACCGTGGTGCTGTCCTTGCTGTTCTGCCGGGACTCGTCCTTGGTGATGCCGAAGAACTTGCTGTCCTTGTCATGGTTGTTGCTGTGCGAGGTGTCCTGCACGCCGTCGATGGTCAGCGAACCGTTGTCGCTGATCACGCTGGCGTCCTTGGCGCCGCGCACCTGGCTGCCGCTGATACGCACGTCGTCAGCCTTGACCAGCAGCTTGCCGGCGGCGTTGATCTTGCTGCCCTGATGCTGGGTCTGGCCCTTGTCGGCGTCGCCGGTCTTGCCGAAGAAACCGCCGCCGACCAGATCACCGGAATAGCGGTTGTCGCTGCTGCGATTGGTGCGGGTCGCGGTGGTGATTTCCACCTGTTTGCCGGCCAGTTGCAGGTCACCGGCGCTGTCGATTTCGGCGCCTTCGGAGCGCAACAGCGCAGCGGTTTGCAGGGCGATGTTGCCGCCCTTCAACTGGCTGGTGACGCTGCGCTGCTCTTCGCTGCTGCTGTCCCAATCGGCTTTCCACAGGTGTTTGCGGTGCTTACCCTGATCGGTCTGGGTGTGACTTTCGGTGGCGGCGGTCAGGCGCAGGTCGCCGCCGCTTTGCACGCTGAGGTTGTTTTTCGCTTCGACCTTGGCGGCTTTCAGTTCGGTGTCTTTGCCGGACGACAGTTGCGCGTCGCGGCTGGCGATGATCTGGCTGCCGTGCTGGCGCGAATCGCTGTCGGTCTTGGTGCGTTCGTAGGTTTCCCAGGTGATGCCGATGGTGCTGTTGTTCCAGTTCTCGCGCTGCTCCTGGAGCTTGCGGCTTTCGACGGTGGTCAGGGTCAGGTTGCGCTTGGCATCGACTTTCACGTCACGACCGCTGACATCGGTGGCGGCCAAAGTCAGGTCCTTGCCGCTGTGCAGGCCGACGTCGCCCTGGCTGCTGCGAATGCCGGCGCGGGTCACGTCGAGGCTGTCCGGGATCGCCTGGCCGCTGACGCTCAGGTCGCCAGCCGAACGGATCTGTACACCGTCACGCCCGGCGACTTGCACCGCGCCGACCTTCACGCCCGCGCCTTCGGCGGTGCTGACGATGTTGATGCGCCCGGCCTGCATCGCGCCGAACAGGCTGGCGTCGATTCGCTGATCGGTGGTGTTGCCTGCCGGGTCCACGGCTTTCACCTGGCCGCTGGCGTAGTCGATCTGATTGCGCCCGACAGTGAGGTTCAGTTGATCACGTGCAGTGATCGCACCCTGGCTGTCGATGCGTGGTGCGATCAGGTTGATCGAGCCTTCGCCGTTGCGCAGGCCGCCGCCCTGAATCTGCAACTGGCCGGTGGCGTCGCGGGTGCTCAGGGCTTGCAGCTTGCCATCGTTCAGCTCGGGACGACCGACCACCAGATTGGCGTTCGGCGTGTTGATGAAACTGCCGCCATTCACCGAAATGCCGTTCGGGTTGGCGAGCACGTAGTCGGCGGCGCGACCGAAGATTTCCTGGGCGCCGTTGATGGCCGACGGGTTGCGGCTGATCACTTCGTTGAGGATCACGCTCGCGGCCTGGCCCTGCAATTGCGGGTTGGCCGCCAGTTGCCCGGCGAGCTGCGATTGTCCGGCCTGCAAGGCGTTGTTCAGCACCAGCCCCTGACGGTCGACGTTGTAGTCGAGGAACTGGTTATGCGACAGGCCCGAGCCGTTCGGCGCGACGATGTTGACGATCGGGACGCCGCCCTGGGTCTGCAATTGCGCGGTGCCGCCGGGGCCGGGTGCGACCACCACACCGCCGGCCATGGCGCCCGGCAGATGAGCGACCAGGAACAGGCTGGCGATGGCCCAGCGCAGTTTGCCCCGTGGGGAAAGATGAAACGCAAAGGTATTCATTGGCATAAAAAACTCTCCATGTAGTGCGGCATCACGTTGCGCGTTGAGTTGAAGGCCACGGCTGTCGCGCTCAGGTCCGATGGCTGTTGTTCACTGACGTTCATATCTGTAATCCGACCCGCATCAGCCAGGTTTCAGGCTCGCGGTGCAGGCCGGTCGGGGTGTTGAGGCTGCGTTGGTAATCGACATCCACCTGCAGGTTTTTCCAGCCCAGATTGAGGCCGATGCTGGCGCCGCTCAGGCGTTGAACCGGGGCGCCGTGATCGGCCTTGATCCAGCCGTGGTCGAGGCCGATACGCGGGGTGAGCTGCACCGGCAAATTGCTGCGCAGCGGCAGGCGCAAAGTGTTGCGCCAGATCGCACCGCTGGCGCCGGACGCGCTGCTGACCCGGTAACCGCGCACGGCGGAATCGTCGGTGCCGAGCAGTTGTTCGATGGCCGGCAGCGGATCCGGGCTGTATTGCACGTTCAGTTGGCTCTGCCATTGCCAGGCTTGCGTACCGAACTGGCCGTTGCGCCACTGGCTGAGTCCGGCGCGGTACTTGCGAAACTGTGCCTTGGGCAGGTTCCTGACCTGATGATCGGCATCGTCGTCAGCACCCAGCCAGCGCAGGCCCTGGGCATAGTTGAAGTCGAGGTTCCACACCGCACGGTCGAGCCAGAACAGATTGAGCCCGGCCTCGGCCACGGTCAGGGTCGGGCTCTGGATGCCGAGGCGAACGTTTTCCAGGTAGCTGTCGACATCCTTGTGCGCCAGTTGCAGGTTGGCACTGAGCTGATGGCTCTGGTCACGCCACAACACGCGGTCGGCGCGCAGGCTGAGCTGATCGGTGATGCCGGTGCTGTACAGGGTCGTGCCCGGCAGTTTGAACGGCGCGCGGTATTCGGCATGGCTGGCGAACGTGCTGAACGTCCAGTAACCATAAGGAATTGCGTAATAGAGGCTGGCGTTGCGGTTGTAGCGATCACCCCGATTTAGGGTGTCGCTGGCACTCACGCTCAACAGGTCGTTGAGTTCCAGCGGACTGTCGACGCTCAAGCTCAGCGTGTTGCGATCCCGCCCGGTGCTGGCGCTGCCGAGGTTGTCGAAACCGGCGCCGAGGGCCCAGCGCGACTGCCCGGAGGTACGCGAACGCAAGATGATTTTTGACGCGCCGGGCTGGCTGCCGGGGGCGATGTCGGCGGTCAGATCGAGGGAGCGCAGGCGGTTCAACTGATCCAGCCCCTGCTCCAGATCCCGCAGATTCAGCGGCTTGCCGAGCATGCCCGGGAATGCGCCACCGAGAGACACCGGCAGGCTCTGGTCGGCCAGTTCGATGGACTCGATGTAGCCTTCGTCGATCAGGATATCCAGCGACTGCCCCGCTGCCGGCGCACTGCTCAGATATGGCCGGCTGGCGATGTAGCCCTTCTCTACGTAGAGCGCGGTGATGGTCGCCAGCAGATGGTTGATCTGGCCGACGCCCATGCACGGCGCCAGCAGTGGCTGGATGCGGGCGTTGAGCTGGTTTTTGTCGATCAGCGTGACGCCGCCGATGCGGGTGCCGCTCAGGGGCCAGCAGCGTTCGTCGGGTTTGATCGAATCGGCAATGGCCGGGGTGGCAGGCGTCGGGCCGAACGCGCCGCGCTCCAGTTGCCGTTTGCGCTGTTCAAGTTGCAGTTGTTGCAGATCGCGCTGTTGCTGTTGCTGCTGGCGCAGCACTTCCTGGCCTGGATTCGACAGTTCGGCGGCAAGAACGCTGGGCGCGCACACACTCAACAACAAGGCCGACAACAGCGGACGAGGCAGATAACTACGACGAGAAACAGCGCGAATCGAATACGGCACTCAACATCCTTGCAATCAAATGGCTTAATGCCATCCCATCAATTGCAGTGATAGTCAGAGCCTTCCTACACAAATGCAAGACGCTTCCTACATCGCTTACATTTCTTAAACAAATGCGTTTTTAGCACGGATCGCCAGCGATAACGCCAGCAAGTTGCAGACCATCAGGGTTTCCCCGAGGGCCTGAGACCATGCGGCCAACATCAATCCCGCACCGATCAGCAGGTAATAAAACAGCCCCAGCAATGCACCGGCGGTACCCAAACGATCCGTGTAATTGCGCAAGGCTGCGCCGAGGATATTCGGAATTGCCATGCCGAACGCCAGTACCACCAGCAACATCGGCAATACGAACCAGACGTACGCTTCCAGCAGCCAAACGCCGATGCCACCGAGCAAACCGGTCAGCGCTGCCAGGCGAATCAACTGCAGTGGACGGCAACCGATTTGCAGCAATTTTTTGTTCAGCCATGCTCCAAACCCTGAGGCCAGCGCGAGCATCACGCCGCTGTAGCCGAACCACTCGCCGCTCAAACCGAGACGTTCGAACCGGAAAGGTCCGAGGCTGTAGTAGCTGAACAACGCAACGTTGAACGATGCGATCCACAGTGCCGAACGCCAGATACCGGGATCACGCAACATGTCGCCCATGGTTGCGAACAGGCCGACGGAGGTGAGTTGCGCTGGACGGGTTTCAGGCAAGGTGCGCCAACTCCAGATCCACAAGATCGATGCCAGCAGCAACAACGCAGCGAGCACGCCGCGATAGCCGAAGGCTTGAACCAGACTCGCCCCGCTGAACAGACCGATGGCCGGGCTGGCCGCCAGCGCCATGCCCACAAGAGAAAACACCTGGGCCAGTTCGGTCCCGCGAAAACGATCACGCAGTAAAGTCTGGGTCACCACCGAGCCAACAGCAGCGCCGAATGCCGCCAGTGCCTGGGCCATCAACAAACCGTTGAAACTGCGAACGCTCAAGCCCAATACGCAGGCAAGCGCATAAATCGCCAGACCGGCGAGCATCGAAGGCCGCCGGCCAATCCGGTCACACACCCGCCCCCACGTCACCACGCCAAAAGCAAACGCGAGGAAGTACACCGACAATGTCTGCGCCGCCACTTGCGGAGCAACATCGAACGCACGGCCGATATCCCCGAGCGCCGGGCTGAACAATGTCTGGGCGATCTGCGGAAACATCAGCAGTGCAATCGCCAACATCAAAAACGTTCTATGGCTCATCACCCTGACTCCTCAACAAAAACGCCGAGGAGTTTAAAAAGCCGTGGCTGGCGTATTATCCGAACCCTGACAATTTATCGTTAAAATCGGACAACCCATGGCCTGGCTCGAAGCCCACGACCGTTTTGACCCGGATCGCTTCCCGGCGCCGGTAGTCGGCATTGCTTCCACCCTTGGCGATCACGACTCCGGCCTGCATCGGCATCAGCGCGGGCAATTGCTCTACACCCGACAGGGCTGCACCCGCATCACCCTGGCGCAGCAGTTGTGCCTGCTGCCGCCATCGCGGGCGGCGTGGATTCCCGGTGGCATCACGCATCGGGCGGTGATGCAGCAAAGCGTCGACTATCGCTCCATCTACCTGACACCCGAGTTATGCCGCGAGCTGCCGCAACAAGTTTGCGTGATCGAGGTCAGCCCGCTGCTGCGCGCGGTGCTGGAACCGATGGCGATTGCTGATTTCGACACCGATTGGCAGCAGGGCAAATTCGTCCATCTGCTGGGGCTGTGCCTGAGTGAAATTCGCGAAGCGGCGCAGCAACCGATGCTGTTGCCCCTGCCGCAGGACAAACGCCTGGCGCCTCTGCTGGCTCGCCCCGAGCAACTGCCGCCGGAGCTGCAAGTGCTGGAGCAACAGATCGGCGCCAGCAGCCGCACCATTGGCCGGATCTTCCAGCGAGAAACCGGCATGAGCTATCAACAATGGCGCCAGCAGTGGCGACTGATGCGTGCCATGGAATTGCTCGCCACCGGGCGCAACCTCGGCTATTGCGCGTTTGAACTGGGCTTCGCCAGCGACAGCGCATTCATTGCGTTCTTCAAATCCATGACTGGCAGCACACCCGGCGCCTGGCTCAGATAGGCAACTGACGACTGGCGATAAAAATCAATTGCCACAAAATATTACTCGCGTCATATTACAGCCGTAATAACACCCTCGCTTCGCAGGTATTACGCCATGACCAGCATGCCCACCGTTGAACCCGACCTCGCCGTTCCGGTCAGCGCTCCCAAACCTCCCCTGCTCAAACGCCTGCTGTTGCCCACTGCGGGGCTGGCTGCGCTGGTACTCGCCGGGCTGTATGCCGTGCATTGGTGGGGCGCCGGACGCTTTCTCGAAGAAACCGACGATGCCTACATCGGCGGCGACGTCACGGTTATCGGGCCGAAAGTCGCCGGTTACATCGAAGAGGTGCTGGTCAGCGACAACCAGTCAGTGAAGGCCGGCGACGTGTTGATCCGCCTCGACGCCCGGGACTACCGCGCCAATCTGGCCAAGGCCGAAGGTGCGGTCGCCGCTGAAGAAGCACTGCTGGCCAACCTCGATGTCACCGAACAATTGCAGCAAGCAGTGATCGGTCAGGCCCGCGCCGGCATCGATGCCGCCGGCGCCGAAACCGCCCGCTCACGGGACGACAACGCACGCTACAAACGTCTGGTCACTACCAATGCAGTCTCGGTGGAAGCCGCGCAACGGGCCGACGCCACCTTCAAGACCGCCCAAGCCTTGAGCGCCAAGGCCCAGGCCGAATTGCTCGCTGCGCAACGCCAACTCTCGGTGATCGAAACCCAGAAACAACAGGCCCGCGCCGCCCTCCAGCAAGCCCGGGCCGAGCGAGATCTGGCGCAACTCAACCTCGGTTACACCGAACTGCGCGCCCCGGTCGACGGCGTGATCGGCAACCGTCGCGCGCGGGTCGGCGCTTATGCCCAGGCCGGTTCGCAACAGTTGTCGGTGGTGCCGGCCAGCGGTCTGTGGGTCGATGCCAACTTCAAGGAAGACCAGTTGGCGCGGATGAAACCCGGCCAGCGCGTGAGCATCCGTGCCGACGTGTTGTCCGGTCAGGAATTCCATGGCCGCCTCGACAGCCTCGCCCCGGCCACCGGTTCTCAGTTCAGCGTGCTGCCGCCGGAAAACGCCACCGGCAACTTCACCAAGATCGTCCAGCGGGTGCCGGTGCGGATCCTGCTCGACCCCGCCGACAGCGTGCTCGGTCATCTGCGTCCGGGCCTGTCGGTGACGGCCGAAGTCGACACCCGCGCCCAGCCTGAAACCACCGCCGTGGCCAGCGCGCCATGAGCCGCGCCCTCGCCGTCCCTGCGCAGCCGTTCAATGCCGCCGAGATGGCGACGGCGACCAAAGTGTTCGCCTTCGCCACCCTGTGCATCGGCATGTTCATCGCGCTGCTGGACATCCAGATCGTCTCGGCGTCGCTGCGGGATATCGGCGGCGGACTGTCCGCCGGCACCGATGAAACGGCCTGGGTGCAGACCAGTTACCTGATCGCCGAAATCATCGTGATCCCACTGTCGGGCTGGCTGTCGCGGGTGTTCTCCACGCGCTGGTTGTTCTGCGCTTCAGCGGTCGGTTTCACCCTTGCAAGCCTGTTGTGCGGCGCGGCCTGGAACATCCAGAGCATGATTGCCTTTCGGGCGCTGCAAGGGTTTCTCGGCGGCTCGATGATTCCGTTGGTGTTCACCACGGCATTCTTTTTCTTCACCGGCAAACAACGGGTGATTGCTGCCGCGACCATCGGCGCCGTGGCGTCGCTGGCGCCGACATTGGGCCCGGTCATCGGTGGCTGGATCACCGACATTTCGTCCTGGCACTGGCTGTTCTACATCAATCTGGTACCGGGGATTTTCGTTGCCGTGGCGGTGCCAATGCTGGTGAAGATCGACCAGCCGGAACTGTCGCTGCTCAAGGGCGCGGATTATCTGAGCATGGTGTTTCTGGCGCTGTTTCTCGGTTGCCTGGAATACACCCTCGAAGAAGGCCCGCGCTGGAACTGGTTCAGCGACCAGACAATTCTGACCACCGCGTGGATCAGCGCCCTGGCCGGCGTGGCGTTCGTCGGCCGCACGCTGCACGTGGCCAATCCGATCGTCGACCTGCGCGCCCTCAAGGATCGCAATTTCGCCCTCGGCTGCTTCTTTTCCTTCGTCACCGGCATTGGCCTGTTCGCGACGATTTACCTGACGCCGCTGTTTCTCGGCCGGGTGCGCGGTTACGGGGCGCTGGACATTGGGCTGGCGGTTTTTTCCACCGGGGTGTTCCAGATCATGGCGATTCCGCTGTACGCCTTTCTGGCCAACCGACTCGACCTGCGCTGGATCATGATGGCGGGCCTGGCGTTGTTCGCCTTGTCGATGTGGGAATTCAGTCCGATCACCCACGATTGGGGTGCCGGGCAGTTGATGCTGCCGCAAGCCCTGCGCGGGATTGCCCAGCAACTGGCGGTGCCGCCGGCGGTGACGTTGACCCTTGGCGGTCTGGCCCCGGCGCGATTGAAGCACGCCTCGGGCCTGTTCAACCTGATGCGCAACCTGGGCGGTGCAATCGGGATTGCCGCGTGCGCGACCATTCTCAACGACCGCACCAACCTGCACTTCACCCGGTTGGCCGAGCATCTGAACAGCAGCAACGAAGCCTTGAACCAGTGGCTGGCCCAGGTCGGCGGCAACTTCGCCGCACTGGGTCAGAGCGGTGACGTCGGTATCACCGCCGGCCTGCATCAGTTATGGCTGCTGACCTACCGCGAGGCGCAGACCCAGACCTACGGCGATACGTTCCTGATGATCATGGTGTGCTTCGTGATCGCCACGGCGATGGTGCCCTTGATGCGCAAGGTGCAACCACCGGCCGCGCCGAGTGCCGATGCACATTGACCGATCAGGCTTGCGGGGTTTTACGGAAGCCCACGGCCAGACGGTTCCAGCTGTTGATGGTGCTGATCGCCACGGTCAGGTCGACCATTTCTTTTGGCGAGAACTGGGCAGCGACGGCTTCGTAATCTTCATCCGGAGCGTGGGTCAGGCTCAACTGGGTCAGGGACTCGGTCCACAGCAGCGCGGCGCGTTCGCGGTCGGTAAAGAACGGCGCTTCACGCCAGGCCGTCACGGCGAACAGCCGGCGTGGGGTTTCGCCGCCCTTGATCGCGTCAGCGGTGTGCATGTCGATGCAGAACGCACAGCCGTTGATTTGCGAAGCGCGCAGTTTCACCAGTTCGATCAGGGTCTTTTCCAGCGGCAGTTTCGAAACGGCGGTTTCCAGGGCGATCATCGCTTTCAGGGCATCTGGGGAAGCGGTGTAGAAATCGGCACGAGGTTTCATGGTGGTTCTCCGGGGCGAGTGAATGTGTGGCTACGTTAGTCCCGGGGCCGGGCCAAACAAATAGCCAATCTCCCGGAAGACGGGTAGGCCACTCCTTTCTGGCGCCAGAAAAGAAAGTGCAACAGGGCAATTGCCAGCGCTCGTTCCGCGCCACTAGAATGCGATCCATTCTTAATTGCACTCTAATTGCAGCCAGGCATCGGATGCCCGCAACGAGTATCTGCCGCCCATGTCGTCTTTCGATCCGCCACTGAATCAGCAAGTCCAGACGCTCTACAGCGAACACCACGGGTGGCTGCAGGGCTGGTTGCAGCGCAAGCTGGGCAATCGCTGCGATGCGGCCGACCTGGCGCACGATACGTTTTTGCGCCTGCTCAGCCGTCAGGTGGTCAAACCGCTGGGCAGCGAACCCCGGGCGCTGCTGACGCACATCGCCAAAGGTCTGGTGATCGACCGCTGGCGGCGCCAGGACATCGAGCGCGCCTACCTGGAAACCATCGCCAGCCTGCCCGCCGCCGAGGTGCCGTCGCCGGAAACCCGCTACCTGATTCTCGAAACCCTGTGGCGCATCGAAGCCTTGCTGCGCGAGTTGCCGGCGCAGACCCGCGACACCTTCCTGCTGTCGCAGATCGAAGGCCTGACCTACGCGCAGATCGCCACACGCCTGAATGTTTCGCTGATTACCGTCAAACGCCACATGCGCGCCGCGTTCATTGCCTGCCTGAGTGTCACCTGATGAGTTCGTCGATGATCAATCCGCAGATTCTTGGTGAAGCCGCCGACTGGCTGGTGCAGTTGCATTCGGGCACCGCTTCGCCGTCCGATCATCAGGCCATCGCCCAATGGCGCAGCCGCAGCGCCGAACACGCGATCGCCTGGCAACGGGCCGAAGCCCTGCTCGGTGATTTGCGCAGCGTGCCGGCCAATGTAGCAATCCAGACCTTGCAACGGGCATCGCGCAAGGAAGGCCTCAGCCGTCGCCAGACCCTCACCCGCCTCGGCCTGCTGTTGATGGCCGGGCCGCTGGGCATGGCCTCGCAACATGTGCCGTGGCAGCAATGGACCGCCGACCAGCGCACCGCCGTCGGCGAGCAGAAGAACCTGCAACTGCCGGACGGCACCCAACTGCTGCTCAACACCGACAGCGCCGTGAACATCGCTTACAGCCCGGTCGAGCGCCGGGTACTGCTGCTCAACGGCGAGGTGCTGATCAATACCGCCAGCGATGCTGCCGCCCGCCCGTTCATTGTCGAAACCCCGCAAGGCCTCGCCCGCGCGCTCGGCACGCGGTTCTGCGTGCGCACCGAGGGTTCGCGCAGCCTGGTGTCGGTGCTGGAGGGCCAGGTGCAAATCACCCCGGAATTGCTCAAGCAAAACGCGATCATCAAGACCGGCGAACGCCAGCGCTTCAAGCTGAACGGCTTCGACAGCGCCGAAACCTTCGACACCGCCAGCCTGGTCTGGGACAAGGGCATGCTGCTGGCCAGCAACATGCGTCTGGACGAATTGCTTGGCGAGTTGAGCCGCTATCGTCGGGGCGTCTTGCGCTGTCATCCGGACGTCGCGGCGATGCGCGTGTCCGGCGCGTTTTCCCTGCGCGACACTGACGCCAGCCTGCGTCTGCTCAGCGACACCCTGCCGCTGAACATCAACAGCCTGACCCGTTACTGGCTGTCGGTGGAGCCCCGCGTCTGAGCCATCGGAAAATAATTTCAATGTTCACTGATACCTTTTCGCGCCTCGTCCGGTGAGTGGATAGACCTTTAATTCCACGCGCCCGACAGGATCGCCGAATGACCGCATTGCCCACGACCCGCCCCGCCATTTTTCCATTCAAGGCCCTGAGCCTGGCCCTGGCTTTCGGCGCACTGTTGCCGACTGTCGGCCACGCAACCGACAGCATCAGCGAAAGTGCCAGCCAGAACGTCAACATCGGCCCGGGCCTGCTCAGCCATGTGCTGGCGCAGTTTGCGGTCAGCGTCGGCGTGCCGCTGTCGTTCGACCCGGCGCAACTGGGCAACCGTCAGAGTCCGGGCCTGCAAGGCAGTTACACCGCGCAAAGCGGTTTTGCCCGCCTGCTGGACGGCAGCGGTTTCGAACTGATCAGCACCGGTGACAACGGCTACACCGTGGCGCCGAAAGTCGCGGCGGACGGCGCACTGGAACTGGGCGCCACCACCGTCAGCGCCCTGCACGACAGCAGCGATGATACCTACGGCGGCGAACAGGTCGCCCGTCGCGCGCAGGTCGGCATGCTCGGCAATCAGGCAGTCAACGACCTGCCCTTCAGCGTCACCAGTTACACCGCCAAGACCATGGCCGATCAGCAAGCGCAAACCATCGGCGATGTGTTGCTCAACGATGCCTCGGTGCGCCAGTCCAACGGCTTCGGCAACTTCTCGCAGATGTTCATGATCCGCGGCCTGCCGCTGGCCTCCGATGACATTTCCTATAACGGCCTGTATGGCGTGCTGCCCCGGCAGATCATCGCCACCGAAGCACTGGATCGCGTCGAGCTGTTCAAGGGCCCGAATGCCTTCGTCAACGGCGTGACCCCGAGCGGCAGTGGTATTGGCGGCGGGATCAACCTGCAACCGAAACGCGCCATGGATACCCCGACCCGCAGCATCACCCTCGACTACAGCGCCGACGGCCGGGTCGGCACGCATCTGGACCTCGGCCAGCGTTTTGGCGAGGACAACCGCTTCGGTGCCCGGGTCAACCTGATGCAGCGCGAGGGCGACACCGCGGTCGATCAAGAAGACCAGCGCTCGTCGCTGTTCAGCGTCGGCCTCGACTATCGCGGCGAGCGCCTGCGGGTCTCGACCGACTTCGGCTATCAGAAGCAGGTGATCAATCAGGGCCGCTCGGTGATCTACGTCGACTCAAGCCTGAGCAAAGCCCCCAAGGTGCCGCACGCCAACGCCAGCTACGCCCAGAGCTGGAGCTACTCGCAGCTCGAGGACACCTTCGGCATGGCCCGCGCCGAATACGACCTCAACGATAACTGGACCGCCTACGTGTCCGGTGGCGCCAAGCACACCCGGGAAAACGGCGTGTACTCGTCGCTGACCGTCACCGACCTCAACGGCAACGCCCGTGGCGGCATGCTCTATCCGCCCCACGACGAGGACAACCAAAGTGCAATGGCCGGCCTCAACGGTCACTTCGACACCGGCCCCGTCAGCCATCAGTTGAACTTCGGCTGGGCGGGCATCTGGGGCGAGCAGCGCTCGGCGTTCGAAACCATCGGCAACGCCTCGCGCTACTCCACCAATCTGTACAACGTCACCGACAAACCGCGCCCGCCGGCCACCTCGTTCGCCGGTGACATCAATGATCCGCGCGTCGTCGGCAAGAACACCCTGCGCAGCGAAGCGATTTCCGACACCCTCGGTTTCCTCGACGACCGCGTGCTGCTGACCCTTGGTCTGCGCCGCCAGCAAATGAAGGTCGATGGCTGGGCCACGGCCACCGGGGCGCGCACCTCGAGTTACGACGAATCGATCACCACTCCGGTCTACGGCCTGGTGATCAAGCCCTGGGAACACGTGTCGTTCTACGCCAACCGCATCGAAGGCCTGGCCAAGGGCCCGACGCCGCCGACCAGCGCGATCAACCGCGACGAAACCTTCGCCCCGGTGCGCAGCAAACAGGTCGAGGCCGGCGTGCGGCTGGACATGGGCAGCTATGGCGCCAGCCTCGGCGTCTACCGCATCGAGCAACCGTCGAGCTACACCCAGGATGGAATCTTCCGAGTCGACGGCCAGCAGACCAACAAAGGCGTGGAACTCAATGTCTACGGTGAACCCGTCGACGGCCTGCGCCTGCTCAGCGGCGCGACCGTGATGAAGACCGAACTCGACGGCAGCAGCAACGGCGTCAACGACGGCAACCGCGCCATCGGCGTGCCGCGCTTCCAGTTCAACATCGGTGCCGACTGGGACATTCCGGGACTCGAAGGCGCAGCCCTCAGCGCCCGCATGTTGCGCACCGGCGGCCAGTACCTGAACGCGGCCAACACCCAGAGCATCCCGTCGTGGAACCGCTTCGACCTCGGCTCGCGCTACGCCTTCAAACTCGATGAAAAGCAGATCACCCTGCGCGCCAACCTGGAAAACGTCGCCAACGAAGCCTATTGGGCCTCGGCCAATGGCGGCTATCTGACCCAGGGCGCACCGCGCACGTTGAAGGTTTCGGCCACCGTGGATTTCTGAGTACCACTGGTCACCCGGTCGGCACCAAGCGGTGCGCGCTTCAGACCAATATCAGGTAAATCCCCTCTCTGGAGACGTACCATGAAGAAGCGCACATTGACCTCGATGCTGCTGGCCGGTTTGTTGGCCACAGCGTCCGCCGCCAGTTTTGCCGCCAATGACGGTGCCAGCACGTCGGGCACCCAGTCCGGCGCCAACGGCGGGACGGGCATGCCGCCGGACAACACCACTAAACGACCTAACGACGGCCCATCCGACGGGATGAAAACAGGTACCGGAACCAACGGCAGCGGCTCAGGCTCGGGCGCCGGTGGTGGAACGGGCGCAGCAGGTGGCGGAACGGGTGGTTCCGGAGCCGGGACCGGCGGCTGAACGAACAAGAGCAGGCCATGGTGAACGCATCATGGCCTGTGTCTGAACCCTTTTTCCGTCAGCGATCCGAACGCATCAACTCACCAATGCCGCCGTCCATGGACAACACTGCCGCACGGTTACGACCTGCGTTCTTGGCCTGATACAGCGCCGCATCGGCACGCTGGATGAACAGTTCCGGGCTGTCGTTGCCCAGCGGAATGAACGAATAACAGCCCAGACTCACGGTGAGGTAACCGGTGGGCGAGCCGCTGTGGGTGATGTGTTTGTCCATGACGCTGCGGCGGATCTGCCCGGCAATCGCCAGCGCGCCGTTGATGTCAGTGTCCGGCAACAGCACCGCAAACTCTTCGCCCCCGTAGCGCACCGCCAGATCGGATTTGCGCTGGCAGCAGTTTTTCACCACCAGAGCGACCTGGGTCAGGCAATGGTCGCCGGCCACATGGCCGTAGGCATCGTTGTAGCGTTTGAAGAAGTCGATATCGAGCATGATCAGGCTGACCGGGCTCGACTGCCGGGCGCCCCGGGCGAACTCAATCTCCAGCGACTGCTCGAACAGGCGCCGGTTGGCCAGCCCGGTCAGGCTGTCGTGCGTGGCAATCAGCTCCAGCGCCCGCTGGGCCTTGATCAGGTTTTTCTCGATCCGCTCACCGTCGCGCACCTGATGAATGAACACCCAGCCAAACAGCCCCACGCCGAGCATCACCAGCGCCACGATCACGCTGGACTGAAAGGCGCGGTCATGCCAGCCCTTGAGAATCGTGTCCCGGGATGAAGAGGCAGACACCACCAGCGGATAACTGTCGAGCTGCCGATAGCCATAAAGGCGCGTGACCCCGTCGACCACCGAATCGATCATTGCCGTGCCGGCCGAGGCGTTGGGGAGCAACGTCTGATAGATCTCGCCCTTGGCCAGCGAGGTGCCGATCAAGGACTCGTCGAACGGCCGGCGCGCAAGCAAAGTGCCGTTGGTCAGGCCGAGGAACATGGTGCCGTTGTCATCGAGGCTGAAGCTTTTGAAGAACTTGTCGAAGTACGACATCTTGATGCCGGCCATCAGCACGCCCTGAAAATTGCCGGAGTGGTCGTTCACTCGTTTGGAAATCGGGATGATCCACTCGCCGTTTTCGCGACTGCGAATCGCCGGGCCGATGTGCGCCACGGACGACACGTTCTGCTGGTGATATTTGAAGTACTCGCGATCGGCCACGCCGTTGCCACGGGGCAGATCAGGGAATGAGGTAATCACCCACTGCCCTTCGCGATCGAACAGGAACATGCCGTGCAACTGCTCCAACTGCTGCACCCGGCGTGCGAAGGTTCTCTGCAAACGCGGTTTCTGCGCCGCGCCATAACCGTCTTCCTGAATCCAGTCGACCAGGCTGGTCATCACCAGATCGGCCGCCAGAAAAGTGTCTTCAGCCTGCTGCGCCATCGCCCGGGTCAGGTTGGCCGACGCCATCTGCGCATTCGCCAGATCCTGCCGGCGCGACTGTTCGATCTGCAGATACAGCAAACCGGACAGGCACAGACACACGGCAACGATGAACAGCACCGCCGCCTTGCGCAGGGGCAAACGCTTGAGAGTGCCGCCGGGGGCCTGATGCGGATCGTGAATGGGGATAGGCAAAAGCGTGTCCTGGGCAGGTACGACAGGGGCAAAGGCCCGAAACCCTTGTTTTTTGTGAGCGTAGCCCACCGGATAGTACGGGGCAACCAAGTGCCACCGAGACAATCCCGACCCCGTTGATATCGGCGCGCAGTGGAAATGGATGACCTGCGCGGCGATTTATTTTTCAGGCCCCACGACTCAAGCCGGTTCAGGGCTTGTTGACTTCGCGCAGCAGGTCTGCGACCGGGAGGTTCATGGTGTTTGAGTAGTAGGGTTTGTAGCCGTAAGCGGTGACGACGACTTTGCAGGGGATTTGTTGTTTGCCGGAGAGGAGTTGGTTGATTTCTGCCACTGACAAGTATCTTTCCGAGCTTCGGTCGCTAGAGGTCTCGGAAATGAAAGCATGGGTCAGATAAGAGTATCCCGCTGGGGCTCCGTCTCTTTTATCGGGCGATATCAGGCCAAACGCTGAAAACCGAATCGCTTTACCAACCGAGAAATCCTGATCTTCAGCCAAGGCACAATGAAGCATGCCTGAAGCCATTCCTACCCTTTCTCCCCGGCCAAAAAGATCCAAGACATCAACATTCGACTGATATCTGATTACATATAAAGACCTGTCTCTCTCAACTGAGACATAGCTCAAGTTCGCTGGAGGCCATGCATGGTCTTTTGCACAACCCGAACAGATCACGATAAGCAGGCAAACGAACAATCTAAACATCAGGAAAATTCCTCCATGATCGAGTCAAACAGCAGATCACCAGCAGATTTGTTTCCCGCAATACGTGCGGTAAACAGACCCAAAGCGTTTGCATGATTGGTATCCACATTCACGTTCAGTGACGGGCCACAAGTGATAAGCCATTTCTCGCCAAAGTCGGCGACACCATCTGAAGAGTCTCTTTTGCTGGGCGTAGCCTTGATGTTCACCCAATTGGCCGCAACCGGGTCAGGACGATCAAAATAAATATCTGAGCCCAACCAGACCAAAGCGCCCTCTCCCACAGGATCAAGGGTAACCAGCATCTGAACCCGGTATCCCCATTCAGACATGATCTTTGTCAGGTGCGCGCCATTCCAGCCACCGAGGCTGTGACCAACGATATATACGGGGCAGCTCTTGTAAGGGATCAGGCCCAGAACATACCGTTGAATATCTTTCTTTCCTTTGACTTGGTTGTACCCCAGCCAATCCGATTTATATTTCCCCTCCGTTGCCAAATCCTGAACGCGCTCATCGAAGTACTTACGTGCTTCTTGAATGTTTCCATATGGCCCTGAAAAATAGTAACTCTCCTTATCCCCAGCACCTCCCACAAACACAACAACCGCCTTGGTACTCTCCACCGGCACAGCCTTAACACTGACATCCTTCTTGTCCGTCAGCGTATGTTCCTTGTGCAGCTTGTAATTGTTGCCTTTCTCGCACGTAACCGTTTCCGCACACATGCCTCATTCCTCCAGAAACAGTTTGATGGATTCCGGAAGATGCGAACTGATCGTGTGGGTAAAGCCTGCGGAGTCAGACACGCCGTGCTCCATCCGACCGTCCGCACGCTGGATCATGTACGGATGATTCGACATCGGTTCACCGGTGGTGTCGTTCACCAGCTGCAATTTGTCGGTGAAGTGCACCGGCATTGGCAGCAGGCCGCTGAAGGGCGCGTTCGTCACGGTATCGCCAATGATGACCGTGCCGGATCCACCAATGACCACATTTCCGTGACCACCGGTGCTGTCCAGGGTGGCGGCGTTCAGACCATTGATGAAAACCGTCGAGGCAACGCCACCGGTAATCGGGCTGCCGCACGCCGACTTGTCCGTCATTCGTGCAGCGGGCAGCCCGTCGAAATTCACGTTAGGCGAACCACTGACAATCGGGTTGGTGCCATGTCCCGGTAATGGGCAGGCCGTCGGGTCGGTCACTCGGGCAGCGGGTTTTCCGCTCATGAAAAAGCTCCTTGCAGTATCGCGTCATCATCCGTGGGGCGCGCAGCATGAACAAAGTCGCGACGCTGATCAAATCTGCACGCAAAAAAAACAGGCGCCTGAAAAGGCGCCTGTTTTTGTGAGGGGTTACCGCTCAGGTCAGCGCGACGGTGGGACCCTAATATCCCCCGCCCGGCACTGGGTTTTCACGCCTTTGCCGCACGCACCGAATTGCAGATCCTTGCCCATGCACACCCGTACTTCCGAGAGTTCCGGGCCGCTGCAGATGACGGCGATGCCGTCGGCCGGGATGCCTGGATTGCTCTTGCGGAACAGGTCGGCGATTTCCTGTGCTTCGAAGTAATAAGAGTTGCTGAACGGTTGCAGCTCTTGCGGGATTGTCACCGCCGCCACGGCTTTGTCCGCTTCGTCGAAGTAGCCCATTGCGCCGAGACCACTGCAGGTGCCGTGTTTGCTCCATTCGTGATCGAGGAGTTTTTTCGTCGGGAACAATGTCATGCCCTTGGCTGTTTCAGCGGCCGAGAGCGTGGTCACTGGCGGGCAGGATTCCGGCCAGCCACCCTTGGCGTATTGCGGCCACAGGCCGTGCAGGACAAAACCGTAGCCCTTGCCGGTGCATTGCGGGTCATCTTTGTGGGTGAGGCAGAACGTCGGCGACCAGGACAGCGTCAGCAGGTAGTAATCGAACACCCCCGCCACCGACTCCGTCGGCGCCTTGCTGGCATGTGACTGGCGTGCCGAACTCAGGCCGATGCTACCGACCGTCAGCGCAATCAGCGCCATAATTGTAAAAAGCTTTTTCATGTTCCCGTTCCTTGGGACGCGTGCGTCCGTGGTTTTTGTGGTCTGACCGTCAAATGGTCAAGGGCTGATTGAGTCATGCCAGTGTTGCAAGCGCATGACGCAAGGCAAAGCTGTACTACGTTGAAAGGTCTACGATTAATAAGCAGACACCAAAAACAGGGATCCCCGAAATGAGTAAAGCAGACGAACTCGCCGCGAAGCTC
Source organism: Pseudomonas sp. MWU12-3088 (assembly GCF_023242405.1). Taxonomy (NCBI): domain Bacteria; kingdom Pseudomonadati; phylum Pseudomonadota; class Gammaproteobacteria; order Pseudomonadales; family Pseudomonadaceae; genus Pseudomonas; species Pseudomonas sp. MWU12-3088. The sequence goes on from NZ_JALJEA010000006.1 coordinate 271,220, forward strand.
AAGCAAACCCGGCACACTCACGCGGACGACATCACCTGCGCCGAACTGGAAATCGATTGCTGGCCGGCGGTGGTCTACGACCTGTATCACCGCATCGAGGGCTGGTTGCAACCGGTCACCGAGGTAGGACTGAAGATTCGGCGAAATCCTACCCATGTTTGCGAAAGTTCACCGGACGGCGAGCCCCACGACTACGCCATCGACCAGTTGATCATCGAAGCCAACCACCACAGCCTGACGTTCGATCCCATTGCGCGATTCACCGAAGACGGTGCCGGGCGCGTGCAGATCAACCTTCCGGGAAGGGAAACATCGCTGCTGCGCACGGTCGACGAACACGGCGAGAGTCATTGGTGGTTGCAGACCATCGAGACCGGTCAACAACTGGATGCGATTGCGCTGACGGAAAACAACCTGTTGCTGGTGGTCCAGGAAGGACTCGGATTGTAGGTTGAACCTGACGCAACTGTAATCCGCGCCTCAGCCAACAGAAAGCTGCCGCTGGTTAGCCTCCCCGTCATTGGTCAAACGGGGACTTCCAGCGCATGCTTTCCAACACCTCAAGACGCACCTTCGTCAAAGGCCTGGCCGCCGGCGGTCTGCTCGGCGGCCTTGGCCTGTGGCGCACGCCAGTGTGGGCACTCAACAGCCCCGATCAACTCAACGAACTGACCGGCACCGATTTCGAGCTGTTCATCGGCGAAACCCCGGTCAACTTCACCGGCCAGTCGCGTACCGCGATGACCATCAACGGCGGCGTCCCCGGTCCCCTGCTGCGCTGGCGCGAAGGCGACACCGTGACGCTGCGGGTGCGCAACCGGCTCAAGGCCGACACCTCGATCCACTGGCACGGCATTCTGCTGCCGGCCAACATGGACGGCGTGCCGGGCCTGAGCTTCAAGGGCATTGAGCCCGGTGGCGTGTACGTCTATCAATTCAAGGTTCGCCAGCACGGCACCTACTGGTATCACAGCCATTCCGGATTGCAGGAACAGGCCGGCGTCTACGGGCCGCTGGTGATCGACGCCCGGGAGCCGGAGCCGTTCCAGTACAACCGCGAGCACGTGGTGATGCTCAGCGACTGGACCGACGAAGACCCGGCCAGCCTGATGAAGACCCTGAAAAAGCAGTCCGACTACTACAACTACCACAAGCGCACCGTCGGCGATTTCATCCAGGACGTCGGCGAAAAAGGCTGGGGCGCCACCATTGCCGACCGCACGATGTGGGCGCAGATGAAGATGAATCCCACCGACATCGCCGATGTCAGCGGCGCCACGTACACCTTCCTGATGAACGGCCACGCACCCGATTCCAACTGGACCGGCCTGTTTCGCCCCGGTGAAAAGCTGCGTCTGCGGCTGATCAACGGCTCGGCCATGACCTACTTCGACGTGCGCATCCCAGGGTTGAAAATGACCGTGGTCGCCGCCGATGGCCTGCACGTCAAACCGGTGACCGTCGATGAGCTGCGCATCGCCGTGGCGGAAACCTATGACGTGATCGTCGAGCCCGCCGCCGACGCCTACACCCTGTTCGCCCAGGCCATGGACCGTACCGGCTACGCCCGCGGCACCCTCGCCACCCGCGCCGGTTTGTCGGCCCCGGTGCCGGCGCTGGACCCGCGCCCGCTGGTGACCATGGACGACATGGGCATGGGCGGCATGGATCATGGCTCGATGGACATGAGCGGCATGGATCACGCCAGCATGAACATGGGCCCGATGCAGTCGCACCCCGACAGCGAAAAGGACAACCCATTGGTGGACATGCAAGCCATGACCACCGCCGCGAAACTCGACGACCCCGGCCTCGGCCTGCGCAACAACGGGCGCCGCGTGCTGACCTACGCCGACCTGCACAGCACCTTCGAAGACCCAGACGGCCGCGACCCGGGCCGCACGATAGAACTGCACCTCACCGGCCACATGGAGAAATTCGCCTGGTCGTTCAACGGCATCAAGTTCTCCGACGCCGAGCCCCTGCGTTTGAGGTACGGCGAGCGCATCCGCCTGGTGCTGGTCAACGACACGATGATGACCCACCCCATCCACCTGCACGGGATGTGGAGCGATCTGGAAGACGAAAACGGCGAATTCCAGGTACGCAAACACACCATCGACATGCCCCCCGGCACCCGCCGCAGCTATCGCGTGACCGCCGATGCGCTGGGCCGTTGGGCCTTTCACTGTCACCTGCTTTATCACATGGAAATGGGCATGTTCCGTGAAGTGCGGGTGGAAGAATGAGGACGCCGACCATGACTCGATTTGCCGCGTTTTCGTTGTCACTTCTGTCGCTGTCTTCGGCGTTCGCCGCCAGCGACATGCAGGGCATGGACCACAGCCAGATTGGCGATCTGCAAAGCATGGACGACGGCATGATGCAGCCCGCCGCGCCGACCGAAAGCCGAACCCCGATCCCGGCGCTGACAGACGCCGACCGTGCCGCCGTGTTCACCAGTCACGGTGGCCATCAGGTGCACGACAGTGCCATCAACACTTACTTCCTCGCCGACAAACTCGAATGGCAGAACGGCGACGACGCCAGCACGCTGGCCTGGGATTTGTCCGGCTGGATCGGCGGAGACATCGATCGCCTGTGGTTGCGCTCCGAAGGCGAGCGCAGCAACGGCAAGACCGAAGACGCGGAAATCCAGGCGCTCTGGGGCCACGCGATCTCGCCGTGGTGGGACGTGGTCAGCGGCGTGCGCCAGGACTTCAAACCCGGCGCCCCGCAAACCTGGGCCGCGTTCGGTCTGCAGGGCATGGCGTTGTACAACTTCGAAGCCGAAGCCACGGCGTTCCTCGGCGAAAACGGCCAGAGCGCAGTACGGCTGGAGGGTGACTACGACATCCTGCTGACCAACCGGCTGATCCTGCAGCCGACCGCCGAACTCAACGTCTACGGCAAAAACGATCCGCAACGCGGGATCGGCTCAGGCCTTTCGAACACCGAAGCCGGCTTGCGTCTGCGCTATGAAATCCGCCGCGAATTCGCGCCGTACATCGGCGTGACCTGGAACCGCACCTACGGCAACACCGCCGATTACGCACGGGAAGAAGGCGAAGATCGCAGCGAAGCGCGACTCGTCCTCGGCGTGCGGATGTGGTTCTGAATCCCTTCAAAAAACAGCACAGAGGTCTTGCATGCGCACATTGAAAACTTCCCTCGTCCTCGCCAGCGGCCTGCTCCTGAGCACCCTGGCCCAGGCCCATCCGAAACTGCTGTCGTCGAACCCGGCCGAAGGCGCGGACGGCGCGCCACCGGAGAAAATCGAACTGCATTTTTCCGAGAATCTGATGGCCCAGTTCTCCGGCGCCAAACTGGTGATGACCGAAATGCCCGGCATGGCCCACTCGCCCATGCCGATGAAGGCCAAGGTCAGCGCCGGCAGCGATCCGAAAACCATGCTCGTCACCCCGCTCTCGCCCTTGCCGGCCGGCACCTACAAGGTCGAATGGCGCGCGGTGTCGTCGGACACTCACCCGATCACCGGCAACGTCACGTTCAAAGTGAAGTGACCGATGGCCGACCTGATCAACATCCTGCTGCGGATGGCGTTGTACGTGGATTTGCTGCTGTTGTTCGGGGTGGCGTTGTTCGGGTTGTACAACACTGACGCGACGCTGCGGTTTCGGCCGATGCTGCGCGGGATGGCGTTGTTCGGGGCATTGTTGTCAGTGGCGGGTCTGGTGCTGATGACTCGCGCCATGAGTGGCGAAACGGAATTCGCGGCGCTGTGGCCGCATCTGCAAATGATGCTGTTCGAGACCGATGTCGGCTTGGCGTGGGCGGTGCGGATGTTTGCACTGGTCGTCGTGATGATCTGGCCGGGGTTGTGGCTCGCGTCGATGGCCGGCGCACTCGCCCTCGCCTCTCTGGCCTGGAGCGGACACGGCGCGATGGATGGCGCCTGGCACCTGCTCAGCGACATCCTGCACCTGCTCGCGGCGGGTGCGTGGATGGGCGCCATGTTGGCGTTGATCTTGATGTCGCGGTTCGACGCTCTGTGCAGCGAAGCGCGCATTCGTTCGCTGGCCGATGCCGTCATACGTTTCGAAGGCGTGGGCGCGGCGATTGTGCTCATCCTCTCGGTGACCGGCGTGGCGAACTACCTGTTCATCGTCGGCCCGAAGTTGGGCGACGTCTTGCTCGGCACCTACGGGATACTGCTGGCGATCAAGGTCGTGCTGTTCGCCGGCATGCTGGTTTTAGCGGCGCTGAACCGCTTCCACCTCGGCCCGTTGCTGGAGCAATCGTTGCGCGACGGCCAGCATCAAGTGGCAGCCAATGCGCTACGGCGCAGTGTTGCCGTGGAGCTCGGGATGGCGCTGTTGGTCGTGGCGCTGGTGGCGTGGCTGGGAACGCTCGGGCCGGACGCGGGATGACACCCGGCAAACCCTTTCACTACACTGGCCTGCACTCCCACTGCATAAGCCCGATCACAATGACCATTCGAAAAAACGCGATGATCTTCTGCGGTCTGCTGGCGCTGGCCGGCACCGCCCATGCGCAAGAACCAGCCTCGCACCTGGACACCATCCAGCAACAAGGCCAGTTGCGCGTCTGCACCACCGGCGACTACAAGCCCTACACCTTCAAACGCGAAGACGGCGGTTTCGAAGGCATCGACATCGCCATGGCCCAATCGCTGGCCGACAGCCTCGGCGTGAAGATCGAGTGGGTGCAGACCACCTGGAAAACCCTGATGCCCGACATGCAGGCCGGCAAATGCGACATCGGTATGGGCGGCATTTCGGTGACGCTGGAGCGGCAGAAAAAGGCCTACTTCAGCAACACCCTCGACGTCGACGGCAAGATCCCGCTGGTGCGTTGCGCCGACCAATCGAAGTACCAGACCATCGAGCAGATCAACCAGCCGAACGTGCGCTTGGTCGAACCCGCCGGCGGCACCAACGAAGCCTTCGTCCACGCCTTCCTGCCCAAGGCGCAACTGGCGTTGCACGACAACGTGACGATTTTTCAGCAACTGCTCGACAACAAGGCCGACGTGATGATCACCGACGCTTCCGAGGCGCGGTATCAACAGAAACAGAAACCCGGTTTGTGCGCGGTCAACCCGGAGCAGTTCATGCAGTACGGGGAAAAGGCCTACCTGCTGCCGCGTGATGACATGAGCTGGAAGCTGTATGTCGATCAGTGGCTGCACTTGAGCAAGGTGACCGGGAAGTATCAGAAGGTCATTGGCGAGTGGCTGGCAGGGCCGCAGTAAAACGCTTCAAGACGAAAAAAGGGCGCCTCGATGGGCGCCCTTTTTTATTCAATCGTCATGCAACATGCCGGAGCTGTACTGGTTGAGGCTGGCACCAATACCGGTGCCGCCGAACTTCAGCGTATTGGCGCTGGCGCGCCCTTCCGGCGACTGGCAATCCGAAGAAAAACAACTGGTGGTGGTCAACCCACCGGAGCCCGAACAGGCACTCAATACCGAGACAGCTGCAGCAATCAACAGCACTTTGACGACATTGGCACTCATGGCACGGCTCCCCTTGGATGAAACGATCTTATCGCTGCATCCTAGGCGCCCCCGCGTGCCGACAACATGAAACTTTCGCTATCGACAGCGCGGGTTCAGGCAGAGCGGCGATTACTCGTTTAGATCCTTGACCAGATAAGTACCAACAATCTGCGAAACACCGGTCAACGCCTCACGGACCAGCTCCGGCTCGGTGCGATAACGCAGCGGCTCGTAACCATAGGTGTTGGCACCGTTGAACGGAGTGATGGGTTCCTTGCGCTGCCAGATCAACTCATCGCCACGCTTCAGGGCACCGTTCACGGCAATCGTCGGATACACCACGCTGCTGAAACCTTGCGTCAGCGCAAAGCCCCAGGTGACCACCGTCAACTCGATCTGCGCATCGGCGGGCTCATTATCGGCGACGATCTTGAAACGACCGCTGGCCGCCAGTTGATCCTCGAACCCCTTCTTGACCAGTTTGCCCAGGTCGATATCAGCACTCGTCATGTTGTACTGAATCGCCTCGACCGTAGACATCGACGCCAGATCCCCGGCCTTCAATCCCGCCGCAAACCCGGCCCCACTGAGCGCCGCCGTGCCCAGTTTCCCGGCATGGGACGCCATCCCGACACCCGCGCCAACACCGGCCCCGATTGCAGCGCCCCAGGCCTGCTCGCGGCCCATGTAGGTCATTTCCTTGAAGCTCCAGGTCACCGGAAGGACTTTCACCGTGTGGATCTGCGTGCGGTATTCGGGTTTGAACTTCTGATTGGCGCAACCTGCGAGAAACAGGACGGCGAACATCACGACAACTAGCTTTTTCATGGACAACTCAAAACGCGGAATGGAATGCGTAAGTTGTCGTCCATGTTGAGGAAATCTGAAGAAACACTGCCCTCCCGTGGCGGCATTCGCCACGGGAGGTGTTTGCACTTACGACTTCGGCTCGACGTGATCCAACGCCTGATTCACCGCCAACCCCGCGACCATAACCACCTGCGCGATACCCAGCGCGGTTTTGCGGTGAGCGGGTTCCAGGATCGCGGCGAAATTGCTGAGCATTTCACTGGCGGAATCGAGGGACTCGCTGGCGTTGGCCAACAGGGATTCGCTGGTGTAGGCAGGGTTGGCCAGGAACATGGGGTCGTGCTGGGTGTGACTGCCCATGATGCGTTGTTGCGGGGTGAGGTAATGGTCGAGGGCGCGTTCGGCGGCTTCGTTGAGTTTTTTGGAATCTGGGAATTGATAAGGTGAAACCGGATCGGTTTCTGGTGGGTTTGGGGTTGGTTTGATCATGGATGAATCCTCTAGCGCGATTACCAAAAGGAACCATCACCCTTCGCTACCAAACGTTGGGTGGCGGCCATACGCGGGTTGGTAGACCGGTCGCACTAGAACCCGGCGCCCACGAATGGGCCCCACGCATGACCACCATGAAATCCGAGCCCTGAAAAGGACTGCACACGGTGACGCCATGAATCTAGACACGAAGCGGGCTACCAAACCCGATCACTGGTTTTCAGTGACACGAGAACGATAAAAGCCACGGGCTAGACGCACAAGCCGGCGGATTCTGTCTTAGGTGTAGGGGGTGGCGCAAGGTTGTGTAGGGCCAAAGTCGTGTCAGAGAGCTTCGTTTAAACACTCTTGGATTTAGCTGTTTAGATTGGCGACATACACCGAGCAAGTCGCCGTCAGACACCCGCCAAAGCAAGTCTGATACAGTCCGTCTCGGCTATTTCATTGACAGGGAGTCAATCATGGCAAAGCCCGCCGCACGCCTCACCGATCCCACCAGTTGCCCCAAGCCCAAAACAAATAAATCTGTCCCCTTTCAGTTTTTGACGAAGAATTAGAGGAGCTTTCCCATTGGGAAGTATTTTACCTCCGGAAGATAAGGCCAAGATCCAGATAGCATTGGCTGAAGCCTTCGTTGACAACGAAGTCGACTATGCATACATCGCGGAGCGAATTAAATCCTACGATCTGAAAATTGTTGAAGACATACTGTATTCAGAAGTGGCTCCCGTGTGCTTTGGCAATCTTGAGACGCCCGTACCTCCCATCTGGACGGGATTCAAGGATGAGTGGCTGTTAGACGAGATTGAAAAAGAACTGCGAGCTCGCCAACGAAGTAAGGTGCGGCGAACTTTTGACAAACTGAAGATTCTTTGGCTTCGTTACAGCTATCGCTATATCTGGAAAGAAATCTTAAAAAGCATAAACAAACAGCCAATTGAACAGTAAAAAACAAGGACAGATATATTCATCAATTAAATTAAATAAATCTGTCCCCTGCCCCCTTTGATGCTGTTTCACAGCTACATTCACGGTCGCCCTTACGAAGCAAGGCTGACACCATCACATGACAGGACGTCAAAAATGGCTGAACCAAACACTCGGAAGACATCCTCCACCAAGCGTGACTGGGCGTTAACAACAGAGAAGGAGCACTCCCACGTCTATTGGGCACTGTCCGACGCGTTTGTAGACAACGAGGTCAACTACGAATCCATCGCGCGCCAGACCGAAGATTACGACCCGCAAGAGATAAAGCGAATTCTCTACGAGGAGGTCGCACCTGTCTGCCATTCGAACCTTGAGACAGTGATCCCGATGATCTGGTCTGCTTTCAACCTTGAACAACTAACGTCTGACATTAGGAAAAATCTGAAAACCCGAGAGCACAGCCGTTATAGACGCCAAATAGACAAACTCCTGATACGTTGGCTTGAGTTCCGATACAGATACATATGGAAAGAAATCTCCAGGCACTATCCGAAATAATCTGAGCTGTACGCACACTCTCTAGTGTCCTTCCCTTCATAGAAACAGTGGGGACGAAACAATGGACCAACAATGGGACGACCAACAATGGGACAGATTTATTTATTGTCCCCTTTCAGTCCTACATTGACAGCGATCAGTAGGATGCCGGCTTGCCGCGTGAATCATTCCTCCTGCCGCGGCGAGCCAGGAAACCGATGATCGCCGTATACACCGCACCCGCAACCAGACCGATGACGAGATAGACGATCAGCCCCGGCCAGAATCCGCGAGGTGACAGTTCCGCGCCTTTCAGAAGGGCTTGCGGCTTTGCCAAAAAAACTGGTGCGACAGACAGCAGCCAGACAAAAAAACTGCTCATCACGCCGCCGATCAGGTACCGCAAGCGCGTGGTGAGAAAGCGCTCCACCAACCAGAGCATCGGCCAACTGACCAGCATGCTGATAAGCCCACCGATGAGGAACAGCATGAAGAACATCGAGACGATACTCAGCAGACCACTTGACTGACTGATAGTCGCAATGACGGCGACGGTGCCCAATGCCAGCCCTCCCGACAACGGGATGGCAACAATCGCCCCCCAGCCACGTGCTGTACGGTGCTGGTTTGAGGCCGGGATTTTTTCTATGGCGCCGAGGGCCAAGGTATACAGCCCGCCCAATGCGACACCGCCGACAACTGATATCAACAGCAGTTGCCAGAGCGGTCCTCGGTAGGAAAGGCTGACCAGCAGGCTTTGAATCAACCCGCTCAGCACATGCCGCACCCGAGACTCGGGGCAACGGCGGTCGCCCAGGAGCAGAAAGGGGATGCCAAACACGGCAGAGAGGATGCAGCCAAAAAGAAAGCCGGAGAACAGCACTGCATCGCTGAAGCCGTAGACCATCACTTTCACGACAGCATAGACGAGGCCTCCGCATAGCGGTGTGACGAACAACCGGAGCTCGTTATGGAGCATCTTTTCAAGCGTGTTGCCGGGCATTGAGGTCGTCCTGACAGGGAAGTATTTCGAGCAGGCTATTCGAATCGATCACTGGGCTTGTCGCAAGCAGAGAAGGTGTTTTTCCATAAAGCATCAAGAAAACAATGAGGACAGATTTATTTACCACATAAAAACCCAAAACACCCCCCCTTTCATTGTTAAAAACAAACCTGTTTTTTTGTCTAATTATTTTTAATCATAAAAAACAAGTGACTCACCAACCATAAACTCCGGAAACTCTTTAAACTTGAGCCCTGGCACGTTTGCGTTCAAAACAGCTAAAGACATTGCCTCAGGAGCCCGAGCCCAAATTTCGTACCCCATAGTTAAACTACTGATGCGCCCCTCAACCACTGCAAAGTACAAAAATACAAAACCTTGTATGCTAACAAAAAAACGGAGCATAGCATCGCTAAGCACATAAAACTGATCGTGATCAAGCTTCCTTCGATTGGCAGACTCAAGTAATTTTTTAAAATAAAATGCTATTTCATCTTGATCATCGCCTCCTTGAGCGCCTATCGGCTGGCTCATATCAGGACGGCCATTAAAGCCTTCATGTGCAACCTTATGACACTTTGAACACAGCGATATCCCATTCCCGAGTTCGAACCTAGCTTGAGGAAGCAGCGTACGGCGAAATAGGTGATGTGCTTGAACCTTATTTGGTGAGTCGCACACGACACATTTGTAGGCATCTCTAGCCCGTACAAAACGACTCCATAACGTCAAGCACCATTTATCAGAACACTTTCTGTCGATAGCAGAATACAGCTTATCTCTAATAAATATAAGCTCGTCGTAACTCACTTCAACCGATGCCATGCTTCCACTCCAAAACAACCATATTTGAAATATCACAAATCAACTTACTTACTAAAACCACCACCTGGAAGTAAAAAACAAACAAACCCGCCCCCTATGCTGTAATCACCCGCACGTATAAAACCGTGAAACCCTACACTCTTGGGTCGCCCTAGCACGCTCTTTTCGGCAGAAGCAAATAAATAAAAAACAACTGTGACAAATTAACTTATCACTTAAAAAATACCCCCCCCTTTTTTACCAATACTTCACTACACGCCCTCCCCAGATTTTTCTTTAACTTGTCCATTTACAGTTTTTTCGATAAAGTCAGGAACTAACCGCTCGCTAAACCCGGCGACTATCGCGAGTATTAACAACCTACCACTACTCCCCCCCATCACCCCTAACAACAAACCAGATTTACATGCGACTAAAGAAATAACTCCAAATGCACAGCCTAAGCAAACACGAACCACTCCTTGCAAAACAATTATTTTTGTAGACTCATACATTCCTACTTGAAGATTCTTGGAACGCTGCAACACGGAAATCAGCGCACCACAGACACCACCAAACAGGCCCATCAGTGTAACTTTAACGTTCTCACTAATTTCCGGACCCCATAAAAGATACTGCCCACCCACTATCAACATTATTAAAAAAGAAAAAGCCATGACATACGAAATCAAATAATACTTCGCATCGTCAGCAACATTCTTATGAACATAATTTACGACAGGTTCAAAAATTTTTGACAAATCACTTTCTGGCGCAGCCGACTCCGCCCTTAACCCTATAGCCAAACAGGTTGCCAACTTATAGTTAAACAGCTTAATCTTTGATTTTGACAGGACAACGGTACCCCACGCTTTAAGCCTATAAAAATCCGAAAAAACATTGTATCTTTTCCTTAGCTCACGCCGAACACTATAATCCACCAAACCTTCAGAATCTAAATAGACGACAAAATCATCTGTATGATCAACGAGCACCCCAGGATTAGCGGCTTCCTTTACGTACTGAGAAAACTCTTCCATAGCAGCATCAATAGCTGAGACGGAATTTTCATCCCCAAAACCGTTTATCAATACAAGGGACAATATAGAAACTATATATCCGTTTGTTATATTTGAATTAATATATCTAAATTTTTTTGTTGCGCTTGCGACAATAAAATCCAACTCATTCAGCTTTAGCGCAGCAACAGGATCAATATTACTAACAGAATAACAAACACGAAATCCCGAATAATATATAATTAGAGATTTCCTTGTAATCAGCACCTCGTCCACTCTTGTGCCATCCAAAACATCCCCACTAGAAACTTCTGAAAAATCTTTAATCTGACTACTAAAAAACTCTTTCGACATTAACATTTACTCAAAGCAAGTCTCAAAAAAAAACCAAAACGCAACATAATTTAACAATTAACTCATCCCTGCAAGATCCTATACAAAAACATTTAGCCTATTTTCACGATCAAATTCTTACTTACTAAAACCACAAGAAAATCAACTAGATACAACTTATAAATGTATAATTTTGAACATTTTATTTACAACCCGACATCTCACAATAGACATATTCGCCCCGCCTTGCATATCTAAAACCTCAAGCTCAAAACACGCTAAAATTTAATCAACTCTGTAATGAACGCAACAATCATACCCTCGCTCCTTTAGGTAGTTAGCCATTGCTTCGACTGCTTGCGTTCTGCGATTTGCCTGACCTGAAAATGGAGTCGGCAAATAAAGTCTTCTATCTTGTCTTGAGTTAGCTGGCGCAAGGTACCCAGGCAGCCCTAAGCGATCAATCTCCAACTTTCGGACCTTTTTCATATTCACAAAAGCACTATCCAAATTGAAACTACCATCATCATCTGGATAATCGGAAGCTGCTTTTTTCCCTATTTCAATCGCTATCATTATTTCTTTTTTTAGCTCAAAAAGATCTATTTTCATTATTACTCGCACGCCAACTGCAAAGTTTAATGGATTAAATTTATTTATCATCCAAAAACCCAACCACACCAATTACAGGATGAGTTTTATAATAAGCAATCAACCAACTATCAAAAATCTTCAACCGGCTTCTTAGCCTCAGCCAAAACCTTATTCGCCTCTAACCGCGGAAACGCAAACCGAATAATCATCCCCGAATAACGGGGACAGATTTATTTTTCGCAAACAATGATCAAAAAAATCTGTCCCTTTTCTATTGCCGATGAGCCGCGTTACACGCCAAAGCATGAAACTTAGAAAGACTCGACCGGTTTTTTGGTCTGCTCAACAAGCTAAAAACAATGGAGGCGGATTTATTTACCACTTAAAACAAATAAATATGTCCCCTTCTTGTTAGGAGGACAGAAACGTCAAGCGGTGGTTGTTGACGCATTCAAAGGTGATTTCTTCTCTGCAGGCTTCTCTAACTCATCCTGAGCAGCAAGACCATCCACGACCTTTTTCGTTTCATTATTCAAAATCTCTTCAGTCCTAGCAGCTAACTTATTGGCAATCGCAGAAAAGCCAGGAAGCTTTGACAGAGTTTCAATTGAATCTGAAAGCTTCGCACTATTCTCCAATGCATCCATCAGCGGATGATCAGACTTATTGTAATCGGTGATAAGCTTTCCAGGGTTTTCTGAGCTAACCTGAAGCAAATTAAAAAGCAACCTAGTGCGCAACTCATCTCTGACAACGCTTTCCCGAGGTAACGACTCAATCTGATTTGAAAGTCCGGAAAAAGTCCCCCCTAGCACTGCTTTATGCGTGTATTCTTCGATCAGGCGCTTTGATAAATTGAGCTTTTTACTTGAAGAATATGCAAACCATAAAACCGGAAAATACAATGGCAATATTGCGACTATTAGGCTGGGTGTGTTTTTAATTACCTGTACCAAATCAGCTCCCTGCCCAACCAGCTGATACGTATCAACCCCAAATGGAATTAGCGAGACTAGCACCATTAACGCAATCGCGAATTTAAAGGTAGATTCGTACTTTTCCAGCGATTTAATCTCGTCATTTTTCTTATTTTCGTAAGCAGCACTTAGCCCAGCAGCCATCGCCCCTGGCAGCAGCCCCATCAATTGGTCATTGACCGCAGCATATCTTTCACTTGATGCAGTTACTAGATTTTCAAAATCCAACTTATCCTTACCCAGTTGTTCCTCATGCTGTTCAGTTATTGAAACAACCAGATGAGACAAACTTTCTTCAAGTGAAAGTACTTTAGCTTCGATTTCACTGTACGATTTTTTCAATATATCCTGCAGCCCATCAACGTGCTCTACCGTGCCGTCAGAGGACTTAATATCAGAACCAATAATTTTTCTATGTAACTCATCGATTTCTGACTTTCTTTTTAAAGAATGCGACAAAAGGCCATCTATATCACCACTCACCGTCGTAGACGTATCGAGGAGCTTCTTAACAACCTCAACCTGCTCCGGCAATTTTGCCGCCTCAACCAATGCCGACTTAACAATCGAAAAATCAGTATTTATTTCTTCACACGCTTTTGCTGCAGAATCCTTAAGCTCAGAAACCTGAGATGATACAACCTTGCTAGACTGCAACACAGACTGAATTAGCTGCCCATTTTCTTCAGATTTCGCACCCGCTGCTTTCAGCTTATCAAGATCCGACTTGGCCTCTGACACGTAGCCTTCCAAAATACCCAAGGCGCTAGTTACATCGGCATCTACTGACTTAATTCTTTTCTCGGTTTCCAACACTCTTTCTGCAGCTGCGCGCGCCGCATCATCAGAATCAGACGCTTTTAACCGCACTTCTTGTAATAGTGCATCTAGCTGCCCCTTTACTTCCCGCTTAAATTTTTCAAACTCTGCCGGGTCAACACCCCGATCTAAAATGCCCATATCACACTCTCGCATTCGTATTTTCAAGAAATTACGCTATCAAAAACTTATTTTCATTTTACGACGCGCACAACGCACATTAAAAATTCCAACTAAGCCCCTCTGTGATACGCCTTTTCACTCACACTATCTAGATTCTAAAACTAAGTAATTAAAAAGCCTCAACAGGTTTCTTAGCCTCAGCCAGTATCTTATTCGCCTCCAACCGCGGAAACGTAAACCGAATAATCATCCCCGAATCCGCACCTTTCCCCGCCATCACCAACTCAGCGGAACGAATATTTTCCGGCGCAGCAGCCAGCGCACTTACAGCATTGGTTTGCCCTTTAGCGTTCAACCCTTCAAGAAACGTGTAAGTCAGATTCCCCGACGCCAGACCAACCTGTTCAAAATTGGAAATCTTCGTCGTCAGCTCTTCAGTGCTTCTCGACTTTCTTGCGATATCAAACATATCCAGGATGGATTTTTTATCGCTCATGGAAACCAGCGTGAAGGATTTGGAAAGCCCCGCGATGGCTTTGACATAAAGGTTCTGATCAAACGGGCTTATCAACGAAACCATCATCAACTTGTCACCGGAGAAGATCAGCGCGACGGTGAATTTCTCTTCCAGGAAATCCACATCGTCGATGCATCTCGCGGTTCCGCCGACGTCTTCGGAGCAGTCGTAGTAGCCGGCAGCTTCGGTGAATTTTGCGAGTGGGGTTTGGTAGACGTAGTTTTTGAACAGCTTTTCTTCGGCGAAAGCCCCTTGAGCGGAGGCAAGCAGGGCGCCGGCGACGAGAATGGATGACGCGACTTTCTTCAGCATGGGATCCCTTCCTCACTCTTATTGATAGCCCGATGCTATCAGCCCATTTCATGGCTGTCTTGCTTAATCCCACACTTGATGAGGTTGTATTTCCGCCGGATATCACTGAGCCCAACCGGTCATTCCTGATAAACTCCCCCACCTCCCAGCCACACCGATTCCGTACCCCCAATGCCCCCAATCACCGCCACACCCGCTCCACTCTCCCGCCGTTTCTCCGTCGCGCCGATGATGGATTGGACTGACCGTCACTGCCGGTACTTCCTACGCATCCTGTCGAAAAACGCCCTGCTCTACACCGAAATGGTCACCACCGGCGCTCTGCTGAACGGCGATCACGAGCGTTTCCTTCGTCACAACGAAGCCGAGCACCCTCTGGCCTTGCAGTTGGGCGGTAGTGTCCCGCTGGATCTGGCCGCCTGTGCGCGCATGGCGCAGGAGCACGGTTACGATGAGGTGAATCTGAACGTTGGCTGCCCGAGTGATCGGGTGCAGAACAATATGATCGGTGCGTGCCTGATGGGGCATCCGCAGTTGGTGGCGGATTGTGTGAAGGCGATGCGTGATGCGGTGTCGATTCCGGTGACGGTGAAGCACCGGATCGGGATCAATGGGCGGGACAGTTATGAGGAGCTGTGCGATTTCGTCGGCACGGTGCGGGATGCCGGGTGCACGAGTTTTACGGTGCATGCGCGGATTGCGATTCTGGAGGGGTTGTCGCCGAAGGAGAACCGTGACATTCCGCCTCTGCGTTATGACGTGGCGGCGCGGTTGAAGGCGGATTTTCCGGAGCTGGAGATCATTCTGAACGGCGGGATCAAGACGATGGAGGCCTGCCATGAGCATTTGCAGACCTTTGACGGTGTGATGCTGGGTCGTGAGGCTTATCACAATCCGTATCTGCTGGCCGAGGTGGATCAGCAGTTGTTCGGCAGTTCGGCGCCAGTGATTACCCGGGCCGAGGCGTTGGCGCAATTGCGACCTTATATTGCCGCGCATCTGGCGACTGGCGGGGCGATGCATCACATCACGCGGCATGTGCTGGGCCTGGGCACCGGGTTCCCGGGGGCGCGCAAGTTTCGGCAGTTGTTATCGGTGGATATTCACAAGGCCAAGGATCCGCTGGCGTTGCTGGATCAGGCGGCGGAGTTGCTGGCGGGTCGTTGATCGATGTGTTGATTGTGCGGGCAACGAATGAGCGTTGCCCAGTGTTTTGTTGTACTGACAGGATGTCTTTTGTTTATGCCCGCGTTGAATTTCTCTGGCTTCAAGCGCTGCACCTTCCTTGCCTTGTTTTGCGTCACGTCCAACGTTCAGGCCCACTGCGACGGGTTGTGTCTGGGTAACACCGATACGCCATGGGAGGTGACCAAGCTATCTGGCTTCGCGCTTGTCTCGTTGCTGCTCACGCCCTTTACGGCCTCGCGAGAAACCACCGACAGCCATAAACGCGTTTACTCCGCTGCGGAGCTCGAGGACGCGCGGCTCTATCTCGCCAGCGACGGCGTGCTGCAAGCCGCATATTTCACGTCAGCCTTGCAGCGTTTTCGTCGGGAATCGCCTGATACGGAGTTGAGCGACCTCGCCGTCGCCGCGCTGATCAGCAGTCAGTGATCAGGCCGCCGCTTCCGTCCAGTTCACCCAGCCAAACACCCACGTCGCCAGAATCAGCAAACCAAACGCGATCCGGTACCAGGCGAACGCGGCGTAGCTGTGGTTCGCAATGAACTTGAGCAGGCCGCGTACTGCGATCATCGCGAACACGAATGCGGTGACGAAGCCCAGGGCGAAGACCGGCAGGTCGCCTGCCTGGAACAGGTCGCGGTATTTGTAGCCGGAGTACACCGCCGCGCCGACCATGGTCGGCATCGCCAGGAAGAACGAGAACTCCGTGGCGGCTTTACGCGACAGGCCGAACAGCAGGCCGCCGATGATGGTGGAGCCGGAGCGCGAGGTGCCGGGAATCATCGCCAGGCACTGTACGAAACCGATCTTCAGCGCGTCGGACCAGGCCATGTCGTCGACATGCTCGACACTCACCACATGATTTCGTTTTTCGGCCCACAACATCACGATACCGCCCACCACCAGTGCGACCGCCACGGTGATCGGGTTGAACAGGTAATGATGAATGGCGTCGGCGAATAACACGCCCAGAATTACGGCCGGAAAGAATGCGATCAGCAGATTAAGGGTGAAACGTTGAGCATTGCGCTGGGTCGGCAGGCCTTTGACGATCTCGAAGATCTTCGGGCGAAACTCCCAGACGACGGCAAGAATGGCGCCCAGTTGAATAATGATGTTGAACGCCATCGCGCGTTCGCCGCCGAAGTCGAGCAAGTCGGCAACGATAATCTGGTGGCCCGTACTGGAGATGGGCAAGAACTCGGTGAGACCTTCTACCGCACCTAAAACCAACACCTTGAACAAGGTCAGTAAATCCATTAATCCTCCGTCAGAACGCTCTTCAAGAGCGCCCGGTCAACTGCATACAGGCATTGAGTATCTGCAATTAAACAATTGGCAGATCTACAGTCATTGCCCGATTTGGTGACGGAGAATATGTCTTATCAAAAGACACACTCAAGCCATGTTAATAATCGTCTGTCTGTGAACTTGTTCACTTAGTGGCAAAAATAACCTTGCGCCCCTAAAATGTGACCGACCTCACACTCCCCTGATTCTGGCGACGAACCATACTGGCCATAGGACATAAAAACCGGTCGCCATAATTACAAAATAGTGGCACCATTGCACATCGCCACCATCTAACGACGTTCGTTTCGTTAGTTCAGCACCCCGAGAAAATCAACTAAAAGCTTGAAAAGCTTAATTATTGTTAAAAAACTCGGGAGCCACGTCTAAAAATCGCGCGAATGTTACCAATTGTCAGTCACAGATGAGAACCGGTGCTTTAACATCCCGATGTCCGCACTTTTTCGAGTCAAGGCATGATGCTTACAGGGAACTTAGCGACTAGAAGCTCGCACCAGACAAACGACGCGCCAGGTGTTCTTGCCCTGGCGCGTACCCGTGCTGTGGCCGAACACTTCAGAGCGCTAATCGCCAAACATGTGCAGACCGGTCTGGCGCTGGAAGCCGACTCTTTCACTAGTTCATATCAGCCAAACGAATATCACGGCGCCTATCGCGCCATTTTCATCGTCATCGATACTCCGCAAGCACTGGAAGACAATCTGGCGCTGGTGGAGAACCTGCGCACCGAGAACTTGAAGCCGATCATTTGTGCGGTGATTACCGGTCGCGGCGCCCACAACAAGATCAAATACCATCTTGCCGGGGCAGACTTCTGTATCAAGCTCAATACCCTTTCCGATGAGGGCGGCGAGTTGCTGAGTGAATTCTTCAGCAGTGAAGAATGGCTGCGTGACATTGATCTGATACTGGACCCGACCCGTATCTGCCTCTCCGACACCAGCAAGAAACTGGACATTTCCTTTGCCGAGATGAAGATCCTGGAAGCGTTTTCGCAAACCAGCAATCACATTCTCAGCCATGACGAAATCGCCGGCATCATGGGGCTCAACACGCATTTCTACGACCCTCGCGCACTGGAAAAATCCATCAGCCGCTTGCGTGGGAAAATCAAGGACGTGTACGGTACGAACGCCATACAGAGCATTCGCGGGTATGGCTACCGTCTGATGAGGGGGTTGATCTCGACCGCCTGAGTCAGGGAAATCACCATTTGCAGCATACGAGGGAACGTCTGATGCAACGCTACAACAATCCAAAGTCTCATCGCTTTACTCGCAACACCTGCCTAATAAAAAGCTGTCAATTGAATGAGCGCTGCAACACTTAAACATAACAATAAATCATTACTCTAAAAGCAGACCCAGTGGAACTTGTCGCGGGCCATAATCGGGCCCAGACCCTGCCTGTCGATTATTTCCGAGCGCGTTATAACTCGTCTGCCGATTACCTTTTAGCCAAATTTGGTGCGTTATTCAGGAGAGAGACATGGAAACCAGTACAACCCTCCCACGAAAATATTTTGTTGTCGTGACCAATAACTCCGCGTCGCAACGTGAACTCGAGAGCATTCTCTCCAGTGAGCGTTTCAATTCGTTCGGTACGTCCCAGGCACAAATGTTTGTTGAAGGTGTTGCTTCGCCCTCTTCCACTCCCACGCTCATGGAGTTCACTTACCCACGCGGCACAAGGAAAAGCGTCGCTCGCAGTATTGAACACGATACACAGCGCATATTGGCCACCCTCGAATCCGAGTGGCTGGCGGCACAATCGGTAAACTCGCTCCAGAATACGCCGGCAACAGAAGACACCGGCTCCATTGAAGGCAATGTTCCCTGCACAGAGGCCTGGCATCTGGACAATGACCAGGGCGCCCTCGTCAAGGAAGGTGTCGAGATCAGCCTCACCGGCCTCGAAACCGCACTGGTCAGAAAGATGCTGCACCACGAAGAACGCGTTGTCAGTCGCGACGATCTGATCCTCAGCATCGGCCGGGAACCGGAACAATATCGCGGACTGGAAATGTGCCTGAGCCGTCTTCAAGACAAGTTCAAAAGTGCCAGCAATGGTGAACGGCTGTTTCGTGCCGTGCGCAATCGTGGTTATTGCCTGATCCAGGAAGTTGTTGCCTGAGCACAGCCTACGCACCCATAAATTGAAGCAAGTGCAACAACAAAAATAAAAAAGCACTTTGCTTGTTTGAACCTCCTTTTCAGTAATGCTTCCCTCCTCACCCTTCCTACGATAGCAAACAGATTATTGTTTGTTCACCCTTTGCCTTTGACCTTTTCTAACGTTCGATTATTTCCCCAATCAATTGATTGGCACTTTGCCATCTTGTTAGAACTCGTCAGACAGCTTCTTCCCCAATAACTTAGTCTATTGATTGACGATAGTTCGGCATACCGATGTTGTTACCTCAGAACATGGGCACCTAAAACAAAAACAACTCTGCTTAACAACTCGGATTTCAACTGTCGAAACCTGAATGGAAGTCTTTTGGGGATATCGCATATGGATCTCACTCTACGTATCAACCGAAACACCGGCCTCAAGGGACTTACCTTCTGGGGCCAATGGGCACTGGCACAGTGCTTTATTGTTTCACTGTTATTTATATTGGCTGAGCAGCACACGGGAACGGTCGAGTTCTATTACCGGATGTGCACCATGCTGGCCGTGCTGGCTTCGGTTCCGGCCTACACGTTCAGCGGCGCCTACCGAAAGCGCGACAACTACCTGACCGGCCTCGGACGGCTGCTGATGGGCTGGTCGATGACCATGGCCGGGCTGACGTTCATTGCGTTCATCTGCAAGGCCGATGAGCTGTTTTCCCGCCAGGTGATTCTTGACTGGGCGGTGTACGGCTTCTTGGGTCAGGCGCTGCTGTATGCGCCGCTGCATGCGTTTTCGAAGTACTACCAGCGTTCCCGCAAAAGCGAGCACAAGACCCTGATCGTCGGCACGGGCGAACTGGCCCTGGGCCTGGCGAAGAAGCTCAGCGAACACGAAAACCTGCCGCTGGTGGGCCTGGTCAGCAACGGCGACCTGCCCGCTCTGGACGCTGATGCTCCTCGGGTCGTCGGCGATCAGGAAAACTTGCTGGAGCTGATCAAACGCCACGATATCCGCCGCCTGTACATCACGCTGTCGCTGTCCGAAGCGGCGAAGATCGAAGCGATGTATGTCGATCTGCTGGATGCCAACGTTGACGTGGTCTGGGTGCCGGACCTGAACAGCCTGACGCTGCTCAATCACTCGGTAAAAGTCGTGGACGGCCTGCCGGCGATCTACCTCAATGAAAGCCCGCTGACCAGCCGCCCGACCGCCGCCCTGAGCAAGAGCCTGATGGAGAAAAGCGTCGCGCTGCTGGCCATCATCCTGTTGAGCCCGGTGCTGCTGCTGATCTCGCTGGCGGTGAAACTCAGCTCGCCGGGCCCGGTGTTCTTCAAGCAGGATCGCCATGGCTGGAACGGCAAGGTGATTCAGGTCTGGAAGTTCCGCTCGATGCGCGTGCACGATGACCGCGACGTCAAACAGGCCAGCCGCAACGATTCGCGCATCACCGCCGTCGGCCGCTTCATCCGCCGCACTTCGCTGGATGAACTGCCGCAACTGTTCAACGTACTGCAAGGCCACATGGCCCTGGTCGGCCCGCGTCCGCACGCCGTGGCGCACAACAACTACTACTCGGGCAAGATCCTCGCGTACATGGCGCGCCACCGAATCAAACCGGGCATCACTGGCCTGGCACAGATCAGCGGCTGCCGTGGTGAGACCGACACTCTCGACAAGATGGAGAAGCGTGTCGAGATCGACCTCAAGTACATCAACAACTGGTCGCTGTGGCTGGATGTGAAGATTCTGGTGAAGACGCCGTTTACCCTGTTGTCGAAGGATATTTACTGAGACGCAGCGCTTCACAAGGCAGGACCGCAAGGGGACGAAAGTCCCCTTTTTTGTGGGCGAGATTTGGTGGCTGGCGGAAGGCTTGCACCTGCATTGGGTCAGTTGTAGTGAGGTTGGCTGAACTGACATCATCGCTGGCAAGCCAGCTCCCACAGGGGTTTGTGGTGAAACACAACTAACGATCCGACCACAATCATTGTGGGAGCTGGCTTGCCAGCGATAGCGCCGGATCATTCAACACCGGGCTAGAGCTCACCGTCCCCTGCTCCCTCAGCAGTGGTGAAGGCTCAAGAAGACATCCACCCCAAACCAAAACGGGAGCCGAAGGGCTCCCGTTTTGACTTCCCGGTCTCCCGGACCTACTCGGTAATCTTCCCGAAGTTGCGATAGAACATGTCGTCTTCACGGCTATCGGTCATCGAGTGCAGCTGGAAGCTGCGGCTGAGCCTCGCACCACCGTCACGGGTCAACGGCGCCCAGACCAGGTTGGCCCGGCGCATGGTCGACATGCTCATCATCTCGTCGAACGGAATCGACAGATAAATGCCCTTGTCGAAACTACCTTCGCCGTATTCCGTACTGCCCGCCGTGGTGATGGTCGCCCAGGCACCGAAGCGCACGCCGTTGGAAAACTCCCGGGAGATATCCAGCGTGCCGCCAAAGTCGCCCGCCAGATAACGCCCGACGCTGACTGCCGCCAATGTTTCGTAGGGCAAATCGGTGTAACCGGTGATATGACCGGTCAGCACCGAGTAGTCCCGCAGGCCGAAACCCTGATCGAATTCACGCTGACGCACGTAGTTCAGATCCGCACCGATCGCCCAGCGCTCGCCGGTCGGACGGAACAGCACCTCGCCTCCGACCCCGGCGAACATCGACTCCAGATAACCGCCGTAGACCATGCCGTACAGATCCTTGTCCAGTTGCTCGGCATGGCTGACCTGAAATAACGGCATGGTGGTGTCGGACGTGGTCAGGTACTGACGCAAATCCGTGCGCACACGCGGCAAGCCGCTGGGTGCGTCGTATTTGAACTTGTCGAAGTTGTTCGTCAGGTTCTGGCTGAGCATGCCGCTCCACCAGGTGTTGCGGTTGAAGCGGAACTCGGCGTCGAGGTCGGCGCTGAATTGATAGAGCAAGCCATCCGGGCCACCGACGTTCTGTTTGAAGCCCAGACCGGCGCCATAACTGAAGTGCTGCAGCGGCTGGGTGTAGAGCGTCTTCTCGTTGTGCGGCATCGCCGGGTTGACCTCGGTGGTGCGGTGCAACGTTTGCAGCGGCTCTTCGTTGTTGATCACTTCGCGGAAGGTCTGGCGCGGCACGCTGGTTTCTTCCAGCGGCAGGTCGTAACGCTTGTTCACCAGGGTGAACCAGTCGATGTCGTCGTTGACGCTGTTGTCCAGCACCCGGCTCGCACGCCCCACCGCTTTGGAGGAATGGAAGTAGCGCTGCTGCTCGCCATACACGATCAATTCGGAATCGCGCTGGGCAATGCGCTCGACCCGATAACCGGCATTTTGCTGCAGGCGTTGCGACACATTAGCCCAGTCAACCTGATCCATCGACGTAGTCGGTGCCTTCGCCGGCAGCGGCTCCGGCGGTGGATCGAAATTCTTGGCCGGGGCCTTGCGGCTGACGAAATTGGTGTGGAAGGTGACGCCGAACATCGCCGTGTTGCCCCGCTCCCACGCGGCGCTCACGTCGAGGGAGTCCGTTACCTTGAACACCGCGCCAAGGTTGATCGGCGAGTCCTGCTTGATCACGTTGTCCTTCGGTTCGTGTTTGTAATCGTTGCCTTCGTACTCGAGTTTCAGACTCAAGCGATCCCAAGGCGTCTGGTAACTCACGCCGCCGAAGAACGACGGCTGGCCGCGAAAGTAGGAACCAGCGTTGACGTCACCGGTGCCTTTCAGGGACGGGCGCGTCTTGAAGCGATCATCGAGATAGCCGAACGGGTTGTCGATGTCGCCGCGATTACCGATGTAGCCCCAGGCGATGCCGGCGCTGAAATCCAGGTTGTCGTAGCGCTTGTTGGCCACCAGAAATTCACTGGCGAACAAACCCGTACCACCGACGTCTCGGAAGCCCAGGGCGACGTCGGGCGCCCAATGGGTTTCCTCCCAGAGCCGGACTTTGACGTCGACCGCCTTGTCCTTATAGCTCTGGTTGCCGCTCATCGACTCCGGGCCGTACGGGCGGTTGGTGATGGCGGTGTAGCGAAACGAACCTTCGAGCCAGTCCAGCGGCTGCAACGAAACGCTGTAGCGGCTGTAGGGCTCGGTGCGGTTGGCGTTGACGCTCAACTCGCCGGCCGGGGACATGCGCGCGGTGGGCGTCTGCAACAGACCGGCACCACCAAAATCGCCCTGGGTAATTCGCGGCTCGGCATGGACCAGGCCGCACGGCAATAACAACACAGCTGCAAAACGCAAATTCAACGAACCACCTCAGCCAACTGCGTGGCAATAAATTCGGCCAACTGCTGATTCAGTTCAGGGATAGGCGGATCCAGATCATCGTTTTTCAACGGCACCAGAATCTTGCTGCCGGCAACGGGAAACTGCCCGCTCTCACGATTCCAGTGAGCAATGCCGACGCGCCGCGAAACCCCGTTGGGCTGGATCAGCCACAGGTAATCGGCGTCGGCATCGTCCTCCAGCAGCACGCAACTGCTGAGGTAGTCACGGGCCTCGAGCAATGGCTGATAAGGCAGCCGGCAAGTCCCGGCGACCGCGCCGAGCACTTCCACTTCGTCGACCCGCTGCGGGTAGATCAGGCGATCGCCGTCATCCAGACGAATGTTGCGGGCGAAGCCGACTTCCAGCGCCACCGGGTCCAGGTCCGCGATCTGGCGCCCGGTGACCGGCATCTGCCGCACGTCTTCGGCCATGCGCACCGCCAGGGCTTTGCGGCTCGGTCGATCGAACAGATCGGCCATGCGCTGCAACACGTCCAGGTCGAACAGCACGCCGACCTTGAGCCGGGTCTGCTCCTCCAGCAACGACTGACGCAGCAGCACACCGGCCAGCCAGTAACCCTCGGCGTTAGGCACGGCCTCGCTGATCACATCGGTCAATCGGCCGCCCGGCGGCAACGTCACCGGCCCGGGGTTGGCCACATCGCCGCTGACCGTGACCGCCGCCTGACTTGCGCCGGCGAGCAACATCAAACCCGCCGACAGAACCCTCAAGCGCTTCATGGCAGATGCCTGCGGTCAGGGGTCAGTTGCACGATCTTCACCCGCAGTTGCGAGGTCAGTTGCTGCTCGCTTTGCACAATGAAACCGTCTACCGGATCGACCCAATAACGGTTGGTTGCCCGCAGGCCGATGGCCGGGACGTCGATACGTTCATCGACACGCAGCACGGCGTATTCCTTGTTCAGAATCTTCAGGGTTTCCACGGATTTGCGGGTGAAGCGGCTGTTGACGATCAGCCCGACTTCCTGGCCCTTGTAGAGATCGATCCAGCGCTGGCTGGTCTGGCCATCGGTAACGTGTTGCAGACCGCGCTTGAACGGCGACGCATCGGACAGCCGCGTGCCGTCCAGGTCGCCCTCCGCGCCCAGGCCGATGCTGCGCACCGCGAGACCGTCGCGCAGCAGCAGGACCTGCTTGCCCGACGCCACCCAGAACTGCAGGTCATCGCGCTTGCGCACCAGCGCCAGCACACCGGAACCGGACGGCGTGGTGAGTTTGAGTTGCGGATAATTGACCTCGGCCACCTGGGCCGGCGTCACGTCGATATCATCCGGGCCGACGACCGCCGACTTGAGGTTGGTCACCGAGGCAACCATCAGCGGATTACAGCCACACAGCAACAAGGCCGCCATCAGGCAGACGCCAACATTCAAGGTTTTCAAAGTCGGCGGGCCTTATTTGCTGTTGTTGGTGAATTCGCTCCAGTTCTTCGCAGCGGAAGCGCCGGTGCCGACAATCGATGCCGACGGCACCAACTGGCTGATCAGACGGTTCCAGCGAGTCACGTTGGCAGGCCCTACATAAACGACGTCCTGGGGACGCACTTCGAAGTGCGTGGCGAGAACCATGGCAGTCGGCGATTCGGCTTCCAGTTGATAGATCTTCGCCGGTTCCACATCGAGGTTTTCCACCCCGCGAATGACGTACACGGCGTTGCCGTTGGCGGTGGTCTGACTCAGGCCGCCGACCGAGCCGAGCACGTCGGACAGGTTCATCGTCGCCGTCTTGAAGCTCAGGGCGCGCGGCTGGTTGACCTCGCCCATCACGTAGATGCGCTTGTTGTCGTTGTACGGCAGATACAGTTTGTCGCCACCCTGGAGGTAGACGTTCTGCAACTCGGAATCCTGTTGATTGAGGGTATCCAGATTCAGCGGATAGACCCGCCCGTTGCGCGTCAGCAACAACCCGGACAAGTCGGCATTGTTGGTGTCGATGCCCGCCGAACCGAGGGCTTCGACCACGCTCAGCGGGTTAGTGGAAATCGCTTGCGGGCCAGCCTTGGCGACCGCGCCGGTGACCACGACTTTCTGGCTGGCGAAACGCAACACGGCGACGTCCACTTGCGGCTCGGCGATGAACGCCGACAGCCGTTGTTCGATGTCGTCGCGCAGTTGCTGGATGGTCCGGCCGGCGGCCTGGACTTCCTTGATGTACGGGTAATACAGCGTGCCGTCGGAGCGCACCAGTCGGCCGTTGGCATCGATCTGTTGCTGCGCGCCCGACGGCGCGGTCAGCTCGGGGTGATCCCACACGGTGATGTACAGCACGTCGTTGTTGCCGATGCGGTACTCGGCCGGCGTCGCCAGCAATTCCGTGGGCACCGACTCACGCTTTTGCGTGGCGCGGTTCATGGAGATCAGCTTGGGGGTGATCGGAATCAACTCGACCCGGCTGCTTTCACTGGCGCCTTGGCGGGTGATGCCAAAGGTGCTCAGGTGTTGACCGGGGGAAAACATGCAACCTTGCAGAGCGAGACTTGCCAGCATTAAAAGAGAAAAACTACGAGTCATAATGGCACTACGCTATTCAAGGGCGAATCCAAAACAAAGTCACCCGACTTTCGTCGGGCGACCTTGTACTGCACCAACAGTTACTTCAGTTAGTTGTGCGTGCCGGTTGTACCCGTGGTACCGGTGGTACCCGTTGTACCGCCGTTGGCACTTCCACCACTGTTGGACGCCGCTACGGCACTGGCAACCATTGCAGTACTGGCAGCGGGCGCTGTAGAAGCCGCGACACTGCCCGATACATTGGTTACCGCTGTAAGCGGCGCTTCAGCTGCGGATGCCCAGTTGCTCAACATCGTCAACAAGGCAATCGCCATCACTTTTTTCATATCAACTCCTTTCTAACATTGCACCGTTACATCGGGTGTTTCGTTAGAGGCGGTAGAGTTCAAGTCGCAAAAAGCGCGAACAAGATCCGTTGTTCTTTCACAGTCCTACGCAACTGATAAAAGTCGAACGGCAGGTTTATATCTACGGACTTGCAAAAGGCATTGCCAGTGTAATTTCCCGACGATATCTAACAACCTGACCGAAAATAACATTGGACTAAAAGGCCATCATTCCAGATAACCCCTGGGATGATTCGATTGCCAGCGCCAGGTATCGGTAACCATATCCTGCAAGTTGCGTGTGGCTTTCCAGCCCAGTTCTTTTTCCGCCTTGGAAGCGTCGGCCCAACTCTCGGCAATATCACCCGAACGCCGTGGCATCACCCGAAACGGCACTGGCTTGCCGCACGCCTGTTCGAAGGCTCGCAGCACTTGCATCACGCTGTAACCGTCACCGGTGCCGAGGTTCCAGGTATGAATGCCGGTGCGCCCGTCGATGGCCTGCAAGGCCTTCAGGTGCCCGTCCGCCAGATCGACGACGTGGATGTAGTCGCGCACGCCGGTGCCGTCTGCCGTGGGGTAATCGTCGCCGAAGACCGACAACTCCTGGAGGCTGCCGACTGCCACCTGGCTGATGTACGGCAGCAGGTTATTGGGGATGCCGCTCGGGTCTTCGCCCATGTGGCCGCTGTCATGGGCGCCGATCGGGTTGAAGTAGCGCAGCAGCGCGATGCTCCAGCGCGGCTCGGCCTGGCTCAGGTCGCGCAGCACGTTTTCGACGATCAGCTTGGATTGGCCGTAGGGATTGGTCGGAATGCCGGTAGGAAAATCCTCGCGGATCGGCATCTGCTCAGGCTCGCCGTAGACCGTGGCCGAAGAGCTGAACACCAGCCGGAAGACCCCCGCCGCCGCCATCGCCTGGCACAGCGTGATGCTGCCGCTGACATTGGTTTCGTAATACTCGAGCGGCTTGCGCACGCTCTCGCCGACCGCTTTAAGCCCGGCAAAATGCAGGACGGCATCAATTGAATGCTGCTGGAATATCCGGTCCAGCAACGCCCGGTCGCACACATCGCCGCGAATCATCAGCGCACTTTTGCCGCAAATGCCTTCCACGGCGTGCAGTGCCGCGTCGCTGCTGTTGCAAAGATTATCCAGAACGACAACTTCATAACCTGCTTCAAGCAATGCGAGTGTGGTGTGCGAGCCGATATACCCGGCGCCACCCGTTACCAGAATCTTCATAGCGCGGTCCATAGTGGGAAAAGTGCCAACTAGCGTGTCAAGCCCAACTTGTTTAATGTGTGTCTTGCTTCACATAAACAGGGCGACAACAACCCAAAACAAAAACAGTTCCATCGCTGGCCAAAAATATTTTTAAAGGCCAAACTGTATTGCCCGGTACTTATTAGCACTCCCGCACTTTCACCACTATCAACAGATACCGACTAAAAATAACTGTTATTTATCAAGCCGACATCTAATAACATTACCCCCCTTTACACTAAGCTAACGTTGTCACTCATAACCTGACTCAGGTATTAAAGTACAGCTTCATCAACTTGCAACTTTTCCTTATTGCAATGTAACCGATGGCTGTATGCCATGAATGTCCAGGAAACTTCTATGATTCGTAAATGTTTGTTCCCCGCTGCCGGCTACGGCACGCGTTTCTTGCCGGCCACCAAAGCCATGCCGAAAGAGATGCTGCCGATCGTCAACAAGCCGTTGATCGAATACGCCGTTGAAGAAGCACGGGACGCCGGCCTGCAGCACATGGCGATCGTCACCGGTCGGGGCAAGCGCGCACTGGAAGACCACTTCGACATCAGCTACGAACTCGAACACCAGATTCGCGGCACCGAGAAAGAGAAGTTCCTGGCCGGCACTCGCGAGCTGATCGACACCTGCACCTTCTCCTACACCCGTCAGGTGGAAATGAAAGGTCTGGGCCACGCGATCCTCAGCGGCCGCCCACTGATCGGCGACGAACCCTTCGCCGTGGTCCTGGCCGACGACCTGTGCCTGAACCTGGAAGGTGACGGCGTGCTCACCCAGATGATCGAGCTCTACAAGAAATTCCGCTGTTCGATCGTGGCCATCCAGGAAGTCCCCCGCGACCAGACTCACAAGTACGGCGTGATCGCCGGCGAGGCGATTTCCGAGGGCATCTACCGGGTCAACCACATGGTGGAAAAACCGGCGCCACAGGACGCTCCGTCGAACCTGGCGATCATCGGCCGCTACATCCTGACGCCCGACATCTTCGACCTGATCGCCGACACCGAGCCCGGCAAGGGCGGGGAAATCCAGATCACCGACGCCCTGATGAAACAGGCGCAAAACGGTTGCGTGCTGGCCTACAAGTTCAAGGGCCTGCGATTCGACTGCGGTGATGCCGAGGGTTACCTGCAGGCGACCAACTTCTGTTACGACAACGTCTACCTCAAGGGCCGCTGAAAGGCGCCCGCGCATCTCCGACGAGGCAACCATGAACATTGCACAACATTCGACAGGCATTGAACGGGAGGTGGACAACCTCGGGGTGATGAGCTGGTTGTCTCGTCATCAGCCGTTGCCCAGCGCCAACGAATCCTGGCTCGGGACCATCCTGCTGGTGGAGCGGATCGGCATGTTTCCCTCGTCCGGAGACATTCGCCGGCCACTGCGCGATCCCTATCCCCTGCTCGCCCATCTGAAACGGATCTACGGCGAGCAGGCGCTGGAGGTCGATGACCGCGACGGCCTGAAGGTGATTCTCGGCGACTGGCGATTCCGCGTGCGCCTCTGCTGCAACGAGCCGGCAATCATCATCAATGTGGAGACCCGTTGCGTGACGCAGTTGATGCCGCAGAAGACCGCAGAGCTTCTGGGTCACGTCGACACCTTCGACAAGGGTTGAGTTCTTATTCCGAGGCGGCGCCGCATGAAGTCCCGTGGTTGCCGCCGACGATCATCCGATAGAAGTAATCGGCAATCACCTTCCCTCCCGTGGCCGGCACCGGATGTATTTTGTCCGGGCCGATCATCGCCGCCGCGTAACGTTTGACGTCCGTACCGAACGCGCATTGCAGATTGGCGTAACCCAGATGCTGCTCGCGGGCCCAGGGTTCGAGCACCTGCGCGTAGGCCGACATTGGATAGGCGCTGGAGCGTGTGGTGTCCTGGCGCATGATCAGGTTGACGCTCGCGGCCGGCTGAATCTCGCGGATCATCCCGACCAACCCCTGAACGTTTTTCAGGTACTGCTCGGGCTTCACGCCGAAACCCTGATCGTTGCCGCCGAGCATGATCAGATAGATGTCCGCAGGAATCTTCGACACCACCGCTTTCCACTGGGTCTGCCACTGACCATCGGCATGATAGAAATCGCCGGACGCTGCGCCCGACGCGGCCAGTTTCGACACCCGCAAACCGGCCTGCTCGTTGCTCATCCACAGGCCGAACAGCGTTGGCGCGCCCTTCACCACTTCCAGCCTGAATGACCAGTCCGTCGCGGCGGATGTACCCGGTAACGGGACTTCCTGAACGCCCGCGCCGGAGAGACTCAGCGGCTGCCAGTCCACCGAGGGCGACCAGCGATAGCGCAGTTCACTGGATTCGCCGCTGCCCAGAAAAAGTAACTTTGCCTGGGTGACGGCGGTGTTTATCGCTTCGCTCGGATGCGCATCGACCTGCAGCCATGCACCGGGCCGTCCCGTCACCGTGCGGCTGTCGGGGCTGGCCACGCCGAGGTTCGACACCTTCCAGTCGCCGCCGAAGTATTTCTCGCTGCTGCGGGTGTACTTGAAATGGCTGCCACCCAGCGCCGCACCGTGGTTGAAGCCGACATAACCGGGGCCGGCAAAACCGACCTCCCCGACCAACCGCTGCACCAGTTTGTTGAGGTAGTAATCCTGCCCGGCGCTGTAGCTGTCGCCGATCACCGAAACCGACAACACCTTCCCGGCCTTGCCTTCGCGCCACTGGGCAAAACGCTCGCGGGCGTCACCGACTTCAACCACCGACGCCGCGACCGGCGCTGCGTCATCCACTGCAACCATCAAGCACTTCCTTTAGCCGAAACCTGCGCCGGGGAGACGTTCCCCGCCGGTTTTTTCGCCGCCGCACGCTCGCCCAGAAACAGCACCGACGTGAAGTTGAACCGGCTGAAGATCGTCGACAACAACACCGGCCCGAGCAAGCCGCACGCCACGCCGCAGAACACCAGCACGCTTTCGTCCTTGATGCCCAGGCGTCCGAGCACCGAGCGCGAGGTGGCGGCAAACAACACATGAAACAGGAAAATCGCGTAAGAGTAACCACCGAGCCAGGTCAGCGCCTTCGAACGCATGTCACTCGACAGCAGCGCAAAGCAGGACACGCAACCCACCGTCAGGCCGATCAGACTGCGACGATCGATGATCAGTTCGCGGTCCAGCGATGCGATGTACAACAGCGTCAACGAAATCAGCACGAACACCAACGGGCCGATCACTTTGAACCGTTGCTTCAACGCGCTGACATTTTCCTGGCCGATCATCCCCGCCACAAAAAACGGCAACAGATAGGTTGCCCCGTTGATGCCGAACGCATCGAACTTGAACGGCGGCAACAGAAATACCGCAGCGGAAAACGCGAACAGCAGATACAGACGCGTCGTCGAACGCAGCAATCCACGCCACTCCAGCAGGCCGACAAACATGAAAATGATGAACACCGCCTGCAGGAACCAGAAGTGGTTCACCGGCACATAGAACGACAACAGCGCATCGATCACACCGACGTCCTTGTTCACGCCCGGCCCCACCGCCTGCAACACGGAGAACGGCACACCCACGCAAAACAGCGGCACGATCAGCCGCCGCACCTTGCCGGTGAAGAACGCCGAAAAGTCATTGCCGCGAATCTTGTAGATGGAATAGATGTAACCCGAGATGAAGGTGAACAGCGGCATGCGCACGTACACCATGGAATCGGCGATCACCCGGAATGGCGAGCCGATATCGATCTTCAAACCGCCGCCCAAAGGGCCGATCACGTGATAGAGCACCAGCAGCAGGCACGCCAGGCCGCGCAGGGTTTCGATCTCCAGGGACTTTTTCTTGCTCGACATAAAGCACCCGCCTCAATTCAGAATTCTTGATTCGACCTTCACCGGTTTGTTCGCCCGCAGCATCAACCCCAGGCCCACGAACAACACCGGCACCACCATCGAGAAGTGTCGGGCGAACGAGCCGAAGTCCGGTTCGAACAAGCCTTGAACCAACAGAAACGCCAGGGGAATCGCGATCAGTTCCTTGGGTTTGGTCTGGATCGGCGCGCCTTTGTAATCGGTCGAGGTGATGACTTTGAACAGCAGCAGCGCGGTCATGATCATCAGCGCCACGAAGATCACCTGGCCCGGCCCGGAGAGCAGGATCAGCTCCACCGGGAACGACAGGCGGAAGAAGATGATCATCGAGTCCAGGGCCTGCGAAACGAAGTCACTGCCGCTGAGCCACGAGACGATCAGCGACTTGGACCCCTCCTCGCCCGCCGTACGCAGTTCGTTGTTGCTGGCGCGAATCGACGACACCGGAAAGCCCAGCGCCAACTGGATCGCCATGGCCACCGCCAGGTAGAACAGGAACAGCATCACGAAGAAGGTCATGCGCGACACGTACTTCTTCATCATGCAGACGCCAACCCAGGACAGCGAAAACAGGATCCAGTAGGGCCGGATCAGCACGCCGTAGATCACCGCCGACAGGAAAAACCCGCCGCGATATTTGCGCGTCAGCGAGCTGAACAGAATGCTCAGCACCGCCACCGACACGATGATTTCCTTGGTCAGGTTCTCCAGGAAGAACGAGCGCACCACGCCCCACAGGCACAGGGTCCCGAAGATCGCCAGCGGCATGCGCCGGAACACCACCACCGGAATCGCCGTGAGGAAGAAATTGCAGAACATCCCGTAGGCCCAGGCGTTGGTCAGGTTGATCCCGGTGGGCCGCAGCAGGAACGCCGAACACTCGTAGGACGAGCGATCCGGCGAGAACGGGTTCCAGAAATTGCAGTTGTCGGCCCGGGCATAGGACGACCACAAGGTCATCGCATCCGGGCCGGGATCGCGGGGGATCAGCAGCGGCATGGCCACCGACAGAAACAGGCCGGTGAACAGGATCAGGAACGACAGCGACGAATCGAGTTTCCTGCCGCGAAACTCGATGCACGGCAGTTTCAGGCCCATGACACGACAGCCTTTTTCGCACGCGTTGCACGGGTCAGCAGCGCAATCACGCCGAGCTGCACGATGATCCCGAAGACGTTGCCCCAGGCCGCGCCGTAGATCGAATAGTGCTTGATCAGCACATAGCTGACCGGCACCGAAATCAGCAGGCAAAGAGCCGAACTGGCGAGGGAGACCCGGCTGTTTTTCGACGCGATCAAGCCGCCCCAGACGATGTCGCCGATGGCGCGCAGGGCGAAGGAAAAGATCAGCACGCCAAGAATTCCGTTGTCCGGACGTGGCACCGCTGCACCGACGTAATCGAGCACGACATTGAAGAACAGATAAATCGCCACCGCGACTGTCGCTGAAACCACCAGCGAACGCGCGACCCATTTGTTCACGAACAATTGCCTGACCGTGAACGCTTGCTGGTCGGCCTGGTAACGCTTGGCGAGCACCGGAATGCCGACCACCGCCACCACCGCATAGGACAGCGCCTGCAAGGTGTTGGCCGCCGACCACGCGTACACGTATTTACCGAGGCTGGCGTAGGGTTCCAGATCAATGATCAGAAAGCGCTCGGCGTACTGACTCACGGCGATCAGGCCGGTGCCCAGATAGAATGGCAACCCGGCTTTCCACACGGTCGCCGTCGCCAGCGTCCCCTCTTCGCGCCCGCGATGGACGTTCACCACGATCAGGTAACCGGCGACGATCACCAGCACGTTGGCGATGACCCACAGCCACAACACGCTGGCGATCCCGGACACCCAGCCGAGCATCATCCCGCCCACGGCGAGCAGTGCCCAGAGGCCGGTCTTGATGAAGAACAGCAGCGCCCCCGCCGTGGCTTTCTGCGCGGAAAACACGAACGAGTTGATTTCGAACGACAGATGCTCGGTCAGCAGAACCAAGGTCACGCAGGCGATCAATGCCGCCGTCGCCTCGACCTGCTGGAACAGTGAATAGATCAGCACCGTCAGCACCGACAACAGCAACCCCACGGCCAGGTACAGCAGCAGAACCTTGTCGACCACACGCTTCGAACTGCCGCCGACACTGATCAGCCGATTGATCTCGGAACTGAAACCGACGCTGTAGAACTTCGAAGCGATCAATGACGCCGCGACCACCACGCCGTAAAACCCCAGCGCCTCGTAACCGAGGTAATGGGTGATGGCGAGCACCAGCAGGAACTTCGCGCCCAGTGCTCCGCCACGCAGCAACAAGCGGAATATCATCGAATGACGCCCTTGATGATGTCGTCCATGGCCACGGTCTTGGCTTCGATTTCACGGCAAGTGTCGGTCAGGCGTTTGCCGAAATTCGACAGCGCGTCAGGCGCGTAAACCGTGTCGATGATGGTGTCGACATCGATGTCGCCACCGTTGATCACCCAGTCCTCGACGCCCATGTCCTGATAGGCGCCGAAGCCCTTGCGCTCGTAGCTGATGTGGTACGCCGGCACGCCGGACAGCAGCGATTCGATAGCCCCGTGCAGGCGCACGGAAATCACCAGGTCCGGCTGATATTTGGCAATCGTCGCCTTCAACGACAGCAGGTCTTCGGTGATGCCCAGTTCGCGATAGAACGCACCGTCATCGTTGCCGCGCACAGCGCTCTGCACCGCGCAGACCACTTTGCTTTTGTTCTTCAAACGCTGCAGCAGCACCTTCAGGTTGGCCACGTAGGCGAGCTTCTTTTCCTTGCTCCATGCCGGCGGTTTGCGCAGCACCACGCACACCGTGGCCGGTGTCGAGGCGCAGCGGGTGAACTTGGGTTGCTGCAGGATTTTGCCGGCCAGGGCCTGCACTGCGAGGTCCGGTGCGCGGTAGACATTTTCGCAGGCATCGAACAACGCCGAGGAGCGGTTATCGCGCACGAACACCGCATCGGCGCTGGCGTAGTGGCCGACGATCCTGTCGCTGTCACCGTGGAACGGCCCGATGCTTTGCGGCAGGTACACCGACGGGACTTTGCTGAGGATCGCGGTTTCCAGTTGCTTGGCGTGGCCCAGTTTCAGCTTGATGTGTTCGAAGGCGCTTTTGGAGCGCATATAGCCGCCACCAACGCCGACGATCAGATCGGTTTTCTTCAACAGATCCGCCAGCCCGGCGTAGGACTGATTGAGGAATACCGCCTGCTTGACCCGGCCCAGGCCCTTGGCTGCCATGACCGGCGCGTCAAAGCGCGGGTGCGGCAGGTATTTGAAGGAGTCCGGATCGGAGGCCACGACGCTGATCGCGGTGTCTTCGCCAAAGTTGCGCTGCACCAGCGCGATGGCCAGATCGACCAGCAGACCATCACCGGAATTGGAGGCACTGTAGCCATGCAAAATTGTTACGTTCATGAGCGGCGTTCTACTTAATAAGAGGGAGCGGAATACACGTCGTAGGTCTGGCGGATCATCAACGCGGCGCTGAAGCGCTCGCGGACGATGCGCCGGCCTTCGATGCCGAGGGCTGACAATGCGGGTTTCTGGATCTGCTTCAGGCGATCGGCCAGCGCGTGGTGGTCACCGGTGGGGAACACGTAACCGGACACCCCGTGGGTGACCAGTTCCGGCAACGACGTGCAGTCGCTGGCAATCACCGGCAAGCCCAGCGCCATGCCTTCCAGCGGCACCATGGCAAAACCTTCCCAGCGACTCGGGACGATCAGCGCATCGGCCTGCTGATACAGGGCGTTGACCTCGGCCGGCGTGACCCACGGCAGGTATTGGACGCCTTCCATTGGCGGGCACTCGACCGTCGCTTCGTTGACCGCACTGCCGACCACCGTCAGTTTCAGGTCGTTGCGCCCGGTCCTGGCGTAGGCCTTGAGCAGCACGTCAAAGCCTTTCTGATAGTCGAGTCGGCCGACGAAGAGCAGATGAATCGGTTGCGGATCCTCGGCCTTGCGCTGGTCATCCTTGGGATGAATGCCGTTGTAGATCAGCCGCATGCGTTTGCGCTCGATGCCAAACGCTGCTGCTTTATCCAGCTCGTACTGGCTGACGCAGATGATCGTGTCGGTGACCTTCTGCAACACGCGCTCGATCCACGCATAGACTTTCTGCTTGATCGGCGAGCTTTCCATCAGGAACGAAAAGGCATGCGGGCAGTAGACGATTTTCGGTTTGCGCCACGGCCGCAAAAGTACGCACACACAACGGCCGATCACCCCGGAAAACGTGCTGTGCAGGTGCACGACATCAGGTTTTTCCTTGAGCATCACTTGCATCAGGCGCCAGGCAAAACGCAGCAACGACGGCACATTGCGCCCGGTTCGCTCGAAGGTGCGGATCTGCTGCGGGGCAATGCCGTGCAGTTCCTTTTCCTGATCCTGCGGCACCAGATACACCAGCTCGTAGTTGGCTTGCTCGTCTTCCGGGGACGCCGAAATCGTGCGGATCACCGTCGCGACGCCACCTTTAATCGTTTCAGCCACGTGCAGTATTTTTTTCACAACCCACCCACTTTGTTGCCTGTAAGAACAATCGCTGAAACTCAGGATTTGTCGGACGCGTATTCGTAGTTGTAGTAGCCGTAGCCGCCGTTGCCGTAGTAACTGGCGGCTCGCTTCTCGACGCCGTTGAACACCGCGCCTTTCAACTCGATGCCGTTCTGGGCGAAGCGGCGAATCGTCAGTTCGACTTCTTTGGCCGGGTTCACGCCGAAGCGCGCGACGATCAGGCTGATGCCCGCTTCACGGCCGACAATCGCCGCGTCCGTTACCGCCAGCAGCGGTGGCGTATCGATGATCACCACGTCGTAGCGCTCGCTGAGTTCCGCCAGCAGTTCGCGGAAATTGGCGTGCATCAACAGTTCGGAAGGATTGGGCGGCACCTGGCCCCGGCTGATGAAGTGCAGGTTGTCGACTTCGACCTTGTTGATCGCCTGTTCAAGGGTGCAGCGCTTGACCAGCAAGTCCGACAAGCCGTTGGTGATCGGTGTGTTCAGCGTCTTGTGCAGATGCCCCTTGCGCATGTCGGCATCGATCAGCACCACGCGCTGGCCGCTCTGGGCCATGACCGCCGCGAGGTTGGAAGACACAAAGGTCTTGCCGACCTGCGGGCTCGGGCCGGAAATCATGATGCGGTTGTTGGTCGAGTCCAGCGCCGCAAAGTGAAGGCAGGTGCGCAGGCTGCGGATCGATTCGATGGACAGGTCCGTCGGATTGCGCAGGGCCAGCAGATAGGCCGGTGTGTCCGCCGTGACCTTGGCGCGGACTTTCTTGGTGTCCTCTTCCTGTTGCAGGGCGCTGTAAGGGATCGATGCATAGACCGGCAAGCCGAGCTGCTCGATGGCTTCCGGCCCTTCCAGGCCCTTGCTCAGGGACTTGCGCAACAGCACCAGCGCCACGCCGACGAAGGCGCCGAGGAAGGTCGCGATCAGCACGATCAGGGCTTTCTTCGGCTTGACCGGACTGGTCAGGTCGACATCCGCCGAGTCCACCAGACGCACGTTGCCCACGGCGCCGGCACGGATGATGTCCAGTTCCTGGGACTTGTTCAGCAACTGGGTGTAGATCTGCGAAGCGACTTCGACATCGCGGGTCAGGTTGAGCAGTTCCTGTTGCGTGGCCGGCAGGTCGCCAACCTTGCCTTCCAGCGACTTCTGTTGCTGGGTCAATTCACCGATCTGGGTCATCAACGCACGATAGGCCGGATGCTGTCTGGTGAACTTGCGATCCATTTCCGCCTGCTGCATTTTCAGCTCGGAAATCCGCGTTTCGAGGGCGACGGACTGGCCGAGCACCGATTGGGTTTCCAGGGAGATGTTCACGGTCTTGCCGCGCGTCTGGTAGGCATTGAGCGCATCACTGGCCTTGGCCAGGTCGCGTTTGACCTGCGGCAACTGACTTTGCAGGAAGGCCAGGCTCTGCGCGGCTTCGGCCGAGGTCCGACGTACGTTCTGGTCCACGTACAGCGAGGCGATCTTGTTGAGGATCCTCACCGCTTCGGCGGCATCGGTGCTGGCCAGGGCCAGACGGATAATCCCCGACTCCTTGCCCTGCTCGGAAATATCCAGCGCGTCCTGATAGCCCTGAATGGTCACGATTCGTGGGTAGCGCACCACTTCGAAACGGGTGCCGGGGTTGGCCTGCAAATGCGTGATCTGCCCTTCTACTCCGTCCTGCGCGAAGGCTTCACCGGCAGTGCCTTCTGCCAGCAGATTGTCGTTGTCGTCGAACAACTGGAAGCGATGCTGCTCGCCGGCGATCAGGCTGAGTTTCTTGCCCAGCAGTTCCTTGGGCAGATCGAGCCGGGCAAATTCCAGGCGCTCACCGCCCCACGCGTAGCTGTTCAGCCCAAAACGCGGTGGCGCGACGCTGAGTTCGGTCTCACCGCGATAGCGGCGGGAGAGAAAGCCGCCAATCACCGGAAAAGTATTGGGGGTGATGTCGATGTCCAGGCGCAGATCGTCGACGGTCTTGCCGATCACCGCGCGGGATTTGATGATGCCGATCTCTGTAACGGACGGCGACTGACCGCCCAGCATGCTGTTGAGATCGGAGAAGCCGAGCATGTCGTTCTTTTTCGGCTCGACCTGTACCAGCGCGTTGGCCAGATACACCGGTGTGGCCAGAATCGCATAGGCGACGCCGGTCATCATGAACGCGCCGGTGAAGGCACCGATCAACCATTTCTGATCGATCAAACTGCCGAATATGCCGAGAAGATCAATACTGTCTTGATCGTTGTCACGGGTGCCGACTACTGACGGTAACTGCATAAGTCTTTCTTACCATTCACTGTTCTGAAGAATATTCATCAATGCCCGAGGCGCTGTGCCCAGGAGCCAACAGCATCTTCAATCAATGCATGGGCATGAATAAAAGCGGCCTGACCTTGACGATACGGATCCTGTATTTCTCGTTCGTTCTGCCACTTGCCGAGAAGAAACACTTTGCCCCTGGCGTGAGAGGCAATCTTCAGTACTTGTTTAACATGCTCTTTTTCCATGACCAGAATCAGGTCTGATTCATTGACGATGTCCGCTGTCAGTTGCCGTGCCTTGAAGCCTTCGGCGCACTGCCCGCGGTCTTCCAGCACCTTGCGGGCCGTTGCTTCCATGGACTCGCCGACCCTTGCGGACAAGCCTGCGGAGGCGACCGTGATGGTCGAGGGCGCCAGTGCGTTACGTAGCAACAGTTCTGCTGTCGGACTTCGGCAGATATTGCCGACGCAGACGACAAGGATCTTTTTGAACAAGGTTTACTTTCCCGTGTAATGTCAATCGGCCAACATGTCCCGTGGACTTAAATGAATCCACAGGACTTTCCTGCACTCGGAAACAGTTTCACCTGTTAGTACCGGTGCATTAAGTACCACGGGGTCCAAAAGTCACCCAACCAGAATTACCGGACTAAAAATAACTGTGATTTTCGGCGCTTTTTACACTTTGAGTTTTCCGACAAAAAATAACATTCGCGCACTTTTCGGCCTTTTCGGCATCGCATGAAAGTAACGAGATAAACCATTGGCTAGATGTCACGTCTCATCAGGAGAGCAGACATGAAAGCAGCACATCTCAAACGTCTCGGCGCCCTTTCCCTTTTGTTGTTCGGCACAACGGCTCAGGTTGATGCCAGCGAGTTGTTCCCCGCACTGCCCCACCGAACGGTCGGTATCCAGGTCAAGGTTCAGAGTTTTTCGGCTTCCGATGCCGCGCAGATCAAGGCTGCGGGCTTCAGCTTCGTGCGCCTGGGCGCGTGGAGCGACAGCCTGGGCGACAAGACCTATCAGAAACAGCTCGGCGATGCGTTTGCCGCCGCCGGATCCGCCGGGTTGCCGGTGCTGATGACGGTGCGCGCCATCAAACCGCTGTCTACAGACCCCGCCACCGCCGGCACGGCGTTTGCCAGCGCAGTCACCAGTCTGGAGCAGACCTACGGTTCTCAACTGGTCGCGATTGAAATCTGGAATGAGCCGGATTTGAATACGTACTGGCCCACGGGCAATTTCAGCACCACGTTTGCGCCGTTCATGAGCGCCATGTGCAAGGCGCTGCAAGACAATCCCACCAGCACTCCCGTGATCGGTTTCGGCTTCGCCCGGCCACCGAGCGCCGGCTCGGCCTCGACCGTAGCGCTGAACAGCATTCTCGGTGCGTATCCGAAATGCCTTAGCGCCATTTCCTACCATCCTTATGGTATGACGGCGACGCAGATCGGCAATGCGCAGACCTTCATCCAGCAGAATTTCCACCTGCCGGGCGTCATCAGTGAATGGGGGATTTCGGCACTGGCCTCCAACGGCGGTCCCGACGGGCAGGCCACCAAGGTCGCGGCGTTCATTGCCGATGTGAAACGGCTGCAGATTCCACTGACGTCGATCTACGAGTGGAAAAACAATGATACGGGCAGCGATGACCGGGAGAAGAACTTCGGTTTGCAGACCGCAAGCGGGCAACCGAAACCGGCGGAAGCTGCCGCCACAAAGCAGTTGGACTCCGAGTAGCGTCCACATTCATCAGTCAGTTGCTTTGAACCTGTGCCGCGATTTGGCATCGTATCTATCGATACCGCGCCCCGCCCTTTCAAACAGCCGTTTTCAGGTTGTTGCCTGCGGGGCTATCGATACATCCACATGCCCTTGAGTGGCTGTCAGCGCTCGGGTAATGTCGTCAGACCCATAGGACAGAGCACGCTCATGACTTCCAAGCTGGAACAACTCAAACAGTTCACCACCGTGGTTGCCGACACCGGCGACTTCGAAGCGATTGCCCGGGTCAAGCCGGTCGACGCCACCACCAACCCTTCCCTGCTGCTCAAGGCAGCGGCCATTCCGGCCTATGCCGAGCTGCTGAACGCCGCTGTTCGCGACTGCAAGGGCGATGTCGGCCTGGCCAGCGACCGTTTCGGCGTCGCGGTGGGTCAGGAAATCCTCAAAGTGATCCCGGGCCGCATTTCCACCGAAGTGGATGCCCGCCTGTCGTTCGACAAGGACGCGATGCTCAAGCGTGCGCATCGTCTGATCGAGCTGTACGACAAGGCCGGCGTCGGCCGCGACCGCGTGCTGATCAAGATCGCCTCCACCTGGGAAGGCATCCGTGCCGCCGAAGTGCTGGAGAAGGAAGGCATCCAGACCAACCTGACCCTGCTGTTCTCCTTCGCTCAGGCCGCCGCTTGCGCCGATGCCGGCGTGTTCCTGATTTCGCCGTTCGTGGGCCGCATCTACGACTGGTACAAGAAGGCCAACGGCAACGACTACACCGGCGCAGATGATCCGGGCGTGCAGTCGGTGACGCGTATCTACAACTACTACAAAGCCAATGACTACAAGACCGTGGTCATGGGCGCGAGCTTCCGCAACCTCAATCAGATCGAGCAACTGGCCGGCTGCGACCGCCTGACCATCAGCCCGGACCTGATCGACAAGCTGGCGGCAGACACCGGCAAACTGGAGCGCAAACTGGCCCCGGGTCACGCCGGCGAAGCACGCCTGAGCCTCAACGAATCGCAGTTCCGCTGGTTGTCCAACGAAGACGCGATGGCTACCGAGAAACTGGCCGAAGGCATCCGTCAGTTTGCCCGGGACCAGGAAAAACTCGAGGCGCTGCTGCAAGCCAAGCTGTAATGGGCTGACGGCAAACGCAAAAAGGGCGAACCCTCACAGGTTCGCCCTTTTTTGTGCCTGATAGCTGGGGAATCAATGCCTTTCGAGGGCATTCACCAGATCATGGAAGGCTTCGCGGTTGGAGTCGTTCAGGCCCATGAGGATCTTGTGCGCTTCCAGCACCTTGATCCGTACGACCTCCTCCGACTGATCCTGATCCGGCAGGTCATCGAGGCATTCCGGGCAAGGCACGGGATGGTTGACGATATTGAACACCTGCTCGAAACCCATCGATTGCAACAGACGGGTGATGTCGTCGTGAGTGGTGACCACGGTCGGCAGCAGGCCGACCTTTTGCCGCGACAGGATCGACAGCTTGGCCAGCAGGCCCAGCGTGGTGCTGTCGATGCTGCGGGTTTCGGTCAGATCGATCACGATCGCGTTGAAATTCAGCGCGGTGAAGATCTTTTCAATAGTCGCATCCAACGCCGAACACAGGGTCAGGCGAACTTCACCGACGAACTTCAGGACGAAGGTGCCATCCTGCTCGGCGAACTGGATTCTACCGGTACTCATTAAAGATTCCTGCTCAACACCAACAAGGCGATATCATCCGGCATCTCCCCTAGCGTGGCCAATCCAAAAACCTGCCGCAGGCCATCCAGGCTGCCGCCCGCCGACTTGACCCGCTGGGGCAAGGCAGCTTCTTTCTCTTTGAGTGTGGGTTCTGGCAAAAGATCCAGAATGCCATCAGACATCAGCGTCAGGCTGAACGTCGGTGGCAGCTCGAGCACGTGGTCTTCGTAGGTGGCTTC
Organism: Pseudomonas sp. MWU12-3088; assembly: GCF_023242405.1. NCBI lineage: Bacteria > Pseudomonadati > Pseudomonadota > Gammaproteobacteria > Pseudomonadales > Pseudomonadaceae > Pseudomonas > Pseudomonas sp. MWU12-3088. The sequence goes on from NZ_JALJEA010000006.1 coordinate 313,242, forward strand.
GTTGAAAAGTCCTACGGGCAGACCGCGCCCCTCGAGGTAGCGAACACTGTCAGGCGTGTACAACACAGGCAACGGCAGATGGCCGCCGATGCTATAGGTCAACAAACCGGTCTCCTCGTCGATGACTCCACCGACCATTGTGACGTGTTTACCCAGCTTACAACTGATCAGCCCCCGGTTGATATGACCAAGGACTTCCGAAGGCTTGAATTCCGGCAAGGTGCCGTTGCGCTTGGACTCGAACAACAGGCGCGTGGTCATGAACTTCAGCAGCACCGTGACGAAGGCCGAAGAAGCGCCATGACCTGAAACATCCGCCAGATAGAACGCGACCCGCCGCTCGTCCACCCGGAAATAGTCGACAAAATCACCCGACAGGTACAACGACGGGATGATCTGGTGGGCGAACTTGAACGCGTCGATGGTCCAGGGGCTTTCCGGCAGCATGTTCATCTGCACCTGGCGACCGGCGTTCTGGTCTTCCTGGAGCAGGTTCAAGCTGGCTTCGAGCTCACGGTTGGCCTTTTCCAGCTTCTCGCGGTAGCGCTGGTTTTCCAGCAGCAGACGCGCACGATCCAGGGCCCGGCGCACGGAGTGCTCGAGCACGGCCAGATCTTCGAGAGGCTTGATAAGGTAATCCGCCGCGCCCAGGCGCAGAGCCTCGACCGCGTCGTTCATCACGCCGGCACCGGAAACCACGATCACAGGCGTCTGTGGTGACCGCTCGGTGACCTGACGAATGAGTTCGAGACCGCCCATCTGCGGCATGCGCAGATCGCAGATGACCAAGTCGGGCTTGTCTTGCTCGAATACCTGAAGACCCTGCTGGCCGTTACTGGCCTGCAAGACGCTGAAACCACTGTCTTCCAAATAGGCCGCGAGGCTCGCGCGCACTACTTCGTCATCATCGATTATCAGCAGCGTGGCACTGGTTTTTGGCATGTGGGCAAACGGCGCCAGAATTAGGTTGGCGTAGCAGGCGGGGCAATGGCCCGGCGCAGACTACTGGATTCGCTTTCTAGCCTCTCTGCTGCACCGCTTCGGAGCGTTTGCCCCGCACACGGATGCACCAGAGGTGCCCTTCTAAGGCGCAGACGGTACTCCCATCCTTCGAGCGTTTCAAGCATGCGCGGATCGTCACTTGACGACTTTGTTTGTCAAATCACAGAGAGTTATAAGAACGTTCGAAACCGTAACTCAATGGAAGGACGCGCGGACAAAAAAAGGCGACCTTTCGGTCGCCTTTCCGTGGTTCACAAGCCGAAATCAGAAATCGTCTTCGACGTGACCGTCCTTGACCTTGAACTCGCGGTTCTGCAGGTAGGCATTGCGGATGAAGGTGTACTTGTCGCCGCTGATCAGCTTCTCGCTGGACAGCAGGCTGGCGCGGGTGTCGACGATGTTCAGGCCGTAGATGGTGTTACGCGCCGGGATGTCGTTCATGTAGCGGTACGGTGCGGTGTAGGTATCCACGTACTTGGACGGTGCATCACGCAGGGTGCTCGGGCCGAGCAACGGCAGCATCACGTACGGACCGCTGCTGACACCCCAGTAGCCGAGGGTCTGGCCGAAGTCTTCGTCGCTGCGCTGCAGGCCCATCTTGGTGCCCACATCGAAGAAGCCCAGCAGGCCGAAGGTGGTGTTGAAGATCAGACGCGCAGTGTCGACACCGGCAGCGGCCGGTTTGGCCTGCAGGATGTTGTTCGCCAGGTTGGTGATGTCACCGACGTTGCGGAACATGTTGTGAATGCCGTCTTCCAGGAATTGCGGCGTTACATATTCATAGCCCTGCGCCAGAGGTTTCAGCGCATAGGTGTCGACGAAATCGTTGAACTGGAAGATCGGACGGTTGACGCTTTCCCAAGGGTCTTCTTCCGTTGCCGCCTGGGCAACGAACGGAACCAGCATCACGCTGGCGCATACACAAAGCTGAGCGAGAGGGTTGCTCCAGCGCATAGAAAAACTCCTTGGATTGTACATACGCGGCATGCGGGCCACGGTCATAAGAGGTGCAGTATAAGACGGAAACAAGGTTTTAGGCATTTCCGGCGTGAACACCTCTGTAGGAAGCATCGTCACGCACTTGTCATCCAACTGTCACCGGCCATGCTTAGCCTGACTTCTATTTCAGGGACGTTTTCCATGCCTCAAGCCGAAGCCTTGCCCCTTTCAGCACCCAACCTGACAGCCGTGCTGTTCGGGCTCAGCGGTTGCCTGGTGGACTTCGGCGCCCGTGCCCGTCATCAGGCCAACCCCGGCACGGAGCACGCCGACGCCACACCGGGCGCGCTCGACAGCCTGCACAGCCTGCAGCGCCAGTTGATCCCCTGCGCCTGGCTCGACGATTTGCCCCCTGCCCTCACCCAGGTGCTTGCATCCGGATTGCCGGGCTGGATCAAACCTTCGCAACAATCTGCAACACACAATCCCTGGCCGGCACCGAATGCCTGCTGGCAAGCCCTGATGACGTTGAATGTCGATCGTCTGGACGGCTGCGTGCTGGTCAGTGGCGAACCGCGTTTACTGCAATCGGGCCTGAATGCCGGGCTGTGGACCATTGGCCTGGCGTCCTGCGGCTCACTCTGCGGCCTGGCCCCGAGTGAATGGCAGGCCCTCAGCCAGAAAGAGCGCGAACAACTGCGCGGCAAGGCCACTGTGCAACTGTTCGGTCTGGGCGTGCACTCGGTGATCGATAACCTGGGCGATCTCGACACCTGCCTGGCCGACATCAGCCTGCGCCGCCTCAAAGGCGAAAAGCCCTGACCCGGATCATGCAGGTTGCAGCAGAGTGGATTAGTCTTAAGGAGAGCCATAGACCTTTGGCGCACGGCTGCGGTCTATGCCAGTGCCTCTCGATAAAAGGAAAACACCATGCCCGCCCGCGAACTGCAAGAACAGCTCAATACCCTGCGCGAGCAACTGGATCAGAATCCGCCGCTGTCGGAAGCCGAGCGCGCAGACCTGCACGCACTGATGCAACAGATCGAACTGGAACTTGAACTGGAAACCAAAACCCAGGATTCCAGCATCGCCGACGGTGTAAATCTGGCAGTTGATCGCTTTGAACTCGAACATCCCGCCATTGCCGGTACATTGCGCAACATCGTGAATTCCCTGGTCAGCATGGGAATCTGAAGCTCGCGAATGCAAAAAAGCCCTGCCAGCGATGGCAGGGCTTTTTCATGTCCGCGTTGCGGGTTACTGACGAACCAGACGATGGTTCGGCAACTGCACGCTTTCCGTGCTGCGGTACGGGTTGATATCCAGCCCGCCACGGCGCACATAACGTGCAAACACCGTGAGTTTTTCCGGTTTCAGCAAACGCTGCAGGTCGAGGAAAATCCGCTCAACACATTGCTCATGAAAGTCCGAATGCTGGCGGAAGCTGACGATGTATTCCAGCAGACTGGCGTGATCCAGCGCCGCGCCACGGTATTCCACCACCACGCTGCCCCAGTCCGGCTGGCTGGTCACCGGGCAGTTGGATTTGAGCAGATGGCTGTGCACGCTCTCCTCCACCACTCGCGAATCATCGCAGCGCAGCAGTTCGGGACGCGGATGTTCGTAGTTGCTGACGCTGATATCCAGATCGTCGATGCACACGCCCGGCAGCGCAACCACGCCTTCGGCCTCAACCTCTTTCAGGCTGCGAACCCGCACGCCCACCGGTTTGCCGGCAGCGGCGGACAAGTCCTTGACCAGCGTTGCTTCCAGGCTCGCTGTATCGGCGAACGGGGTCTGGTTCAACGAGTTCAAGTACAGCTTGAACGACTTGGATTCGATGATGTTCGGCGAGTCCGCCGGGATGCTGAATTCGCCGATCGCCACCACCGGTTTGCCCGACGGCAGCAGCCACGACAGTTCGAAGCAGTTCCAGAAATCCACGCCTTTATACGGCAGGGTCTCGGCGGTCAGGCCCAGCTCGGCCCACTTCGCGGTGCGCGGAATCGGGAACAGCAGGGACGGAGTGTAAGTGGCGATGTATTCGCTGGACTTGCCCAGCGGCGAATGTTCGGCTGCGGGATGCATGGCGGAAACCTGACTGAAGAATCAGCGGATTCTATCAGCCTTTGCTCCCGCCTTTGAGTGCTTACTGACTGACAGTCAGTTTGCCGACCATTCCGGCCTGGTAATGCCCGGGAATGTTGCAGGCGAACTCCAGGCTGGTCGCCTTGCTGAAGGTCCAGGTCAACTCGGCGGTCTTGCCCGGTTCGACCAGCACGCTGTTGGGGTCGTCATGCTTCATGACGTGCCCCATCGACGCATGATCCATTCCCGCCATATCGTGGGACATTTCCTTCATGCCGGTGGGCGTCAGCATGCCGCTTTGCTGCATCTGCAACATTTCCTGCTGATGTTTGGCATGCATCGCTGCATCGCCGAGGTTGAATTCGTGCAGTAACTGGCCTTTATTCACCAAAACAAAACGAATGGTCTCACCGGCCTTGATGTCGATGGCCTTCGGATCGAACGACATGTCGCCCATCACCACTTCAATGCTGCGACTGGCCTTGGCGGCCGGGGCTGGCTGGCCGAAGTCATACGTGTGCGCAGGGTCGGCCCAGACGGATGAACTCAGCACCAGCAAACAGGCGGCGACGGCCAGAGGGTTGCGCAAAAACATAGTCATACTCCAACAAGAAAAGGTTCAGCCTGTGGGAAACTCTAGCCCGCCCGCGCTGGCAGCTACCTGACAGGCAGATTACAACTTTGTCAGGTTGGCGCTTGCGACAATGTCCCACGGTATAAAGCTTTCGATCCTACAACCCCGAGTTGCCCATGAAACTGCTGATCGTCGAAGACCAACCGAAAACCGGCCACTACCTGCGCCAGGGCCTGACCGAGGCCGGTTTCAACACTGAACTGGTGGCGGACGGCAACACCGGGCAACAACTGGCGTTGAGCGGTGACTACGCCCTGCTGATCCTCGACGTGATGCTGCCCGGGCGCAATGGCTGGCAGATTCTGCAAGCGGTACGCAGTGCCGGGCTGGAAACGCCGATCCTGTTTCTGACCGCCAAGGACACCGTGGAAGACCGGGTTCATGGCCTGGAACTCGGCGCCGACGATTATCTGGTCAAGCCGTTCGCTTTCTCCGAATTGCTCGCTCGAGTACGCAGCCTGTTGCGCCGCGGCAGCACCGCGCCTCAGGAAACCTGCCTGCAACTGGCCGATCTGCGCCTGGACCTTATCCGCCGCCGCGTCGAACGCAGCGGCCAGCGCATCGATCTCACGGCAAAGGAGTTTGCCCTGCTGGAAATGCTCCTGCGCCGCCAGGGCGAAGTGCTGCCCAAATCCCTGATCGCCTCGCAGGTCTGGGACATGAACTTCGACAGCGACACCAACGTGATCGAAGTGGCGATCCGCCGCCTGCGCCTGAAAATCGACGACGAGTTTCCCGAAAAACTGATCCACACCGTGCGTGGCATGGGTTACGTGCTTGAAGAGCGTCCTGCCTGATGCGTCGCCTGTCACTGGGCAGTCGGCTGGCGTTGCTGTTTGCGGCTTGCACCGCGACGGTTTCGCTGGTGGCGGGCGTGGTTTTCAATCGGGCCAGTGAGGCGCACTTCATTGAACTCGATCAGCAATTGCTCGAAAGCAAGCTGATCAATGTGCGTCAGACGTTGCTGAGTGGCAGCGATGCCGCACATATCACCGATGAGTTGAGCCAACAGGGCGATGTCTCGCTGCGCATAAGCAGCCCCGAGGGTCAGCGCTGGTTCGGCCGTTCTCTGCAAATGCCGGCAAACCTGCCGCAGCAGCCCGGCCTGGCCACCATCAACGACAACGGCACGGACTATCGCCTGCTCAACGCCCCGCTCTCCCCGGAACAACCCGACTCACCGCAGTTAACCTTGCTGCTGGACATCACCCATCACCAGCACTTCCTGCAACGCATGCAGCATCTGATCTGGCTGACCGTCGGTCTGTCGGCGCTGGCCACCGCACTGTTGGGCGCCTGGGCGGCACGCAGCGGTTTGCGTCCGTTGCGTCGCATGAGCGCCGTGGCACGCGGGATTTCGGCCCAATCGCTGAATGCCCGACTCCCGGAAGCGCAGATGCCTGCGGAACTCACGGAACTGGCCCACAGTTTCAACGCAATGCTCGGACGTCTCGATGACTCCTTTCAGCGACTTTCGGCGTTCTCCGCCGACATCGCCCATGAATTGCGTACCCCGTTGTCGAACCTGCTGACCCACACACAAGTCACCCTCACCCGCCCTCGCCCACTCGAAGATTATCGCGAGGCCCTGCACAGCAACCTCGAAGAGCTGCAATGGATGGCGCAACTGGTCAACGACATGCTTTATCTGGCCAAGGCTGACCACGGATTGCTGGTGCCCAAGCGCGAACCCCTGGAACTGGCGGAAGAAACCGATGCGTTGCTGGAGTTTTTTGCGCCGCTGGCCGAAGACGCTCAGGTCAGCCTGAGCCGTGACGGTAAGGGTCGGTTTGAAGGTGACCGCGCGATGCTCCGCCGGGCGCTGTCGAATCTGTTGGATAACGCATTGCGCTTCACGCCGTCAGCAGGCGATGTGCGCGTGCGCATAGCTGAGCAGGCGAAATCCTTGAGAGTGACCGTCGAGAATAGTGGCGAGGGGATTTCTTCGGAGTTGTTGCCGCGTTTGTTCGACCGCTTTTACCGGGCTGATCCGGCACGCCAGGAAGGCAGCAGCGAACACGCCGGATTGGGACTGGCGATCACTCAGTCGATCATCCGGGCCCATGGCGGGCAGATTCATTGCGAATCGGCTCAGGGCTGGACGCGGTTTGTGATTGAGTTGCCGCAAAACGATTGAGGCCGGCAATGCCGGCCTCAATGGGTGAACTTACGAGTAACGCAACGCGTGCGCCGGCTCGATCTTCGCCGCCCGCCAGGCCGGGTAAACCGTGGCCAGGAAGCTGAGGATGAAGCCCGCCGAGCAGATCAATAGCACGTCGCCGCCCTGCAGTTCCGAGGGCAGGTTGCTGACGAAATACACGTCGGAACTGAAGATGTGTTGCCCGGTCACTCGTTCGACCCAGCCCACCATCTCACTGACGTTCAGCGCAGCAATCACGCCCAGCACGCCACCGATGATGGTGCCGACGATACCGATCACCGTGCCCTGGACCATGAAGATCGCCATGATCTGCCGTGGCGTGGCGCCGATGGTGCGCAGGATCGCGATGTCCGCGCCCTTGTCGTTCACCACCATGATCAGGGTCGCGATGATGTTGAACGCCGCCACTGCGACGATCATCAGCAGCAACAGGCCGATCATGGTCTTTTCCATTTTCATCGCGCTGAACAGGCTGCCCTGGGTGTGGGTCCAGTCGTCAGCCTTGAAATCATTGCCCAGACCGGTGGCGATGTCCGACGAAACCTTCGGCGCGGCATACAAGTCCTTCACCGCCAGACGCACACTCTGCACCTGATTCGGCTCCCAGTGCTGCATGGTCGCTGCATCGGCCACATGGATCAGGCCCATGGAACCGTCCAGCTCGGCGCCGACCTTGAAGATGCCGACCACATTCAGGCGCTGCATGCGCGGGGTGATGCCGCCGGGTGCGGTGCTGACTTCCGGCACGATCAGGGTGATCTTGTCGCCGACGTTCAGGCGGAAACGCCGGGCCGTGATTTCACCCAGCACCACGCCGAACTCGCCCGGCTTCAAGGCATCGAGACGGCCCTGAACAATGTGCTGGGCAACGATCGACACCTTGCCTTCCTGAGCCGGATCGACGCCGCTGATCTGGATCGGCTGCATCATGCCCTTGTAGGACAGCATGCCTTCCATCTCGGTGAACGGCACGGCGGCAGTCACTTCCGGATTCTTCAGGGCGGCGGCGGCCACTGGCTGCCAGTCATCGATCGGCTTGACGCCGACGATGGTCGCGTGAGGCACCATGCCGAGAATGCGCGAGCTCATCTCGCGCTGGAAACCGTTCATCACCGACAGCACCACGATCATCGCCAGCACGCCGAGGGCGAGACCGATCATCGAGGTCATCGAAATGAACGAAACAAAGCGATTGCGGCGCTTGGCGCGGGTATAGCGCGTGCCGATAAAGATCGATAACGGTCTGAACATTCGCTGGGGCACCGTATAAAAATAAAAGACCCGACGCCTTTTCAGGCATCGGGTTTCAAGCCGTCAGATGGGGGTCAGGCAACCTTCCTGCAACTGCAGGACGCGGTCCATCTGGCGAGCCAGGTTCATGTCGTGAGTCACCACCAGAAACGCCGTGCGCATCGAGGTGCTGAGTTCCAGCATCAGGTCCTGAATGCCTTCGGCGGTGTGGGAGTCGAGGTTGCCGGTCGGCTCGTCGAGCATCACCAGGCCCGGGTTGTTCACCAGTGCACGGGCGATGGCCACGCGCTGGCGTTCGCCGCCGGACAGCTCGGCCGGTTTGTGTTCCAGGCGATGGCCCAGACCCACTCGCTCCAGCAACGCCGTGGCCCGCTGACGCGCCTCGGGGATTGCGGTCTTGCCGATCAGCAGCGGCATGCAGACGTTTTCCAGCGCGGTGAATTCCGGCAGCAGGTGGTGGAACTGGTACACGAAGCCGAGGGCACGGTTACGCAGCAGGCCGCGCTTCTTCTCGCTCAGCGCCGACAGCTCTTCACCGTCGAGCCAGACACTGCCCTTGGTCGGCGTATCGAGACCGCCCAGCAGGTTGAGCAAGGTACTTTTGCCCGAACCGGATTTGCCGACGATCGCCACGCGTTCGCCCGGGTGCAACTCCAGTTGCAGGTTGGCCAGCACTTCCACCGACTCCGGGCCTTCCTCGTAGGACTTGCCCAGGTTGCGGCAGCTCAGGATTGCTTTTTCACTCATGCCCGACTCACTCATAACGTAGCGCCTCCGCCGGCTGGGTGCGCGCGGCACGCCAGGCTGGATACAGGGTGGCGAGGAAACTCAGGACCAACGCAGCGGCGCAGACCATGATCACATCCTGGCTCTGCACCTGCGATGGCAGGTAATCGATGAAATACACGTCGGCGTTGAGGAACTTGTGTCCGATCAAGCCTTCGAGTGCGGAAATCGCGGCGCTGACATTGAGCGCCGCCAGAATTCCGACCACGGCGCCGATGGCCGTACCGACCACCCCGATCACCGTGCCCTGCACCATGAACGTGCGCATGATCGTGCCCGGCGTGGCGCCCAGCGTGCGCAGGATGGCGATGTCGCCCTTCTTGTCGTTCACCACCATCACCAGTGTGGAAATGATGTTGAACGCGGCAACGGCGACGATCAGCAGCAACAGCAGGCCGATCATGGCTTTTTCCATGCGGATCGCCTGATACAGGTTGCCGTGGGTACGGGTCCAGTCGCGGGCGTAGTAATGGTCTTCGCCGAGGCGCTGGGCGATGTTCCACGCTTCACGCGGTGCCTGGAACAGATCGTCGAACTTCAGGCGCAGGCCTTGCACCTGATCAGGCTTCCAGCGGTGCATCTTCGCCAGATCCTGCAAGTTGGTGACGCCCAGATAACCGTCCAGTTCACCGGCGCCGACGTGGAAGATGCCGACCACGGTGAAGCGTTTCATGCGCGGGAACATCCCGGCCGGGGTCACACTGACCTCCGGCGCGACGAAGGTGATCTTGTCACCGATGCCTACGCCGAGCTTGGTCGCGGCCTTGTCGCCGATCACGATGCCGAAGCTGCCCGGCGTCAGATCGTCGAGTTTGCCCTGCTTCATGAAGTTGTCGATGATCGAGACGTTGCGCTCCAGCGCCGGATCGATGGCATTGAGCAACACCTTGGACACCTGGCCGTTGTTGGTCAGCAGGCCCTGCATCTGGGTGAACGGCGCGACGGCCGCCACCTGCGGGTTCTGCTTGACCTTGGCGGCCAGGCTCGGCCAGTCGCTGATGGCTTCACCGGATTCGATGGTCGCGTGGGGCACCATGCCCAGCACGCGGGTGCGCATTTCATGATCGAAGCCGTTCATCACCGACAGCACCACGATCATCACGACCACGCCAAGGGCGAGCCCGATCATCGAAGTCAGGGAAATGAACGACACAAAATGATTGCGACGCTTTGCACGGGTGTAACGCGTGCCGATAAATACGAAGAGAGGTCTGAACATGTCGGGGCTTGTTCGGAGGGAAAAGGAACGTCCTTGTGGCGGGGGTCGATAACCAGCTTTACACTCAGACCACCGCCGCTACCATGGGTTCGCCATGTCGACATTAGATGAAGAAGATCGCCGCGAATACTACCGTATCGAGGATTCGATCGCACTGGAAATTCGGCCCCTGTCCGCTGCCGAAGCCGCTGGCCAGGAAGTGTTGCAGGATGCTTCCCCGTTATTCAACGTGCTCAGTGAACTGCACCTGAGCGAATTCGAATCGCAGCACCTGTTGCGACAGATCAACGAGCGCGACCGTGCCATCGCGGCATTCCTGAAATCCCAGAACAAGCGCATCGACCTGCTCAGTCAGGTCATTGCCCTGACCGCACTGGGACAGATCGGCGAGCCGCAACCGGTGATCATTTCCGAGGGCGGTGTCGACTTCCAGAACCCGACCCCGATAGCCGCCGGCTCGCGCCTGTCGGTAAAAATGGTGTTGATGCCACAGGCCCACGGCCTGCTGCTACGCGCCCGGGTCACCCATTGCGACCGCAAGGGCGACGGCTACGACATCGGCACCGAGTTCGAACACTTGACCGATGCCCAGCGCCAGTTGCTCGCCCGCTATATCTTGCAAAAGCAGGCCCAGGAACGACGCCTGGCCCGCGAACAGAACGAATCAGGCATTTAATTAAGGAAGAACCGTGACCCTTATCTACGGCCACCGCGGCGCCAAGGGCGAAGCACCGGAAAACACCCTGACCAGTTTTCAGGAATGTCTCAAGCACGGCGTACGCCGCTGCGAACTGGATCTGCACCTGTCCAAGGACGGCGAGCTGATGGTCATCCACGACCCGACCCTCAAGCGCACCACCGAGCGCCGTGGCAAGGTGGTCGAGCACACCGCCGCCGATCTGGTGACCTACGACGCCCGCAAGGGCGGCCCCGGCTGGATCAAGCCATGCCCGATTCCGACCCTGGAAGAACTGTTCGAGAAATGTGATTTCGATCACTGGCAGCTCGAAGTCAAAAGCGCTTCGCGCACCCGCGCTGCCACCACCGTTCTGGCCATTCGCGAAATGGCGGTCAGGCACGGGCTGCTCGACAAGGTGACGATCACTTCGAGTTCGAGGGAAGTATTGAAAGCGGCGCTGGATCTGGTGCCGGACGTGTCACGGGGCCTGGTGGCCGAGTATGCCTGGCTCGACCCGCTGAAGGTCGCGGCAAGCTACGGCTGTGAGATTCTGGCGTTGAACTGGACGCTGTGTACGCCGGAACGCCTGCAGAAGGCGCAGCGTCAGGGGCTGCATGTGTCGGTGTGGACCGTCAACGAGCCTGCGCTGATGCGCAGACTCGCCGACTTCGGCGTTGACAGCCTGATTACAGACTTTCCCGGTTTGGCCACTGCCACCCTCGGGAATTGCTGAAATCGGTCTCCCCGGCCGGCTCAGGCCACCGGCCGGAGCCGCTCAAAAAAGCCGGTTGAGGCCGTCGTACGCCGCTACCCGATAGGCTTCGGCCATGGTCGGATAGTTGAACGTGGTGTTGACGAAGTACTTCAGGGTATTGAGCTCACCCGGCTGGTTCATGATCGCCTGACCGATGTGCACGATCTCCGACGCCTGATAACCGAAGCAGTGAACGCCCAGCACTTGCAGGGTTTCGCGGTGGAACAGGATCTTCAGCATACCTTGCGGCTCGCCGGCGATCTGCGCCCGCGCCATGCTCTTGAAGAACGCCTTGCCCACTTCGTACGGCACTTTGGCCTGGGTCAGTTCCTGCTCGTTCTTGCCGATCGAGCTGATCTCCGGAATGGTGTAGATGCCGGTCGGCACGTCATTCACGAAACGCCAGCTGCCATTGTCGACAATGCTGCCGGCCGCCGAGCGACCCTGGTCGTGGGCGGCACTGGCCAGGCTTGGCCAGCCGATCACGTCACCGGCGCCATAGATGTTCTGCACACAGGTGCGGTAATTCTCGTCGACTTCGATCTGGCCGCGGCTGTTGACCTTGATCCCGATGTTTTCCAGGCCCAACTGGTCAGTGTTGCCGGTGCGGCCGTTGCACCAGAGCAAGGCGTCCGCCTTGATCTTCTTGCCGGACTTCAGGTGCAGGATCACGCCGTTGTCCACGCCTTCGACACGGTCGTAGTCTTCGTTGTGGCGCACAGTGATGTTGTTGTTGCTGAAGTGGTAGCTCAACGCCTGGGAGATTTCCGAGTCGAGGAAGCTCAGCAACTGACCGCGGTTGTCCACCAGCTCGACCAGCACGCCCAGACCACTGAAGATCGAAGCGTATTCACAGCCGATCACGCCAGCGCCGTAAACGATCAGTTTGCGCGGGGTGTGGCCGAGGCTGAGGATGGTGTCGCTATCGTAGATACGCGGGTGGTGGAAATCGATGTCCGCCGGGCGATACGGACGCGAACCGGTGGCAATGATGATGTGCTTGGCCACCAGTTTCTCGACCACGCCGTTGGCGCAGACCACTTCGATGGTCTGCTCGTCGGCGAAGCTGCCGGTGCCGAAGAACACGTCGACGCGGTTACGGGCGTAGTAGCCGGTACGCGACGCGACTTGCTTGGAGATGACTTTCTCGGCGCTCTTCAACACGTCCGGGAAGGAGAACCAGCGCGGCTCCCCGATCGCACGGAACATCGGGTTGGTGTTGAACTGCATGATCTGCCGCACCGAGTGACGCAGGGCCTTGGACGGGATGGTGCCCAGGTGGGTGCAGTTACCGCCGACCTGGCGACGGCTGTCGACCATCGCCACCTTGCGCCCTGCTTTGGCGGCGTTCATTGCCGCGCCTTCTCCCGCCGGGCCGGAACCCAGCACCACCACGTCGTAGTTGTAGACAGCCATGCGTACTCCTCAGAACAGGCCGCGGTGCCAGCAGCACCGGCGGCTAAATCACGCCGAACGACGGCGCGAAGGAACAATTGGGGGCCAGTTGAAAACCCGGACACAGTCTATAGAAGCGTCAGCGCCGCGCACATTAACCCTTGGTCGCGTCGTAGGCTACTTTTGCCTGCACTACAACGCCAGCTTTCGCATTGCTCCGGGTCAATTTTTTGCGCCACTGAGCCGTTCGAACGCCGGACTGGTGCGGGTGACGAAACCTGTATCGGCACGAATCACAAAGAATGCACCAATGTCGTGTTTTTCGGCATAGTCCCAGGCCTTTTCCGGGCCGAGAATCAGCAACAGTGTCGATAGTCCATCGGCCATCAACGCTGAAGGATGTATTACCGTGACTGACGCCAGGTCGTGTACGACGGGCGCTCCGGTGCGGGCATCGAAGGTGTGGGAATAACGTCTTCCGTCCTGTTGAAAATAGTTGCGGTAGTCGCCGGACGTGGAAAGCCCATAACCATCGACATTAATGACGCGCTCAGCTACTTGCTGATCGTCACGCGGCTCCTCCAGTGCAATGCGCCAGGGCGAGCCATCGAGCTTCCTGCCGGACGCCTTGAGCTCGCCAGTGGCCTCGGCGAGGTAATCATGAATGCCCATGGCGTCGAGTCGCGCCGCGATGGTATCGACCGCGTAACCGGCAGCGATGCTGTTGAAATCGACCTCGACCGCCGCATCCTTGCACAACCGGTCGCCATCGATACGCAAATGCCGGTAACCCACCCGCTTCTGCACCTCGGCCAGCGCATCGGCGTTCGGGACTTTTTCTTCACGCCCTTGTGGACCGAAACCCCAGAGATTGAGCAGCGGCTCCACGGTCAGGTCGTAGGAACCTGCGCTTTGTTGTGACAGCTGCTCACCAACCCGCACCAGTTCAAGGATCGGTGCGGGCATGGTCTGACAGCGATCGGCAGGCAATGCGTTGAAGCGCGAAATATCGGAGTCCGCACGATAGGTGGACATCTGCCGGTCGACGTCGGCAAGGATCTTCTCCACTTCGACACGGACATCCTGCGGCGCCGGCAGATTGGCGCGGCGCACGTACTTGATCGAATAGGTGCTGCCCATGGTCGGGCCGCCGAAGCTCTCCATGGAATCGCCGTTGCCGCATCCGGACAAAACGCCGAGCAAACCCACGAAAATCACAAACCGTCCAGTTAACAATTCTTCATCTCCGAGCAAAACCGCGCCGGCCATTATGGCCACAGAGCCCGCTCGCTCCCAAACGGCTGCATCGCTTTCATACAAAATCAAAAAAGTGAGTACCTGAACATGTCCTCCTCCACGGGCAAAGGCAAAGCGATTTTTCGCGTTGTCAGCGGCAACTTTCTCGAGATGTTCGACTTCATGGTCTACGGCTTCTACGCCACGGCCATCGCCAAGACCTTCTTCCCTACCGACAGTGCTTTCGCCTCCCTGATGCTTTCGCTCGCCACCTTCGGCGCAGGTTTCCTGATGCGCCCGCTGGGGGCAATCTTCCTTGGCGCCTACATTGACCGACACGGACGACGTCAGGGCCTGATCATTACCCTCGCACTGATGGCGGCCGGTACCGTGCTGATCGCCTGCGTTCCGGGCTATGCCACGCTCGGCGTTGCAGCGCCGTTGATCGTACTGTTCGGCCGGTTGCTGCAAGGCTTCTCGGCCGGTGTGGAACTGGGCGGCGTGTCGGTGTATCTGGCGGAAATCGCCACACCGGGGCGCAAGGGCTTCTTCGTCAGCTGGCAGTCCGCGAGCCAGCAAGCGGCCGTGGTGTTCGCCGGTCTGCTGGGTGTCGGCCTCAACCACTGGCTGAGCCCGGACCAGATGGGCGACTGGGGCTGGCGCGTGCCGTTCCTGATCGGCTGCATGATCGTTCCGGTGATCTTCGTCATTCGTCGCTCGCTGGAGGAAACCCCGGAATTCCAGGCGCGCAAACATCGCCCTACCCTGCAGGAAATCGTTCGCTCGATCGGTCAGAATTTCGGCATCGTCCTCGCCGGCATGGCGCTGGTGGTGATGACCACCGTGTCGTTCTACCTGATCACCGCCTACACCCCGACCTTCGGCAAGGCGGAACTGCACCTGTCGGACTTCGATGCGCTGCTGGTCACCGTGTGCATCGGCCTGTCGAACTTCTTCTGGCTGCCGGTGATGGGGGCACTTTCCGACAAGATCGGACGCAAACCTCTGCTGCTGGGGGCGACAATCCTGGCAATCCTGACCGCTTACCCGGCGCTGTCGTGGCTGGTGGCGAACCCGAGCTTCAGCCATCTGCTGATCGTCGAGCTGTGGCTGTCGTTCCTGTACGGCTCGTACAACGGCGCGATGGTGGTGGCACTGACCGAAATCATGCCGGTGGAAGTGCGTACGACCGGTTTCTCGCTGGCCTACAGCCTGGCCACAGCGACTTTCGGTGGCTTCACGCCAGCCGCCTGCACTTACCTGATCCATGTACTGGACAACAAGGCCGCTCCGGGGATCTGGCTCAGTGGCGCAGCCGTATTGGGCCTGGTCGCAACCTTGGTGCTGTTCCGTGGCAACAAGCACGAACTGCGCACGGCACAAGCCGCTATCCCTCGCTAACCCAAATCGCGCACAAACAAAAACGCCCCGACAATGTCGGGGCGTTTTCATTTGCGGCTAAGGCTTAGCGCGGGAATGCTGGCGGGTTTACACCGGCCATGTCTTCCATCACGCGAACCACCTGGCAGCTGTAACCGAACTCGTTGTCGTACCAGACGTACAGAACAACGCGGTTGTCCTGAGTGATGGTTGCCTCGGCATCCACGACACCGGCGTGACGCGAGCCCACGAAGTCAGTGGAAACCACTTCCTGCGAGCTGACGTAATCGATCTGCTTGTGCAGATCCGAGTGCATGGCCATCTGGCGCAGGTACTCGTTGATTTCTTCGCGAGTGGTAGCCTTTTCCAGGTTCAGGTTCAAAATGGCCATCGACACGTTCGGCGTAGGTACGCGAATCGCGTTGCCGGTCAGCTTGCCCTTGAGCACTGGCAGCGCCTTGGCAGCGGCAGTGGCGGCACCGGTCTCGGTGATAACCATGTTCAGCGGCGCGGCGCGGCCACGACGGCTGCCCTTGTGGAAGTTGTCGATCAGGTTCTGGTCGTTGGTGAACGAGTGAACGGTTTCGACATGGCCATTGACGATGCCGTACTGGTCGTTGACGGCCTTGAGCACCGGTACGATGGCGTTGGTGGTGCAGGACGCCGCCGAGATGATCTTGTCGTCAGCAGTAATGTCGCCGTGGTTGATGCCGTGAACGATGTTCTTCAGCGCGCCCTTACCCGGTGCGGTGAGAATCACGCGAGCAGCGCCCGGGCAGGCCAGGTGCTGGCCCAGACCGTCGGCATCACGCCATACACCGGTATTGTCTACGATCAGCGCGTTTTCGATGCCGTACTGGGTGTAGTCGACTTCGCTCGGGCTCTTGGCGTAGATCACCTGGATCAGGTTGCCGTTGGCGGTGATGGTGTTGTTTTCTTCGTCGATGGTGATAGTGCCATCGAACGGGCCGTGTACCGAGTCACGACGCAGCAGGCTGGCACGCTTGACCAGATCGTTCTCGGCGCCTTTGCGCACGACGATGGCGCGCAGACGCAGGCCGTCGCCACCACCGGTTTTTTCGATCAGGATGCGCGCCAGCAGACGGCCGATACGACCGAAGCCGTACAGCACGACATCAGTGCCTTTACGCGCGGAGGCGTTTTGCTGACCCACAACATCGGCCAACTCTTCGCGAACGAATTGTTCGGCCGTGCGGCCATTGCCTTCAGCGCGGAATTTGAACGCCAACTTGCCCAGATCCACCGAAGCCGCGCCGAGCTTGAGCTCGCTCATGGCCTTCAGCAGAGGGAATGTTTCGTGGACGGAGAGTTCGCTATCGTCGGAAGAACGATGGCGAGCAAAGCGGTGAGCTTTGAGAATCGCGATGACAGACTGGTTGATCAGGCTGCGGCCATAGATCGAGCTCACCACGTTGTTATTGCGGTAGAGCTGACCGATAAGCGGAATCATCGCTTCTGCGAGTGCTTCACGGTCGATCCATTCACCAAGACACTGGTCGGGCTTCTGAGTCACGGGAACCTTCCACATGTAGGGGCAGAAAAAAGGGGCTACATTATGCCGCCGAGAACCTCTTGTAGCAATGCGCGCTTGTCGCGCAATCGGTAACAAAATTCGCTCCAAAAAAATAACGCTCTGCGCCAGCCCAGTAAAACCGGGGCTTCCAGCGCAGCCGGTTTTTCGACGAGTGTTAGACGATGTCTGTAACCCTCCGTAACACCACCCACTTTCGGCACTACATAATCGTCAAAAAAGTGCTGGTTTTTATGGTTACCACTACATTTCGCCGAAACCGTGCAGATAGACGCAGTCTGCAACTGACAGGCGGCACCGGACGCCGCTACAATTACCGACTTTGTCGCAACGCCTGGAGCTCAACCTTCCGTGCCTGTTCTGCGTCTACCGCTTCTCCCTGCCGCGGCAGGTAAACAGCACTGGGGCAACCTCCCCGGTGCCGCCCTGAGCCTGGCGATTGCCGAGGCTGCCAGCGCTGCCAAGCGCTTCACGTTGCTGCTGACCGCCGACAGCCAGAGTGCCGAACGGCTGGAGCAGGAGCTGAGTTTCTTCGCCCCGGATTTGCCGGTGCTGCATTTCCCCGACTGGGAAACCCTGCCCTACGACCTGTTCTCGCCGCACCAGGACATCATCTCCCAGCGCATCGCCAGCCTTTATAGGCTGCCGGAACTGGAACATGGCGTGCTGGTGGTGCCGATCACCACCGCCCTGCATCGCCTGGCGCCGACCAAGTTTCTCCTCGGCAGCAGCCTGGTGCTGGATGTCGGGCAGAAACTCGACGTCGAGCAAATGCGCTCGCGGCTCGAAGCCAGTGGCTATCGCTACGTCGATACGGTTTACGAACACGGCGAGTTCACCGTACGCGGCGCACTGATCGACCTGTTCCCGATGGGCAGCAAACTGCCGTATCGCATCGACCTGTTCGACGACGAAATCGAAACCCTGCGCACCTTCGACCCGGAAAACCAGCGTTCCATCGACAAGGTCGATTCGGTCAAGCTGCTGCCGGCCAAGGAATTCCCGCTGCAGAAGGACGCGGTCACCCGCTTCAAGGCGCGTTTTCGCGAACGCTTCGACGTTGATTTCCGACGCTGCCCGATCTTTCAGGATCTGAGCAGCGGTATCACGCCGGCCGGCATCGAGTACTACCTGCCGCTGTTCTTCGAGGAAACCTCGACCCTGTTCGATTACCTGCCCCAGGACACTCAGGTGTTCTCGCTGCCGGGTATCGAGCACGCGGCGGAAAACTTCTGGAACGATGTGCGCAATCGTTATGAAGAACGCCGCGTCGATCCATCGCGTCCTTTATTGCCGCCCGCCGAACTGTTCCTGCCTGTGGAGGACTGCTTCGCCCGCCTGAAGAACTGGCCGCGTGTCGTTGCCAGCCAGCAGGACGTGGAAACCGGCGTCGGCCGCGAGCGCTTCCCGGCGCAGGCACTGCCGAATCTGGCGATCGAAGCCAAGGCCACGCAACCGCTGGCCGCGTTGTCAGCCTTCCTCGACGAATTCCCGGGGCGCGTGCTGTTCACCGCCGAATCCGCCGGCCGTCGCGAAGTGCTGCTGGAATTGCTGGAACGCCTGAAGCTGCGACCGAAAACCGTCGACAACTGGCCGGACTTCGTTGCGAGCAAGGATCGCCTGGCGATCACCATTGCCCCGCTCGACGAAGGCCTGATGCTGGATGACCCGGCACTGGCACTGGTCGCGGAAAGTCCGTTGTTCGGCCAGCGCGTGATGCAGCGTCGTCGTCGTGAAAAACGCGCCGACGCCAACAACGATGCCGTGATCAAGAACCTCACCGAGCTGCGCGAAGGCGCACCAGTGGTGCACATCGACCACGGTGTCGGCCGCTATCTCGGCCTGACGATTCTGGAAATCGACAATCAGGCTGCCGAATTCCTGACCCTCGAATACGCCGAGAACGCCAAGCTCTACGTGCCCGTGGCCAACCTGCACCTGATCGCCCGCTACACCGGCAGCGACGACGCACTGGCGCCGCTGCATCGCCTCGGTTCCGAGACCTGGCAGAAAGCCAAGCGCAAGGCTGCCGAACAGGTACGCGATGTGGCTGCCGAACTGCTCGACATCTATGCCCGCCGCGCCGCCCGCGAAGGTTATGCGTTTGCCGACCCGAAGGCCGATTACGCAACGTTCAGCGCCGGCTTCCCGTTCGAAGAAACCCCGGACCAGCAATCCACCATCGAAGCCGTGCGCGAAGACATGCTCGCGCCGAAACCGATGGATCGACTGGTCTGCGGCGACGTGGGTTTCGGCAAGACCGAAGTGGCCATGCGCGCCGCGTTCATCGCGGTGCATGGCGGCAAGCAAGTGGCGATTCTGGTGCCGACCACCCTGCTCGCCCAGCAGCACTACAACAGCTTCCGTGACCGCTTCGCCGACTGGCCGGTGACCGTGGAAGTGATGAGCCGCTTCAAGTCGGCCAAAGAAGTGAACGCGGCGGTGGCCGAACTGGCCGAGGGCAACATCGACATCGTCATCGGCACCCACAAGTTGCTGCAGGACGACGTCAAGATCAAAAACCTCGGGCTGGTGATCATCGACGAAGAGCACCGTTTCGGTGTCCGTCAGAAAGAGCAGCTCAAGGCCCTGCGCAGCGAAGTCGACATTCTGACGCTGACCGCCACGCCGATTCCGCGCACGCTGAACATGGCGGTGTCGGGCATGCGCGACCTGTCGATCATCGCCACGCCGCCGGCGCGACGCCTGTCGGTGCGCACCTTCGTCATGGAGCAGAACAAGAGCACGGTCAAAGAGGCCTTGTTGCGTGAGCTGCTGCGTGGCGGTCAGGTCTATTACCTGCACAACGACGTGAAGTCCATCGAGAAATGCGCCGCCGAACTGGCCGAACTGGTGCCGGAAGCGCGGATCGGCATCGGCCACGGGCAGATGCGCGAACGTGAACTCGAACAGGTGATGAGCGACTTCTACCACAAGCGCTTCAACGTACTGATCGCCTCGACCATCATCGAGACCGGCATCGACGTGCCGAGCGCCAATACCATCATCATCGAGCGTGCCGACAAGTTCGGTCTGGCGCAGTTGCACCAGTTGCGTGGTCGCGTTGGCCGCAGTCACCACCAGGCCTACGCGTACCTGCTGACTCCGCCACGCCAACAGATCACCGGTGATGCGGAAAAACGTCTGGAAGCGATTGCCAATACTCAGGATCTGGGCGCGGGCTTCGTGCTGGCCACCAACGACCTGGAAATCCGTGGCGCCGGCGAACTGTTGGGCGACGGTCAGAGCGGACAGATTCAGGCGGTCGGCTTCACGCTGTACATGGAAATGCTCGAGCGCGCGGTGAAGTCGATCCGCAAGGGTGAACAACCGAACCTCGACCAGCCGCTCGGCGGCGGCCCGGAGGTCAACCTGCGGGTACCGGCACTGATTCCGGAAGATTATCTGCCGGATGTGCACGCACGCCTGATCCTGTACAAGCGCATCGCTTCGGCCACCGACGAGGAAGGCCTGAAAGATCTGCAGGTAGAGATGATCGACCGCTTCGGCCTGCTGCCGGAGCCGACCAAAAATCTGGTGCGCATCACGGCGCTGAAATTACAGGCCGAGCAGTTGGGCATCAAAAAAGTCGATGGCGGCCCGCAAGGCGGTCGCATCGAGTTCGCGGCGCAGACGCCGGTCGACCCGATGACCCTGATCAAACTGATCCAGAGTCAGCCAAAACGCTACAAATTCGAAGGCGCCACGATGTTCAAGTTCCAGGTGCCGATGGAGCGCCCGGAAGAGCGCTTTAATACTGTAGAGGCGCTGTTCGAGCGCCTCATCCCGAAAACTGTTTGAAGGACGCCGCATGCGCCTGTTTCGCTCACTGACCTTGTTGTTGACGCTGGTCGCCCCTTCGGCATTTGCCGATGACCTGTATCAGGTCGAAATGATTCTGGTACGCCAGAACGCCGTGCCGGCCATCGTCAGCCGCGCCGCGCCGGAAGACTGGGCCGCCGGTGCCCAGCGCCTGGGCGATGACAGCAAGCGCACCACAGCGCTGAACGACGTCGCCAACAAACTCACCGCCAGCGGCGAATACAGCGTGCTGATGCACAAGGCCTGGCAGCAGACACTCGGCGAGACCCCGGCGAAGGTCGCGGTCAGCGATGGTCAGGAGCAATTCGGCCAGTTCCCCGTCGAAGGCACGATTGAAATGAAACTCGGGCGCTTTACCGACGTGAACGCCGACTTCTGGGTCAACCAGATTGATGCCAACGGCATGGTCACTGCCAGCGAACGCCTGAAGCAGGAAAGCCACACCAAGAACGGCCAGCTCAACTACCTGGACAACGGCCACCTTGCCCTGCTGATCAAGATCACTTCACTGACGGCGCCTGCGCCTCGGGAAGCGCCTGAAGTCGTTCCGGACTGATTGAAGTCCTTATGTCCCCACCTCTGAGTAAACCGCTGGCCTCCTCCTGGGTCAGCCGGTTCAAGGAACAAAGCCTGGAGCGTGGCCGCCGCTACGCCCTGGAAAACCGGGTGCGGATCGTGCAGGTCGGTGATGCGACCATTACCGCCAGTTGCGAAGGCTCTGGCGGCAACATTTATCGTCAGACGATTCATCTGCGCGAGTCAGCCAAAGGCACGTTATTGATGGTCGACGCCACGTGCACCTGCCCGGTCCACAGCAACTGCAAACACTGTGCGGCGGTATTACTGCAAGTGCAGGAAACCCTCGAATACCCGGCCGCTGCCAAAGACGCCGAACTGCTGGAAAAACTCCAGGCTGTACTGGAAAACCGCAGCCCGAAAGCGCCGCCGCAAGTGCTGGTGGACAACGTGCAACCGGTGCCGCGCCTGTGGCTGGCCAGCGTCGAGTTCAGCGCTTTCGAGCCGCGCAACGGCAAGATGCAGCGCTACATCCAGCATCGTGCGGCGCTGTCTTTCAGCTACCTCGATGAATACGTCAGCGGCCAGAAAAACAGCGACATCCTGATTCGCCAGGAAGCGCAGACGCTGCGAGTCAAACGCCAGCCGGACGTCGAGCAAAGTTACCGCGAGCAACTGCGGATTCTCGGCTTTCGCATCGCCACCCGGCAAAGCAAGGCCCTGCCGGAAAGCGCTGGCGAACTCTACGAGATGGTCAACGACAGCGCCTGGCTGACGTTCACCCTTAACGATCTGCCGAAGCTGCGCACCCAAGGCTGGGAATTGCTGGTCGACGATGAATTCGGCTTCGACCTGACGGCCGTGGACGACTGGTACGCCACCGTCGAGCAGACGTCAGAGCGGGACTGGTTCGACCTGGAGCTGGGCATCATCGTCAATGGCGAACGCTTGAGCCTGCTGCCGATCCTGCTCAACCTGATGCGCTCGCACACGGAAATTCTCAACCCCGAACGCCTCGCCCGGCGACGGGACGATGAGCTGATTCTGGTGAACATTCCGCAACGCAACAGTGAGCACGGGCCATTGCAAGTCGCCCTGCCCCTTGGCCGGCTGAAACCGGTGCTGACGACGCTGGGCGAGTTCTATCTGCAAGAGCCGGGCGAAACCACCCTGCGCTTGAGCAGGGCCGACGCCACACGCCTGAATTCGCTGGAAGGCATTCCTCTGCTTTGGGAGGGTGGCGAGCAGATTCGTAGCTTCGCCCAGCGCTTGCGCGATATCCGCGACTACAGCGCCGAAGCGCCGCAAGGGCTGAACGCGACACTGCGCCCATATCAGCTTGAAGGCTTGAGCTGGATGCAGTCGCTGCGGCAACTTGAAGTTGGCGGGATTCTCGCGGACGACATGGGCCTGGGCAAAACCCTACAGACCCTGGCGCACATTCTCAGCGAGAAAAACGCCGGGCGCCTGGATCGACCCTGCATGGTGGTAATGCCCACCAGCCTGATCCCCAACTGGCTGGACGAAGCGGCACACTTTACGCCACAGCTCAAAGTGGTGGCCCTGTACGGCGCCAGTCGCAAAAAGCATTTTGAGCATCTGGCCGATTACGACCTGATCCTCACGACCTATGCGCTGCTGCCCAAGGATGTCGAGCGTCTCGCACAGCAACCGCTGCATGTATTGGTGCTGGACGAGGCGCAATACATCAAGAACCCGAACAGCAAGGCCGCTCAGGCTGCCCGCGAGCTGAACGCCCGCCAGCGCCTGTGCCTGAGCGGTACACCGCTGGAAAATCACCTCGGCGAACTGTGGTCGCTGTTTCACTTCCTGCTGCCCGGCTGGCTCGGCGACGTCAAAAGCTTCAACGCCGATTACCGCGTGCCGATCGAAAAGCGCGCCAGCGAAGTCAGACTTCAACACCTCAACGGTCGGATCAAACCCTTCCTGCTGCGCCGCACCAAGGAGCAGGTCGCGACCGAATTGCCGCCGAAGACCGAGATCATCCACTGGGTCGAGCTCAACGAAGCCCAGCGCGACGTGTACGAAACCATGCGCCTGGCCATGGACAAGAAGGTGCGCGACGAGATCACTCGCAAAGGCGTGGCGCGCAGCCAGATCATCATTCTCGAAGCGTTGCTCAAGCTGCGTCAGGTCTGCTGCGATTTGCGCCTGGTCAACGACGCCACCCTGCCCGCGCGCGGCAGCACCTCGGGCAAGCTCGACAGCCTGATGGAAATGCTCGAGGAGTTGTTTGAGGAAGGACGGCGGATTTTGCTGTTCTCGCAGTTCACTTCGATGCTGTCATTGATCGAGGACGAGCTGAAAAAGCGCAATGTCCCCTATGCGTTGCTGACCGGGCAAACCCGGGATCGGCGCACACCGGTGAAGGAATTCCAGAGCGGCAAGCGTCAGATCTTTCTTATCAGCCTGAAGGCTGGCGGTGTGGGCCTGAACCTGACGGAAGCGGACACCGTGATTCACTACGATCCGTGGTGGAACCCGGCAACCGAAAACCAGGCAACCGACCGTGCGTATCGCATTGGTCAGGAGAAGCCGGTATTCGTCTACAAGATGATTGCCCGGGGCACGGTCGAAGAGAAAATTCAGCTTCTGCAGCGGGAAAAATCCGACCTGGCGGCCGGCGTGCTGGATGGGCGCAAGGCCGGGGACTGGAAGTTGCAGAGTGATGATATCGAGGCGCTGTTTGCGCCGTTGCCGGACAAGTTCGACAAGCGCTGAGATCCTCAGCGCCTGTTCGTTCGAGTCATTGCGGAGCCGGGCTCAGCCCTTGAGCACCCGCGCCAACGTCGATTTCACCTTGCCCATGCCGTCATGCAGCGCCTGCTCGATCTCGGCCATGGTGATCACTTCAGTGGTCTTGCCCGCCGCCGGGTTCACCACCAGCGACAGGCAGGCGTAATCCAGATCCAGCTCGCGAGCCAGCGCCGCTTCCGGCATGCCGGTCATGCCGACGATGTCGCAACCGTCACGCTCCAGACGCACGATTTCCGCCACGGTTTCCAGTCGCGGACCCTGGGTGCAGGCGTAAACGCCTTGTTCGCTGTATTCGCAACCTTCGGCGGCCAGCGCAGCAATCAGTTGCTGACGCAGCGGCTCGCTGTAGGGAAAGCTGAAGTCGATGTGTGTGACATGTTCCAGGTCATCGGCGAAATAGGTGTGTTCGCGACCGCTGGTGTAGTCCACGATCTGATGCGGTACGCAGAAATGTCCGGTGCCCATTGCCGGATGAATCCCACCCACGGCGTTGACTGCGATGATCGCTTCAGCCCCGGCCTGCTTCAGTGCCCACAGATTGGCGCGGTAGTTGACCTTGTGCGGCGGAAAGCGATGCGGGTGACCGTGGCGAGCGAGGAACAGCACTTCCTTGCCGGCGTATTCACCGATCTGGACTTCAGCCGATGGCGCACCATAAGGCGTATCCACTGCCAGCGACTGACGAATGCTCAGGCCTTCCAGCTGGGTCAGGCCGGTGCCACCGATGATTGCGTAAACCGTCATAGCGAAAAATCCTTAATCGATCAGTTGAGCGTCTTTGAGCGCGCCGACAGCGGTCAGCCAGCGCGGATCCTGACGGTATTCGGTGTTGGCGAACGCCTGACCGCGCATGCGTGAGATGCGCGGCGACGGCTTGACCTTCATGCGTTGCGCGGCGCTCAGGGCCAGCTCGGCGGCCGCTCGGTCGTTGCACACCAGGCCCATATCGCAACCGGCGCTGAGTGCCGCTTCGATACGACTGGCGGCGTCGCCGACCACATGGGCACCCGCCATCGACAGATCGTCGCTGAAAATCACACCGTCGAACTGCAACTCACCGCGCAGGATGTCCTGCAACCAGCGCCGGGAGAAACCTGCGGGCTGTGCGTCAACTTGCGGATAAATGACGTGGGCCGGCATGACGGCGGCCAATTGCTTGCTGAGTCTGGCGAACGGCACGAGGTCGTTGGCGCGGATCTCTTCGAGGCTACGCTCGTCGTTGGGGATTGCGACGTGGGAGTCGGCTTCGGCCCAGCCGTGGCCGGGGAAATGCTTGCCGGTGGCGGCCATGCCAGCGCTGTTCATGCCTTTGATGAAAGCACCGGCAAGCAGTGCTGCACGCTCCGGATTGCCTTCGAATGAACGAGTGCCAACCACGGCGCTGCGCTGGTAATCCAGGTCCAGCACGGGGGCAAAGCTCAGATCGAGACCGACAGCCAGCACCTCAGTGGCCATGATCCAGCCGCACTGCTCGGCCAGATATTCGGCATTCGGGTTGTCGGCAATGGCCCGCATGGCGGGCAGGCGCACGAAGCCCTGACGCAGGCGCTGGACGCGACCGCCTTCCTGGTCCACCGCCAGCAGCAAGTCCGGACGAATGGCACGGATCGCCGCGCTCAGCTCGCGCACCTGACGCGGGTGCTCGATATTACGGGCAAAAATGATCAGGCCGCCCACTTCGGGCTGGCGCAACAATTGGCGATCTTCGGCCGTCAGCCAGATACCGGCGACGTCCACCATCAACGAGCCTTGCAGGCCAGCAGTCATAGAGATTCCTTGAAAACGAAAAACCCGTCGCCCACGAAACCACCACCAGAGGCATTGCCCGGCAGAACGGTGATTTCAATGAGAAACGGGGTCAGAACGAGAGTCGGCATGGGCGGCTAGCTTAGCGGATGTCCGCTGCCACGCCCACCCATGGACAGTTAAACCTTGGCAGGCGCCGGTGCCGATTTGCTGCGAGGGCGCAACTGCGCGGTGGCCATTGCGCTATCGGTGACACCGGTTTCGGCACGCATGCCAGCCGCCAGGAACGGCACCATCAGGCGCATCACCTGTTCGATGGAGGTGTTGACGCCGAAATCGGTCTCGGCAATCGCGCGCAGGGCCTTGATACCCGACATGCTGAATGCCGCTGCGCCGAGCATGAAGTGCACACGCCAGAACAGTTCGATAGGAGGAATACGGGGAGCGGCTTCGTTTACCAGCAGCATGTAGCGGCGGAAAACCTTGCCGTACATGTCTTCCAGATAACGGCGCAAGTGGCCCTGGCTCTGGCTGAATGCAAGACCGAGCAAGCGCATGAAGATCGACAGATCATTGCCGCTGCGTGGCTGCACCACCAGCGCCTGCTCGACGAGGATTTCCAGCAGCTCTTCAAGCGAAGGCTTGTTCTCTGGCTTGGCCTGGCGGCGCTCCAGTTCTTTATCGAGGCTGATGCAGAACGGACCGAGAAAACGCGAGAAAACCGCCTGGATCAGCGCCTTCTTCGAGCCGAAGTGATAGTTCACCGCGGCGAGGTTGACCCCGGCCTTGCTGGTGATCAGACGCAATGAGGTTTCGGCGAAACCTTTTTCCGCGAACAGCTGTTCTGCAGCATCAAGAATGCGTTCAACGGTTTCCGACTGGGCCATGGCTACTCCGCCTGACAAACACTTGTTTGAAACATACGTTTCAGCCTGTGCCTTGTCAAGCCTGCCGGTTCGTTTTGGGAATGGTCGGTCAGATATTTAACCACAACAAGGACGCCACATTAATCGGCGCCGTCACTGACCGTCCGGCGGCCTGGCAAAAAACGATCATTGCCAAGACCGCTTCACTGTATATAATCCCAGTCACTGTATAAAAAGACAGAGCGATCAATATGCTTAAGCTGACGCCACGCCAAGCCGAGATTCTGGCCTTTATCAAACGCTGCCTCGAAGACAACGGCTACCCGCCGACCCGTGCGGAAATCGCTCAGGAACTGGGTTTCAAATCGCCCAACGCTGCCGAAGAGCATCTCAAGGCGCTCGCCCGCAAAGGCGCGATCGAAATGACTCCCGGCGCCTCTCGCGGCATTCGAATCCCCGGCTTTGAAGCCAAGGTCGATGAATCCACCCTGCCGATCATCGGTCGAGTCGCTGCCGGTGCGCCGATTCTCGCCCAACAGCACATCGAAGAGTCCTGCAACATCAACCCGGCCTTTTTCCATCCTCGCGCAGACTACCTGTTGCGCGTCCACGGAATGAGCATGAAAGACATCGGTATTTTCGACGGTGACCTGCTGGCGGTTCACACGACCCGAGAAGCACGTAACGGCCAGATCGTCGTTGCGCGGATCGGCGACGAAGTGACCGTCAAACGCTTCAAGCGTGATGGCAGCAAAGTCTGGTTGATTGCCGAGAACCCTGAGTTCGCCCCTATCGAAGTCGACCTGAAAGATCAGGAACTGGTGATCGAAGGCTTGAGTGTCGGCGTAATCCGCCGCTAAAGGAGGCTTTATGCAGTTCCCACACGCACCTCAGCAAACACAACTGCCGTTGTTCGAAGCTTTTCTGGCGCAACCATTGGCCCCCATCCTCAAGGATGCAGCCGAACGCCCATGGAATGTCGAACCCGAAGCGTTCAGTGAACTGTCGCTGCGCGGTGCGGCCGGGAACTGCCTGAACCTGCTGGCACCCATACTTCGGGAGTTGAGTGAGGATCAGGACGCACGATGGCTGACCCTGATTGCACCACCCGCGAGCCTGACCCAGGCCTGGCTACGGGATGCAGGACTGAATCGCGAACGCATTCTGCTGCTGCAACCGCGTGGGACTCAGAGTGCCCAGCAACTGGCTTGCGAAGCACTGCGCCTGGGTCGCAGCCATACGGTGGTGACATGGTTGAACCCGCTCAACTCAGGCTCACGCCAACAACTGATCAGCGCCGCCCGCACCGGGGACGCTCAAAGTCTGAATATTCGATTGGGCTGACTTGATACGCGCTGCTTTGAGCGCGGGGCTTCTCAAAGGACAGAGAAGCCGAACCGAAGCGATAATCGACGGGCGGTGCTCAATGAAGAACCCGCGGCCCCTCTTCCTTATCAAACTCGCCTTCAACCATTCGACCAGCCATCTGCACGCCAACGCTGAGCATCGCCTTGGCTATTTCAACGTGCTGGCCCTGCAGAAATGCCTTGGCATCCTCGGAGAAATCCAGAGTCACCAGAGAACCCTCGTCCTCGGCCCTGCGCAGTTCGATTCGGCCGTCTGGTAGCTCGACAATTTCTAGAAAGGACGTTGGCATATAGGTCTGTTCTCCACGAAAGGCAGGGATTATATAGACATCATTCGGGATTCGCTCGGGATCTTGACCAGCAGCATGCATCTCGTCGCCGCCAGTCAAGAAGCCATCAGCACTCGTTCAGGCCTTCACGGAAACGGATCGCCAGACTCTTCAGATTTTGCCGCCAGCTCTCCAGCTCTTCACGACTCAACTCTTCCGGGGCTTGCTCTTCATCCAGATTAACCGCCTGAATCAGCGGCTGGGTCACATCGCCTTTTGGCTTGTGTGGCACCCGTGGCGGCTGAAACAGCGCCGAATGCGCAGCCAGCAATTTAGCCAGCCAGGTTTCCGGATTACCTGCCAACTCGACCATCTCGGCCAACTCTGGAATCGCAATCGACTCAAGCACTTCGCGGGTCAACAGCGTTTCCGCCCGGGGCGCGTTAGCCTGTGGCAGACGGTAAAACCCTGCAATTTCGTGACATAACCCCAGCAATGCGCCGTAGAGATGAAACAGTGCCGATTCGCGCCCGGCCTGAATCAACGCAAGCGAATTCATCGCCCGCCCCTCTTCAGCCCTGGCCAGCGCTTCCAGCGACAGACCCGCGAAATAGATCTTCTGATTGGTACGGGTATAGAGCTCGTGGGCCATATCGGCACTCTCCGCAGCGAAATAATTTCTTCATACAGGTCGGACAGTGTCATGGATCAGTCGATCCGACCGCAAGCTTTAAACAAAAAGGCCGCATGAAAACCAGAAGGTTTTCATGCGGCCTTTTGTGTTGAAGCCACCCGGTCAGGGCAGCCTCGGATCAGCGCTTGCTCAAGCCTTGGCTTTCGCCGGACGCTTGTCTTCAACGGTCCACTTGCCACCGTCGAAGAACGCTTTCCAGCCAGTCGGTTTGCCGTCGACTTCGGTCTGGACGTATTGCTCCTTGGTCTTGCGGCTGTAGCGGATCACTGCCGGCAGACCATCTGGATCCTTCTGCGGCGCTTCGCACAGGAAGTGGTACTTCGGATCGATCTCGTCCTTGTGCGGCAGAATCTCGATCACCAGCGGAGCACGGGTCTCGCGGTTTTTCGGGAACTGGCTCGCCGCCAGGAACAGGCCTGAAGCACCGTCGCGCAGGATATAGGTGTCGTTGACCTTTTCGCATTTCAGCTCAGGCATCTTCACCGGATCCATCTTCGGCGGCGCCGCGTCACCGCTCTTCAGCAGCTTGCGAGTGTTCTTGCAAGTCGGATTGGTGCAACCGAAGAACTTGCCGAAACGGCCGGTCTTGAGCTGCATCTCGCTGCCGCACTTGTCGCACTTGTCGCACTCCAGGCTCGGGCCTTCGTAACCCTTGATGCGATAGCTGCCCTCTTCGATTTCGTAGCCGGCGCAATCCGGGTTGTTACCGCAGATGTGCAGCTTGCGCTTTTCATCGAGCAGGTAAGCGTCCATTGCCGTGCTGCAGATCGGGCAACGATGCTTGCCGCGCAGCACCAGGGATTCCGATTCACCCTCGTCGTCCGCAGCAATTTCATCGCCTGGCACCAAGTTGACCGTGGCCTTGCAGCGCTCTTTCGGCGGCAGGCTGTAACCCGAGCAACCGAGGAACACACCAGTCGATGCAGTACGAATCTGCATCGGACGGCCGCAAGTGGTGCACGGGATATCGGTCATCACCGGCTGGTTGGCACGCATGCCGGCTTCCGGATTCTCGGCCACTTCGAGTTTTTTCTTGAAGTCACCGTAGAACTCGTCCAGCACGTTTTTCCAGTCGCGTTCGCCCTGGGCCACGTCATCGAGGTTCTCTTCCATGCCGGCGGTGAAGCCGTAGTCCATGAGGTTCGAGAAGCTCTCGGACAGACGCTCGGTGACGATGTCGCCCATCTTTTCCGAATAGAAACGACGGTTGTGCAGGGTCACGTAACCGCGATCCTGAATGGTCGAAATGATCGCCGCGTAGGTCGAAGGACGGCCAATGCCGCGCTTTTCCATTTCCTTCACCAGGCTGGCTTCCGAGTAACGGGCCGGCGGCTTGGTGAAGTGCTGGGTCGGGTCGAGCTTGATCAGCTTCATCACGTCGCCCTGCGCCATGTCGGGCAGGACATCGTCGTCGCCCGGCTTGGTGATTTGCGGCAGAACGCGGGTGTAGCCGTCGAACTTCAGGATACGGCCCTTGGCACGCAGCTCGAAGTCGCCAGCGGCCACGCTGACGGTGGTCGACAGATATTGCGCCGGCAGCATCTGGCAAGCCAGGAACTGGCGCCAGATCAGCTCGTAGAGGCGCTCAGCGTCACGCTCCATGCCTGCGAGCTTGCTTGGCGTGGTGTTGGCGTCGGAAGGACGAATCGCTTCGTGAGCCTCTTGTGCGCCTTCCTTGCTGCTGTAGACGTTCGGCGTTTCCGGCAGGTACTTCTTGCCGAACTCGTCTTCGATATAAGTACGCGCCATCGCCACGGCATCGGCCGAGAGGTTGGTCGAGTCGGTACGCATATAAGTGATGTAGCCGGCTTCGTACAGACGCTGGGCCATCATCATGGTTTTCTTCACGCCGAAGCCCAGGCGGTTGCTCGCAGCCTGTTGCAGCGTGGAGGTGATGAACGGTGCCGACGGTTTGCTGCTGGTC
This sequence comes from Pseudomonas sp. MWU12-3088, assembly GCF_023242405.1. Classification (NCBI taxonomy): domain Bacteria; kingdom Pseudomonadati; phylum Pseudomonadota; class Gammaproteobacteria; order Pseudomonadales; family Pseudomonadaceae; genus Pseudomonas; species Pseudomonas sp. MWU12-3088. Next base: position 344,300 of record NZ_JALJEA010000006.1, read on the forward strand.
GGCTTGTCTTCACGCTTGACGATGCTGTAGCTGGAAGACTTCAGCTTCTCCAGGGCCGCCATGGCCTGCGCTTCGTTGAGCGGCTTGAAAGCTTCGCCCTTCTCACGGGCCACTTCGAAACGAACGGTCGAGCCCTTGGTGGTGCCGAGGTCGGCATGCACTTCCCAGTACTCTTCCGGGATGAACGCACGAATTTCACGCTCACGCTCGACCACCAGCTTCACGGCCACCGATTGCACACGACCGGCGGATAGGCCACGGGCGATCTTGGCCCACAGCAGCGGCGAGACCATGTAACCGACGACGCGGTCGAGGAAACGGCGGGCCTGCTGCGCGTTCACTCGATCGATATCGAGCTCGCCCGGCTCCGAGAAGGCTTCCTGAATCGCTTTCTTGGTGATTTCGTTGAACACCACGCGCTTGTAGCGGCTGTCGTCACCACCGATGGCTTCGCGCAGGTGCCAGGCAATGGCTTCCCCCTCGCGATCCAAGTCGGTTGCGAGATAGATGGTGTCAGCATCCTTGGCGAGCCGGCGCAGCTCTTCGATGACTTTTTCCTTGCCCGGGAGGATCTCGTACTTGGCCTTCCAGCCATGATCCGGATCGACACCCATGCGCGAGACCAGCTGCTTGCGCGCCTTCTCTTTCGGCGACAGCGCTGGCGCTTCGCCCGCAGCTGCCTTGCCACGCTTGGCGGCTGGCTCCTTGCTGGCGCTAGCCGAACCGCTGGTGGGCAGGTCTCGGATATGGCCGATACTCGACTTCACCACGTATTGGTTGCCCAGATACTTGTTGATGGTCTTGGCCTTAGCCGGGGATTCCACAATGACCAGCGATTTGCCCATGGATCAGAAAATTCCTGAATTCTAGAAGTGAAAGGCGGTTGGCGCCTGACGCGGCACCGCTATATATAGTGGCTACAAGGTGAGGTCAAGCGCAGGGTTTTGCGCGCACTCGCCTTACGGCTTCGAAAAAAGGCTCGGTTCGGCTTGCACCAAAGCAAAGCGTGGGACCTGCTCCCCGTCAACCTCGACGGACTCCAGGAACATGCTCAAGGGACGCACCCAGAAGCCGTAATCGCCATACAGGGCTTGGTAAAAGACCACTTCCTCTTCGGTCTCGGAATGCCGCGCGACACTGAATACGCGGTACTGCGGACCTTTGTAATGTTGGTAGAGCCCAGGTTGTATCGGCATGCTTCGGCCCTCACTCAAATTTTTTCAAAATAAAAACAAAAATAAATCCGTAAAAACAAAAACCGGGGCACTTGGCCCCGGCTTCCATCGACGAGACGCTTAAACGCGTTCGAAGACGGTGGAGATGCCTTGGCCGAGGCCAATGCACATGGTGGCCACCCCGAAGGTGCCGCCATTCTGCTTCATCACGTTCAGCAAGGTGCCGGAAATACGGGCACCGGAGCAACCGAACGGGTGACCCAGGGCGATCGCGCCGCCGTGCAGGTTAACCTTCTCATTCATCTTGTCGAGCACTTTCAGGTCTTTCAGCACTGGCAGAGCCTGTGCGGCGAACGCTTCGTTGAGCTCGAAGAAGTCGATATCGTTGATACCCAGGCCGGCACGTTTCAGTGCTTTCTGAGTCGCCGGTACCGGACCATAGCCCATGATCGCCGGATCCACACCTGCCACCGCCATCGAACGAATCACGGCCAGCGGCTGAATGCCCAGGTCCTGTGCACGCTGCGCCGACATCACGATCATGCACGAAGCACCATCGGTGATCTGCGACGAAGTACCGGCAGTCACGGTGCCGCCCTTTGGATTGAACGCCGGCTTCAGAGCCGCCAGGCTTTCCAGGGTGGTTTCCGGACGAATGGTTTCGTCGTAGTCGAAGGTTTTCAGGAAACCGTTCTCGTCATAGCCCTGCATCGGGATGATTTCGTCCTTGAACTTGCCTTCCACAGTTGCCTTGTGGGCCAACTGGTGGGAACGCACGCCAAAGGCGTCCTGCTGTTCGCGAGTGATGCCGTGCATTTTGCCCAGCATTTCAGCGGTCAGGCCCATCATGCCCGAGGCTTTTGCCGCGTACAGGGACATGTGCGGGTTCGGGTCGACACCGTGCATCATGCTCACGTGGCCCATATGCTCGACGCCACCAACCACGAATACGTCACCGTTGCCGGTCATGATCGCTTGCGCAGCGGTGTGCAGCGCACTCATCGACGAGCCGCACAGACGGCTGACGGTCTGGCCGGCCGAGGTGTGCGGGATCTGGGTCATCAGCGACGCCATACGCGCGATGTTCCAACCCTGCTCCAGGGTCTGGTTCACACAGCCCCAGATCACGTCCTCGACTTCAGCAGGATCGACCTTGGTGTTGCGCTCCAGCAGTTTGCTGATCAGGTGCGCCGACATGTCTTCGGCGCGGGTGTTGCGGTGCATGCCGCCCTTGGAGCGGCCCATCGGAGTACGACCGAAGTCGACAATCACGACGTCTCTAGGATTCAAGCTCATAAGTTCACTCTCACTCTAGTTGGGGGCGCTTAACCGAAGAAGCTCTGGCCGTTCTTGGCCATTTCGCGCAGCTTCGCGGTCGGGTGGTACAGCGCGCCCAAATCAGCGTACTGGTCGGCCAGGGCAACGAACTCGGCAACACCGATCGAGTCGATGTAGCGCAGCGCACCGCCACGGAATGGAGGGAAACCAATACCGTAGACCAGACCCATGTCGGCTTCGGCGGCGGTTTCGACGATGCCGTCTTCCAGGCAACGCACGGTTTCCAGGCACAGCGGGATCATCATCCAGTTGATGATGTCTTCGTCAGTGACTTCGCGCTGCTCGTAAACGATCGGCTTGAGCACTTCCAGTACCGACGGATCGGCGACTTTCTTCTGCTTGCCTTTCTTGTCGGCCTCGTAGGCGTAGAAGCCCTTGCCGTTCTTCTGACCCAGACGCTTGGCTTCGTAAAGCACGTCGATGGCCGAACGACGATCGTCCTTCATGCGATCCGGGAAGCCTTCAGCCATCACGTCACGACCGTGGTGGCCGGTGTCGATGCCGACCACGTCCATCAGGTACGCCGGGCCCATCGGCCAGCCGAATTTTTCCATGATCTTGTCGATACGGACGAAGTCCACACCGGCGCTGACCAGCTTGGCGAAACCGCCGAAGTACGGGAACAGTACGCGGTTGACCAGGAAGCCCGGGCAGTCGTTGACGACGATCGGGTTCTTGCCCATTTTCTTGGCGTAGGCAACGGTGGTGGCAATCGCCAGCTCGCTCGACTTCTCGCCACGGATCACTTCCACCAGCGGCATCATGTGCACCGGGTTGAAGAAGTGCATGCCGACGAAGTTTTCCGGACGCTTGAGGGCCTTGGCCAGCAGGCTGATGGAAATGGTCGAGGTGTTGGACGCGAGGATGGTGTCCTCTTTGACCTTGTCTTCGACTTCCGCCAGAACGGCTTGCTTGACCTTCGGGTTCTCGACCACGGCTTCAACGACCAGGTCAACGTGACCGAAATCGCCGTAGGACAGGGTCGGACGAATGCCGTTGAGCACTTCAGCCATCTTCGCAGCAGTCATGCGGCCTTTGTCAACGCGGCCGACCAGCAGCTTGGCGGCCTCCGCCAGACCTTGCTCGATGCCGTGCTCGTTGATGTCCTTCATCAGGATCGGCGTACCTTTGGAGGCCGACTGATAGGCGATACCGCCACCCATGATGCCGGCGCCCAGTACGGCAGCCTGCTTCACATCCTTGGCGATTTCGTCGTAGGCCTTGGCCTTTTTCTTCAGTTCCTGATCGTTCAGGAACAGACCGATCAAGCTCTGCGCGGCAGAGGTCTTGGCCAGTTTCACGAAACCTGCGGCTTCGACTTCCAGCGCCTTGTCGCGACCGAAGTTCGCGGCTTTCTGGATGGTCTTGATCGCTTCGACCGGGGCCGGGTAGTTCGGGCCGGCCTGGCCAGCCACGAAACCCTTGGCGGTTTCGAAAGCCATCATTTGTTCAATGGCGTTCAGCTTGAGCTTTTCCAGCTTCGGCTGACGCTTGGCCTTGTAGTCGAACTCGCCGGAGATGGCGCGCTTGATCAGCTCAAGGGCAGCATCCTGCAGCTTTTCAGGGGCAACCACGGCATCGACGGCGCCGACTTTCAGCGCGTCTTCAGGACGGTTTTCCTTGCCGGCGGCAATCCACTCGATGGCGTTGTCGGCACCGATCAGGCGCGGCAGACGCACAGTACCGCCGAAGCCCGGGTAGATGCCCAGCTTGACTTCCGGCAGACCGATCTTGGCCTTGGTGGACATGACGCGGTAGTCCGCTGCCAGGCACATTTCCAGACCGCCACCCAGGGCGATGCCGTTGATCGCGGCCACGGTCGGAACGTTGAGGTCTTCGAAATCGCTGAAGATCTTGTTGGCTTCGAGATTGCCTGCAACCAGCTCGGCATCCGGCAGCTTGAAGTTGTCGACAAATTCGGTGATGTCGGCGCCGACGATGAACACGTCCTTGCCACTGCTGACGATCACGCCCTTGATCGAAGCATCTGCCTTGATGGTGTCTACGGCCTGACGCAGTTCGTTCAGGGTAAGACGGTTGAACTTGTTGACGGACTCACCCTTGAGGTCGAATTTCAATTCGACGATGCCACTTTCAAGAGCTTTAACCGTGATGGCTTTACCTTCGTAAATCATCAACTGATCTCCACGATATGGAAGCTGAACAGTACACGTCGGACGCAGGCGAATGGCTCGGCAGGACGCTTTTTCGTCAATGCTGACACCAATCCACCCGGCACACCCGCCAACGCGATAGTCGGGATTCTGTAGGAGCAGTCTGCAATACAAACGCTCAATTCATACGCCCGTTTGATTTGGGTACGCCACCTTCACGGAATTTCCGACAATTGTCAATCGCCCTAAATACGGGTTGAAATGCGACTTTGCGGTCATTTCTGTAAGACGCAGCCCGTCCACGCATGCTTGCATGTGAGGGCATTCATAAGATTAATAGTTAGAAAAGTCGCCCTAATTCACCGCAAGCCTTGTTTAACAGGCTACGCTGGCTGGACTACGAAGGAAAACAGGCGCACTTTTGCTGACCGGATCACTCCGGCCCAACGCAAAAAAAGAATTTCCGGCCTGCCTGGCCAACCCCGCCCGATGAATCATGTCGGGCTTTTTATTGCTCGTCTGCCAGACGTTTTGCACCGTTGCAGCGCGAAACGTCGGTGTGTCATGCCAGCGCTTTCAGCGTGGCATCAATGTCCAGCAGAACCGAAGCGTCACCTTTCTCGCCCCAATAGAGCGCGATCATCTGCTTGTCGGCATCAACCTTGAAAACGTTGCCCGGCAATTTTTCGAAATGATTCAGCAGAAGCGGATCTTCACAGACTTCCTGCCACTGATTGACCCATACGCCCGGAGATTTCTGCCAATACGTCCAGCACGCCGGCTGCTTGCCGCGCCGTGGCCGGTGGTATTGCGCGCACGGGTTTGGCGGCTCCTGGCTCAGCCAGTGCGGCCACTCCTGCGGCGCCAGCTGCATGGCCAGCCCGATACGCCGCGCCTCAGCGCGCAAGGCTATCCGGCCACTCTGTGCGCGGGACGGACGCAACCACGCCAGAGGGCTCAACACCACCAGCAGGATTGACACCACCAGCCAGACCGTCATATGTGTACTCCCGTTTTGTCATGAGCCCATTGCGTCAGTTTGGAACCAATGCGCTTGAAACCAGCCATACTTAACAATATTGATCCCTCACGAGGAGCACCTCATGCCCTACCACCATATCCTGGTCGCCGTAGATCTGACCGAAGAGTGCGACCCTGTGATCCACCGCGCCCGAGAGCTGTCGGTGAGCAATAGCGCCAAGCTGTCGCTGGTGCATATCGTCGAACCGATGGCCATGGCCTTCGGGGGTGATGTGCCGATGGATCTGTCACAACTGCAACAACAACAGTTCGATCAGGCCAAGGAACGCCTTGAGCGCCTGAAGCACAAATACACCGAACTGGAAGGCTCCAACTGCCACCTGACCTACGGCCAGCCACGCCAGGAAATCCACCACTTCGCCAAGGAACAGGAATGCGACCTGATCGTGGTCGGCAGCCATGGCCGGCATGGTCTGGCGTTGCTATTGGGCTCCACCGCCAACGACGTCCTGCACGGCGCACCTTGCGATGTGCTGGCGGTGCACCTGGTCAAACGCTGATCCCAGGCACTTGTGAAAAGCTAAAAAGCCCGGCGCCCATCACTGGACGCCGGGCTTTTTCATGCCTGGAAACAATCAGGCATCCAGCTCGGCCCAACGCTCCACCAGCGCATCCAGCTCAGCCTGCAACTGCTCCAGAGAAGCAATCACCTTGGCCGTTTCGGCCGGCGGACGCTGGTAGAAACCGGCTTCAGCCATTTCAGCCTCGACAGCAGCAATCTGCTGCTCTTTGGCGTCGATGTCACCCGGCAACGCTTCCAGCTCGCGCTGAAGCTTGTAGCTCAGTTTCTTCTTCGCAGCCGGGGCAGCAGCGACAGGCGCGGCAACCGGAGCCGGTTCGGCAGTGACCACCGCCGAGTTCAGGTCGGCCTTGCCGGATTTGCTTTCAGTCACGCCCAACAGACGCGGCGAACCGCCCTGACGGATCCAGTCCTGATAGCCGCCCACGTATTCGCGAACCTTGCCTTCACCTTCGAAGACCAGGGTGCTGGTGACCACGTTATCGAGGAATGCCCGGTCGTGGCTGACCATCAGCACAGTGCCGTTGAAGGTCAGCAGCACTTCTTCGAGCAGCTCGAGGGTTTCCACATCGAGGTCGTTGGTCGGTTCGTCGAGCACCAGCAGGTTTGCAGGTTTGCTGAACAGCTTGGCCAGCAGCAGGCGCGCACGCTCGCCACCGGACAGCGCCTTCACCGGCGTGCGGGCACGCTGCGGGCTGAACAGGAAGTCGCCGAGGTAGCTCAGCACGTGGCGGCTCTGGCCATTGATATCGATGAAATCGCGACCTTCGGCGACGTTGTCGACCACGGTCTTTTCCAGATCCAGCTGATGGCGCAACTGGTCGAAGTAGGCCACGTCGATCTTGGTGCCCTCTTCCACCTTGCCGCTGGTCGGTTGCAGACCGCTGAGCATCAGTTTCAGCAGGGTGGTCTTGCCGGTGCCGTTGGCGCCGAGCAGGCCGATACGATCGCCGCGCTGCAGCACCATGGAGAAATCGCGGATCAGGAACGGACCGCCCGGGTGCGCAAAACTCACGTTATCCAGCACCATTACCTGCTTGCCGGACTTCTCCGCTGTTTCCAGCTGGATATTGGCCTTGCCGGTACGCTCACGACGTTCGCTGCGCTCGACACGCAGGGCCTTCAGCGCACGCACGCGGCCTTCGTTACGGGTGCGACGGGCCTTGATGCCCTGACGAATCCACACTTCTTCCTGAGCCAGACGCTTGTCGAACAGCGCATTGGCAGTTTCTTCAGCGGCCAGTTCGGCTTCTTTGTGGACCAGGAAACTGGCGTAGTCGCCGTTCCAGTCGATCAGGCCGCCGCGATCCAGTTCAAGGATGCGGGTGGCCAGGTTTTGCAGGAAGGAACGGTCGTGCGTGATGAACAGCACGGCGCCCTGGAAATCCTTCAGCGCTTCTTCGAGCCAGGCAATCGCACCGATGTCCAGGTGGTTGGTTGGTTCGTCGAGCAGCAGCAGATCCGGCTCGGACACCAGCGCCTGGGCCAGCAGCACGCGACGACGCCAGCCGCCGGACAACTCGGCGAGGGTCTTGTCGGCCGGCAGTTGCAGGCGACTCAGGGTGCTGTCGACCAGGGTCTGCAAGCGCCAGCCGTCACGGGCTTCGAGATCGTGCTGGACGTGCATCAGCTTTTCCAGATCAGCGTCGGTGACGATGTTCTGGCTCAGGTGATGGTATTCAGCAAGCAGCGCACCCACGCCGTCGAGGCCTTCGGCAACCACGTCGAACACGGTCCGCTCGTCGGCCACCGGCAATTCCTGCGGCAATTCGCCGATTTTCAGACCGGGGGCACGCCACACGGCGCCGTCGTCAGGCTTCTGGTCGCCCTTGACCAGTTTCATCATGCTGGATTTGCCAGTGCCGTTGCGGCCGATGATGCACACCCGCTCACCACGGGCGATCTGCCAGGACACCTTGTCCAACAACGGCATCGCGCCGAATGCAAGGGACACATCGCTGAATTTGAGCAGGGTCATGAGCTTCTCCAAAAACCGGGCGCGCATTCTACCTGAATCGAGGGCCGAACAGGCCGGCAATTTCGCCGCTGACGTACTCTGCACAACATTTGTTGCGAACTTGTGCCGCAAGGCCTGCAAAGCTTTCGCCGTCTGCTGGCAAAAGGCTAAGCTACAGACAATTCAGTGCCGCCCACGCTGGCACTTGTCATGATTTCTCTGCCCGGATGTCTCATGCGCAGTCGCCTTCTCAGTGTTTTGTCCTGTTTGCTACTCACCGCCGCTGCTGCTCAATCCGCTCAGGCGGTGGACCTGTCCACCCAGCGCCAGTATTACGATGAGGCCAAGCGCGCCCTGGCCAAGGGCGATACCGGCCCGTATTTCCGTTACAGCCAGGCCCTCGCCGATTATCCGCTGGAGCCGTACCTGGCCTACGACGAGCTGACCGCCCGCCTGAAGACCGCCAGCAACGCGGAAATCGAGAAATTCCTCGCCGAACACGGTGACCTGCCCCAGGCCAACTGGATGAAGCTGCGCTGGTTGCGCTGGCTCGCCGACCGTGGAGACTGGGCGACCTTCGTCAAGTATTACGATCCGAAGCTCAACTTCACCGAACTGGACTGCCTGAACGCGCAGTACCAGATCAGCAGCGGCCACAAGGCCGAGGGTTATGCCAATGCCGACAAACTGTGGCTGACCGGCAAATCGCAACCCGCCGCGTGTGACGCGCTGTTCGGGATCTGGGCTGCCGATGGCCAGTTGACCGAGCAAAAACGCTGGGAACGCACCAAACTCGCCGCCCAGGCGCGTAACTATCCACTGGCCAACAGCCTGGTCAACGGCCTGACCACCCTGTCCCCACGCGGACGTCTGCTGGTGGATGTGGCGCAGAAACCTGAACTGCTCAACCAGCCATCGCGCTTCACCCCGGCCGACGAACCAATGTCGGACATCGTCAGCCTCGGCCTGCGCCGCCTGGCCCGCCAGGATCCGGACAAGGCCATGGATCTGCTCGACGGCTACGCCAGCAGCATGCATTTCTCGCGAGATGAAAAAGTCGCCATCGCCCGGGAAATCGGCCTTACCCTGGCCCGTCGATTCGACAGCCGTGCGCTGGATGTGATGACCAAATATGACCCGGAACTGCGCGACAACACTGTTTCCGAATGGCGCCTGCGCCTGTTGCTGCGTCTGGCACGCTGGGACGACGCCTATCAGTTGACCCGCCGCCTGCCGCAGGATCTGGCCACCACCAACCGCTGGCGTTACTGGCAGGCCCGCAGCCTGGAACTGGCGCAACCGCAGAACACTGAAGCACAGACGCTGTACAAGAGCCTTGCACGGGAGCGGGATTTCTACGGTTTCCTGGCCGCCGATCGCTCACAGCTGCCCTATTCGCTGGTCAACAAACCGCTGGTACTCAGCCAGGCCACCATCAACAAGGTGCGCAACACCCCTGGCGTGCGCCGGGCGCTGGAGTTCCACGCCCGCGGGCAGATCGTCGACGGACGTCGCGAGTGGTACCACGTCAGTCGTCACTTCAACCGCGACGAGATGGTCGCCCAGGCCAAACTGGCTTACGATCTGAAATGGTATTTCCCGGCGATCCGCACCATCAGCCAGGCGCAATACTGGGACGACCTGGACATCCGCTTCCCGATGGCCCACCGCGACACCCTTGTGCGTGAAGCCAAGGTTCGTGGCCTGCACTCGAGCTGGGTGTTCGCCATCACCCGTCAGGAAAGTGCCTTCATGGACGACGCCCGCTCCGGCGTCGGCGCCAGCGGCCTGATGCAACTGATGCCCGGCACCGCCAAGGAAACCGCGCGCAAGTTCAGCATTCCGCTGGCCTCGCCGCAGCAGGTGCTCGATCCGGACAAGAACATCCAGCTCGGCGCCGCCTACCTGAGCCAGGTGCACAGCCAGTTCAACGGTAACCGCGTGCTCGCCTCCGCCGCCTACAACGCCGGCCCCGGCCGCGTGCGCCAGTGGCTGCGCGGTGCCGACCACCTGAGCTTTGACGTATGGGTGGAAAGCATCCCGTTCGACGAGACCCGCCAGTACGTGCAGAACGTGCTGTCCTATTCGGTGATCTACGGCCAGAAACTCAACTCGCCGCAACCGCTGGTGGACTGGCATGAGCGGTACTTTGACGATCAGTAATCGTGCAAAGATCGACGTAAACAAAAATGCCCGCATCGAGAGATGCGGGCATTTTTTTGAAATCAATAATTCGCTAACCGTGTTGCAACTTCACCAGCTGAAATCTGCCGCTCGAAGTCAGCCGATACTTCTGATTCGGGCTCCTCGGCGAGTCGGGATCAGTCATCTCGATCAATTCACCCACTAAAGCGGGTGTCAGGTAGTTCGCGCGAAAAGTAGCCTTGTGGACCAGACCCAGCGCCCCCATCAGCTCGTTGACACTGAGTGGAGCGCTATCAAAGAGTAGCTGAAGCAGCTTTCTTACTTGGTCGGTTACTTGGTCGGTAGAAGGCTCATTTTCGATAGCCTCGCGCAACGCCAGGTTCAGCGCATTCAGCATGTACTCCACGAACGGCGTTGATTCCGCCATTCGGTCAGCAGCCGACAACGCTGCGTAATAATCATCCTGCTGCTCGCGAATCACCGCCTCGACAGGCAAATACGCCAACACCGGTCGCCATTGACTGAGGATCAACGTTTGCCATAGCCGTCCCATTCGACCATTGCCATCGGCAAATGTATGGATGAACTCAAACTCGTAGTGAAAGACACAACTGGTAATCAACGGATGCCAGTCCGAAGCCTCGAGCCACGCCAGCAAGTCGTCAACCAAATGGGCAATCCTGCTTGGCGGCGGTGCCATGTGGACCAGTTGTTCGCCACGATAGATGCCGACACCCGCTCGACGAAAGCGACCAAAGTCGTCAATCAACCCATGCATCAACAGTTCGTGAGCACGCAGCAAGTCAGAACGATTACCGGGCTTCCAGTCAGTCAAGCACTCATATGCCGCAAAAGCATTGCGCACTTCCTGAATTTCCCGAGGCAGACCCAACACCCTTTGACCGGCCAACACAGCAGTTACCTGTTCGACACTGAGAGTGTTGTTTTCAATAGCCAAAGAAGCCTGGATCGTTCGAATACGATTCCCACGACGCAACTGAGGTGTCTGTCGCCCACTGTCAGCAGCCGAAAGCTGACCGATCTGCTCACTGATCTCTGCGATCAACGCAAGCATTCGAGGCGTCAGGGTCAACGGGGGTTGGTAGCGGCTCATATCCTTTCCAGATGCTTCTCAATGGTCGCCATAATGCCCGATGCCATCGAGCTCGGCAGCCATATTCAATGAGCTTTCTGCCCATCACTGAACTGCAACGCCGCCAACCGCGCATACAGCGGATTGCTCGCGATCAGCTCCTGATGCGTACCGATCGCCACCAGTTTGCCCTGGTCCATCACCGCAATCCGGTCGGCGTTTTTCACCGTGGCCAAGCGGTGGGCGATCACCAGGGTGGTGCGGTTTTGCATCAGGCTGGGCAGGGCTTGCTGGATCAGGTGTTCGCTCTGGGCGTCGAGGGCGCTGGTGGCTTCGTCCAGCAGCAGGATCGGCGCGTCGACCAGCAATGCCCGGGCAATGGCCAGACGTTGGCGTTGGCCGCCTGACAGGCCGAGACCACCGTCACCCAGATGGGTCTGGTAGCCGTCGGGCATTTGCTCGATGAAGTCGTGGGCGTGGGCGATTTTCGCGGCTTCCTGCACCTGCCCCAGGGTGGCGGTCGGGCAACCGTAGCGAATGTTTTCTTCGACGCTGCCGAAGAACAGCGCCGGAGTCTGTGAAACCAGTGCAAAACAGCGGCGCAGGTCCAGCGGATCAAGACTCGTCAGCGGCACGCCATCGATCAGGATTTGCCCTTCGCGCGGATCGTAGAAACGCAGCAGCAAGTCATACACCGTGGACTTGCCCGCACCGGACGGACCTACAAGCGCGAGGGTTTCGCCCGCGTTGACCGTCAGACTCAAGCCGTCAACGGCAAAGCTTTCCGGACGCGAAGGGTAGGAAAAGCGCACGTCCTGCAACGCCAGCTCGCCTTTGATCCGCTCCGGCAAGATCACCAGTCCGGCTTTCGGCGGCTGGATGATGTTCTCGGAACGCAGCAATTCGGCAATGCGCTCGGCAGCACCCGCCGCCCGCTGCAACTCGCCGATCACTTCGCTCAAAGTGCCAAAGGCACTGCCGACGATCAGGCTGTAGAACACGAACGCCGCCAGCTCACCGGCAGAAATCCGCCCGGCAATCACGTCCATGCCGCCGACCCACAACATCACCGCGACGGCACCGAGCACCAGCACGATCACCAGCGTGATCAGCCAGGCCCGCTGGAAAATCCGTTTGCGCGCGGTCTCGAACGCCTGCTCGACGGTGCCGGCGAAGCGTTGTTCGTCTTGCACCTGATGGTTGTAGGCCTGAACGGTCTTGATCTGGCCTAGGGTTTCCGAAACATAGCTGCCAATGTCGGCGATCCGGTCCTGGCTCAATCGCGAAAGATTACGCACGCGTCGCCCGAAAATCAGGATCGGCGCAATCACCAGCGGCAGCGCAATCACCACGATACTGGTGAGCTTGGCATTGGTGATGAACAGCAGCACGACGCCGCCAATGACCATCAGCAGATTGCGCAGGAACAGCGACAGCGACGAACCGATCACCGATTGCAGCAACGTCGTGTCAGCGGTCAGGCGCGACTGGATTTCCGAGCTGCGATTGTCCTCGTAGAACCCGGGATGCAGGTAAACCAGATGGTTGAACACCTGCCGACGGATGTCGGCCACCACCCGCTCGCCGATCCAAGACACCAGATAGAACCGGGCAAAAGTACCGACTGCGAGTCCCAGCACCAAGAGCATGAACAGGCCAATGGACTGGTTGAGCAGGTGCGGCGACTGGGTCATGAAACCCTGATCGACCAGCAGCTTGATGCCCTGCCCCATCGACAAGGTGATGCCGGCCGTGACGATCAATGCGAGCAAAGCCCCGAAGGCCTGCCAGCGATAAGGAGCGAGAAAATGACTGGTCAGGCGCAGGGCCCGGCGGTGTCGCGAGGAAAGCATCGGGATCATTCAGGTTCACGTCGTGTGCTGATTAATAGGGCCAGCCTGGACACTCAATGGGGTGGAACTCTGCAAATCACAATGAGTCAGGTTAATTATGACCGGCCAGACTACCCCCTAGATGCTATCGGTCTAATGTCCGGGTTGAGACGAACGGTCATTTCTGCTTGAGTGAAGATACCGTTCCGGAAAGATCGAAGGGAGTTGTCACAGCCTGGTCACCTGACGGTTTTATTGTGCTTACACAACCTGATGAGGAGACAGGCCATGTCCTTGCAACACAGCAGCGACGACAAGATTCAAGTGATCCGCACCAAGCCCGGCCAACCTCTGGGTTGCTCGATTATCGATAAGGATGGGCGCGAAGTGCCAATCACTGAAGACATGATCCAGAACGCTTGCCGCGAACTGGAGAAGCGATTGGTCAAGCCTGCCGAACAAAAGTGATGTAGCCACCGTCTTCCTGACCCGGCCCCTGTAGGCCGGGTTTTTTCTGCCCGCGGTTTATACGGCTACAGCGCCCAGCGCCGTCACGATCTGCCGCAGGGCGGGCGAATCCCCCTCGATTCTTACTTTCAGCCCCTCGATTTCGCGCCGCACCGGATACTGTTTGCGCAACACATCGAACGCTGCACGCTGCTCACCGACGCTACCCAACAGGGTGCGACGGAAATCCGCATCGTCCCGGCGCGGGTCGTACACGCCACGGCACAACATCGCCAGGGCCCAGGCCGGATCACTGTCGGCATGCAGGGAAACTTCCGACAACCACGGTGCCGGCAACAGGTCGCCGAGCTGAATGCTGGCCGGCTGACCGATGAAATCGCAATACGCCTGATAGATCTGCGCCGTGCCGCGTTGCTTGCCATCGAGGCTGTAACCGGCAATATGCGGGGTCGCCAGCACACAGAGCTCGGCCAAGGCGACATCGACTTCAGGCTCGGCTTCCCACACATCGAGGACCGCTTGCAGGTCTTCACGCTCCAGCAGCACTTCGCGCAACGCGGCGTTATCCACCACCGGGCCACGAGCCGCATTGATCAGCCAGGCGCCGGGCTTGAGTTGCTGCAAACGTTGCTCGTCGAACAAGTGCCAGGTCGCGCCTTCACCACTTCGGGTCAGCGGGGTGTGCAGACTGATCACGTCGCACTGCTGGATAATCTGCTCCAGGCTGACATAGTCGCCGCCCTCGGCCGCCTGACGCGGCGGATCGCAGACTTTCACGTTCCAGCCCAGCCCTTTCAGCACCTTGATCAAGCGACCGCCCACTTCACCGGCGCCGATCACGCCATAGGTGCGTTCACTCAAATCGACACCTTCGATTTCAGCCAGGGTCATCAGGCTGCCCAGCACATAATCCACCACACCACGAGCATTGCAGCCCGGCGCGCTGGACCAGGTGATGCCGGCCTCGTTGAAGTATTCGAGATCCAGATGATCGGTGCCGATGGTGCAGGTACCGACAAAGCGCACCTGGCTGCCTTCGAGCAACGCGCGGTTGACGTTGGTCACCGAGCGCACCAGCAACACGTCGGCCTGTTCAACCGTGGCCCGGTCAATGGAACGGCCCGGCACCCGGCGGATCTCGCCGAAACCGGCAAAAAAGGCATCGAGCAGCGGGATATTTTCGTCGGCGACAATCAGCATGGCGGGGCTCCTTGGGCGGATCGGCAGTGTAGGCGCTGGGACTGCGATGAGCCAGCCGGCTGTTCGATTACAAATCCGCAACAGAGGATTTTTCCTGACCATAACGTCAGCGGCGTAGAATGCCCGGCCTTGCGCATCAACCCCTGTGGACGCTTTTCCTGTGAATTCCGTAACCGAACGCCCTGACGCCGTTTCCCTCAACCGCCCTGCCCGGGTTCGCCTGGAGCTGAAGAATCTGCTCGGCCTGGCCCTGCCGATCATGATCGCGCAGCTGGCCACCACCGCCATGGGCTTCGTCGATGCGGTGATGGCCGGGCGCGTCGGGCCAAAGGATCTGGCGGCCGTGGCACTGGGCAACTCGATTTGGGTACCGGTGTTTCTGCTGATGACCGGCACCCTGCTGGCCACCACGCCGAAAGTCGCTCAGCGCTTCGGCGCCGGCACCCACAGCGAGATCGGCCCGATCGTGCGTCAGGCCTTGTGGCTGGCACTGGTGGTCGGACTGATGGCAACCACCCTGCTGTTCTGCGCCGAACCGATCCTGCACCTGATGAAAGTCGATCCGGAGCTGATCGGTCCGTGCATGCAGTACCTGCACGGCATCGCCAGCGGTCTGCCGGCGGTGGCCTTCTACCATGTGCTGCGCTGCACCAGTGACGGCCTCGGCCGCACCCGGCCGGCGATGGTGTTGGGCCTGTGCGGCCTGGCGCTGAACATTCCGCTCAACTACGTGTTCATTTACGGCCACTTCGGCGTGCCGGCCATGGGCGGCGTCGGTTGCGGCTGGGCCACGGCAATCGTGATGTGGGTCATGGCGCTGGGTCTGGCCGGTTATGAGCGCTGGGCGCCGGCCTACAAGTCGAGCGAACTGTTCAGCCGTTTCGACTGGCCGCAATGGGCGGTGATCAAGCGCTTGCTGGCCATCGGGTTGCCGATTGGTATCGCGGTGTTTGCCGAGTCGAGCATTTTCGCGGTGATCGCGCTGCTGATCGGCAGCCTCGGCGCCACGGTGGTGGCCGGGCACCAGATCGCGCTGAACGTCAGCTCGCTGGTGTTCATGATTCCGTACTCGCTGGGCATGGCCGTGACCGTGCGTGTCGGCCAGGCCCTGGGCCGTGAAGAACCCCGTGAAGCGCGTTTTGCGGCGGGTGTCGGCATGGGTACCGCGCTGGCCTACGCCTGCCTGTCGGCGAGCATGATGTTGCTGATGCGCGAGCACATTGCCGCGATCTACACCTCGGATCCGATGGTGATTCACATCGCCGCGATGCTGATCGTGTATTCGGCGCTGTTCCAGTTCTCCGACGCGATCCAGGTAACCGCCGCTGGCGCCCTGCGTGGTTATCAGGACACGCGGGTGACGATGATCCTGACGCTGTTCGCCTATTGGGGCATCGGCCTGCCGGTAGGTTACGCCCTCGGCCTGACCGACTGGTTCGGCGAGCCACGTGGCCCGAGCGGCTTGTGGGAAGGCCTGATCGTCGGCCTGAGCTGCGCGGCGCTGATGCTGTCGATCCGCCTGACGCGCAGTGCGCGCAAACGCATCCGCATCAGCCGCTCGATGGGCTGACCGGCCATGAAAAAAGACCTGCACATGCAGGTCTTTTTTTTGCCTTCCGATCAACCGGACTTCTTGCGAATCCAGTACAGATAGGTCCCGGCCTCTTCGTGCTGCCCGACCAGTTCATGGTCGAGAAACACGCAGAACTTGGGGATGTCACGGCGGGTCGACGGGTCGGTGGCGATCACCTTGAGCAGGCCGCCGGGCACCAGGTCACGGATGTGCTGGTGCAGCATCATCACCGGCTCCGGGCAATTGAGGCCCGTGGCGTCGAGGGTGCCGTCGACCGGCGTATTGATCATTTCACTCATGATTCACTCCTGAAACTGGCCGGCATTGTCGCCCAATGCCGGGTGTTCGGTCACCTGTCGCGCGCTCAGCGGGCTTTGGTTTTCTTCACGTCATGGCGGCGCAAATGGCAGGTCACTTCCTCGCGGTCGTGATACAGCTGCTTGCAGCCGATGTCGACCTTGATCCCGCGTGCCTTGAAACCATCGGCAATGCGCTCCAGCAGACGCTTCACTTCGGCGTAACGCTGCTTCATCGGCAACTTCAGGTTGACCACCGCTTCCCGGCAATGCCCCTCGCCGATCCACTCTTCGAGCATCGCGGCGTTGCGCGCCGGTTTCTCGACGATGTCGCAGACCATCCAGTCCACCGGCTGCTTGGGTTTGAAGGTGAAACCGTCGGCCATCAAGTGCTGCACCAGACCGGTGTCCATCAGGCTTTCGGCCATCGGGCCGTTGTCGATGGCCGTCACCAGCATGCCGCGATTGACCAGTTGCCAGGTCCACCCCCCCGGCGCAGCGCCGAGGTCGACGCCGGTCATATCGCTGTGCAAGCGCTCGTCCCACTGATCCCGGGGGATGAAGTGGTGCCAGGCTTCTTCCAGCTTCAGGGTCGAACGGCTTGGCGCCTCACGCGGGAACTTCAGGCGCGGAATGCCCATCGGCCACATCGCCGAGTTACCGGCATCGGCCAGACCGAGGAACACCTCACGGCCGCTCTTGAAGGTCAGCAGCAGGCGCGGCTTGCTGGCGTCGTCCACCAGTTTGCCGGCGCCGGTCAGCGCCTTGCGCAGCGGGCCTTCGAACTTCTTGCAGAAGTTCGACAGCTCCTTGCCGTCGTTGGTGTCGACGACTTCCAGCCACAAGCTGCCGCACACCGGGAATTCAGCCATGTGCGCGAGGATCACGCTGATGCGGTCGGTTTCCGGCAGATCGATGAAAAGTCCACGCGCCCACTGGCGCGGGAAAATCAGCTCGGCGAAACGCTGGCCACGCATCAGGCGCTCGGCGCCGTCTTCTTCGGTGCAGACGAACTCGGCGCAAGCGGTCGCCGGTTTGGCCTTGGCGTAGCCGGCCACGTTCAGTTGGGCGGCGAGGTCGGAAATTTCCGAGCAGACTTCGCCTTCGAAGCCCGGCCGGCAATGCATGAATAGGGTGTTCATTCTTACTCCTGGGCAGAGGGCGATCATTCATCCCCTGCGCGATGTCCAGGCTTGCGTCAAAGCAAAGCCTGTCACGAAAACCGGCGCATGATAGCCGATGTCGGAACCTTGGACTTGCCCATAGAGTCCAGTTATTAGCCAGCTACTGAAAACAGGGCTACGTTGATAGCTCTGCCCGTCCCCTCAGTCCGTAGCCGTGCGGACTCAAAGGAGTGATCGTAATGCCGTCCCTCGATAGCCTGAACACCCTTAAAACCCTGAAAATAGACGACAAGACCTACCACTACTTCAGCTTGCCGGATGCTGCCAAAAGCCTGGGCAATATCGACAAGCTGCCCATGTCGCTGAAGGTGCTGCTGGAAAACCTGCTGCGCTGGGAAGATGAAAAAACCGTCACCGGCGCCGACCTCAAGGCGATTGCCGCGTGGCTCAAGGAGCGCCGCTCCGACCGGGAAATCCAGTACCGCCCTGCCCGGGTGCTGATGCAGGACTTCACCGGCGTACCGGCCGTGGTCGATCTGGCCGCGATGCGCGCCGCCATGGCCAAGGCCGGCGGTGATCCGCAGCGAATCAACCCGTTGTCGCCGGTGGATCTGGTGATCGACCACTCAGTGATGGTCGATAAATTCGGTAGCGCCAGCGCATTTGAACAGAACGTCGATATCGAAATGCAGCGCAACGGCGAACGCTACGCCTTTCTGCGCTGGGGTCAGAGCGCCTTCGACAACTTCAGCGTAGTGCCACCGGGCACCGGGATCTGCCACCAGGTCAACCTCGAATACCTCGGACGCACGGTGTGGACCAAGGACGAAGACGGCCGCACGTATGCCTTCCCCGACACGCTGGTCGGCACCGACTCCCACACCACCATGATCAACGGCCTCGGCGTACTCGGCTGGGGCGTCGGCGGGATCGAGGCGGAAGCGGCGATGCTCGGGCAACCGGTGTCGATGCTGATTCCGGAAGTGATCGGTTTCAAACTCACCGGCAAGCTCAAGGAAGGCATCACCGCCACCGATCTGGTGCTGACTGTGACCCAGATGCTGCGCAAGAAAGGCGTGGTCGGAAAATTCGTCGAGTTCTACGGTGACGGCCTCGCCGACCTGCCGCTGGCCGACCGCGCGACTATCGCCAACATGGCCCCGGAATATGGCGCGACCTGCGGTTTCTTCCCGGTCGATGACGTGACGCTGGAATACCTGCGCCTGTCCGGTCGCCCCACCGAAGTGGTGAAACTGGTCGAGGCTTACACCAAGGCCCAGGGCCTGTGGCGCCTACCCGGTCAGGAACCGGTGTTCACCGACAGCCTGGCGCTGGACATGGGCAGCGTCGAAGCCAGCCTCGCCGGGCCGAAACGCCCGCAGGACCGCGTCTCGCTGCCGAATGTCGGCCAGGCGTTCAGCGACTTCCTCGACCTGCAATTCAAACCCGTCAGCAAGGACGAAGGACGCCTGGAAAGCGAGGGCGGCGGCGGTGTCGCGGTGGGTAATGCCGATCTGGTCGGCGAAACCGATTACGAGTACGACGGCCATACCTATCGCCTGAAAAACGGTGCCGTGGTGATTGCTGCGATCACGTCCTGCACCAACACCTCAAACCCCAGCGTAATGATGGCTGCCGGGCTGCTGGCGAAAAAAGCCGTGGAAAAAGGTCTGACCCGCAAGCCGTGGGTGAAAAGCTCACTGGCACCGGGCTCCAAAGTCGTCACTGACTATTACAAGGCCGCCGGACTGACTCAGTACCTCGATCAACTCGGTTTTTCGTTGGTGGGCTATGGCTGCACGACTTGCATCGGCAACTCCGGGCCGCTGCCGGAACCCATCGAAAAAGCCATCCAGAAAGCCGACCTGACCGTGGCGTCGGTGCTGTCAGGTAACCGCAACTTCGAAGGCCGGGTGCATCCGCTGGTGAAAACCAACTGGCTGGCCTCGCCACCGCTGGTCGTCGCCTACGCCCTGGCCGGCACGGTGCGCACGGACATCAGCAGCGAACCGCTGGGTGAAGACAAGCAAGGCAAACCGGTCTACCTGCGCGATATCTGGCCGAGCAGCAAGGAAATCGCCGACGCGGTGAATCAGGTCAACACGGCGATGTTCCACAAGGAATATGCCGAGGTGTTCGCCGGCGACGAACAGTGGCAGGCCATCGAAGTGCCGCAAGCTGCCACCTATGTCTGGCAGGACGATTCGACCTACATCCAGCATCCGCCGTTCTTCGATGACATTGCCGGGCCTTTGCCGGTGATCACCGACGTGAAAGGTGCGCGGGTGCTGGCACTGTTGGGCGATTCGGTGACCACTGACCACATCTCCCCCGCCGGCAACATCAAGGCTGACAGCCCGGCCGGGCGTTATCTGCGGGAAAAAGGTGTGGAACCGCGAGACTTCAACTCCTACGGTTCACGCCGGGGCAACCACGAAGTGATGATGCGCGGCACGTTCGCCAACATCCGCATCCGCAATGAAATGCTCGGTGGCGAAGAAGGTGGCAACACGATCTACATCCCAACCGGCGAAAAACTCGCCATCTACGACGCGGCCATGCGTTATCAGGCTTCGGGCACCCCGCTGGTGGTGATTGCCGGGCAAGAATACGGCACCGGCTCCAGCCGCGATTGGGCGGCCAAGGGCACCAACCTGCTGGGGGTGAAAGCGGTGATCGCCGAAAGCTTCGAGCGGATTCACCGTTCCAACCTGGTGGGCATGGGCGTGCTGCCGTTGCAGTTCAAGCTGGATCAGAACCGCAAGAGCCTGAACCTCACCGGCAAGGAAACCCTGGAGATTCAGGGTTTGACCGGTGTCGAACTGACGCCACGCATGAACCTGACTCTGGTGATCACCCGGGAAGACGGGCGTCAGGAGAAAATCGAAGTGTTGTGCCGCATCGATACCTTGAACGAGGTGGAGTACTTCAAGTCCGGCGGGATCCTGCATTACGTGTTGCGGCAGTTGATCGCCTCGTAGGACCTGCAGATGCAGAAACACCGCCAATCGGCGGTGTTTCTGTTTGTGGGCGACACTTTTCTGCAGACGAAAAAAAACCCGCCGAAGCGGGTTTTTCCCAAGACCATTATCGACTCCCTGTCGGCAGCGATCCTTGCATATGGTCGATCATCCATGATCCTGAAACACTCCCTGTGCTTCAGTTGATGAGGCTAGATTACGCTGTGGATCCAATCGGCAATAGTCGAAAAAGCTACCAGCGCGTGTAAGACATTCGCCATAGCACCCCTTCCGAAAACCCTTAGGCGTGTCGGGCATTGAGTGCAGCAACTGCCAGATCCGCGACTTTCAGCTGTCCGGCGGCGGCTTTCTGCTCGTCATCCTCCATGAACCACGCGGCAGAAAGTCCGGCGAACGCCAGTACCCATTGCAGAAGGCGTTTTCGCTCAAGTCCCGCCGTTTCACAGATCAAATCGACTTGCCGTTGAAAGCGTTCAGGATCGGCAGCCGTCGGCAGTTCCGGATTGCAGATCAGGTTGGCGTAGTCATAACCACGCTCGCCCCGCACCCGTTTCGGGTCAATGGCCAGCCATCCACGCGGGCCGAAATCGAGGACGTTGTCGTGGTGCATGTCGCCGTGCAGAACCACGATGTCCCGAGGCTCGGTGAGCAAGGTTTCAGCCATTTGCAGGCAAACAGAATATTGGCCGCCGTATCGGGCGGCGGCCACTCGCAGCGAGGCAAACCAAGGCGCCAGCTCAACCAGTGTTGGTGGCTTCGCAGGGCGCGGTGCATGCAATCGCGCCAAAGCCCGGCACATGATCCGGGTGGCCTCGTCATCCTCGCCATTGAGCGCCATGTGCATCAACGAACGCCGGCCCATGGCCCGCTCCAGCAACAGGCCTTCCTCGTGATGAGCGAGCACCCGGGCGGCGCCGTTGCCATCCCACCAGGTCATCAGCAAGTTGCCGTACTTTTCCTCGTCGTCTACCGCGACTTTCAGCATCGCCGGCACATCGCCCTGACGCACCGGCAACAGCTTGCTCCCCGGCGTGATGATCGGAACGCCGTCGGGCACCAGCGCCCAACGTTTCAACCACGGGTCAAACCACTCGTTATCAGCCACCTTCACGCTCGCGTGCCCTGTCGGTTTCGGCCAGAAAGTGTTCGAGCCGGCTCAATTGCTCTTCCCAACCACGACTGTCCATGTAGTAGGCCTCTTTCTGACGCACATCGGGAATATGCGCGAAACCGGACTCGGAGACCTTCAGCAGCGTGCCATTTTCATAGTCCTGCAACTCGAATTTGACCAGCGTGGTCGGTTCCTGGGAGTAGTCGATTTTCGGGTTCACCGCATACGGGTGCCAGCGGAAGGAAAACAGCTGCTGGGGCTCGACCCGCTCCACCAGCACGTTCCAGAGCACATGTTCATAACCGGGGTACGTGACCTGCCCCTGGGTCCACTCGCCGGCGATAAACCGCCGGCCCTCCAGAGCCACGCCAAACCACTGGCCAAACGCCTCGGCATCGACCAGCGCACGCCAGACATGGGAGCGCGGCGAGCGGAGCATGATTTTACGTTCAAAGCTGTTGGGTACTGGTTTCATACGTCACCTCCTGTTTTGAACAGTAGGCTTGTATGACCACATGTCCAATGCGAAGTTGTATCAAACGACTGATCGAAATCATGCTTCACCTGTCTACACTGCACATTTCTTCACCGCATACAGCGAGAACCCCCATGTCCCCACGCCTGCTCCTGGCCCTGACGCCTTTTCTTTTCACTTCCGTTGCCCACGCTGCCGTCGACTGCGCCAATGCCAGCGATCAGGCGACGATGAATCAGTGTGCCGGGCAAGAGAACAAAGCGGCGGATAAAGAGCTGAACGCGGTGTATCAGCAAATTACCGCGCGCCTGAAAGGCGAGCCTGCCAGCAAAAAACTGCTGATCAGTGCTCAGCGGGCGTGGATTGGGTTTCGCGATGCCGAATGCGAATTTTCGGCATCCGGGGTAAAGGGCGGGAGTATGTACCCGATGATCTACAGCTCATGCATTACGCGCGTGACCAAGGATCGAACCGAGGCGCTCAAGCAGTATTTGAAGTGTGAGGAAGGGGATGTGGGTTGCCCGGTGCCAGGGGCCTGATTTTTCCGGGTATTTGAAGGCCTCATCGCTGGCAAGCCAGCTCCCACATTGGTTTGGTGTCGTTCACCACCCCCCTGTGGGAGCGAGCTTGCTCGCGAAGGCGTCATCCCTGACGCCCTGATTACCGAATAAATATCTGCGCCGTAGTAATCGCCATATCCCCACCCGGCAACTTGATGCTGCCGGTCTGTTTCATGGTCTCGGCATCGAAGATCGCCACGTCGTTGAACGTCCCGGCCAGGTAGATCTTGCTGCCGTCCTTGTTGAACGAAATGCAGTAGTAGGAATGGTCCAGCGTGGCCGCCTGGATCAGTTTCTTCTGCTTGATGTCGTACTTGGCCAGACGGTTGAGCACGCCGAACATCAGGTTCGGATCCTTCGGCGAGCGCATGCCGCTGAAGTAGATTTCGGTCAGCGGGCCGAAGTCGGTGGTTTCGGTCTTGCCGGTTTTCAGATCAACGCTGAACAAGCCATACAGGTATTCAGCGGTGGCCGGATCCTGTTTTTTGTCCTTGAACTTCGCTGCCGTGTACAGCAGCGAGAAGTCGTGACGGTAAGTCTGCTGATTCCACACGTAGAGCACGTCCGGCGCGCTGTAGTTCGGGCGTTTCCAGTGACGGCTGGGGATCAGCACGTCGAACTTGCCGCTCTTCACATCGACCTTGTATACATCAGCGCCAGCCACATACAGCGTGCCGTCATCGCCACTCTGCATGATCGTCAACTGCCGTGGCGCCGGGAAGCTGCGCACCGGTTTGGCGTTCATTCCGGCGTCGGTGGCGTAGACGTCCAGACGCGGCTGCTTGACCTCATAGTGATCGTTGAGCATCAGCGTCGGGTTGGCGATGGTGTACAGCTCCTTGCCGTCATGGCTGACGGTGAAGGCGAACATCGACCGTGCCTTCTCGCCCGGCTGCTGGGTGATACTGGCGTGGAATACCTGCTTGCAGCTGTCCAGCTCGACACCGTAAACGTCGGCGTAATGGTTGTTCAGCACGTACGCGGTCTTGCGATCCGGCGACAGCTGCACGGTGCCGGGGCCGAAGGCATCGGGCATCTTGCAGGTCTTGTACAAGCTGTCGGTCGACAGGTCGATGACGTGCAGGTTGTTCGGGTAATTGGTGGTCAACATGTACTCGTGACCGTCTTGCAGCGCGGTGTTTTCATCGGCCAGAACCGGGAGCGCACAGGCGCTCAGAACCGCGAGTGCGGCAAGGCCGCAGGCTTTGAAGTTGTGCATGCCGGAATCCTTCTTCTTATGGATCACTTGTCTTTCGGGAAGACAGTGCCGAGGTTGCGCCAGTTGTCGTTGGACGCCTGGGCATCCTTGTTCCAGTCCGGATAGGTGCTCATCATGTCCGGCACCTGGGCCGGCCACCAGCACGGGTCGGAGCAGCCATACAGGTCGGCTTCCATCGGCTGACACAGCGACGACACCCCGCCGAACGCATCGATTTCCCAGCCCGGGTCAGTGGTCGAGGCGCAGCCCGCGACCGAGCTCATCGCCACCACCTCTTCGATGCGGTTCTCGTCCGCGGCCTGATCCAGCTTCAACGCTTTGTTATTGATTGCCTTGAGATGTTTCATATCAGTGAGCCTTGCGCGGAGTGATGTAGCTGCTGATGAACGCAGGGTTGTTGGCCATGATCCGGGTGTAGACCTCGATGCCGAAGTCGACCCAGTCACGCATCAGTTCGCAGTAGTGATACGTCGGGTGGGCCGGGTCGCCGTAGCGAGCGTAGCTCTCGTGGTAGCAGCCGCCGGAGCACAGGTTGCGGATCTGGCAGTCATGGCAACCGGTGTTGGTGCGATCCAGGCGCTGGGACAGGAAGTCGTTCAACTCGACCTGTTTCACCCCGCTGTGGACGTTGCCGAAGGTCGGCAGCGACGAGCCGGTGAAGCGATGGCACAGGTTCAGCTCACCCTTGTGATCGACCGCCAGCATCTTCAGCCCGGCCCCGCACGGCAGGGCCTTTTTGTGGCCTTCGTGGATATCGGTGATCAGCTGATGCAGGTTGGAAAAACCGATATTGCGGTGTTCAAGCGCCGCCTCCAGATAACGCCGACCGAGGCGTTTCATGCTGGCGAAGACTTCGATCAATTCATCGTTGGTCAGGTTGAAACTGCTGATATCGCCGGACGTCACCGGAGCAAATCCGACTTCAGCAAACCCCAGTTCGTTGAACAAATGATCCCAGATGGTTTCAACGTCGGTGACGCCGGTGGTCAGGGTCACCCGCGCGCCGACCGGGCGACTGTTGTAGCGCGACAGCAGCATTTCGGCCTTGCGCCGCACCACGTCGTAAGTACCCTGCCCGCCCACGGTGATACGGTTGCGGTCGTGCACGGTTTTCGGCCCGTCGATGCTCACCGACAAACCGAAGCGGTGGGCATTCAGGTAGTCCACGGTTTCTTCGGTGAGCAGTGTGGCGTTGGTGGTCATCACAAACTCGACGAACTTGCCGGCCTTGGCAAACCGCTTCTCGCAGTAATCGACCATGTACTCGATCAGCTTGCGATTGCTCAGCGGCTCGCCGCCGAAAAACACCACGGTGAAACGCTCCTCATCGGGAGACTCACGCAGCAGCATTTCCACTGACGCGATGGCGGTTTCGACATCCATTTTCTTGCCGGCGGACGGCTTGTCGAGGTCTTCCTTGTAGCA
Source organism: Pseudomonas sp. MWU12-3088 (assembly GCF_023242405.1). Taxonomy (NCBI): domain Bacteria; kingdom Pseudomonadati; phylum Pseudomonadota; class Gammaproteobacteria; order Pseudomonadales; family Pseudomonadaceae; genus Pseudomonas; species Pseudomonas sp. MWU12-3088. The sequence goes on from NZ_JALJEA010000006.1 coordinate 369,947, forward strand.
GTAGGTGCAGCTCAGATTGCAGCCGGTGTTGACGTTGAGCACCACCGTGTTAATCGCAGTGCGCTCGACGCGCTTGACCGCGATGTCCGGGGTCAGCGGCGAGCCGTCGCTGACCAGTTCCAGCGAGATCAGCTCGCGCAGGGTCTCGTTGATTTCCTCGCCGTTGAACCGCGCGCCGAGGCGCTGGATCAGGTCTTCCGAGGAGCAGCCGGGGCCGCGCAACGCATCGATGATGGTGCCGGTCAGTTCATCACTGGCAAACAGCGAACTGCTGGGGATGTGAAACAGCATGCGGTCGGCATCGACGTGCACTTCGTGCAGGTTGCGTTCGACCAGATTCAAGATAGCGCCCATTGCAAACCTCCTGTGCAAGCCCCGCCTGGCGGGACTTGCGGTCATTCCGAAAAGTGTCTGAATCGCTGTCGCTCAGCTCAACTCACGTTTCAACATCAGGGAATGGGTGGATTGTTCCAGCGTTGCACGGTGACGATCAGGTGACCTTCGCCGGTCAGGGATTTTCCTGCGTCGTCGACGGCGGCGATCACCTTGAGGTTGCCGGCATTGTTGGTGGACATCTTGCGTGCCGGATTCGGTCCGGCATCGCCCGGGGTGAACACGCCCGCGTCGGCCTGCATGGTGCCGGCGAACTTGACGTCTTCGTCCTCTTTGGCGCGCTCGTCGAAGGCTTCGACTTTCCATTGCGCCGGGAACACGCCGATGCGATACGGCTTGCCGTCGGCGCCCTTGCCCCAGGCTTCGGCATCGAAGCGACCCTGGACTTTCGGCGTCGAACCGCCGCCCTCGCCGATCCGTGCCACCGAGAACTCCGGTACCACTTTGACCGAGGCAATCGTGCTGTACACCGACAGGCTCGGGCCTTTCAGGCTGCCGACGCTGACAGCGCGCAGGCCCGGCTGGGCATTGGCGGCGGCTTTGACCTTGACCTTGATCCGCTCGACGTTCTGCTCGACCACTTCGACTACATCCACACCTTTGCCGAAATTCGGCTTGCCGCTCAGGCCGCTACCAACCAACGTCACTTCGGTTTCGCTGCCGGCCTTCACGTAACCCGGCTGCACCGCCAGCAAGCGTTGGGAACCCTGTCTGGCCGCTACAAAGTCGAGGCCGCGCTCATCGTGCTCGGCCTCGAACATCCGGCCCTGCATGGCGTTGCCTTGTGCGGCGAACACCTGACGCATGGTCACGCCATCGACAGTCACGTTGCCGCGCCATTCGTAGCCGCTGTAGAGAATCGCACTGCCATCGCCGTTGAACGGGCTGCCATCGGCGTACTGGCCTTTGACGGTGACCTTGAAGGTGTCGCTGCCATCGGCGGTAACGCTCATGGTGCCGGCCAGTTCACCCTTGCCCGGCAGGTGGCCGCTGAAGCTCCAGTCGCCGACCAAGGCTTCGGCTTTCGGCGCGGTTTTGAGCCAGGCCTGCCACGCCGGATTGTCCAGCGGATAACGCTTGGCCAGCAGCGGGACCATTTCCTTGCGGGCGATATCGAACCAGTCGCGATCACGGGCCAGCGCCTGATACTCCAGTGACGGCCACTGGCCGAGGTGGAAGTTCACCAGGCGCACCCATTCCTGAGCCGGACGCCGTTGCAGGGCGATACGCGCGCCGGAGTGGCAACGGCCGCACATTTGCGCGGTTTTCTCGTCGAACTGCTCGACGGTGTTCAACCGACGTTCCAGCGCGTAACGCACGCCATCGGTTTCGCTGGGCGCCAGGCCCTGGGTGTCGGCGAGGTATTTGACCAGTGTGCGGCGGTCTTCATCGCTGATCTGCAAACCGTGCATGGTCTGCATCCGGGCGATGCTCATCAGCCAGCCTTCCGGGGTCTTGCGCTGGTGGCTGATGCGGCTCAACTGGTCGCCGGTTTCAGGGGTGTGACAGCCCTGGCAGGTTTCCTTGAGGATGGTCTGGGCGTCACGGGCTGCCAGGCTGTGGGGCGAATGCAGGGCCACGCAAGCGGCCACGGCCAGCAGGCTCGCGCTCATGCCTGATCGGAGTTTTCTCTTCATCAACGTCGAACCTCGCACGGTGCTTTCTTATTTTTGTGGCTTATCGTTTTTATGGTTTCTGCCGTTCGCGGCGATGCACGGACGGAGGCAAGCGAAACGTCTGAGGTGAGCAATACACGGAGCGTGCCAGCTTGCCGATAAGCTTTTCAATCAAGCAGTTACGTGAAGAACAAGGCGAAGTGACGGTGCTGGCGGCGCTTGCTGGCGTCCCATTTCGCGACAGTTGTTTCAGTCTGAGACAAGCATAGTTGTTGCGGCGTCGGCGACATTGCGTCGCGCGACAGTTCGTGCGGAACCGACAGCATCAGCTGCGATGAAATCTCCAGGTGACTGATAAACAAGCCCCGTACATGACGGGGACTATATTGGCTTGCTGGCCTGATCCTAGCGAACGGAATTGTCCGGGTGAACCTTGTAACGCCCACAAAACTCGCAAACCGTCGAACATTCAGCTTGCGTGTCGGTCTTGGCTGCCAATGACCCGGAATCACGCAGGGCAGCTTGAATTCGACGCTCGCGGTAAAACGCATACGTGATCAGCAAACTAAAGCCCAATGACCAAAAACACAGAATTAAAGCCGTCATGATTTATCCTCGAGCATGGCAACTGCGAAAGAGGTGGCGAGCAAGAAAATACTGCTTGTAGCCATCAAGGCACCTGCCCGAATCGTATCAACATCGGTCAGATCGCCGATCAACAGCGCCGCAAACCCTGTCACCAGAAATCCAGTCCCCACGCCTATCATGAAATTGGTTAGCCACCGAATGGTTAAGTTGTTCATCGACATCCTTGTGAAAACACTGACCCGCCAAATCCATGGCAGGAAAACCCTATACACAAAGCAACTTAGCTCGTACCTCATGCCTCCACCAGTCGGTAAAAACTGTCAGACGCGCGACTTTTCCTACCCCTGAAACGGCCCGATTTAGCCTAGGCCCCGTCACAGCGGTATTGGCTTTGTAGGACGCGTATCCTGCATCTCAATGACTGTCGCGTTTTGAGACAAATTAACGCTCATTACCAATCAAACACTTCCCCTGTCAGGCCGTGAAACGGTGCTGTGCGCGACCTTCGAGCATTTGGCACAAGCATTGCGAAGCCCTTGTCGATCCCATCGAACAACAAGAGGTCTTCACCATGCCCCTGCCTTACCTGCTTCCTGCCACCTCGGCCTTCATCCAGCGCCCGCCGCGCATGCTGATCGGCGGTGACTGGGTCGAAGCCGCCGACGGTCAGACCATGCCGTTGCACAACCCGGCCACCGGCGAAGTGCTGTGTGTGGTGCCTCGCGCCACGCCGGAAGATGTCGACCGTGCGGTGCTCGCCGCTCGTCAGGCTTTCGATGATTCCGCCTGGAGCCGCACCCGTCCGCGTGAACGGCAGAACCTGTTGTGGAAACTCGCCGACCTGATGCAGCGCGACGCCGAACTGCTGGCGCAACTGGAATGCCTGAACAACGGCAAGAGCGCGGCGGTGGCGCAAGTGATGGACGTACAACTGGCCATCGACTTCCTGCGTTATATGGCCGGGTGGGCGACCAAGATTGAAGGTTCCAGCGTCGACGTTTCGCTACCGTTGATGCCCGGCGATCAGTTCCACAGTTTCATCCGCCGCGAAGCCGTGGGCGTGGTCGGCGCCATCGTTGCCTGGAATTTTCCGTTGCTGCTGGCCTGCTGGAAACTCGGTCCGGCGCTGGCCACCGGTTGCACCGTGGTGCTCAAACCGGCCGACGAAACCCCGCTGACCGCGCTGAAACTGGCGGAGCTGGTACTGGAAGCAGGCTATCCCGAAGGCGTGTTCAACGTGGCCACCGGCACCGGTATCACCGCCGGTTCCGCGCTGACTCACAACCCGCTGGTCGACAAGCTGACCTTCACCGGCTCCACCGCCGTGGGCAAGCAGATCGGCAAAATTGCCATGGACTCCATGACCCGCGTCACTCTGGAACTGGGCGGCAAATCACCGACCATCGTCATGGCCGACGCCGACCTGAAAACCGCTGCGGCGGGCGCCGCCAGTGCAATCTTCTTCAACCAGGGCCAGGTCTGCTGCGCCGGCTCGCGCCTGTATGTACAGCGCAAGCATTTCGACAATGTGGTGGCCGATATCAGCGGCATCGCCAATGCGATGAAACTCGGCAACGGCCTCGACCCGAGCGTGGAGATGGGCCCGCTGATTTCCGCCCGTCAGCAGGAGCGGGTCTACAACTACATCGAAATGGGCCGGGAAAGCGGCGCAACCATCGCCTGCGGCGGCGAGCAATTCGGGCCGGGGTTCTTCGTCAAGCCGACGGTGATCGTCGATGTCGACCAGCAGCATTCGCTGGTGCAGGAAGAGATCTTCGGGCCGGTACTGGTGGCGATTCCGTTCGATGATGAAGCCGATGCGCTGCGCATGGCCAATGACAGTCCCTACGGCTTGGGCGCGAGCATCTGGTCGAACGATCTGGCGGCGGTGCACCGGATGATTCCACGGATCAAATCGGGGTCGGTGTGGGTCAACTGCCACAGCGCGCTGGATCCGGCGCTGCCGTTTGGCGGCTACAAGATGTCCGGGGTCGGACGCGAGATGGGGTATGCGGCGATCGAGCATTACACCGAGTTGAAGTCGGTGTTGATCAAATTGTAATGACTGAGCTCATGGCTCAGGGTCTGAAACCCTGAGCCAACAGCCACCCGCGAACGGCTCGCCCCTGCTCCAACGTCAACCCCGCCAGCACCCGATCCGCCGGCTCATCGCGCAACCGCCGCACCAGCGGCGCCAGCTCCACCCCTTGCACATGCCAGATCCCCAGCGGCTGATCCGCCGTGATCACCACCTCGGCCTCATCGACAAACCCGTCATTCAGCACCGGCATCCGCTCGATGCGCAGCGCGGCAAAATCCGCTGCCGCATGGGCCATTTCAGCGTCGGGCCACTGTCGCCGTGCTTGCCAAAACGGCTGTTCGAGCCAGCGCTGTTCATCGGCATAAAAGTCCCGGCCGATCCGCGCAAAGCGCAGGAACAACTGCTCCACACGCTGCCGGTGAAAACGTTGCGCCAACGCCGCCCGTTCGGGTTTGCGCAACAGCGTGTTGATCACCACCGGCGCCTGCAACGCCGAGGACAGCGACTGAAAAATCCCGTTGCCGGACAGCGGGTCCACCGCCATCGCCGCATCGCCGACGCGAATCCAGTTTTCACCGCAGACCTGCGGCGCGAGAATCGCCGTGCTGCTGCGAGCGTGCAGTTGCAACTCTGACTCCACGCCGCCAGCAAAGAACGCTTGAGCAAAATCCGAGGCCTGACGCCGCGCGCGGCAGTGATCGAGCAACTGCGCCTTGCCCGGTAACCCGGCACTCGCCACGTCCACGGTCCATTGCCAATAACATTGGCCGTCGTCCCGCCGGGCCATCCACGCCCAGCCGTCTTCAAGGCTTTCCACGGCGCTGGCGGTCACACCCGACGCACCTTGCCAGCGATTGAGCAGGCTGACCGTCTCCGGCCCGCGCAGACCTTTGCCGGACGCCGGTGCCTGCCGTCCCCGAGCCTCCACCAGGAAATCCGCCGTCAGCATCTGGCCGCCATCAAGCTCGACCTGATGCCCTTCCGACGAAAAAAGAACATTCAAGACTCGCCCTTCAATCACCTCGACCCCGGCCACCCACAAGTCTTCACGCAAGCCGCGATCAAAGGCCGGGCGATCCAGCAGACACTCGATGTTCTGCGCATGCTGCTGGCCGTTCCACGAAACCTGTCGCTGGGACGGCAACCTAGCGTTCGCCAACCCGTGATTCAATCCCGCGCTGCGCAACGCCTCCAGCACCCGCTGCGAGACGCCTTCGAGCGCCGCAAACCGCCGCCATTCGCTGACCAGCGTCACGGCGTAACCCAATCGTCGCAGCCCCAACGCCACCGCCGCGCCAGCCGGCCCGGCACCGAGAATCAGGATCGCAGTCATGGGCCGAAACGCCGTTCAGGGCCGCGATAACGAGCATGCTGTTTTAGCCAATCGATCACTTCAGCGTTGCTCGCCTGCGGGTGCTCCAGCAAATAGCCGGCGATGTGACCGCTTAACGCTGCACAGCCCAGGCTTGCCCCGGACTGCCCCGGATAGGTGCCATGCACACACGCGGCAAAATCCGCCTGCGCACTGTCGAGCCATGACCATTGTTCGTCAGTGCAACGGGCATCGCCGGTCACCCGCAATACTTGCGGATAACTGGCCGGAAACACCGCCGCCCCCTGTGCCGGACTCGATGCACACAGCAACACTCCACGAGCCACTGCCGCCGCGCAGGCCTGGCGCAACAGGCTGCGATCCTGCCGCAGGCCAAGGCTCAGATTGATCAGCCGCACGTCCTGCGCCACCAACCAGTCAATGGCCGCAGAAATCTGCAAGGCGCTGGTGACGCCGCGTTGATCGAACACCTGAGCCACACACATCTGCGCGGCGGAGGCCCGACGACTGATCGCCTCGATCACCGCGCTGCCATGGCCAAGCTGATCGTCGCACAGCTCCGATTCCGCCAGACCGTCCTCCAGCAATGAGAACCGTCGCCCGGCCATCACCTGCACCCGCTGCGCCGCCGAGTGCCCGCTGTCGACCACGCCGATACGCAATTCAGGCTTCATGCAGCACCGTTTTCGAAATGAGTACACCGTCGAGCAACTCGAAACGCAGGTCGGCATCGGCCAGGGTCGACGGGCGGTGGCTGATGAGGATCCGCGTGCGCCCGGTAAACAAACGGTCTATGGCTTCGATCACCTCGCGCTCGGTGGCTTCGTCGACGGCCGATGTGGCTTCGTCGAGCACTAGAATCAGCGGGTCCTGCAACAATGCCCGGGCAATCGCGATCCGCTGTTTCTGCCCGCCGGACAACTGCTGACCGCGCTCGCCCAATGGGCTGTCGAGGCCTTCGGGCAGCGACGCGATCAGGCTGTCGAGTTGCGCCAGCCGTGCGACCTCGGCGATGGCTTCGCGGCTGGCGTCCGGCACCGCGTAAGCCAGGTTGTCGGCGAGGCTGCCGCGAAACAGCACGATGTCCTGACTGACCACGGCAATGCGTCGACGCAACTCGAACAGTTCGAGTTCGCGCAGATCCACGTCGCTGAGCAGCACCCGCCCGGCCTGCGGATCGTGATGCCGTTGCAGCAGATCGATCAACGTCGATTTGCCGACGCCGGAGCCGCCGCTCAAGGCGACTTTCAGACCGTAGGGAATCGTCGCTTCGATGCCGCTCAATGTGCTTGGGCGACCCGGATGGCTGAAGTGCACTGCATCAAAGCGCAGCTCGCCGGAAGTGGGAAACGGTTTCGGCGTGGCCGGTGAAAATACCGTGGGTTCCTCACCACGCAACTCCATGACCCGCCCCAGACTGACGGTCATGCGCTGGATCGCCACGTACAACCCCAACAGGCTCTGCACCGGCCCGACCGCCATTCCCAGATAGGTGGAAAACGCGATCAGCGCACCCAGCTGCCAGGTGCCCTGCACCACCCAATAACCGCCGATCAAAAACGCGCAGGCGCGGGACAACGACGTCAACGTGCCGGGCACGGCCTGGGTGAAAAACTCGGTGACTTGCAGGCGCAGCAACTGGTTCATGTAGCCCTGTCCGAGGCTTTCCAGACGCCGCGCTTCACGCTGTTGCTGACCAGCGGACTGGATGAATTTCATCACCGGCAAGGTCTCGACCATGAACGACGACATGTCCGCCGAACGCTCGCGCAGCTGCCGCACATCGCGCTCGACCTTGCGCCGCATCCAGCGCAGCCACAGCACATCGAGCGGGATCAGCACCAGCGCCAGCAACGAAAGTTTCCACGACAGCGTGAACAGCATCGCGATTGCGACCACCAGGCCGATCACACTCGATACCGCCGAGAACAGCGAGTCCACGGCGAAGCGCTGGATCTCCGCCACATCGCCGTCGAGCCGCGACATCAGATCACCGATCCGCCGCTGGCCGTAGAAGCTCGGCGACAACTTCTGCAAGTGCCGGTAAAGGTCATCGCGCAGGGCAAACAGAATCCGCCCGGACAGCCGCGTGTGCAGATAACGGTTGATTCCCGACAACGCCGTGCCGAGCAAACCGGCGATGATCATCAGCACCGCGATCAGCACCAGCATCGGGAAGTTGCGCGCCAGCAGCCCGTCGTCAATCAGCAGCTTGACCAGCCACGGCTGCACCAGCACCAGCAACGAGGCGCACACCGACAGACCGAGCAGGCCGGCAATTGCCAGCCGCTGCGGCCGCACGAAACCATACAGCCAGCGCAACGCCCCTTGCAGCGCGGCGGGGTTGTGGCTGTCGATCAGCCGCACGAACAGGCGCTGCATCACGAGCGCAACTGTTTGAGTTTGCGGTACAGGGTCGCGCGGCTGATGCCCAGGGCGTCGGCGGCGGCCGAGACGTTGCCCTGATGGGTGTCGAGGGACTGGCGGATCATCTCCAGTTCGTTTTCGCGAATGCTGCCGGTCTGGGGTTTCTCGGTGGCGCAGAGTTCGTCGAGCATGCTGTCGGGCAAGTGATCGAGGGTCAGCACGGTTTCACCGGTCTCGCGCATGGCCAGCGCGGTGCGCAAGACCATTTCCAGTTGGCGGATGTTGCCCGGCCAGTGATAACCCGCGAACAAGCGATTGAGGTCGTCGTGCAGCACGGCGTTCGGTGCGTCGAGTTTGCCCAGCAGACGGGTGATCAGCGCGGCGAAGTCATCGCGCTCACGCAGGGCCGGAAGCATCACGCTGATGCCGTTGACCCGGTAGAACAGGTCCTCACGAAACTGCTTGTCCTCGACCTGACGCTTGAGGTCGCGGTGGGTGGCGCAGATCAGCGCGACGTCGATGTCCTGCTCCTCACCAGCACCCAGCGGCGCGACTTTTCGATCCTGCAGAACCCGCAACAGACGCGCCTGCAAGGCCAGCGGCATGTCACCGATCTCATCGAGGAACAACGTGCCGCCATGGGCTTGTTGCAGACGCCCGATCATCCCGCCACGGCGCGATCCGGTGAACGCGCCTTCGCGGTAGCCGAACAGTTCCGACTCGATCAGGCCTTCGGGAATTGCCGCGCAGTTCACGGCTACAAAAGGTTTGTCGCTGCGGCTGCTGGCCAGGTGGAGGGCGCGGGCGACCACTTCTTTACCGGTGCCGGTTTCGCCGAGCAGCAACACCGGCAACTCATTGGCCAGGCCTTGGCGGGCCATGCGCAAGGCACGGGCATAACGGGCGTTGTTGCCGGCCAGTGCTTCCAGATCCGGTTGCGCCTTGGCGGTTTTCGCCACGCTGCGTGGCGGGCCGCCAACGTTGACCGAGCGCGCCGGGGCTCGCAGGGTCTTATAGAAAAATTCGCCTTTGGCGGTCTGCACACTGCCGACGCCGCCCTGTTGCAGACGGGTCAGCAACTGCACGCCATCGACCCCGAGAAACTCTTCGCAACGCTTGCCGACCAGTGCCGAACGCTCGGCACGCAGCAACTGACAGGCCTGGGCGCTGACCGCCAGAATCTGCCCGCCGAGACTCACCGCCAACAGGCCTTGCCACGGCGATTCGAGATACTGACGGCGACTGTGAAACGCCAGGACGATCTGATCGGGAAAACTGTTGTTGAACACCCGGCTCTCTATCTGGCTGACCGCCATGCTCAGCAGCGCGGTGCTGTCATGGACGCGGCCGAGAGGGCCTTCCCGGGTCAGGTCGAGAACGCCGAGAATCTCGCCCTGAGGGCAATGGATCGGCACCGAGGTGCAGGAAAAATCGGTGAGGCGATCGAGGTAATGTTCGCCGCAATCGATCAGTGTGGGCCGCGCTTCCACCAGCGCCGTACCGAGGGCGTTGGTGCCGCGAGCGGCTTCGCTCCAGCAGGCGCCGAGGGTGATGTCCTGCAAACCGCTGCCCTTGAGCCGGTCGGCACGTCCTTCGACCGCGAGAATGGTGGCGTCGGAATTGGCGAGGATGATCAGGCCCTCCTTGCCTTGGCGCTCGGCCAGGTAATCGATGGCCGGTATCGCCGCATCGATCAGCAGGCGATTGCTCGCCAGCAACACATCGAGACTGGCGCTAGATTCCAGCGCCAGCTCATGCTTGCCATTGAAATGCACGCCGTGGCTCAGGCTGCGCCGCCACGAAGCATCGATCTCCGCACGCAACACGCCATCCGGGACCTGCCCTTCGAGATGGAGTTTTTCCCGGGCCAGCCGGGCTTCGGGGTGAGACTTGGGATCGGTTGTTTTTATTAGAGTCATCAAGCGCTCCGGAGCGGTCCGCTTTGCGCTTCTTTACTTCAGCGCCCTGACGCCAATGTTTACGTTAACGTCAGGGCGATGGCAAGCACCGCAGGGCGCTTCGTCAGGTGGATCGTCTCAGCGCTGCCACACCTCGGCATTCACGAAAAACGCCCGGGCGTTGTCTTCGAGACTTTCCAGGTGATAGCCGCCTTCCTGCACGATCAGGCACGGCAGGCCCAGGCTGCGGATCCGCTCACCCAGTGTTGCAAAGCCTTCACGGGTGACAGCGACTTTGCTTTGCGGGTCCAGTTCATAGATATCGAAGCCCAGCGACAGCACCAGCACCTCGGCGCCGAACTCGCGCACCGCGCTCAAAGCGACTTCCAGTTGCCCGAGGAAATCCGCTTCGCTTGAACCATGGGCCATCGGCAGGTTGAGGTTGAAGCCCTCCCCCGCGCCGCTGCCACGTTCATCGGCAAACCCGGCGACGCCCGGATAGAAGTTGGTCGGATCGCCATGCACCGAGACGTAGAGCACGTCGTCGCGGTCGTAGAAAATTTCCTGGATGCCCTGGCCGTGGTGCATGTCGGTGTCGAGCACAGCGACTTTTTCAAACTTGTCGCGCAGTACCTGCGCCGCCACCGCCGCGTTGTTCACGTAGCAGAAACCACCCGCCGCTTCGGCCCGGGCGTGGTGCCCCGGCGGACGGCACAAGGCGTAGGCCGCCGGCTCGCCATCGATCAGCGCCTGAGCCCCGGCCACCGCGCATTGCGCCGACCAGTAAGCCGAGCGCCAAGTCTGCTCGCCGACCGGGCAACTGCCGTCCGCCAGATAGCGCGCAGCCTGAGCAAGGATGCCGCGCAAAGCGTTGGGCTCGCGAACGAAGATGTTCGACATCACCTCGTCGCCCCAGTCTTCGGGGATTTCTTTCCAGCGCGCATGCGCTTCCTGCAGGAATGTCAGATACGGCGCACCATGCACCGCCAGCAACGGTGCGAGGCCGGCGTCGGCAGGTTGCTCGACACGGAAGCCCAGACCATGGGCCGCCTGCACCAGACGCTGGGCGCGCTCCGGGACTTCCTGCGGTGTGCGCATCTGCCCGCGCGAGTAATAGCTGCGCGGATGGTGGAGCAATTGTTCGGGGTGGAAAAAACTGCGCATGCTTCAGATTCCTTGTTCGATTCGACCGGCGCGGGCCAGCACGGCGTTGAGCAACACATCGGTGCCCTGCTTCACGTCTTCGGGCAACACATCTTCGGCTTCGTTATGGCTCAAGCCACCGACGCACGGAATGAACACCATCGCCGTCGGGCAGTAACGCGCGAGGTGAATCGCGTCATGCCCGGCACCGCTGACAATCGACTGCTGAGCGTAGCCCAGCGCATCCACCGCCTCTTGCACGGCCGCCACGCACTCGGCGTCGAACGGCGTGGACGGACTGATCCAGTGCGGGGTGATCGTCAGGTTCAGGCCACGACCATCGGCGATGGCCTGCAACCGGGCACGAACCTGTTGCTCCATGGCAGCGATGGCATCGTCGCGGTGATGACGCAGATCGACGGTGAAATTCACCAGCCCCGGAATGGTATTGCGCGAGGACTTGTTGATGCTCAGTTCGCCAACCGTGGTCAGGCCTTCCGGCGCAAAATCTGCTGCCAGGCCTTCGATTGCCTGGATCATCCGCGCCACACCATACAGCGCGTCTTTGCGCAGCGGCATCGGCGTGGTGCCGGCGTGGGCGGCCATGCCTTCCACGCGCACGTCGAGCCAGCGGATCGCCTGACCACCCGTGACCACGCCAATGCTTTTGGCGTTGTCTTCAAGGATCGGGCCCTGCTCGATGTGCGCTTCAAAATACGCGTCCACAGCGCCGCCCAACGGACACTCACCGGCGTAACCGGTCCGCTGCAAGGCCTCGGCAACGCTGATGCCATTTGCATCACGAACAGCCAGCGCAGCACTTAGATCCATGATCCCGGTGAATACCGCCGAGCCGAACATGGCCGGTGTGAAGCGAGCACCTTCTTCGTTGGTCCACACCGCCACTTCCAGCGGTTTGCGGGTCTGGATGTTCAGGTCGTTGAGGCAACGTACCACTTCCAGTCCGGCGAGCACGCCGTAGACGCCATCGAAACGCCCGCCCTCGGGCTGGGTGTCGAGGTGGCTGCCCATCATCACCGGCGCGGCGTCCGGATCGGTGCCGGCGCGGCGGGCGAACAGGTTGCCGATCGCGTCCACGCTCAAGGTCATGCCGGCTTCGCGGCACCAGTGGGCGAACAGTTCGCGACCGGCCTTGTCTTCGTCGCTCAGCGCCAGACGGCAACTACCGCCACGAGCGGTGGCACCGATTTCGGCCATGGCCATCAGGCTCGCCCACAGGCGTTCGCCATTGATTTTCAACATGAGGTTCTCCTGAAATTCCGGGTTAGGCACGGGCCATTTCCGCGCGATGGGCGCTGGCGTGACGACGGGCGAGGGACAGTACGCAGACCAGCGAGATACCGGCGATCAGGCTGTAGAAGACCGCCATCGGCCACCACTGCCCGGTGAACTTGTGCGCCAGCATGGTGCCGATCAGCGGCGTCAGCCCACCGGCCACCGCGCCGCAAATCTGATAGGCCAGGGAGATCGCGGTGTAGCGCACGCGGGTCTCGAACATGCCGCTGACGTAACCGGCGATCACCGCGTAGAACGAGGCCATGCACACCACCGCCAGGGCGATCCCGAGGATGATCAGCGGCGCCTGGGCCGAGCTGACCAGCACAAACATCGGATACGGCGAGGCCATCGCCAGCAGCGACACCAGGCACAGGAAACGCGTCGCACCGATCTTCTCCGCCGTCCACGCCGCCAGCGGCTGAATGCAGAACTGAATGATCGCGACAAAGAACAGGCATTCGAGAATCAGCGAACGCGGCAGCGCCAGTTGCTGAGTGGTGTAGGCGATCATGAAGGTGTTGGTGAAATACACCCCGGCGATGCCCAGCGTGTTGGCGCCGATGCACAGCAGCAGCGGACGCCACGCGGTACGCAGCACTTCCATGACCGGCGCCTGTTCTTTCTTGATTTGCTTGGTGGCCTGCTCGCGGCTGGCGAGGAATTCCGGCGACTCATTCACGCCCAGGCGAATCGCCAGGCCCACCAGCAGCAACAGCGCACTGGCGAGGAACGGTAGACGCCAGCCCCAGCTCATCAAATCTTCTTCCGGCAAACGGGTCACCGCGCTGAAGGCCAGCAGCGACAGGATCAAACCCGCCGGGCTACCCAATTGCGCAAACGACGCGAAAAAATTGCGCCGGCCCTTCGGTGCATGCTCACCGGCCATCAACACCGCCCCGCCCCACTCGCCGCCGACGGCAATGCCCTGGACGATGCGCAGCAGAATCAGCAGCACTGGTGCCGCCGCGCCGATCTGCGCGTAGGTCGGCAACAGACCGATGCACACCGTGACCACGCCCATCATCAGCAGCGTGATGATCAGGGATTTCTTGCGACCGATACGATCGCCGATATGACCGAAAATGATTCCGCCCAACGGCCGGGCAAAGAAGCCCACGGCGAAGGTGCCGAACGCGGCCATGGTACTGAACAGCGGATCGTCGGAAGGAAAGAACAGCGCGCCGAACACCAGCGCGGCGGCGGTGGCGTAGATGTAAAAGTCGTACCACTCGATCATGGTGCCGATGAAGGCTGCGGCCGCCGCACGGCGCGGCTGGTTCGAAGCGTGGGGCTTCATGGGGTCGGGCTCCTTTGATTGTTTTTCTGGCAGGAGGGAAACGGCAAATCCGAGGCGCTCTGACGGCGCCTGTCTGGGGGTGATTTATCGTTCCGGGGCTATGATTAGTCAATTTTCTATTTATTATTCCGACTATTAACCAACCTTATAATCGAGAATCCCATGGCCGAACGCGACGTCCAGCGCCTGCTCAACGACCGCCTCGACTGGAACCTGTTGCGCACCTTCCGGGTGATCGGCCAGGAGCTGAGCATCAGCCGCGCCGCCGCGCGTCTGCACCTGACCCAACCGGCGGTGAGCCAGGCGCTGAAACGTCTGGAGGAGCAATTGGGTCGCCAACTGATTGCCCGGCGCGGTCCGCGCTTTGCCCTCACCGAAGTCGGCGAGCAGATCTTCGAACTGGCCGGCGAGATCTACGGACAGATGTCCCAGGTCAGCAGCCTGCTGGAGCAACCGGCCGACGAAGTGATCGGCAAGGTGCGGCTGCTGATCATCAGCCGGATCTTTTCCGAGCGCTTCGATGACTTCCTCGCCGACTTTCACCGGCAGTATCCACGGGTGGATCTGGAGGTCGATGTAATGCGCAGTTCGGACATCGTCAGCGCGCTTCAGGAGAAAACCGCGACCCTTGGCCTGAGCCTCAATCGCCGCCCGCAACCGCGTCTGGAACAGCGTCTGTTCCTGCGTCAGCGCTATGCGTTTTTCTGTGGCAAACACCATGCTCTGTTCGGCCGACAGGACATCGGCGAAGGCGATCTGCAGCGGGAGAATTTCGTCAGTTTCACCAGCGACCAGATTGGCGGAATGCTTTCTCCGCTGACGATTTTTCGTGATCAGCAAGGCTTCAGCGGACGCATCGTCGCCTCATCGCCGAGCCTGGAGGAAGTGCGACGACTGGTAATCGCCGGATTCGGCATCGGCTGCCTGCCAGAGCACGTGGTGGCGGCGGACGTAGAGACCGGATTGCTCTGGCGCCTGCCGCCCCACGAAGGGATCGCCGATGTCGACATTCATCTGCTGTGGAACCGCGAGCAGCGCATGAGTCGCGCCGAGACACTGTTCATCGAACGTTTGCAGGCCTGTCTGGCGGATCAGTAACCGAGCAGCCGATCCGCGCTGTTGAGCAATGGTTCGCCGGCATTCAAACGGCGGAAGTTCTCGGCGATCTGTTCGGCGATGCAATCGTGAGACGCCGCCGAAGCCATGTGCGGCGTGATCGTTACGCCCGGGGTTTTCCACAGTGGATGATCGGCGGGCAGCGGTTCCTGTTCGAAGACATCGAGCAATGCCCCGCGCAGTTTTCCACGGGCCAGCGCCTGTTGCAGATCCTCGATGTTCAGGTGCCCGCCGCGGCCAACATTGACCAGTGCCGCGCCGTTGGCCAATCGTTCGAAGGTCTGGCGATTGAGGATGCCGCGTGTTTCGTGAGTCAGCGGCAACAAGTTGATCAGCAACTCCACGCCGTCGAGAAACGGGTTGAAGGCATCGCTGCCAGCAAAGGTTTGCACGCCCGGCAAATCCTTGCTGCTGCGCGCCCAGCCACGTACGTCGTAACCGGCGGTTGCCAGATCTTGGGCGATTGCGCTGCCGAGCGAGCCGAGGCCCATCACACCGATCCGGAACTCATGGGCCGGGCGTTGCAGCGGTCGCTCCCAATGCTGTTGACGCTGTTGCTCAAGGACTTGATCGAAGCCGCGATGGTAGTGAATCACCGTCCAGCGCACGTACTCGGTCATCCCTTGACGGTGGCCGGGATCGACCACCCGGCACACCGGCAGGTCCGGGCACGACGGGTCGTGCTCCAGATGATCGATGCCGGCGGCGACCGAGTGAATCACTTGCAGATTGGGCAACGCGGCGAGGCTGTCCGGTAGCGGAAACCAGCACGCTGCGATCTGCGCATTCACCGCCCGGGGATCATCGGCCAGTACCGCCGAGAGCTGCGGCGCGCGGCGGGCAAACGCTTCCTGCAACTGTTTGAGCAACAGCGTGTCACGGGACATCAGTGCAACGGTGTTCATGACAGATAGGACTCGCGCTGGGATTCGATCAGGGTCAGTGCGGCCTCCCAGGCCAGGTCGATGATGTTGTCCTGTTCATCGCGGTCGAATTGTTCGGCGGTGTGGGCGCAGACTTCCGGCGACGGGAAATGCAGCTCGCAACCGCCAGCCAGCGCCTGCACTTGAGCCTGACAGGCACGCTCCAGAAAGTGGATTTCCTGGAAAGCCTGGGCCACACCGGAACCGCCGACCAGCAAACCGTGATTGCGCAAGATCATCGCGCGATGCGGGCCGAGATCGGCGATCAAACGCTCGCGCTCATCCAGCGACAGCGCGATGCCTTCGTAGGTGTGGTAAGCAAGTTTTCCGTAGAACTTCAGCGCGTGCTGACTGATCGGCAGCAGGCCCTGTTTCTGCGCGGCGACGGCCATGCCGGCGGCGGTGTGGGTGTGGATCACGCAGTTCAGATCCGGCCGCGCCATGTGGATCGCCGAGTGAATCACGAAGCCGGCGGCATTGACCCGATGCCCTGCATATTCAGGGTCGACGATGCGCCCGTCCTGATCGATGCGCACCAGATCGGAGGCGCGCATGCGGTCGAAGATCACGCCGTAGCGGTTGATCAGGAAATGATGCTCCGGCCCCGGAATCCGCAGGGTGATGTGGGTGTCGATCAGGTCGGTCATGCGAAAGTGCGCGATCAAGCGATACAGCGCGGCGAGCTCGCAACGGGCTTGCCATTCGATCGGGTCAATGTGGGCGGGCTTACTCACGAATACACCTCTTTGCTTGTGTGAAGGACGACCGGGTGGGCCCGTAGACGCGCGAGGCCACAGACACCGATCAGGGAAAGAGCGGACAGCAGCGTGAAGAACACCGCCAACGGCAGCCATTGCCCGGAAAACTTGCTGGCCAGCAGCGTGCCGATCAGTGGCGTGGTGCCCCCGGCGACCGCGCAGCTCAACTGGTAAGCGATGGAAATGCCCGAGTAGCGCAGGTGCACCGGGAACGCCTGGGTCATGTACCCGGCGATTACCGCGTACAGCGCGGAGAGGATCACCACCGCGACGGCGATGCCGAGGGTCATCAACAGAATGTTTTGAGTGCCGACCAGCAGGAACATCGGGTATGGCGTGACCATGCACAGCAATGCGACCAGCATCAGAAACCGCCCTTCGCCGATGCGCTCGGCGAGCAGCGCCGACAGCGGTTGCGAAAGCAATTGGATGATCGTCACCAGGAACAGGCAGTCGAGAATGGTCGCTCGTGGAATGCCCTGATATTGGGTGACGTAGGTGATCATGAAGGTGTTGGTGAAGAAGAAACCGGCCGAGCCGATAGTCACGGCGGCAGCGGCGAACAGGATCTGCCGCCAGCACTGACGAATCACGTCCTTCACCGGGTATTTGGCGGTTTCGTTATTGTCCTTGGCCTTGGCGAATTCCGGCGATTCATGCACCCCGGAGCGGATCATCAAGCCGACCATCATCAGCACACCGCTTGCGAGAAACGGCAGACGCCAGCCCCAGGCGAGGAAGTCTTCCGGCGACAGCGACGTCACCAGACGGAACGCGATCAGTGCCAGCAGCAAACCCGCCGGGCTGCCGAGCTGGGCGAACGAGGCGTAGAAGGTCTTGCGTTTGGCCGGGGCGTGCTCGCTGGCCATTAGCACCGCGCCGCCCCACTCGCCGCCAACGGAGATGCCCTGAATCAAGCGCAGGGTTATCAGACCGATCGGCGCCCAGATGCCGACGCTGGCGTAACTCGGCAGCAGACCGATGCCGGCGGTGGCCAGGCCCATCAGTGCCATGGTCACCAGCAGCATTTTCTTGCGGCCGAGACGGTCGCCCAGGTGTCCGAACACCATGCCGGCCATCGGGCGGGCGATGAAACCAACGGCGAAACTGCCGAACGCGGCGAGCGTGCTGGTCACCGGGTCGCTGCTGGGAAAGAACACTTGCCCGAGCACCAGCGCCGCGGCGGTGGCATAGATGTAGAAATCGTAGAATTCGATGGTCGTGCCAATGAAGGCAGCGGCCGCGGCGCGACGCGGCTGAGCGGTGGTGTGCATGCAAGAACCCTGTGTATTTATAGTTTTGGGCAGGTGTCGAGGCGGCTGACGGTCGCGCTCTGTGGCGCTTGTGGGCTTTATCGCCTCCGTGACAGGATTAGTCAATTTTCAAAATCTTATCTTTACTATTAGCGTGGCTACTGCATGAGCTCTTCCTCGAATCCCTGGATCGGCCGACGTTTTCTCAACGACCGGCTCGACTGGAACCTGCTGCGCACGTACCTGGTGATCGGTCAGGAAGGCAGCATGAGCCGCGCCGCTGCGCGATTGCACATCACTCAGTCGGCGGTCAGTCAGGCGTTGAAACGTCTCGAGGAACAACTGGATTGTGTGTTGATTGCGCGCAGCGGACGGCGCTTTGATCTGACGGAAACCGGGGAGGAAGTCCTGCGGATTGCGGCGGATATCTACGGCGATATTTCCCGTTTGGGCACCGTGGTCGAGAACCGCCATGACGACGTTGTCGGCAAGATCCGCATCCTCACCGTCAGTGGTGTACAGGCGCGGCATTACGACGAGTTTCTTGCGGACTTCCACGAAACTCACCCGAAAATCGAGCTGGAAGTCGAAGTGATGGGCAGCTCGAACATCATCAGTTCACTGCTGCAGAAGACCGCTACGGTCGGCGTCGGTTTATGTCGCTTGCCACAGCCCCGACTGGAGCAACGGGTGCTTTTTCGTGAGCGCTATGCGTACTTTTGCGGGCAGCGGCATCGACTGTTCGGACAGCAGAATCTGACGTTGGAACAACTGGCGGCGGAGAACTTTGTCAGCTTCACCAGCGATCAGCTTGGCGGCAATCTTTCGCCGTTGACGCTGTTTCGTGACCAGCAGGGATTTACCGGCAAGATCGTCGCCTCCTCCACCAGTTTCGAAGAGATTTACCGCTTGATCTGTGCAGGGTTCGGCATTGGCTGTCTGCCGACTCACCTGGTCCGTCGGGATGTCGAACAGGGCTTGCTGTGGCGCTTGCCGCCGGAGGACGGGGTGGTGGATTTCGATATCCAGCTACTGTGGAATCGCGAACAGAAGATGACTCAGGCGGAAACGGTGTTCCTCGACAGCTTCCAGCACATGCTCAGCTTGCGTGAGCCTGTGCTGTGAAGCTGTGGCGGATTACACGTGAGGATCGCCTGGTGCCTTGGTCGGCGCCGCGTACTGCGGCTTGAGGTGACCATCCTGGTCGAGTAGCCAGGCGTCCATGATCTGCCGCACCACGGGACCTGCGACTCGGCCACCGGCCTCGCCGTTCTCGATCATCACAGAAATCGCGATCTTCGGATGCTCGGCCGGGGCAAACCCGACGAACAAAGCGTTGTCACGATGGCGCTCGAGGGTTTTCTCGCGGTTGTAGCGCTCACCCTGCTTGATCGCCACCACCTGCGCCGTACCACTCTTGCCGGCGATGCGGTATTGCGCGCCGGCGGCAGCGGCGCGGGCGATACCTCGGGCGTCGTGCATCACCATCTGCATGCCGTGGTTGACCTGATCCCAGTCACGCGGATCCTTGAGCAGGATGTTTGGCATCGGGTGTTCGTCCACAGGCGGCACACCGTCGACGGTCTTGGCCAGGTGCGGACGATTCCAGACGCCCTTGTTGGCGATCAGCGCGGTGGCCTGAGCCAATTGCAGCGGCGTGACCTGCATGTAGCCCTGGCCGATGCCGAGAATCACCGTCTCACCAGGGAACCACGCCTGACGCCGGGTGGCGCGCTTCCAGGCCTGGGAGGGCATCAGGCCGGGCGACTCTTCGAACATGTCGAGCGAGACTTTCTCGCCGAGGCCGAACATCGCCATGTAGTCGTGCAGGCGATCGATGCCGAGCTTGTGCGCCAGGTCGTAGAAGTAAGTGTCGTTGGAGCGCATGATCGCCGCGTCCATGTCCACCCAGCCGTCGCCGCTGTGGTTCCAGTTGCGGTACTTGTGATCGAAGTCCGGCAGCTGGTAGTAGCCAGGATCGAAGACGCGGGTCTGAGGCGTGACCACGCCGGCGTCGAGCCCGGCAATGGCCACCTCGGGCTTGATCGTCGAACCGGGCGCGTACAAGCCGCGTAGCACGCGGTTGAACAGCGGTCGGTCAATGGAGTCACGCAGCGCGGAATATTCCTTGGAGCTGATACCGGTCACGAACAGATTCGGGTCGAAGCTGGGGTTGCTGACCATGGCCAGCACTTCGCCAGTCGAAGGGTCCAGTGCGACCACTGAACCGCGACGATCGCCCAATGCGGCTTCGGCGGCTTCCTGAAGCTTGACGTCGAGGCTCAGGACGATGTTTTTGCCGGGCACTGGATCGGTGTGCTTGAGGACACGCAGTACGCGGCCCTGAGCGTTGGTTTCCACTTCCTCGTAACCGACATGGCCGTGCAGTTGTGCTTCGTAGAAGCGCTCTACGCCCGTCTTGCCGATGGATTGGGTGCCGCGGTACTCGACGGAGTCGAGCGTCTTGGATTCTTTTTCGTTGATGCGACCGACATAGCCGATCGAGTGAGCGAAGTGCGCGCCGAGCGGGTAGTGACGAACGAACTGCGGTTCGACATCCAGCCCCGGCAAACGGAACTCGTTGACTGCCAGCACGGCAATCTGTTCTTCGGTCAGTTCATAGAACAGGGTCACCGGTGTAAACGGGTGACGCGACTGCTTCATGGCCTTGTCGAAGACCGAACGATCTTCGGCGGGCAGGTGCAGGAGACTGATGACTTCGTCCAGCTCCTGATTGACATCAGTGGCACGTTCGCGGGTGATGATCAGGTTGTAACTGGGACGGTTGTCGGCCAACAGTATGCCGTTGCGGTCGTAAATCAGCCCGCGTGTTGGCGGAATTGGCAGGACATGGACACGGTTGTTTTCGGAGATGGTCGAGTGGTAGTCGAACTCAACCACTTGCAGGATGTACAGGCGCACCACGAGCGCACAGCTTATTGCGAAGACGAACAAGGCACAGGCAACCAGCCGTTTGTTGACCAGGCGTGTCTCTTTTTCGTGATCCTTGATGGGGATTGGTTCAGGCATTTCTGCAGCAACTCTTTGACAAAATGAGCGCCGATCCGTGGGCGAGACATCAGTCCGTTAAAAACGAGCTGCACCATACCAAAAACCGCGCGGTCATTTCAGAAGGATTTCCCCAGCGGTTGCGATCACGACGCCCGGCTCACTCTTTCAA